>JAEYRV010000048.1 GCA_023435305.1 Bacillota bacterium
CATATTATGAGCCCTCAAAACAACCGTACATAGTAGCTTTTACACATGTGCTGCAAAACTTTTGCTCATTCATTAGTAAAAATAAAGCTGAGTCTGCAAGGATAGTTTTTGAAGGTAGAGATGACGCCCTAGATCTCAAGGTTCAAAAAGCGTTTTTTGATGTTTTTAATAATGGAACAACACATTTAAATATTGAAAATGATTTAAGAGATAGAATAAAAGGATTCATTATAGCCAAAAAGAATGATTCAATATACATATCAGGCCTCGAAATTGTGGATGTAGTATGTAATCCTCTGAGCAGAGTACGTAGAGGTTTAATTGAAGCTGATCCCAAATGCATGAAAAAAGGTGAATATGGAGTAGAAAATAAGATATTTACAGCGATAAAGGATAAAATATTTTCTGCAACAAGTCCTGAAGATATGAGAAATTGGGGCTTTAAAAAGGTACCTGTGCTAAAACGTCAACGTCCATGGGTTGACAATACAGTAAATTTATGAACTTTGTATAATGCTACTATATTATGAATATAATATCATCGGGATATATCCTATGGTAGATTATAAGGATAGCGTTGTTGATCGATCGTATTCTTATAATTTACCTTCAAAATTTTATTGACAATTCCATTAATTGTAGTATAATATTGATTGTGCGTACAAAAAACGTACGTTGATTAGATAATTTTGTAGGGGTTGTTGATCGACCGCTACTAAGCAATACATATTCTGGGAGTTAGTTGATCGACTGCCAGAGAAAAGACCTCCCTAATCGGAGGTCTTTTTCATACCCTTACCCACTTCTTCGTGCAGGAATTACGGATTACCTTGGCAATGCTACATAGACACGTAGAAGGAGGATTTCGGATAACGTTCCGCTGTCGCGACGCCGATGAGCTGGACCCGCGTAGCCCTTCTCCCTGGCGGTGCTCGCACCCAGCGAATCGGTGTGGTGCCTGCTCGCGCTTCTGCTGTCAATGGTATAAGGTCGGATGACTTTCCCCCAGCACCCTTGCGCTGACTGCTTTGTTATGTGAAGCCAGGTGCCTTATTATTCAGAAGCCGCCATGGACGGCGGCTCCTTGATATTTCTTTATTTTCGGAATTCCAATTTTAGTCTCTGCAAATCAATAATTGCTCCAGTGCTTACCAAAAAGTCTAAACCTAAAAGTCCATTAATGTCTCCATTAGGATCTATCACACCAAAATCGAGCTTCACTTCTTTAATAACCACATTTTCAATTTCAATTTCATCAACTTTTTTTGAGAAGAAATTGTGAAGACTACCACCAACACCATAAAAAGAACTGACGGTATCTTTGGGTTCTGCAATAATGCCTATTTCTTCAACAATATCCGGTGATATTATCGTTTCTGCTGCGCCTGTATCTATAACTACGTTCTCAATTACCTTTGATGCACCTTTATATATCAATTTTATTGATGTGAAAAGAAGCCCATTACGTAATTGAATATCCATTAAACAATACCTCGATATCCAAATATTTGCTTAACTTCAACCTCTATATTTTCATTTTCGGTATGGTAAACAAGTATATCATCTTTTGCCCTTACAAGTTCTCTTGTTGCTTCCTTGCTATCATTGAATGCTTTGATAACAGACACGTCATCAATTTTCCTTACATTTCCGTCCATGTGAGATTCTAAGATTTGTATTTTTACAAATCTGTTTGGGTATATTTTTCTTACTTCTTCCCATTTCATGATTTTCACCGCCTAAACTTTATATCAATATTATACCATTTTAGCTGATAATATAAAAGTAAAATGGCTACGAAGACCTTTCTGCATATTCTGCCACACGATGTGGCGGCGTACTTGCACCTGGTGTCATATAACTATGTATTTAACGAACCAAAAGGTTCGTGAATGCCGAATACTATCGCAGTATCTGCGAAGTGTTTCGCGAATGCTAACTATGGGTGTTTTTATAGTTTCTGTACTGTTTCGCCAAATCGTTATTATATATCTACCATTTCATCATGATCGAATCGAGCGGGCTCACGATTTTGCTTATGCTCTTTTCTGTCACTCGAGTGTAGATCTCAGTAGTCTTACTACTTTCGTGGCCAAGTAGTTCTTGAATGTATCTCAAATCCACACCACTTTCCAACAAGTGAGTAGCAAATGAATGTCTTAGACTATGTACAGTTACATCCTTCTTTATCCCTGCGCTTCGCCGTGCAGTATCGAATACCTTTTGAACCGTCCTCTCAGTCAGGTGTTTGTTTGCAGACTGCCCGGGGAAAATCCAATGACCCGGTCTATATTCTTTAACATACTCTCTTAGTATTTTCAATGCAGTCTCGGATAGCATTGTATACCTATCCTTTCTGCCCTTGCTCTGAACAATATGGACAAGCATCCTGCTGCTATCGATATCGGTTATTCTCAACCTCACTGCTTCACCGACTCTAAGGCCTGATGAATAGATCAGGCAAATTATGGCCTTGTGCTTAATATTTGATACTGCCTCCAATATCCTGGCAACTTCGTTTTTGCTTAAGATTTCCGGCAGCTTTTTTTCCTTCTTAGGCCTTGATATATTAATGCATAATTCATTATTACCATATACTTCAACATATAGAAACTTAACAGCACTGATCGCCTGGCTGGTATATGAATGAGAGCAGTCATGGTCATCTAATAAAAACAGCAAATACTTGTCAATATCGGCCTTGTCCAGTTCCAGAGGATTCTTTTCATTGAAGCTGATGAATCTCCTTATGTGACCCATATATGCTTTAATTGTTTTTGAACTGTACCCCTTTAACCTCAATGCCTCGCCTAACCTTTCCAAAGTCTGCTGCTCCCAAGGTTTTGGTTTATTAGCTTGCTCATTGAAAAGGTCAAGCCCTGTGTTATCGACTAGCATCGATCTGTCAAACAGTGCATTTATTCGACTCACAGCTTCTGTGTTATAAGGTACGACCCAATACTTGTTTTTTGCGTCCCACTTTCTGCCACTAATGGTTTTTACTTTTTTTACAGTTTCTGCGTTATACTCAAAAATCAAAATCAAATCGTCAGGTGGTTTTCTTCGAATCTCTATCATAAAAACCTTCATTTCCTGTTAATGCTCGTGTACATATTATACCATAGTTTACATTGTGTACAAGATATGAAGTCAAATATTAACATATTAATACTACATCGTTCAAATAACATATAGGAAATTATTGGTTGACATACAGCATCACGCTGAAGTAGACACTAAAAAGTTTGAGTTTATCCAAAGAATGAAATCGTTGTAATGTTCTGGATATGACACATCCAAACCTAATGATTTCAGGCCCTCAACTTTCTCTGCCCGATCTTGAGCTCGGAGACGAGCATACCGGCGAGGATCATGAGACAGCCGACGGCTTTTGTGATCGATGGTATCTCGGTCAGGCCATCCGCATTGGGTATGACCATGGCAAAAAGCGCTGCGAAAACAGGCTCGGCGGTGAAAATCAACGAAGTGTGTGTAGGAGTTGTATACTTTTGGGCAATGGTTTGTCCGCCAAAACCTATGGCGGATCCCAGAATGCCTGTAAAAAGCAGTATCAGGATCACCGTACTGTTGATGGTCATTGGTTTACCGATATCCACTGTCAGCCACAGGCCTGCACTGGCAATCCCGGTTACAGCCAGCTGAAGTATTGCCAGAAGCGAAGCATCCTCTGTCTCGGTGAACCTGTCTATGAAGGTTATCTGAAATGCCCAGCAAATTGCACAGAGGAATGTCAGAAAATCGCCGAAATTAAAGTCGAACTTAAGTCCTCCTGAGAGAAAAAAGAGGCCTGCAAATGCAACTGTGATACCGATGACCGACGCTCTGTCCGGCTTCTTCTTCAGCAGCACAGCAGAAATCATAGGCACCATCACCACATTGAGGCCGGTGATGAACCCTGAGTTGGAGGCTGATGTGGTATACAGGCCGACAACCTGAAAAGCCATTCCCCCGAACATAAGCAGACCTAGTATGCATCCGTGGAACAGTGTCTTTTTATTTAAATTTTTCAATGACTTGGGGTATATCATGACCAGAACCATGGCTGCCAGTAAAAACCTGAGTGCCAGGTAAGCATATGCCGGAATATAAGCCAGCACGATCTTCATTATCGGAAAAGACGCACCCCAGATCACCGTTATTACCAAAAGCGCCAGATCCGCTTTGAGTTTTTTAGACATCTGTCAGAGAACCTTTTGCAAGAATGATCTTGTCCTTTCGTTTTTAGGGTTTGAGAAAATCTCCTCCGGAGTACCCTCTTCCTTTATCTCACCGTTGTCCATGAAGATGACCCTGCTTCCAACCTCTCGTGCAAAGCCCATCTCGTGCGTTACAACAAGCATGGTCATACCTTCTCTTGCCAGGTCCTTCATTACTTCCAGCACCTCTCCTACCAGCTCGGGGTCAAGCGCTGAGGTGGGTTCATCAAAAAGCATTATTTGGGGCTCCATTGCCAGAGCCCTTGCTATAGCGACCCTCTGCTGCTGGCCGCCCGACAGTCTGGATGGATACTCATCCTTTTTATCCACCAGACCTACCTTTTCAAGCAGTGTGATGGCTTTTTGCTCTACCTCCTGTTTTGGTTCCTTCTTTACCGTGACAGGAGCCTCCATGATATTCTCCAGAACTGTCATGTGCGGAAACAGGTTGAACCGCTGGAACACCATGCCCAACTCGGTACAAAGCTCTGATATCTTCTTCTGTGATATCTTCAGCTGGTTCTTGCCTGCTTCCCTTTCATCTATTATTTCATCCTCGATGTAGATCCGCCCGCTGGTGATCCTTTCAAGGTGGTTCAGACACCTTAGCAGTGTACTCTTTCCGGAACCGCTGGGCCCGATGATACAGACCACCTCGCCCTTTTTTACCTCTAGATCGATGTCCTTGAGCACCTGGAGGCTTCCGAATGACTTGCATACGTTTTCTACCTTTACCATTGACATCATTCAAGCCCTCCTTTATTCATAAACAGAATACTTTTTCTCAAGCTTTTCAAATACTACTGTGAACACAGTAGTCAAAATCAAATATATAATGGCAGCAGGAATATAAACCAATGCTTTTGCCTGCTGGCTCTCTATTTCGTGTGTAACTCTCATCAGGTCCTGCATTGCTATTATTGATACAAGAGATGTGTCCTTGATGAGCATGATAAATTCATTTCCGACAGGCGGTATGAGCCTTCTGTAGGACTGCGGCACGATAACTCTTCTCATGGCTTGTCCGTAGGTCATGCCCAATGCTTTGGCAGCTTCCATCTGACCCTTGTCTATCGACTGAATGGCTGCCCTGATTATCTCTGCCAGATATGCTCCGGAGTTGAGACTGAATCCGATAAATGCGGCCATTGTTGCATTCAGGCCTCTAAGCGGCGGATCGAAGAACAGAGGGAACGCATAGTAGATGAAAAATAATTGCATCAGCAGAGGAGTCCCTCTGAAAAACCAAATATACAACCAGCTTAGCTTATTGACAATAGCATTTTTCGACAATCTGCCAAGGGCCAGCAATAAACCCAAAATCAATCCAAATATTACTGCCACGACAGTTAATTCGATCGTGATTGCCGTTCCTCTAAGCAGACGGGGAATGAAAGACATTATATCGGCCATGTGATATTGATACCCCCATATAATCAGATAAATGAGCAAATTGGCTGCAAAACCATTGTACGGCCCTGCAGCCAATCACTTAAGCTACCGGTTTCTTACTCAAGATTTTTTGTCATATCTTCGCCGAACCATTTTTCGGAAATCTTAGCCAGCGATCCATCCTTCATCATTTCCTCGAGTACCTTGTCGACCTTGTCAGCCTGAGCCTGGTTGCTCTTGGTGAAGCCCACTGCTATCGGTTCATTTGGCAGTGTGGTGGATATCAGCTTAAAGCTTTCCTTGTCATTGGCAACAAAATATTTGCCCACTACCAGGTCGGTGACAACTGCATCGACTCTTCCGATTTTCAATTCGTTCAGTGCCTGGGTCATGCCCTCATACTTCTTAAAATCCTTGAACGGAGTGATTTTCATGAATTCATTGCAGCTGTCCTCAGAGGTTGTACCCATCTGTACGGCTACTATCCTGTCACCCAGATCAGCTTCCGATCCGATATCTTCATTGTCGATCTTGACAACGATGACCTGATTGTTTGCTATATAGGGACGGGTGTATGCAATGGTCTTCTTTCTTTCTTCCGTTATACTAAGGGACGAAATTATACAATCATACTTGTTTGAACTCAAGGCTGTGAAGATTGCCGACCATGCTGTCGGAACAAACTCTATTTCCTTGTCGAGCCTTTTTGCGATCTCCTTTGCCATGTCGATGTCAAAGCCTGCATAATTACCGGCCTCATCCTTGTACTCCATCGGCGGATAAGTATCGTCTATTCCAACGCGGAAAACATTGGATGACCCTCCCTGTCCGCATGCTCCGAACACAAATGCTGCACATAAAACCAGCGCCAGCACTGAAATAATTGTCTTTCTCTTTGCCATTTTGTCACCCTCCCTCAAAATTCTATATCTCTTATACAAATTTAATGTAATAATATTATCGCAAAAAATGAGGGTTTACAATAATCAAAATGACTAATTAAAGAAATAAATGAATAAATATTAGTAAAATCAGCATATCCGGATCATTCATTCAGCTTTTTGAATATCTCATCCTTTATTTTGCTCTTTAGATAAATGGTGTTGCTGCCTTCATTTATCAAAGCGCGTCTGATATACTCGACCTCAGCCTCCGTCAAATACAGCACCTTGCCCTTCAGCTCCGCTCTGACATTGCTGAATATCTCATTGATCGCGTTTTTGGCTGACTCTGTACTGCCGAAGTAATAAACCTCCTGTGAGCCGTCATATTCGGCGCCATGGTGAATGTATATCATTGTCACAGCTGCTGTTTCAAGACCTGTGACACGTGCTATATCACTTGTTTTATATATTCCCGTATAGTCTATATAGTAGCTGTTATCCTTTCTGCCTGATTTTCTAACAACAAAGCTTGACAGATTGACCATATCCGGCACCTCCATTCATCCTCTTCTATACCACCGAGTTTTTGCTTACGACAACAGGATAGTCATACTCTCCTTTAAGGTATTTCCCTTTCGTCAATATGACGTTCTTATCAATGATCGCATAATTTAGCGATGCATTCTCCTCGATCACGGCGCCCTGCATTACTATGCTGTTTCTCACAACGGCTCCTTTGGCTACCGTGACGCCCCTGAACAGCACACTGTCTTCCACGACGCCCTCAATGAAGCAGCCGTCTGCAATGATGGAGTTCCTGACCTCTGCCTCTTCATTATACTTGGCCGGCGCTTCATCCTTCACCTTGGTGTATATCTTGCCGTTTGTAAAGAATAGTTCTTCACGTACAGCCGGATTCAACATATCCATGGAGCATCTGTAATAGTTGCGTACAGAGCTGATGTTGCGCCAGTAGCCCTTGAACTCATAGCCATAAATGTTGAGCTTTCCAAGCTTCTTGATCATTATGTCCTTTACAAAATCGTAGTCTCCATGTGCTATACACTCCTCAAGCAGCGAAATCAGCAATGTCCTTTTTATCATATATACGCCGATAGATGCCAGATCAGACTGGGGATGGAGTGGCTTTTCCTGCAGATCGGACACTCTGTTATTCTCGTCAAGCTTTATTATTCCAAGCCTGGAGAGGTCTTCACGACTGAAGTCGTACATTTTTCTGTATGCCAGGGTAATATCGGCATTGGTCTCGATATGGTACTCAAGCATACCGTCCAGCTGCATCTTGAAGATACCGTTTCCCTGTGAAATAACTACATATTCCTCATTGCTTCGTCTCAGGAAGGAGAGATTGTGGTACATTGCGTCCGCGCTTCCCCTATACCAGCCGTTTTCTTCGTCAGAAAGCGATGGCGGGAATATGAACAGTCCGTCGTACCTTCTGTCAAGATCCCATTCCTTTCCCGCTCCCAGGTGGTCCATCAATGACCTGAAGCTGTACTGTGTGAGCACTCCGACATTTTTTATGCCGGAATTGACCATGTTTGATAAAGTAAAATCGATTGCTCTGTATTTTCCGCCGAAAGGAATGGCAGATACGGACCTGATATATGAAAGATCCTTCAACTCAGGCTTTCTCCAGCCTGAAAGTATCAATCCCATTGTATTTATCATTCACACACACCACCCTTATATATACTGGAGCCTGAAGGCACTGTTACGCTGCAGAAGTCCTCCTTCTGAGCATGCATGTCGATCATTACATTCTTCCCTATTATGGCATCGTCAGGTATTTCGGCATGCTCTCCCACAACAGTGATACCAGAGCTATAAACACCCGGTTTATCCTCATTTGGCATATCCTCACCTTTACCGATGACGACCCTGTTGCCCACGACCGTACTCTCGCCTACTATGCAGTGATCAAGCACGCAGCCCTCTCCAACATGAGTATTTGACATTATTATCGAGTTTTCTATCAATGTATCCTTTCCTACAAAGGCTCCCGGGAAAAGAACAGAGTTCCTGACGGTACCATAGATCATGCAGCCCTCTGCTATCACCGAAGTTTTTATGCTGCCCGACGGCGCTACATAATGAGGTGGCTTAACAGGATTCGGGGTATATGTCCTCCATGCAGGATCGTATAGATTGAATTCGGGCACTCTTTTTACCAGATCCATGTTCGACTCCCAGAAGGCCTGAATCGTACCGACATCCTTCCAGTAGCCTGTAAACTTGTATGCATAGAGTCTTCTTTCCTCAGAAAGCATGGCGGGTATTATGTCCTTGCCGAAATCATGGTCTGAGTCCTGCATCTGCTCATCCCGAAGCAGATATCCTCTCAGCACGTCCCATGTGAAAATGTAGACACCCATTGAAGCCAGCGTACTCTTGGGATTTTGAGGCTTCTCAGCGAACTCGTGTATGCGTCCCTTGTCATCGCAGCTCATTATGCCATACCGTGACGCTTCCTCGTAGGATACATTAATTACTGATATCGTGGCCTCTGCATTGTTTTTTACATGGAATTTCAGCATTTCGGAGTAATCCATCTTGTAAATATGGTCGCCGGACAAGATAATGACATATTTGGGCGCCATTTTATCCACATAGTCAATATTCTGACTTATTGCATTTGCAGTGCCCGTGTACCATTCACCGCTGCTCTCCTTCATAAATGGCGACAGTATGGTGACTCCTCCGTTCATCCTGTCCATGTCCCAGGGCTTTCCTATACCGATGTGATTGTTCAGCTTGAGCGGCTGATACTGAGTAAGGACACCTACAGTGTCTATTCCTGAATTGATACAGTTACTCAGCGAGAAATCGATGATCCTGTATTTGCCGCCGAACAATACTGCCGGTTTGGCCGCCTTCTTGGTCAGGACCCCGAGTCTGCTGCCCTGTCCTCCGGCCAGCAACAGAGCAATTATCTCCTTTTTAACCATCGTACATCCCCCCTATGCTTATCTGCAAATTATATGTTTTGTTCGTTCCGACATACCTTATCGGGATCGAGTAGATCTTACCGGACATACCTTTATGCAAATGCCGCAGACAGAGCCGCGTCCGATATGCTTGAATTTACTGTTCATATAGTCGCTGCACGCTTTTGCATCAACGATTTCATCCCTGGCCACTCCACCATACCAGTCCCTGCCCGTCAGGGCCATGGCCGGGCACGCATTGACACACAAATTGCAGCCTGAACATGGTGACTGCACTTCAGTATCTGTCTGTGCCGCCCCAATTGCTGCCGCAGTCTCCATACTGTCCGCTATTAGCGGCATATCTGTCAGAATAGTGGTGAGTCTAACCCTGGGACCGTACTCCCTGTGCAGGAAAAGTCCGTTCTTTCCGATACCGCCGAGGCCGGCCATGACAGCTGCTGTTTTATGTGGAAATATCCCCATGTACGGGTCACCTGCATCGTTCACTGTCTGTGATGCCGGTACAGCAACTGCGTCGTATCCGCACTGCTGGATGAACATGGCACCTCTCAGCGCTATTTGGTCCAGCGCTGCATTTACAGTCCTGTAATGATGAAAATATGTGTAGGTGGGCTTGTCGGCAATTTCATCAATTGTTGCGTCAGACAAGCGTATACCGATAGTAATCGCATAATGCAGATCGCTGAAGCCGTCTGCTGTTTTTCCGCTCACATCCGAAAAACCGGCAAATGAAGCGCCGAGTCCGGTTAGTAAATGCATAAGCTCTTTATACTTCTGCATCCGTCTTTCTCCTTTGTGCGGGAATCGTCCTTAGAATAATAATACCACAGACATGTTATTTTAACCATAGTCAAGGTACCATTTTTTGTATTGTGGATAATATTGAATAGTACATGCAGACACATTATGCTATAATCTATAAGAACATCACTGTATACGAATATCATATAAAGGCCCCAAGGAGGTACGGATGAATCCACTCGGAAGCAGCCAGGAAATAGTTCAGAACAAGCTTATAATAATGTATATACTGCACAGGCTGAATATACCAACCAGCAATGGAACAATCACAAAGCTGGTACTGGAGACGCGTCTGATGAACTATTTCATGTTTCAGCAGTGCTTCAACGAGCTTTGTGAAGGCGGACTGGTAAAGCTGGAAAAGCCGGCTCCGGAAAAAAGAAAGCAGGAGCTCCCGGGCGGTTATGTACTCACAAAATCAGGGAACAATACATTGCAGTATTTTATAAACCTGATCTCACCTGGCATAAAAAAACAGCTGGATAAGATAACGCCTGCATTGCGCAGGGAAATTGAGGAGGACTCACTTATCACAGCCGATTATATACCCGAGAGCGAAGATAAGTTCACAGTGGTCTGCAACATGAGGGAGAAGGGTTTCCCCCTCATAGAATTGAAGGCGACTGTAGGAACGAAAAAAGATGCGCTGTCGGTATGTGAAAACTGGAAAAAATACTCTTCGGAGATTTATGCGGAAATCATCGGATCACTGACAAAGCCGAGGTGATCTCCTTGTGCTTTTCAGACTCCTTGTAGAGCACGAACCTGTTTCCTATCACCTGAACCACATCGGCGCCCACGATCCCGGCGATCTCATCGCCTATTTCCCGCGCCCCAGCCTCAGAATTCCTGAGGACTGTCGCTTTTACCAGCTCCCGCGCCTCAAGTGCATCATTGAACTGCTTTATCAGGTTATCACCAATTCCGCCCTTTCCTATCTGAAAAATGGGCTCCATTGTATTTGCCAAACTTCTTAAATAACTTCTTTGCTTGCTGGTCAGCATACTTATCTCCTTACTATCTCATATACTCAAATTCGATATCGTAGATCTTTACCGTATCCCCCTCATTAATCCCCAGCTTCTCGAGAGCATCTATCACTCCCTTTGTCCTGAGTGAACGCTGGAAATACTGAAGGGATTCATAGATGTTGAAGTTGGTGGAACCGACCACCTTCCTGATCCAAATGCCCTCAACGATGAATACATTGCCCTCCCTGCGGACAGTGAACGGCTCTTCCTCCTCAGCCTTGTAAACGACATCCTTCACCTCGTCCATCATCGGCAATGCTTCCGGAAGCTCCTTCAACTGAGCTGCAATGTACTGCATCAGTTCCTTTACACCGCTGTTCGAAGCCGCTGAAACAGGAAACACCTTATAGCCCTTTTCCTCGAGTGCCTTTGTAAAGCCTTCAAGGTTCTCCCTTCCCTGAGGCAGGTCTGTTTTATTTGCCGCGACTACCTGAGGTCTGGCCGCGAGCTTCGGATTGTATTTCATGAGCTCTTCATTTATCTGTTCAAAATCACTTAAAGGATCACGTCCATCAACGCCTGCAACATCCACTACATGCAGCAGCAGCCTGTTCCTCTCCACGTGCCTTAGAAAGTCAAAGCCCAATCCGACTCCTTCATGAGCTCCCTCTATCAGCCCGGGTATATCCGCCATAAGGAAGCTGGTTCCTTCACCAATGCTGACTACTCCTAAATTGGGCTCGAGAGTAGTGAAAGGATAGTCCGCTATTTTGGGTTTTGCCGCAGAAACAACAGAAAGGATCGTGGATTTTCCGGCATTGGGAAAGCCTACGAGACCTACATCTGCTATGAGCTTGAGTTCCAGCTCGACATCGAATTCTTCTCCCGGGTCACCAGGCTTTGCAAAGCTTGGGACCTGTCTTGTTGAGGTCGCAAAATGCTGGTTGCCGGCGCCTCCCTTTCCTCCCTTTGCCACAAGGGTCTCCTGGTCCGGTTCGACCATATCCGCAAGGACCCGTCCGGTCCGGACATCCTTGACAATGGTCCCGGGCGGCACCTTTATGACGGTATCGCGGCCGCTTTTGCCGGTACGTCTGGCTGCGCCTCCATTATCACCGGATTCCGCATTATATTTTCTTTTATACCTGAAATCGATGAGAGTCCTTAGCCCTTCATCAACTTTGAAAATGACGTCGCCGCCCTTTCCTCCGTCACCGCCGTCTGGTCCGCCTGCCGCGACATATTTCTCCCTGTGGAATGAAACGATGCCGTTGCCTCCGTCACCCGCTTTTATATGTATACTGGCGCGATCAATGAACATTCCCTGTTACCCTCCATATGCAAAAAGTCCCGGCCTTTATGTGCCGGGACTTATTTTTTGCGTATTACATTGTTACTATACTAACCTGCTTTTTGTCCTTGCCCACTCTTTCAAATCTGACCTTGCCCTCTGCCAGAGCAAAAAGGGTGTCATCCTTGCCTATTCCAACATTTTCTCCGGGGTGGATCTTTGTACCCCTCTGTCTGACCAGAATGTTGCCGGCCAGTACGAACTGTCCGTCAGCCCTCTTGACACCGAGTCTCTGAGCCGCACTGTCACGGCCGTTCCTTGAGCTGCCGACTCCCTTTTTATGAGCAAACAACTGAAGATTGATTTTAATCATTGGATTACACCTCCTCATCCATTACCGAAACATACTTACCATATGAATGTTCTATCTGCTTGAAGCCTATCGCCGTCGTTTCCATTATGACCGCCGCAGTTGCTGCCTGCTTCTCGTTCATATTCTCCGGCAGACGTATCGTCATATGACCGCTGCCTTCAGAATAACACCTCTTCAGTCCTGCGAGTTCCCCAAGTGCCCCGGCTGCCGTATAGGCTGTCACCGACACTGCCGAGCAGATGATGTCCGCTCCTTCCTCTGCATAGCCCGAATGTCCGTCGATCTTCATACTGCTGATAGAACCTGCCGAATTCCTTGAAATAACTATCCTAATCATTATCAGACACTGATCTTTTCGATCTGGACCTTTGTGTAAGGCTGCCTGTGTCCGGTCTTGTTCCTGTAACCCTTCTTGGGCTTGTACTTGAATACAAAGATCTTCTTTTCCTTGCCCTGTCCGAGTACCTTTGCGGATACACTTGCATTTGCTACCAACGGCTTGCCGAAAGTAACGTTGCCTTCGCTAGATACAGCAAGGACTTTGTCAAATGTGACAGCAACGCCGTCTTCAGCATCAAGCTTCTCAACGAATACTACATCGCCTTCCTGCACCTTGTACTGCTTTCCACCTGTCTCAATTACTGCGTACATGGTATATACCTCCTGCTAACAGACTCGCCGGACCGTAAAGGCAGCTGTTTCAACTGATCCAGCATTTCAAAGCCTTGGCCGAGCGGTTACCGAAATATTTTAACACATGGTGCAGCTGTATGTCAACGCCAATTTTATTTATGTGCCTTCACCTTTTCATCAGCTGCGGGTATCTTGCCCGTCCCGTCACAGCAGGGGCAATCCACATGCAGGACCGTCGACAATTCCTGTCTCACCTTTTTCCTTGTCATCTCTATCAGTCCCAGCCCCGTCATGCCGACTACAGTTGTCTTGGTCCTGTCCTTTTTCAGCACCTGCTTGAGTACATCCATCACCATCTGCTGATGCTCATGCTCATGCATATCAATGAAATCAATTATTATTATGCCTCCGATGTCCCGCAGCCTCAGCTGCTTTGCTATCTCTGCGGCGGCATCCATATTGGTTTTCAGGACTGTGTCCTCAAGATTGTTTGCGCCCACATACTTCCCGGTATTGACATCAATGACAGTTAGGGCCTCCGTCTTGTCGATCACCAGATACCCTCCGCACTTGAGCCAGACCTTCCTGGACAATGCCTTGGCCAGCTTTGATTCAAGCTGGTAAAACCCAAACATCTCGTAATCCTTCGAATAATGCTCCACCCTCTTTTTAAGCTCGGGCGATAGCATCTCCACCAGCTCCAGCACCTTTTCATATTGTTCGCGGTCATTTATGACAAATTTATCTATATCTCTTGTAAACATATCACGCACTATCCTGTAAACGAGGCACAGATCCTTATGCAGGCAGCGTGGGACCGGTCCGCTTTTTTCCTTCTCCTTTATACTGTCCCAAAGCTTTAGTAAAAAATCCAGATCTTCCTTAAAATTATCCTCTTCCATGCCTTCTGAGGCTGTCCTTACTATAAGCCCCATTCCATTTGGCTTTAAGCTTTCAGCGATTTTCTTCAGTTTGGCGCGTTCGCTCTCATTTTCTATTCTTCTGGACACGCCCGTATAATCGGCATCCGGCAGCAGCACCAGCTGCCTTCCGGGCAGAGTGATATTGGTGGTGACCCTGGGTCCCTTTGATCCGATGGGCTCCTTGATCACCTGAACTGTCAGCTCCTGTCCGGCGCTGATCAATTCGCCTATATTATAATCCCTTGCTTCCGTATCGTCGTCATCTTCGCTGTATTCCTTTTTCGCTACAATATCTCCGGCATAAAGGAAGGCATTCTTCTCGAAGCCAATATCTATAAACGCCGCCTGCATTCCCGGCAGAACGCTGCTGACCTTTCCCCTGTAAATATTGCCTACCATTCTCTCCGTGCCAGGTTTCTCGATATATATTTCAGCCAGATCATCGTCTTCAAGCAGCGCAACTCTGTTCCCGCCTGCTCCGATGTCCACAATCAATAGTTTACTCAATTCCACACCTCAAATCATATAATCATGAAAGACATGCCTTATCCAACGGGTCCGCCATTCCACCGCCTGCTTTGGAATACAGGGCGCTGCGGTGCATCCTGACAGCATCAGCCGTTACCCCGAGCTGCTGCGCCAGCGCCTTCAGAAACAGGTCAGACCTGAGATTAGCCTCGCTCCCGGCCTTAAGCTCCGCTTTTACAATATATGCAGATACAAAGCCCTCGTAACCCGCTGGAGGCGTTTTTATTGGCTCAATTTCCGCCTTCAGTATCATTGGTCTTATTTCAGTATCTTTCAGGACTTTTCTGCCATCCTTGTTTATAGACTCTTTTTCAACCTTTATGCTTTCGCATTTCAACATATTATCCAGGCCTGCTGCTGCCTTTTCAAAGGGCAGCTCCTCATTGGAGAATATCTGAAGCAGATATTCAGCTCCACTGATTGAAGCCATTATGTTCTTCTTCGAATTGTTCTCAGCTGCCGCTGTCACTCTCACGCCTTCAGGGAGAGAAGCATTGAGCTTCCTTTTAAACTCCTCTGGCTCAACCTCATTCACCAGTTCAAAGTCGGCATACTCACAGTCGCTTGTCATCCCTACCGATAAAGGAAGCCCGAATACCATGTGAGGGTGGGGATTAAAGCCCTTTGAGTAGGCAATCGGCAGCCCCGACCGCCTTATGGCACGTTCAAACACCTTCATCAGATCCAGATGGGATATGAATTTGACCGCCTCGCCTCTCGAAAATCTGATACGAATGCTGCTCATTGGTCATCCCTCCCATCCGATACGCTGTGACCGCCTGTTTGCACTTTCTTGCTCCCGGCCGAATACTCGTTGCATATGCCCTGGCCAAATACAGCTGCGCCGCAGCCGGCACAGGAGGTCATACAATTCGGTGTTATCTCTCCCTTTTCAGCCCTTTGATTCTCACGAAGCAGATGCTTCTTTGAAACTCCGATATCGATATGATCCCATGGGAACACTTCGTCAAGGCTCCTCCTTCTGTTGGCATAAAACGCCGGGTCGATCCCGCAGTCACTGAAGGCCTGCATCCACGCATCAAACTTGAAATGCTCGCCCCAGCTGTCGAACCTGCAGCCCAGCTCCCATGCTCTGGCCAGCACCTTCCCGGTCTGCCTGTCGCCTCTGGCAAAAACCGCTTCCAGCAGGCTCACCTCAGGGTCATGCCAGCTGTATTTCAAATGTCTGTCCCTTATTTTATCCCTAAGAAATCTCTGTTTCTCTCTCAATGTGACCATTGTATCCTGAGCTTCCCACTGAAATGGCGTGAAAGGCTTCGGCACAAATGAGGATGTGCTTATCGAAACCTCGAGGCCCTTGCCCCTTTGCTCCTTCGGGACCTTGAAATACTCATCCGCCACCATTCTGCCGAGCTTTGCGATACCCTCCACATCCTCCATGGTCTCAAATGGCAGCCCTATCATAAAGTACAGCTTGACGCCGTTCCAGCCGCCTCTGAAGGCCATGCCGACAGAATTGAGCAGGTCTTCCTCGGTCACTCCCTTGTTTATTATATCTCTCAGTCTCTGTGTGCCTGCCTCAGGTGCAAATGTAAGTCCGCTCTTCCTGACTTTCTGTACCTTCTGCATCAGGTCCAGCGAAAATGAGTCTATTCGAAGGGATGGCAGCGCAAGGTTGACCTTCTTGGGCTCCATTTCTTCTATAAGCTTCTCTGTCAGCTCCGGAAGTCCGGTATAATCGCTGGTGCTCAGAGATGTCAGCGATATTTCTTCATATCCGGTACTCTCCTCCAGTCTGCCGGCCAGCTCTGCCAGCTTTTCGGGAGTCCGCTCCCTGACAGGCCTGTAGATATAGCCCGCCTGACAGAACCTGCAGCCTCTGGTACAGCCGCGGAACAGTTCAAGCATTATTCTGTCATGAACAATATTGATATATGGAACGATCGCCTTTTCAGGAAAATATACGTTGTCGATATCCTTAATGATCCTCTTTTTTATCCTGGCGGGGTAGGAATCCTTCAATGGAGATACTGCCTCTAGAGTGCCGTCGCTTTTATACTTCGGCTCATAAAAGCCCGGTACATATATCCCTTCTATTTTTATTATCCTGTTCAGGAATTCTTCTCTTGATGCGCCATCCTCTTTCCACTCTCCATAGACATCCATTACTTCATTAATTATTTCTTCGCCTTCTCCAAGCATGAAAAAATCAACAAAGTCAGCAAGGGGCTCAGGATTGTACGCACATGGCCCGCCGGCGCAGACAAATGGCTGCCCCTCTTTCCTGTCCGTCCGCTGCAGCGGTATCCCGGCCAGATCCAGCATATTCAATATGTTGGTGTAGCTCATCTCATACTGCAGCGTAAATCCGACAAAATCGAAGCTGCCCACTGCATCGCGTGTTTCAAGCGAAAACAGCGGTATTTTGTTTTCCCGCATCCTTGCCTCCATGTCCGTCCATGGCGCAAATACCCTTTCACAATATGTATCCTCCCGCTCGTTTAGCAGGCTGTAGAGTATCCTCATCCCCAGATGGGACATCCCCACCTCATATACGTCCGGGAAGCAGAAGGCAAACCTGATACTCACTCTCGAAGGATCCTTCATTATACTGTTCAGCTCGCCGCCTGTATATCTGGCAGGCTTTTCGACACTCTGCAGTATATCATCTCGTATTATTACCGGCACATAAACCTCCATGAAACGCCTTTGATTCCATATATCCCGCATATGGCATCAAAGCCGCTGATATTTGTTTTTATATGTATAGTGATTACTTCTCACAATAATATACCCAATCAAGCATTAATAAACATTCCATCCAGTTAATTATTTAACACTTCAATATCCTATTATAACATTTCAATTCAAAGAAAGCTTTTCATCAGGCGATATTTTAATCAAAAAATCATATGCTTTCTTATGCAGCATTTGCATTTGAATTTACAGGCACCGAACTTTTTCTCTCCTTCAGCCACCTTATCAGGTACAGCAGCGCTCCGACAACTCTGCATGTACCGGCAATTGCCATGGCAATGTATATATTGGTCATATTCAGGATCCAAAGCCCGATCAGCGGAGCCATAAATCCTGTCAGGCTCGTCAATGTATTAAAAACAGCAATATAGACGGTCTTCTTCTCCATGGTCAATATCTCGATCAGGCAAAGGAAAACCGTTACATTGAATGCCGCCTGGAACACTCCGCCAAATATACTCTGCAGTATAATCAGCGGGAAACCTATTGAGAAGGTGTAGATAAACGGAGTCACAGCAAGCCCGGCTGCTCCAATTACAATAACCAGGCTGCCTCCTTTTTTCTCGATCAGCCTGTTCCACAGTGAGAATGTAAGAAACTGCGTTACACCGGATGAAAGATTGACAAGACTGAGCTGCAGCTCATTGAGGTGCGCATAGTCTGTCTGGTATATAAAGAATAAAGGCCACGCCATTTGCCAGGCCATGTGGAATACAAAGCCGCAAAGACAAAACAGCAGGAATTTTTTATTCTTAAGAACTCCGGAAAAATCTTCCTTCCTGAAAAGGTGCGTTCTGTTCTTTTGCTTTGTATCACTGTGCTTTGGCGGCAGGTCGTTGATACCGACCGACCCGGTTTCAACGGTTTTCTGGCTGTTGATCCTTGAGAAAAACACTATTTGGATTATTGTCAGCACAAAACATACACCATAGAATATCTGATAAAGAAAAAGCCGTTCGGCATCAGTTTTAGGAACGTTTGTGAGCAGAAGGCCCGTGACAAGCACTGTCATCAGCCCAAAGAATGTGCTGTACTTGCTCCTTATGGTATACAGCCTTGATGCATAGCTGCCCTTGAAATTATCTGCAAAATAAGACTGCCATGTGGTCAGGTACAATGACCCCGGCCCATTCATCAACCCGATCAGGATGACAAAAATCATGACCTTGGCTTCATGCGGTATCATCGGCACAAAGGCGATCGCTGCATAAAAAAGGCTGATAACTGACAGCAAAACCATTACAGTCTGTTTTTTTCTATTGAGCCTCTCGATGAGAATCCCGGCAGGCAGCAGAACAAAAATCGCCGCCAGCGGAGGGAGAGAATTTATCAGAGCAGTGTGCAGGTCGCCCCCGCCCATCCTCTTGGCGAACATTTGGGTAAAAGGATTATAGAGGTTCAAAACCATTGTATACGCAATGCCCTCAAATATGAGAAACATTGCTGCCGAATCCCAGTTTCTTTTATTCTTCATTCAGTTACATCATCCCGACAAAAATATTAGTATGAAAAAAATGTCCGGAGAGCATCCGGATTTGCTGCAGATGAAGATGTACCGCAAATTAAGTCTGTTCATATTGTATCATATTTTAGTACCACAGGTCATAAAAAGTCTAAAATGAACCCTACAGACAACCCAAATCGGGACCCTCCCCCATAATATATCACCCATTTATGTATTGAAGCTGGCAAGGCGCACCTCGGAAGGCAATGAGATAATAATTCCCTATAGTACCGGAAACCCTAATGGATCGGCATACGGAGTCGACAACGGCCAAAAGGTCTTCCTATGCATCAGGATGTATCTCAACGAGGAGACCAACGTTGCCTCTGCTCCCTTCGATATTATCCGGGGACACGCGATCCTATTCAGGAAAAAATGAGAGACCCGGCACGGGCAACGTCATCTAATGGCCAAATGCCATTGGCCTACACGGGTCTCCTTTCAACAATGCCTGAGGTAGCTCCGTTGTCATACTGGGTCTCTTTTCATCAATGCCTGAGGTAGCTCCATTGTCATACTGGGTCTCCTTTCAACAATGCCTGAGGTAGCTCCATTGTCCTGACGGGTGGTTGAACGGTGTGTGCAAGAAAATCAGGTATTCGGACATTGAAATTTGCATTATGTCAACTAACAAGGACTATACTTGAATTTCTGTCCACTTTTTATGGATGAGTGGTCAGTTTTTCAAGTTTAGTCCTGCCTTTCATGCCAAAATCAGCTTTTTACTATGAAAATGGTGAAATAACAGCATGAGATTCCATATTATGTTAACGCAGTAGGACTTTACCTGCATTTCTGTCCACTCATCACTTCAAACCAGGACTTTACTTGATTTTCTGTCCACTCATCACTCAAAACCAGGACTTTACTTGATTTTCTTTCCACTCATCACTTAAAACCAGGACTTTACTTGATTTTCTGTCCATGCGCTACCTCAAACCAGGACATTAACTGCATTTTTCCCACCAACACCTATTAATAACCTGATCTCTACCTGACAATAACAGCACACACTATAGCACACACAGCGCAATCACATAGTTTCCATACTCATCTATATCTCGCAACCATTGCATCCACTCAACCACCGCAATCTCACAACCACAGCAATCCCGCACCCATTGCGCTCCCACAATCTCCGCTATTTACTCACCGACTGCAAATTTGCGGATTTACAATTTTACCATTGCAATAACTCTTTTTTGGTGTTAGAATAATAAAGCGCGATTTCGCGAACGCATATCGGGGTGTAGCGCAGCTGGTAGCGCGCTTGGTTCGGGACCAAGAGGCCGCTGGTTCAAGTCCAGTCACTCCGACCAAGGGTTTCAAGTTATATTGAGGCCCTTTTTTTATGCCATTTACACCATATTTACACCATATTTACACCTTATACGATAAATAATAAAAAGAGGCGCAAGTAACACACGAGTCTTCTTTTCCTCCTCGCTGCCCCCATAACCCATAACAGTCTCCAACTGCTTCTGCACCTCTGCATAATGAGTTTCCACATCAGCAATCAGAGCATCCTTATGGCGAGTATCCCTGGTATCCTGAGTTCACCGAGCATCCCGGTTATCCCGGTTATCCCAAGTATCCCGAGCATCCCGGTTATACCAAGCATCCCAGGCGTCCCGAGTATCCCGGTTATCCCAAGCATCCCAGGCGTCCCGAGTATCCCACATGATCCCGCATGATTCCACATGATCCCACATGATCCCGCATGATCCCGCATGATCCCGCATGATCCCATCTATATCCGGCTGCACCACATGGCTGAAGTACTCATCTTCGCTGATTTGTGCCAGTTTCAGAGTGTGGACATAGAGATCGTTCTCCACGGGATTGTATTTCTCAGTCACAAGTTGTGTCTTCCTGCATTTCCCATTTTGAAACCATATATGGTAATTTCTTCTTGATTTGGATTTTATTATGCTATATAATCGATTCAAAGCGTATGTGCTGCGGAATTCAAAAAGCAGCACAATTTTAGCGCACTTAAAGGGGGATACTCTTATATGAAAACAGTAAAGCATATCCTCAGCATTTTGCTTACGCTGTGCATGGTTTTGGGAATGATCCCTGGAACTGTGTTTGCAGCCAATAGTGACTTGCCCTTCACTGATGTCAAGGAAACGGACTGGTTCTATGACGCAGTCCAGTATGTCTATGAAAATAACTTGATGAGTGGTACGGGGTCAAGTTCCTTCTCTCCCGACGCTACAACGACCCGCGGCATGATCGTTACCACTCTGCACCGTATGGAAGGATCGCCCCCCGCAACAGGAGATGAATTTGTCGATGTCCCCGCAGATCAGTATTATTCGAATGCGGTGGCATGGGCCAGTGCAAACGACATTATCAGCGGTTACGGAAACGGTATCTTTGGCCCCAACGATACCATCACCCGTGAACAGATGGCAGCCATCCTGTACCGCTATGCGCAGTACAAGGGTTATGGCTCAGAATCCGAGGGTGACATTTCAGCCTTTTCAGACGGAAGTCAGGTGAGTTCCTATGCTGTGAAAGCTATGAACTGGGCTGTTGACGCAGGTCTGATTTCCGGTGTTGACAGCAACATCCTTGAGCCTAAGGGCAGTGCCACCCGTGCACAGGTTGCCGTGATTCTGATGCGTTTCTGCAATTCTGTTCCCCCGGCTTCTTACACGGTCACTTTCGAGTATAACTATGGAAGCAAGGGCGTGTATAAGACTGTCACCGTGGAAAAAGGCAAAACAGTTGATAAGCCAGCAGCCCCCACCAGAGGCGGCTATTCCTTTGAAGGTTGGTACACTGCGGAAAAGAATGGCGCGAAGTTTGACTTTGATACTATTATTTCCAAGGATATTACCCTGTATGCGAAGTGGGCAGAAATCAGTTCGTCTGGATCTGGTGTTATTAACACGACACCTTCATCCGATCCCCAGACATACTACACCATCACATTTGACTCAAACGGAGGAAATGAGATTCCCACTCAAAATATCGTTGCTGGAAACACTGCAACAGTACCAAGTGCGCCTGCGAAGGAAGGATATGTATTTGAGGCATGGTATTCTGATGAAGCGTTGACAGCGCTTTATGACTTTGCGTTGCCCGTTAATGCCAGTATTACTTTATATGCAAAATGGAGCGAAGCCAATAACATGATCACAGGGAGTGCATCCAGTGTTGATGTCTTCTTTGTCTCCAAATTGAAAATCAATAAAGAAAATGGAGAAGCTGTGGCAACTGTAAGCGCACCTGAGAATTGTGCATTGGTCATCCGATTTATCGAGGAAGATCTATATTTTAGCGATGATTATCCCGCAAATAAGGAATACATATCCGAGGATACCTTGTACGCCTCACATGTCGTCAGAGCAGGAACGGATATGGAGGAAATCGTTGTCGATATTGCAGGTGAACTCCCTGAACACTACGTTGCCGAAGCAGTGTTGATGGACGGGGATGGAAATTTGCTGTGCAATCCATTCGCCTCTATTGAACACACACAGAGATACGAACAGTTCAAGCAAAAAACAGTCGATGATTTCGATGATGGCGATACGGTCCTGAAGTTCGGCCAGACAACGGACAATGATTTCGGCGTTCTTGCAGATGATGTAAAAATCATCCATGTCGAAGACCTCACTGTTGATGAACCGAATAATGTTTATTATCTGACAGGTGTCACAGACACTATTGAAGCAGGCGATAAACTGTTTATCACCGACGGCGCTGATCATGCATTGATCAGGGCAAAAGAAGTCAGTGAAACATCAGGAATCATTATGGTTGTCCCTGCAAGTGCTGATGATGATATTCTTGGCTTTACCCTTGAAGACTTCTACAAATTTATTAAAGTCGATATGGTATATGCTGGGGATTTGGAGACTGCCGACACTCCTTATGATGCAGAATATGCATCAGCAGCAGCCATGAGTAGAGAAATAATAGATACTGATGTATCGGCAGAAACATCGTTGTCTGTGAATCCAATCAAATTTGAAACCGATCACTTTAAGGCATCTGGAAAAGTGGACGGCAAAATCAGTGCGAATCTTGTAATGGAATGGGATCTTGTCCTTTTTGGAAAGGACTATATGCGTTGTGACTTTACCTACTCCACAGACCTAAACGCAAATATTACGGTTGTGGGTAAATGGGGTAACGAAAACGATGAAGAATTACAGGAAGAACTCAAAAACAAAAAAGAGGAAAAAGAGCTTCGCCTCGGTAAAGTCCGTATCCCCTTCGGCGTTACAGGATTGGATGCTTTTGCTGATATAAAGGCCTGTGTCGAGTGGAAAATTACCGCTGGTCTTGAACTGGACGGCAAAATCAAAACAACGCATGGCTTTAAATACAATACCAAAGATGGTTATCAAAAGATCGACAAAAAAGAATCCACCTGGTCAGTAAACTGTAAGGGTCATGCAGAAATCAGTTTTGGTCCGAAGCCTTCAGTTGGTGTCGAATTCCTGAACGGTGTAATCTCGTGTGAGCTTGAATGTTTCTTTGGTACAAAAGCCGAAGCCGATGCAGTGGTACCTGTTTTCCAAGGCGGCACATCAAAGCATTCCTGCTATCTTTGCATTGATGGAAACCTTAAAATGGTTTTTTCTGTCGACGCAAAGCTTAAATACAAAATAACCGATCATTTGAAAGGTACGCCTATTGACTTGAATATAGTGACTATCGAAAGATTGTTGTTCGATTTCTATATTTCCCTGCTGAATGCTCCGGATAGTATGTTTGGCGGACATTTGAAGTTGGGAAAAGGATCGTGCCCCAATGAATCGTTTAAGACAGAATTCTACGTATACGATGAGACTGGCGATCTTTATGATGCACCGATAAATATCACAGAAAAGTCTCATGGTACCACTATTGCTTCTGTTGACAGCGGAGATACCGAATACCTCTACGACGGAAACTATATTGCCTCCACCCAAATCGGATCCACTGCGATAAACAGAACTTTTACCGTAAGTGGTGAGGCCCAAATAATCAAATTAAATCAGTCTACACGTGATGGCTCCATCTCTGGCGTAGTGAAAAATGCAACCAATCTTGCAGCTATCGTAAACGCAACTGTTTCCGTATATAAAGGCAGTATTTTGTGCGCGTCGACAAAAACTGCGGCTGACGGCAGTTATAGTATCAGTTTAGCTGAGGGTTCGTACAAATATATTATTTCCGCCGAAAACTTTGTCTCTGCTTCTGGATACATTACAGTCAATAATGGAGAAACAAAGTATATGGAATCTACACTCATGGCAAGGGATGATGATGAATCCATCATGGGCGGTGTCTACGGAACGATCAAGGATGCGCAAACCGGTTTGCCTCTTTCCGGCGTGAAGGTTGGTATTTATTATGGCGCAAATAATACCACAAGTACTTCACCTGCAACTGACATAATTGAGACAACTGGCTCTGATGGTGAATATGCTTATATAACGTGGTCTGTGTTCGGCGTTACGTTCGGTCTGCCCGCTGGAAACTATACTGCTGTCCTGAGTAAGGATGGATATATTACATCGTACTTCAATATTGTTGTAGTTGCGGGAGAAAATACAGTATTCAATGGGTCGATTTCTCCTGTTACAGCAGAAAACGAGTATCGAGTTGTTTTGACTTGGGGCGAGAACCCGCGTGATCTGGATTCGCACTATACAGCAAAAAGCATTGACGGAAGTGTGGAACATGTTTACTATAGCGCGATGTTTAGTGCAAGCGCTATGTTGGATACCGATGATACAACGTCGTATGGACCGGAGACTGTGTATGTAAATAATATCGATTCTCTTGAAGATGGTTTCTATTATTGTGTCCACGACTATACCAACAGGAACTCATCAAATAGTTATGCGTTGTCCAATTCCGGTGCAATAGTGCAGCTGTATCGAGGAGCAACGCTTATCGCTACATATTATGTTCCTGCAGGGCAAGGTGGTACGGTATGGAATGTTCTTTCAATCTCGAGAGATGGAACCGTAACTCCTATTAACACAATGTCCTATGAATCCGATTCATATAATGTAGGAATGGATCTTGTCACTGATGCATCTGCACTATCTGCTGATGGAGAATTCCTGCGCGGACAGAGACATAATACTGAATTAAAAGACTATGAGCTGCTTTTGGTTGAACCTTAAAACTAAAGTTAAGAGTAACCGGGCAATGACATCTCATCTGCTCATTGTCCGGTTATGCAATATTTTAAGAATGATGTGATAAGGGATACATAATATGAATACTAATAAAGCTATTCGAAGAATTCAACAAACCCATGGGGCAGCATTGCTTATACTGGTAGTAGTGCAGATTATTTCTTTGTTCTTAATAAATCTGTTTCTTTCCTTATTTATATCGGAAACTATATACGAGTTTTCGCTGCGGCAAATAGTATTGGCTTGTATAGGATGCATTTTCGTGATTTGCGATATATTTTTCATTTTCAAAAAAATAATAAGATTACAGCCACTGATTTATCAATCACCAGTCATATGTAAAATAGTAGATTTTATGCTGATCGCTTATTCGGATGAAGGAAGAAGGAAGTATACAGCATATCCAATTATCCGCTCCATGCAAGACAATAAGCTCTATCTCTCTTATGGCACAGATGCCTTATCAAGCTTTAATTTCAATGCACATTATATTAACAATACAATTGTGGATTTTAGTGTATATACTCGCAATAGAATCGAATTGAAGATCGGTGATGCTGTAAACATGTATTCTATGAAAATCCTTGATGTGTCCGTTGTCATTGAGCAAACAAAAAACATGATCAGACTAAATGGGAAAAAGCTTCCTTTTCACCATGTGAACAACGCACTTGGAATAAATGTATTTAAGGATATGGTGTTCTTCCGAGGTGTTGTTGATATTGAATAGTACAAGCTTTATCTCAATCATCCAGGCAAATATTTTGATACGTCTCAGTGCTTCCCGGCATAAAACATCAGATACTGATTTATTTTGGCTTTAGAATACTCCAGATCATGACCGCCTTTATACATTTCAAATTCTGCAGGTATGCCGCGATTCTGCAGTGCTTCATAAAGCGATTGAATACCTGCTAAAAACGGATCGTTGCTGGTACCGCAATTCAGATAAACGCTTAGCTTGTCCAGTCCCTTTTGCTTGTCAAACTCGACAATATCAGCAACTTCGTTCACATTATCATATGGGAACAGCCATTCCTCAAGCTGTCTGCCTGAATAATCGTTTGATATCACCGCAGCGCTGTATCCACCGACCTTGCTGAACAAATCCGGATGGTGGAAGGCGACGCGAAGAGCCATCATTCCACCCATTGAAAATCCGCCGATATACCTCTCGCCGGCCGCAGCGGCAGTATCATACCTGGAATCCATATATGGCACAAGCTCCTCACATATGAACCGGTCCATATTTCTTTCACTGAATTTGCCGTCGTCCTCCAGATCTTCATTCAATTCCTTCAATGTGGCGTCCTTTGTATATGGAAAAACCATGATCATGGGTTTGATCACACCATCATCGATCAGCTTATCAGAGGCCGCAGCTACTCCGACCTGATTCAGCCACATGGATTGATCCGAGCCGTAGCCATGCAGGCCGTACCAGACCGGGCAGGTCTCTCCGCCGCCGTATCCCTTGGGAAGATAAACCTTACATGGCATCTTTCTTTTCATAAAGCCGCTCTCTACCGATATATCGATAACCATGGATTCCTCAAGCGGAAGACTTATACCGGAACTTAGCAGGTCCTCGTTTTTATCCACAGGAGGCAGGTTGTTCTTGTCCTTCGGCGTTGTGGAATCCTTGGCTGAAAGGTTGTCATTTTCAGAAGAGCTGTCACCCCGGGCAAGATCACTTCCCTGGGTGAGCCCGTTCCCCTGGGTGAGGCCGCTATCCTTTGATTGATCGATACTGTTAGCTGAACTGGGCACATTAGTGCTATTAGTGCCACAGCCGCACAGCGTCAGAAAAACATATAAGGTGATAAAGAATAATATCGTCACTCGCAGTCCAGTTTTTTTATAGCATCGGGAGACTTCTTTATTTCTATTCATAAAGTATTTTGCACCACCTGTTAAGCTGATTTAAGCCGTTAACTGTATTCATCCAAGCTAAACATATTAACATCGATTAAGAGTTAATTCGCTGTTCCGGCAAAAAATCCTTTTTATTCCTGCCATATTAGCGCAGCACTTCATTCAGGAATCTTCCCGTATATGACCCTTCAACACACGCGACCTGCTCCGGCGTGCCCTCTGCAACAACAAAGCCGCCGTTGCTGCCGCCTTCCGGCCCCATATCTATTATATAGTCCGCCGACTTTATCACATCCAGATGGTGCTCTATGACAAGCACGGTGTGCCCCTTGTCGACCAGCTTGCCCAGACAGTCCAGCAGCTTCTGTATGTCGGACAAATGCAGTCCTGTTGTTGGCTCGTCCAGTATATAGAGGTTGTGAGCTCCTCTCTTGATCTTTGCAAGTTCATACGCCAGCTTGACCCTCTGGGCCTCGCCGCCGGACAGCGTCGTCGAGCTTTGTCCCAGGCGCATATAGCCAAGTCCCAGCTCTTGCATTATGCCAAGCTTGTATTTCAGATAAGTCTCATCCTTGAAGAACTCCAGGGCTTCTTCAACAGTCATTTCAAGCACATCCGCAATACTCCTGCCTCTGTATCTGATCTCAAGCCCTTCATCTGAAAACCTCATGCCCTTACAAACAGGACATATTGTCTCTATATCAGACATGAACTGAAGGTTTGTGACAATTATACCATCGCCCGAACAATGCTCGCAGCGGGTACCGTTCGCATGAGTCAGACTGAAGTCGATCTCTTTATACCCACGTGCAATTGCCTCCGGCTGCATGGCGAAGAGTTTGCGTATCCTGTCGTATATACCAATATACGTTGCAGGATTCGATTTACTGTTCCTTCCGATGGGTGTCTGATCTATGTTGATGACGTTATTGAGCAGTTCGGCGCCGAACAGGAAGTCATGCTCGCCGGGTGCGATACGGGCTCCCGTTTTGTCGACCTTGAGCTGCTTGTAAAGTATCTCATTTATCAACGAACTCTTCCCGGAGCCGGAGACGCCTGTGATGCACACAAACACACCGAGAGGTATATCCAGATCCACATTTTTAAGGTTGTTTTCTCTTGCGCCCTGGATGGAAATAAAGGTGTCCCCCAGGTTTCTGCGGGTCTTCGGAACAGGTATTTGTTCCTTTCCCGATAGGTACTGCCCGGTAACGGAACTGGGTTCCTTCATTATATCCTCGATCGTACCCTCGGCAACAATATTCCCTCCATGGACTCCCGGCCCGGGACCGATCTCTATGATATGGTCCGCACTGCGTATCGTGTCAACATCATGCTCTACAACTATGACAGTGTTTCCGATGTCTCTCAGCTTTCTCATCGTCTCGATGACTCTTCCTGAATCACGGGGATGAAGTCCTATACTGGGTTCGTCCATTACATAGAGCATGCCCATCAGCTCGCTGCTGATCTGAGTGGACATCTTTATGCGCTGCATCTCGCCTCCGGAGATGCTGTCGCTTCTGCGTCCAAGATTGATGTAGTGGAGTCCGATCTCTATCAATAGTTCCAGCCTTGTGCAGATCTCCCTGATGACCGATTCAGCCACTTCCCTTATATCCTCCCCAAAGCTCAGAGAGTTCAGGAATGACAGAAGCTCCGGCAGCTGCATCCTGCTCAGTTCATCAATACTCTTCCCGCCCACCGTTACCGAAAGTCTCTGTTTCTTTAGTCTTGCACCGTTACACTCCGGACAGATCCTCTCTATCATGCACTCGTTCAGGAAGGTCGGTTCAAATGCCTCTGTAGTTGAACTCCTTCTAATATACTGTCTGTACCAGTTCTCCAGTTCATGGACAAACCCCCAGAATGGTCTGTCTCTGCCGACCATCCAGTTTCTTTTCTGGGAGAACGGGGGCTGGAGCATCTTGACCGTCTCCCCCTTGGTGCCATAGAAAAGCAATTCATGGATATGCTTAGGAAGTTCATTGAATGGTGTATCCAGGCTGAAGCCGTACTGCTGGGAAAGGCTGTACATCATCACCATGTGGTAGCTGTCCTTGCCTGCCGGGTTAAACACAGTATTCTTAAGTGCTCCCTTGTTTATGCTTCTCTCAGGTGCCACGACCAGGAATCTCGGCTCAACCACATAGGACATGCCGACACCCATACAGGTATGGCAGGCACTGGCAGGAGTATTGAAGGAAAAGTGGAAGGGCTGCATCTCACATAGAGCGAAATGGTGCTCGGGGCACGCAAAGCCTTCGTAGAATGAACTCGCAACCCCGCCTATCACTTCGGCTTTGATCATTATGTCCTCATCCAGTGACAACATTGCCGCTTCAATAGTTTTAGTAAGCTGTATGTATGAATCGTTCTTTAATGTGAACCTGTCTATGACAAGCTCTATTCTATATTCCTTTGTCTCATCCAGTTCTTTTTTCTCAGCCAGAGAAAACGGGCTGCCATCGACGAGTAAATTTTTGAAACCTTTTTCGCGCAGCCTGTCGAAGGTGTAATTGTAATCCTCATCATATATCTTGTAGACAGGCGCCCTGAGCTCAATGACGGTACCCGTAGGCAGCGAAGCGATTTTCTCGGCCATCTGGGCTGCCGACATCTGTTTCAGAGGGTATCCGCACTCGGGACATTTGCCTGTGCCCGCTGTCGAATACAACAGCCTGAGATAATCATTTATATCAGTAACAGTGCCCACTGTTGAACGCGGATTGTTGTTGCTCTTTTTTTGTTCTATCGCTATTACCGGTGACAGACCCCGGACATAGTCGACCTTCGCCTTCTTCAGCTGGCTGATGCGGCTTTTAGCAAAGTTCGAGACAGAGTCGAGAAAACGCCGCTGTCCTTCGCCGTATATGACATCGAAAGCAAGGGATGACTTTCCCGAGCCTGATACGCCGGTGATAACGGTCAGTTTGTCCCGGGGTATCTCAACAGAAATGTTTTTCAGGTTGTTCTGCTTTGCGCCTGATATTTCGATAGTTGTTCTGACAGACATATGCATTGCTCCTTTACATTATATGCTCGATTTCCACACACGCGTTTTCCATACACTTGACCGGGCTAAACCTTCACGAAAGCTTGATCCACAAGATGACGCCCGTTATCAAATTCTGTTTACGGAATATACAAATACCCTATCTCCTCTACGGCCCTCCTGCTCTTCGGAGTTATCCTGATAGTCTGTGATACCTTCTCCATAACGCCGATCTCAGCAAGATAATCGAATACTTCTATCATAAAGTGGGACTCTGCATGGAAATGCTTTGCTACAAGTGTCATTGTCTTTATTTGCTGATCAGCCATGAATTCAAGCACCGGCTTTTTGAAAATTTCCGACTTCTCCAATAAGTACCTGTCGATATGCTCGATGCAGCTGTTTATTTCTTCTTCTGTCATATGGTGTGACATTGCATCGACATACAGCGGACCAACAGCATCCGGATTCAGCTCCATAGCCTTCTGTATGGAGTCCCTGCCGATAGTCAGCTGTCTGCTGCACACCTCCATCCTGGCCATTGTCTCACCGCACAGCAGAATGAAAAACTGGGCATACAGGGAATCCTTCCTTGCAGTAAGCCACTTCTTACACTTATCCCGGTTAGAAATCAGCTCAGCGGCCAGATGCACCATTGACACAGCCATATCGTCGGCACCTACCTGTCTGATATCCTCATAATACTCATACAGGCTGTCATCGTTAGTGTAAACGATCTTCCCCTTTGACATGTATGAATGGAGCCATGACCCTCCTATATTTTGCTCGATGTGCCTCTTAAAGCCGCTTCTTGTCGCAAGATACACATTGATCGTGATACCGTCCTCTACGATACAGTAGCTGTCATTTTTCAGCATTTGATCCCGTATGATCAGCGTCATGTCTATGTCGCTCTTTTCCCAAATGACATCATAGGCCAGGCTTCCGCTCACAATCACGGCAATGACATTAGGATCATCCTTCACCTTGCTCACAAAGCTGTCTACAGCAGCCATATACCTTTCTTTGAGTTCGGCCTGGGCAGCATCCATTTTCATATCCATGGTCACAACTCCTCTCATTTTTGCAAAACACTTGTTCTATTTTTCGGCTAGTGGTAAGATTATACTACCAGGGATTTTTATATACAGGACAAAAATTGCTGAGTTAGAAAATATGTATTGAACAGAATGGATGAGGGAAGCTTGGACAATTACCTGCTGAAAATCATCAAGGACACAACCGAATATATAGAGGACAATATCCTGGAGTCATTGAACCTTGACTGTATATCCGAAAATGTGAACATCTCCAAGTTCCATTTGCTGAGGATGTGGAAGGGTGCGACTTCAACAGGCCTTATGGAGTATGTCCGCAGAAGGAGGATAGCTCTGTCGCTGGCAGACCTGCTTAATCAGAGGAACAGCATAGAGTATATATCCTGCAAGTATTCCTTTGGCTGTGAGCGGACCTATAACAGGATCTTCAAAGACGAATACGGCACTACGCCGGCAAAATGGCGAAAGTCTCCCGGTCCCCTCAGTATACTTGACCGTTTCAATGCCGATTTCATGAACTGCGCAGGCGAGGGGCTGGTTTTCTTCAGATCAATAGTCATTTTGCCCTCTTTTACGATTGCAGGGCCGGAATACTCTGTCGATGTGGAGGACAACCAGCAGAACCAGACTTCCAATAAGCTTGCTGTGGATTTCTTCTACAATCTCAGGCCAAAGATAATCAATCCGGTAGAAAAAGATGTGTATATTGGCTTTACGCATAAGCCGGATGATTCTGACGGGTTTACGCTTTACCAGCCGGCAATAAAGACGGACCAGAACAGCATAATACCATCCGGCATGAAGACAAGGCGCATAAAGCCCCATAAATACGGCGTCTTCACATACATGGGACCTCACAGGCCGGAAGACATTTCATCCAGGACATTGTCCGATTTATGGAACTATGTTTCAGAAAAATGGATGCCCACTATACACTTCGAGCTAGATGAGACATTTCATTTTGAGCTGGTCAACTATGCAAAATGCAACAAGCATTATTGTGAATGCGACCTGTATTATCCTATTTCAAAGCTTTAGCAGACGTACTCGCCGCTCCGGCTGTATCTCTCATTCGATACTTCATTTACTGCCTTCCTTTTTATAGCGCTTTTTAGAATCCCGTTGCATATTTATTCATTTATATGTATAATTATGCTTAATATCATTGACCAACTTCGGTTCAGGAGGTGTTATATGATGCTTAAGCCTGAAACGGCTGATATGGACAGATATCTGGAGCCATCAGATATAATTGATTTTAACCACGAACTGGTCAGATCGGCTGCAAACAGCCTCATGCCGGCAACTGATGAATACGGCTATGCAAGAAGAGCATATGAATATGTCAGGGATACCTTCCCTCACTCCTTCGATCTGTTCAAATACGGCAAACCAGTGTCTCAGGTGTCCTGCAAGGCGTCGGATGTCATTGCATACGGCCATGGCATATGCTATGCCAAAGGCAACAAATACGGTGTCGATGCGCAGTTCCGGCTGGATGATGAGAAGCTTGCCTTCCCTGTCCGGCCTGATTTGGGCGAGGAAGACGGTTTTACCATATATGCCGGACCATCACCAAATGTACTCGCGGCATTAAAGAAATCAAATACTATTGAAGACCTTATTGACAATCTGCCAGATCAAATATGATTTATCTCTGCAAAGAATACTTATTTAATAACGACGGCCGGCAGCAATTTTATCCGTCTGGCTGGTCAGAAACCGCTATTTAGGATTCGGAAACCAACATAATACAATTTCGGGGAGGAATGAAATGATGTTGAATTCTACAGGTGAACTTCTTGAACAAGCTGCTGATGCAATACTCTTTACAGCTGAAAGACCTGATATAGTCATGGAAAAGGGTGAAGGGATGTACCTTTGGGATACAGATGGCAAAAAGTATCTGGACTTTATAGGCGGCTGGGCCGTCAACTGCCTTGGCCACTGCCCCGCAGCCATTTCAGAGGCCCTCAGGAAACAGGCGGCATTGCTGGTCAATGCCAGCCCGACGTTCTTCAATAAACCAATGATAGAGTTTGCAAAGCTGCTGACGGATATATCCTGCTTCGACAGGGTATTCTTCACAAGCACCGGCGCAGAAGCAAATGAGGGTGCAATAAAGCTCGCGAGGAAGTATGGCTCAAAATATCTCAACGGCGCATTCGAAATAATCACCACCGTAAACAGCTTTCACGGTCGTACACTTGCCACTATGTCCGCCACCGGCAAAAAGCATTGGGAGGATCTGTTCAAGCCCAAACTGCCCGGCTTTAAACATGTTCCATACAATGACACAGACGCCATGGCTGCCGCTGTCAACAGCGATACCTGCGCGATCATGCTGGAACCGGTCCAGGGCGAAGGAGGGGTCAATGTTGCCGACTCAGCATACATAAATGCACTGCGCAAGCTGTGTGATGATAAAGGCATCCTGCTTATATTTGATGAGATACAAACGGGTATCGGAAGGACGGGAAAGATGTTTGCATACGAGCACTACGACATCGAACCCGATATAATGACACTGGCCAAGGGCATAGGCGGAGGCTTCCCGCTCTCAGCCATGCTGACCAAGGAGAAATATAATATATTCGACGCTGGCGACCAGGGTGGTACATATACGGGCCAGCCTCTGGCAATGGCTGTCGGCCTTGCCGTTATAAATGAGGTCATAAGCAAAAATCTGCCTGAACGGGCTGAGATAATGGGCGATTATATTAAGGAACGGCTCAATGAGCTGAAGCTTCAACACCCCATAAAGAATATACGAGGCTCAGGACTTTTGATAGCTTTTGATCTTCCTGGACCGACAGGCAAAAAAGTCGTGGCGGAATGTCTCGAAGAGGGACTGATACTCAACTCGCCCCAACCCTCATCGATCCGTCTGATGCCGCCTTTGATCGTAACAAAATATGATATCGACCGCATGCTGGAGATACTGTCCGGAGTTCTGAGCCGCACAGCATGAATCAGGCATGAGGCCTGCTGGGCTCACTACAAAAGGGGCAGACCGTTTTTACGGACTGCCCCTATATAATCTAAAGTATTACCACTTGCCTTTTTTCATATGACCTTCCAGCTCTGCCTTGGATCTCTGCTTGAGTACCCAGGATTCCTTGACAGCTGCCTTGAACAATGCTACACACGGCGGATCCAGATCGATGTCTATGCCTTCCTGAGCCAGCGCTGCCAGCTTTCCTGCAAGGTTTATGATCTCCATATGGATATCGTTTGTTCTGTCTGATTTATAAATCTTTTCCGCTTCCTCGTCGCTGAGCTGAATAAATTTGTCCTTTGGTGCGCCACACTTCGGGCAGGCATCAGGAGCCTCATCCCCCTGGTGAATATATCCGCACACGCTGCATTTCCAGAGTTTTTTCACAAACATCATCCTTTCCGTTTTTCATTGATTTTCTTTACTATTTATACCCTTTTAAATACTGAGCTAACACATAATTTTTATCCGGGATATTATTCTATTGTGACCTTGGCGTTTACAGGCATTATCTGTATCCAGGTCTGACCTCTGTTCAACACCAGAGGATCCCCATTCTCATAAGTATATTTAGTCTGTGCGCTTCTGGACTCCTTCGACCAATTTATTTTCGCAGCCTTACCGCAGGTAATGAGGTAGCCGTTTCCGCTCCCTGTGGTTTTCATATCCTGACGGCCTGCATAATCACCCTTAATATCGTAGTTGGGTACATACTCAATAATAATATTTTTTGCCGTCATCTGCTTGCCCGATACTCTTTCCATATGCTCCTTGCCATATCTGAAGCGCTTGTACACACCGGAAGCACTGTCATATTCATATTTCGATGTCATCGAAGGATATTTCAGCGTAACAGCGGCGGCATTATCTCCGGTTGGAACGATATCGCTGCCGCTATCATTGTAAGTAAACGGAAACTTCACTTCGGCTGTATCATGGAATTTTTTCTTTTCGGCATGCTTTTTCAGTTTTTCCATGGAAGTATATGAGTCCTGCCAGTTGCCCTTGTCCTTTGTCAGATCCCAGAAAACATCGGGTCCCAGATACAAACCGTCGATCTCATCCTGCTTCAGTTTTTTTATGTCGGCTCCTGCCTGCGGACTGCCGCCGTAATGCACATATATAGCATCGTACTCCATACTGAAGTCCAGGAAATAATGCCTTGCGCTCCTGACCGGTCCTATCATTTCGGGCTCAGTTCCCCAAAATACCGGCATCAGCCTCGTCAGGCCGCCTTCCACGATCACCTCATATACTATCTGGGCTTTGTCAAGTCCGCCCTGGGGCAGTACCCTCATACCTTCATTATCGATCATGACCGCCAGAGGCCGCATACCTTCAAAGGGAAGCGAATAGTCATCCTTCAGCGGTTCTGCAGGCTCCTCAGGCTTCTCCGGCTCTTCGGGCTCCTGCGGTTCTGCCGGCGGCGTCACCGGCGGCTCAGGCACTTCAGCCTCCACAACGACCGGCTGCACTTCGGAATTCTCAGCCGATCCGCATGCCGCAGCCGATAAAGCAAGCATGATCAGCGCAATACAAAAGGCAAGTCCCTTTCTCATGTATATACCTCCAGGGATGTAAATCATAATGTGATACATCTATAATTCTATTCAGAGAGGTCAAATCCTCTTAAAGAATAAAAATTTTACAAATGAAATTACATCAAATGCCGACATATTATGTAGATAATACTTGGACACGAGCCGCAATATAAGTATAATAAAGATAAATTGTACTCGGGCTGGGAACTTTGACAGGACTGTCCCCTTACCTTGGACGGACTGTCCCCTCACCTTATACCGGAGAATATATGATGACACCGCAAGAGATAAAAATCGGCACAAGACTAGAATTTGAAATGCTGAATAAAAATGATGAGAAAGTGGGCAATACTTTTGTAAGCCAGCTGCTGGAGTTCCAGGATGATGGCAGTATGGTTGTCTCTGCACCCATAACCGAGTCGCGGGTTGTCTACGTGCCGACAGGAATAACAGTCCGGCTCACATTTGTGCATCACCTGCATGGTTTGCTAGGTTTCAAGGCTCTGGTCAGATCCAAGGAACATAAGGGAAATATCGCAGTATTGATCGTTGAGCCTGACATAACCCTTGAAAAGATACAAAGAAGGGAGCATTTCAGGCTGGATGTGATAATCGATGCATTGGTATGGCCTGCCATGGAAGAATCCGAAACCGCAGACTCAAAAAGAGATGGCGCAGAAGCAGGAAATACACAGGAGAGCACAGCGTCAGCTGCAGACAAAGCTGCAGAAATTGCTCCTGTTAAAGCATATACAAGGAATCTGAGCGGTTCAGGTGTATGTGTTGTCAGTGATACTTATTTCGCCAAAAACTCGGAAGTCACGGTCGAGCTGGATCTGAACAGCAATATCAGGTTCAGGGCTAAATGTGTCATTCTTAGGAGCCAGCCCATCGAGGTCAGGAAGAGCAAGAGCTATGAGCTGGGGATGCACTTTACAGAAATATCACCAAAGAACCAGGATAATCTTATCAAGTTTATATTTGAGCAACAACGCATGCTCCTGAAAAAAGAAAAATAGCTATAACAATCTGCATACAAAGCAAACCGCCGTTCATCCCATATCATGAACGGCGGTTATTGTTTTTGTCAAATTTATCGATTACTCATCGTCCGAGCCGAATTCCTCTTCCATTCTGGATTGAAATTCGTTGAATACCTCGTCGAGCTCGTCATCATCTTCAATAGTCACAAATGAGTCTTCACCATTTTCATTATGCTCGACCTTCAGTATGATGACCTCCTCTTCCTCCTGATCATTTTCCTGATCCTCATCAAGCGGGGCCAACACTACATATTCATTATCATGCATCTCGATCGTATCGATATGTTCAAACTCAACCTCTTCGCCGTCTTCATCGATCAGAACGACAATATCATCTCTTTCTTCATCCATGGCAAACCCTCCCTTTTCTATAACATACCTTTATTTTTGCAGACTGTCAAGATATCCCTGCAATATTAATACGGCAGCAATCCTGTCCACCGATCCTTTTTTCTTCGAGGTCTTCATACCTACCTCATGCATCATCCTATTGGCAGCCACAGTTGTTAGTCTTTCATCCCAGTTTATCACTTCAAGCCCGGTGATCCGCGCCAGAATATTTCCGAATTCCATTGCTTTCTCACCGCTTGGCCCCACTGTGCCATTCATATTTTTAGGAAGACCTATAACAAATTTATCTACATTATGCTGCTGAGCCAGTCTCTTTATATCCTCTGCAGTCTGCTCAACAGTTCCTCTCCGCTGTATCGTTTCAATGCCCTGGGCCGTCCAGCCCATTGGGTCGCTCAAAGCGATACCGATTCTACTGTCCCCAAAATCTATTCCCATTATACGCATAAGCGCCCTCCGTTCCAGAAAATTTTCCTCATCCGGCATGTTTTAACGGCACATCTTGGCAGCACGTCTTGGCGGCACATCTTGGCGGCACGTCTTGGCGGCACGTCTTGGCGGCACGTTCTAACGGCATGTATTAGCAGCCGGTTTTTCGGCACGCTTTAATGGCACGTTCTATCGGTATATGTTAGCAGCCGGTTTTGCGGCACGCTCAATCGGCATGCCCTTCAGCATATCTTTATGGCAAACTGCGGGCAAGCACTGCCGCAATAGCCGCATAAAACACATTTATCACGATCGACTGACGCCTTTCCTTCAACTATAGAAATGGCACGTTGTTTACACCTCTCAACACATCTGCCGCAGCCCTCGCACCAATAATCCACATGCAGCCGCTTTTCTCTTTCAAGGGCCGCTTTCTTAAGACCCTCAGGAATGCTGCTGCCCTCAAATCTGAGAATATTCATCTCCACTTCATCGGCATTCTGCATACCTATTGCAATCGAGTGTATGTACGGCAGACCCAGTACGAAATCCATGCACTCATCGTATGAATGCAGAAGATTGCCTCCGCCCAGCGGCTTCATGCTGTAGACACCCTTGCCCCGGCTGAACGCCATTTCAACAGCCTCCAGCATCCCATCTATGGCGCCGTCTCCAATGCCTATACCGGAAATGTTGATCAACGGATGTACCACATCTATCTCCGGCATGTCACATATCGCTCTCACTACCTCAATATTGTGTGTTGAAACACCTACCGCTCTTATTCTCCCCTTATCGCGCTCATTTAAATAAAACTCCAGCGCCTCACGGTGACCTCTCAGTGTGAGCCGGCTTTCCTGCTCATGCATAAGGAATATATCGAGCACATCGGTATCCAGCTCGCGCCTTGCCTTCTCAACACTCTCGGCAGCGCCTTCGGCAGAATATGCATAGGACTTTGTTGCGATCACGGGCTTTTCTGGCAGCCCTTTAATGGCTTCCCTGATATGTCCGTAGGTTCCGTACAGCTCTGCAGTATCAATAAAGTTGACACCTCTTTCCAATGCGGCTCTGATAACAGCTGCGCCCTCAGTAATAGAAAGATTGCACTGCAGCGGACCTATGACGAGTCCTCCGAAACACATCCTCGAAATCCTTATTCCCGTATTTCCCAATTGTACGTATTGCATTCTATGATCTCCAAAAAATAAACCCCGATCATGTCGGGGCTTTTGTCATTTCTTGTTTTCAAGGTAAAACCGTACTATCTCCTCGAGTAATTCGTCCCTCTCAAGCCTTCGTACAACGCTTCTTGCGTTCAGGTGGTTTGTGATATATGTAGGATCACCGGAAAGTATATACCCAACAAGCTGATTGATGGGATTGTATCCTTTCTCGTTCAAGGCCCGGTAAACTGTAAACAGGATATCCCTTGCCTCGTTCTCCTTGTCCTTGTCCATTTTGAACATCATCGTTTCGCTATCTGCCATTATAAACACTCTCCCGCCTTCATGCAATGCCCGGTATGGTTACCCGGCCTTAACAAAACACACGTTTGATTATGAATATATAATATAACATACAGAAATTTAATGCAATACGAAAAAGCTTAAAAAACCTGCAAACCGCTAAATCCCGCCAATTATAAATTCTTTTTCCGCTCTGATGAGCCTTGTCGCCGCAATATTTCCCAATATGCTATTATCCGCATTTGAGAGCACTCTTATGTAATTTGGTGTCAGGCCTTCATATAAACCGCCGCTGTCTTTAGCCTCCTGATTATTCTGTCCACCGCTGTCTTTGACCGCCTGCTCATTTTGTCCACCGCTGTCTTTGACCGCCTGCTCATTCTGTCCACAGCTGTCTTTGACCGCCTGCTCATTCTGTCCACCGCTGTCTTTGACCGCCTGCTCATACAGCACCGGCATTTCCCGCCCGATAAACCTGCAATTGAATTCGAGTGCACAGCGGTCTGAAAGTTCCATGACCCTGGCGCTCCTGTACTCCTTTACTGTCCCGTCCACCTGGTTCTCATATGTTGCTGCCGGTGTACCCTTCCTTGGAGAATACTTAAAAACATGCATCTTGGCAAACCCTATCATCTCCAGAAACTCAAAGGTCTTTTCAAACTCCTCAGGAGTCTCGCCTGGAAAGCCTACCATGACATCAGTCGTTATGGATACATCAGGTATCTGCTCCCTGAGCAAATCGACAGCCCTTTTATAGTCAGCAGTCCTGTATTTCCTGTTCATCCTGGCCAGCGTTTCGTCACATCCGCTTTGCAGAGAAATATGATAATGCGGGCAAAGCTTCTCAAGGCCCGCAGCCTGTGTAACAAATTCCCCTGTGATCATTGTAGGTTCAATGGACCCAAGCCGGATTCTCTCGATGCCCTCCATGCCGTGTATAAGCTTTACTAGTTCTAAAAGCCCGATCTGTCCCTGATCCCTTCCATATGAGGCTATATGAATACCGGTCAGCACGACCTCTTTGAAACCCGCTTCAGAAAGCTTGCGGACCTCATTGAGGACATCTTCGGCGGGCCTGCTGCGTATCGGACCTCTTGCATACGGTATGATGCAATATGAGCAGAACTGGCTGCAGCCTTCCTGAATTTTGAGAAATGCCCTGGTGCGCCCCTTGTATCTCTCTATCTTCAAGTCCTCGAAGGCATGCCTTTTCATTATGTTACCAACCTCTGATATCCTGCCCTCTCCGTTCCTGAACTTCTCCACATATTCCGGCAGTCTTAGGCGGTCGGCTGTTCCGGCCACTATATCTACTTCCGGTATATTCTCTACCTCTTCTCTTGCTGTCTGCGGGTAACAGCCCACTGCTGCGACGATGGCGCTGCGGTTGAGCTGTTTCGCCCTGCGTATAGCCTGGCGTGACTTCCGCGAGCTCAAGCCAGTGACCGTACATGTATTGATAACATAGACATCGGCAGCCTCTTCAAATTCGACGAGCTCATAGCCCGCATTTTCAAAGGCCTCCGCCATGGCCTCTGTCTCATATTGATTAACTTTGCATCCCAGTGTGTAAAAAGCAACTCTATTCACGGTTCCTCCAGTGTGTGATTTCCTTCAATATGTGGGTCTACCTTCAAAGTCTCGTTTCCCTGTAACGTCCGGCTTTTCTTCAATGTGATGTTTCCTTCAGTGTCCGGGTTCTTGATATATATTAACTATTATAACACTTCAATTCAAAGAAAATTTTTCGTTTATAGAAAAATTTTCTCACGCAACAGTTTCAAAATGACAGCAGTTCTTTGTGTCTCTCTGATACATTTTCTTATGAGGGCTTTCTATAGTCTCGCTCTGATACATTTTCTTATGAGGGCTTTCTATAGTCTCGCTCAATTCATTGACTTGTGTGGGCTTTTGACTCCCGCTATAATGCATTGACTGACAAGAACTTTGAGGTCTCGCTCTGAGATTTTTATCTGAAGAAAAAAACTATATGATTTTGTTTTACGTCAGTATATGAGTTGACATAAATACTCCCCATTTAATTATGGTCCAAAATTCAATTAAAGTCTAAAAATTTGGACTTAAATCTATAAAAAACCGAGTTTTTACTCCATAATGATATTGAGTTCAGGATTATGTAACGCGCATGAGGACTTTACTTGATTTTTGGACCATACGATCAGCCGGACCAGGACTTTACTTGATTTTTGGACCATGCCATCAGCCGGACCAGGACTCTACTTGATTTTTGGACCATGCAGTAACGTACCCGTGTAGTTGTTAGTATGAAACATGAGATGAAAAAACAGTTCATGTACTATGAATAAAACAGGTACATAATTCACAGATTGCGCTTGAAACAAATAGTACAGGCGCCTTGTAAAATTCTGTTCATCATTTTTTAATAATATCGTAATTGACTTGTTGCCAAATACAGGATATTATTTATCTAGGATTTTTTATGAATGCTGTCAGTGAAACGGAGGCAGGGATATGAAAGCATTTACTATCATGCTCAAAACTATAAACGATGTTAAAGATTTTGTGAATATATCCAACAAATACGATTTTGATGTAGATCTGACATCGGGCCGCTATGTGGTCGATGCCAAATCCATCATGGGGATATTCAGCCTTGATTTTAACAAACCGATCAGAGTAGAGGTCCATTCCGACGATTGTGAAACCTTCATAAACGAGATCAAGCCTTTCATGATTTAGAATCAAAATAAAAAGCCCGGCGTCCAGCAATGGACCGGGCTTTTGTTATTTTAGCCAGATTTGTACTAAATGCGCCTGCAGTATTTCACCGGAAATCTTCATCTGATATGACTTCTATTCCGTTTCTGATCAGCAGTTCCGCTGTCACACCATTTCCGCCTATAGTCTTTCTGCTAAAGGAGCCATCATATATTTCACCGTATCCGCATGACGGACTTCTGGATTTGAGTATGGCCTTTTCTATGCCGCAGGCTTCTGCAATCTTTAGGGTTTCTATTGCTCCACTAATGAAATTGCCTGTTACATCATCTCCATTAACATTTATCACACGGCATTTTCCGTCGAGGACGTCCCCTCCGATGCCGCCGCATATTTCGCATGGCTGTCTGGGGGTTCCACAGCCGCCCAGCTGTTCGGGGCAGACGGGTATTACCAAGCCCTGGCCAGCCAGCTCCAGAAGCTTTTCCTTATGAAAACAGCCGCCGTCATAACGGCAATTTATTCCTAAAAGGCATGCGCTTACAAGATACATAGTGTCCCCTCTCTGCTATCGATCTGGAATATATCACTTGCAGCTTCATCTGCACGGACCTCCAGGTATGTCTGGCCCGGTCTGGTGCCTGATGAAGTGTGTTATATGCGGCGCGATTTGTCTCATTCAGTCCTTCTCATCCTGCAGCTTGAGACGTTTTGGCGCCTTTGGTGTTTTGGATTTTACGGGCTGCTTTTCCAACGCCTGTGTCTCAAGCTGCTTTGGCTGCTTTGGCTGCTTTTCCAACGCCTGTACCTCAAGCTGCTTTGGCTGCTTTGGCTGTTTCAGCTGTTTTGGCTGTTTTGGCTGCTTTGGCTGTTTCGGCATTTCCAGCTGTTTGGGTTGTTTCTGCTTTTCCAACTGCTTAGGTTGTTTGGGCTGCTTAACCTCTGTTGCTTTGCCCTTCAGCCTTTTCTGTTTTCCTGCTGCCAATTCCTCAGCGTTTGCCTCATAACCAGCTGTTGACGAGCCTGCTCCTGTTTTGCCCGAGCCGGACATATAGCCAGAGGTATGCTTTGTGCCTGCTTCATTATTTCGTGAGTTCTTCTTGTGGAAGACCTTTCCTTCATTACTCCTGCTGTTTTTACCGCCCTTGCCGCCCCTGCCGCTATTACCGCTGCCGCCAGAGCTACCGCCGTACCTGCCGCCGCTTCCGGCTCCATACTTTCCCTTGCCGCCTTTTTTCTCCGCTGCTGGGCCTCTTGCCTTGCTGCTGCCGGAATAATGTCCGTCGCGTTCCCGCTCCATTGCCTTTTCGGCCTGTTCGGCAATAACGAATTCCAGCTGCCTTGCGGCAATATCTGCCCGTGCCAATACCACCCTGACAGTATCACCTATCCTGTACTGTTTCCGGGTACGCTCACCGGTCAGAAGATAATGACGGTCATCAAATACATAGTAGTCATCATACATGCTGCTGACCCTGACCAGCCCTTCGATGGTATTCTCCAGTTCAACGAACATCCCAAAGGAGGTGACATTGGCAATAATGCCCTCGAAGGTTTCTCCCACCTTCTCCTTCATATATTCCACCTTTTTCAGATCCTCGGTCTCGCGCTCCGCCTCATCTGCCGCACGTTCCCTTTCAGAGCAGTTCCTGGCTATCTCCGGAAGGATTTCTGCAAGGTAGGTCTCACGGCTCTCAGGCAGGCCTCCCTTTATTTCCTCCTTCATAAGCCTGTGTATGATCAGGTCGGGATATCTCCTGATGGGAGAGGTGAAATGGCAGTAGAACTTTGCCGCCAGACCGAAATGGCCTGCATTCAGATGGCTGTACTTTGCTTTTGCCATGGATCTCAGCATAACGGTGCTGACTATCATTTCCTCCCTGGAGCCCTTGACCTTTTCGAGCAAGTCCTGCAAAGCGCCGGGATGTATATGGTTGATTCCCTTGAGGGGATAGCCCAGATTTTTTGCAAATTCGGCAAAGGCCATTATTTTTTCGGGATCGGGCTCTTCATGTATCCTGAATACGAATGGCATCCCGGCCCAGTGGAAATGCTCTGCAACGGTCTCATTGCATACGAGCATGAACTCCTCGATGATCCTGTTGGCGATGGTGATCTCATATCGCTTTACATCAATGGGCTTGCCATTTTCATCGACTATGACCTTTGCTTCATCGAAATCGAAATCTATAGCTCCCCTTTCGATCCTTTTGCCCCTCAGTATCAGCGCAAGCTCCTTCATAGTCCTGAAATCGTCCATCAGATACCCGTATCTGTTCATGAGCTCAATGTCCGCCGTTTCAAGCAGCTTGTACACATTGGTGTATGTCATTCTTTCAGCGGTCTTTATGACGCTTTCAAAAATGTCATGCCTGAGCACCTTTCCCTTAGAGTCAATGTCCATCATAACAGTGAATGCCAGTCTGTCCACGTTTGGATTCAGGCTGCAGACACCGTTCGAGAGCTTTCGGGGCAGCATCGGTATGACCCTGTCCACAAGGTAAACGCTGGTGCCTCTCTTTAGCGCCTCCTTGTCCAAAGGGGAGTCTTCGGTCACATAATAGCTAACGTCGGCTATATGCACTCCCAGTCTGTAGCACCCGTCGGGCAGCATCTGGATCGAAACTGCATCATCCAGGTCCTTTGCATCCTCTCCGTCAATTGTAACCATCCTGAGATCTCTGAGGTCACGCCTGCCCTCCAGCATATCTTCGCTGATACTCTCAGGTATGCCTTCCGCCTGCTGCATAACGTCATCCGGGAAGGCTTCGGTAAGGCCATGGGTTTTCATTATGGATAAAATATCAATCCCCGTGTCCTTGCTGTCACCGATGATCTCCACTATCCTGCCTTCGGCATTCCGTCTGCTTTCAGGCCACTTGACCAATTCAGCCACTACCTTGTAGCCCGGCTTTGCTCCATTCACCTCATCCTTTGGAATGAAAATGTCTCCCGGTATCCTCTTATCATCAGGAACAACAAAACCAAAGTACTTGCTGCTCTCATACGTACCGACTACCCTGGTCACCGCACGTTTAAGTATCTTTATGATCTCGCCCTCAGCCCTTTTCCCTTCGATGCCCTTGGCAGTTATCCTGGCGATGACCCTGTCATTATGCATTGCGCCTGAAAGCCCGTCGGCCGGTATGAAAACATCCACGGCTTCTTCGTCATCCGGTATCAGAAAACCAAAGCCGCGCTCATTTCCCTGCAGTCTTCCGACGATCAGGTTCATCCTGTCAGGTATTCCATACCTGTCCTTATTGGTTTTGTATATTTGCCCCTCTGTTTCGAGAGCGCCGAGCATTTCGGCCAGCTCATCCCTGTCCTCGTGAGGCACATCCAGCACCACCGCCAGCTCCTCAAACTTCAGAGGCCTGTATGCGGCTTCCTTCATAAATTCCACTATCCTGTTTTTTCTATCCTGCATTATGTCCATTGCATACCTCTCAATCCATCTGTTTCTTTATGCTTTATTATTCCTGTAATCGAAAATTTTTAAACCGGATCACTTTAAATAAAAAGGAGGCTCAACGGCCTCCATGATCGCTGTATTTATTATTATAGTCCTAACTGGCCAGATATCATTTTCATTGCTTCAATGGATACTGTAATAAATTCCTCCAGTGACAGACCGATCTCGCCGCAGCTGTTTATCTGATCGCGGTCGACGCCTTGTGCAAAACTTGCTTCACTCATCTTCCCTATAACAAAATCCGGTGTTACATCCTTAAGCCTCTTTGAAGGCAGTATAAGTGCCGCTGCTGTTATAATACCCGAAACAGGGTCGGCGCAGTACAGAGCCTTATCTATTTTCCTTTTTCTTTCGATGCCATGATATGAATTATGAGCCTTGACAGCATACACGATCTCACTGTCGAAGCCCAGGTTTTCAAGTATTTCAGCGCCTATTATACTGTGCCTTTCCGGATTGCTGGCCGTCTTTTCATAATCTATGTCATGGAGCAGTCCCGTCACGCCCCAAATCTCGACATTATCCCTGAGAAGCGCCGCGAGCCCTCTCATAATGGCTTCTACAGCCAGAGAATGCTTTATTAGGTTGGGATTTCTCACCCTTGCCGTCAATTCAACGAACGCCTTATCTCTGTCCATACATCCACCCCACTTCTTGTAATCACCGATGGATCGTTTTGCGCAATACCGGTATAAAAAAGACCATGCATCGCTGCATAGTCTGCTTTGTTTACCTTCTATTTAAGTACAAGGAACAATACGATTGATGTAATAAGAAATGCAATTGCAGCAACAGAAGTATATTTGCTCAATATGGCATCGAGCGTCCTTCCCTTGTTCTTTCCAAAAAATGTTTCCGCTCCGCCTGCTATAGAGCCTGACAGACCGGCTGACTTGCCTGACTGAAGAAGCACTATTACTACGATGGAGATCGCAAAAATTATATGGAAAATCGATACTATAATCTGTAACGCGTTCAAAGTAACACCTCCCGAAAAATTGACAAGTCAAATTGTAACACATATCTAAACAAAATACAAGCATAAGATTACATACCATCGGGACTTATTGCTGTAATCTGTTGTGCTGTTGTGAAGCAAAGAAGATGAACGCTCAGCATGGTCGGCTGATTGTCCATCTTCTCACAAAAAAACTCAGATAAACGTTCTTTGCACCTTACTTGTTTTTCAGGTTGAACCACGCATCAAGCCCGGGATAGATCGCCGCTTCTCCAAGCTCCTCCTCGATCCTGAGCAGCTGGTTGTATTTGGCCACCCTGTCCGTACGGGACGGCGCGCCTGTCTTGATCTGTCCGGAATTCGTCGCAACCGCTATATCAGCGATAGTCGCATCCTCGGTCTCGCCCGACCTGTGAGAGGTAACTGCAGTGTAGCCGGCCCTGTTTGCCATTTGTATCGCATCAAGGGTCTCTGTCAGTGTACCGATCTGGTTTACTTTGATCAATATGGAGTTGGCAACTCCCATATCGATTCCTTTTTTAAGTCTTTCAGTATTCGTCACGAAAAGATCATCGCCCACCAGCTGGATCTTGCTGCCAAGCCTTTGGGTCAGCAGTCTCCATCCTTCCCAGTCCTCTTCGGAAACGCCGTCCTCAAGGGAGATGATGGGATATTTGTCAGCCAGGTCCGCCCAGAATTCCACCATCTCTTCACGGGACTTGGTAATATTGGTCTTCCAGAAATGATAGGTGCCATCCTCCTGGTACATTTCAGTAGCAGCGGCATCAATAGCGATCCTGAAATCGTCTCCCGGCCTGTATCCGGCTTTTTCCACCGCTTCAAGTATTACCTGTATCGCTTCCTCATCGCTCTTGAGGTTCGGTGCAAAGCCGCCCTCGTCACCTACTGCGGTGGAATATCCCTTGGCGCTCAATACCTTTTTCAGATTGTGGAATACCTCGGCGCACATCATCAGAGCGTTCCTGAAGCAGTCCGCTCCAACCGGCATTATCATGAACTCCTGGATATTTACGCTGTTGTCGGCATGCTTGCCGCCGTTTATGATATTCATCATCGGCACCGGGAGCGTTTTGGCATTGACACCGCCAATATACTGGTACAAACTGATCCCGAGAGCCTCAGCCGCAGCCTTTGCTGCTGCGAGCGATACTCCGAGGATGGCGTTCGCTCCAAGCTTTCCTTTATTATAAGTACCGTCGAGGGCAATCATTTTTTTATCTATCGCTACCTGATCGAATACATTCATGCCCTCGATCTCAGGGGCAATTATTTCATTTACATTCGATACCGCATTGAGCACTCCCTTGCCAAGGTATCTTGCTGTATCGCCGTCCCTCAGCTCCACTGCCTCGAATGCTCCTGTGGATGCGCCGGAAGGCACTGCCGCCCGACCTACATAGCCTCCCTCGACTATCACTTCCACCTCTATAGTAGGGTTTCCTCTGGAATCGAGTATCTCTCTTCCAAAAACACTTTCGATTTCAAGATATTGTTTCATAGCTACACTCCTTTCAGGCATCTGTAATTTCCATATTATAGCACATATGCAGACTATATGTCCACACATCACTAGCATTCGGTTTATTTTAACCACAAAACGAAGAATTAAAACAAAAATCACCCTTAATCACCCCCTTGCAGCATAAAAATACTCCTCATATCATCCAATATTTATGATATTATGTTACTGAATCGACATAATACACTATCCGACCATCGGCTGCATCGAAAAAATTCAGCGATCAGTTATCTCGTATTGATAATGATACTTATCGTAAACATAAAGAGTCACATATCAGCTACTGCAAAGGAGGTTTTTGTCTCATGTCAACAAAAAAGATCGTTTCGATCGTATTGATTTTGGCATTACTTGTTTCATTATTCGCAGGCTGTACAATAAAGCCGAAGGATAAGAAAAATGACCCTTCGGATCCGAAAGCACAGCAAGGTCCACAGGACACAGCCGGACAGCAGACCACTGCGGGAGGCACATTGCCATCCGGGCATCTGCTGCTGTCAGCAGCCGAGCCGCCGAAGCTTGACGGATTCCTGCAGGCTGCTCCCGACCCCATCGGTAAACCGGGAGTAGATTTCCAGCTGCTTGAGACAGGCGAGCCCAACGACTGGACCGATATGCCGGCGCCTATTGTCAATCCGCTGGGGTCAAAGAGCCTGTACAGTTACACAAAGTACATCCCTCTGAGAGATGATTATGCAGATATCAGCTGGCTCGATGGAGTGACCGAGGTCACACAGCGTATATACGGCGAAATCTGGAAACTCGAGATCAATAATGAGAAACTGACGACGAACTATATCCGCTGGTATGCAAAGGAACTTGGTGCGACCCTGCTCAACAACACTGATGACAGAGTCACCTTCAAACTGGAGAAGGGCAGCCAGCTATGGTGGGCTTCAGCAACATGGGACAGCCTGGAAAATCCCAAAGCAGAGCTTATTATTGTAAAGCAGGATATAATACCAAATGGACAGACAATAACAATAAAACCATCGGACATTAAGGATGGGAAATTCTGTTTTACAACAAAAGCCGGACGCGGAGATTTTGTGACAGCCTTTGTGGAAATAAACGGTACAGATGCAGCCACAGCCGACTTAAGGGCTTATCAATACAAGAGGATCGGTACCTACACACGCCCGTTCGACTATTCAAAAGATATCGAGGCCAGTTACTGCCGCCGATATACACTCGATAACATTCCCCAGACAGACGAACCGCTGTTTTGGTACGTCTCCTTCGGTTCAGGTACACATGTTCCCGAATCTGTCACCATAAGATTTGAAAAGACCGGCTCCATCATACCGGTCAATATCGGTGAGCAGATGGGCAGTATCCGTGTCATCGGCGCGCCGGGCAGCGCGACGCTGAACTTTCAGTCCGGTCTGAGCACCATCAAGTATGAAGACGGATATTCTCTCAACGGAGCTCTGGACAGCGAAGGAAACACCGTATTCCACGTCCCCGCCGGATATTACAATATCAAGGCAGCCCTGCCCGGAGAAGGAGAGGGAGGAATACGCATGGTACCGGTAAGCAGTGGTGAACTGACAGAGGTAGTGCTGCCTGATGAGTTCAAATCCACATATTCCTCATTCGAAACCATTTTCGGTAATTTCAATACAAATCAGGGCTCCATTTCAATACATGACAATACGGATAACAGCAACACGGCAGAAGTATCCTTCCTTATAAACGACCCGCTCAAACGCGATGTTTTCCCTGAAAAGAAGGATGTGACAATCACCGAAGGCGGTATACCCGGCGAGATACTCGATATCAAGCGGCAGACCGCTCCCGTTAACGTCGTTCTGGTCATTGATACCTCGGGCTCCATGGGCAATTTCATGAAGCCTACCATAGAGGCCGCAAAAAAATTCGTATCAGGGCTGCCGGACAAAACGAATATCAGGCTGATCTCCTTCGAGTCAAATATCACCGAATACAAGGAAGCCGGAAAGGAATCAGTCCAGAAAAGCCTGGACAAACTGAAGTCAAAAGGCGGCACCGCACTGTATGATGCCACAGCAAGGGGACTTGAGCTGCTGGGCAAAGGCGAAAACAACTTTTTAGTCGTGTTTGCCGACGGCGCGGATTCCCGTGAGTTGAAAAACCAGGGAAAGGGCTCTTCATTATCGCGTGATCAGATAGTATCAAAGATAAAGAGCAGTGAAACTACCGTATTGACTATCGGTTTCGGTGAAGGCCACGACCCGCAGGCATTGATCGCTATGAGTATGGCCAACGATAAAGGAGCATATTTCTCAGCCAATGATGAGGCGGGTCTTGACCAGGCATTTGCTGCTGTCGCCGGAAAATTCGGCAATGAGTTTGTAATAACATACAAGCGGCCGGAATCAACAGCGGATATAAAGTCCGAACAGCCGGTGGTCGGCGTCATGATCGACGACTCAGGTTCCATGGGCTCCTACAGGGACGCCGTCATGACCATGTTCCATGATTTCTTTACAGCGCTGCCAGACGGATCGCTTATCCAGTTTTCCAAGTTTGGAAACAGCATCGATATGATGCATATGACTACAGATCAAAAGGCTGTCCTCATGCAGGCCATGGCTGAGGTCGGCAATACCGGCGGCGGCACCGAAGTCATCAAGGCTCTCAGAGCAGCAGTAAAGCAGCTGAGTCCGCTTCCTACAAACAAAAAGGCCTTTATTTTCGTGACAGATGCCGCTATGGCTGAAGTCGACTATCGCGGAGGCGGAGATGCAGACGCCGTGCTCAAGGAAATAAAGGACGAAGGGATACGCTGTCTTTTCGTAGGCGTCAGTGATGCGTCCTCGGCGGAAAAATCATTTAAATACGCTGCAGAGTTGAGCGGCGGTGATTATATAATCACAAACGATATAAATGAAGTTACAGCCAGGCTGAAGGAGCTTGAGAAAAAGGTCTTAGTACCGCTCAATCAGGAAGACAGGCTTCCGTTCTCGATCGGTATAAAAGCGAAAACGGACGATGGATCCATAATGGACTACTACGCGACCAAAAGCCTGAGCGGATTCTCCCTGAAGACAAAAGCAGGCATGACCCAGGAGCCGAGAGCCCCAAAGATCACTACAGGCGGAAAGATGATACCGCTGTATGACAAGAAGGCTGCAAAGCTTATCACAGGCGGAGTCAAACCCGGCAACGAGGTACTGGCTGTCACATCCCATATCGATTATGAAGAAAATCAGAATAAGGCCGCACAGCAGTCCGCCGGTCCCGATGAGGCTGCTCCGTCAGAAATGACCGGCAGCACTTCATACGGCAAATCGGGCAAGAACCAGCTGGTCACAATGACCGTAAAGGATGCTTATACCTTTGATGCTTTAAGCGGTGTCTATGCACATAGTGAAAAACAGTTCACAGCTCTTAATATAGAAATCGATTTTCCAAAAAACAGTCCGTCAAATATGGAAGCATATATGATCCCCTCGATACTGCAGCACTTCTACCTATGTGTCAACAACGGTTCACCAGTGCCTGCTTCGAAAGCTACATGGCTGGCTTCGGAACCACTTTCCGCACCGGGTGATGCATCAGTAACGATTAATAAGGGCAGAAAAAAGTCCGGTGTTCTGGTGTTCTATACTGACAAGCCGCAGAGGATCACACAGCTCTCATTGCACTACTATGATACAGCATATGGACATATACAAATACCGCTGGCAGGCAAAATCAGCGATCAGCTTACGGAAATAACAAACCTTCCTACAACACAGCCGACCAGGATAACCGATGCATTTTCCATGAGCGTCACAGGGAAGTCTGATCAGAAGGAATACGGCACTTTTAAGCGGAATCTCAACTATACACCTGAACAGAAGGAATACCGGCAGTACACGGTGTTAAGGACGATACAGGCCAGATTTGACAGTAATGTCCAGGCACTTTTGAACATCGATCCGATGGAACGCTTCTACTACGTTCTGGATACAGCAGAAGGGCCTCTTATGACGAAAATGAACAACATCGTCTATAATATACCCCTTGGGTTCACCGGACAGACGATGCTTGCTCCCGGAGCCTCAAACATAGTCCATATGCCGTTTGAGATACCCGAAGCATTTTCAGAGGCTTCCTCAAGAATAACTGCTGATATCAACGGAGGAAGTCCCGATATACCGGTAACATCCGGCTCACCGGTCAAGACTTCATCCTTGGGTCTGAAGTTCTCACATGAATATTTCGATCTGACGGTAAATTCATTGTCGCCAAGTGCCTTCAGCAACAGTTACGCCATACTTGACATAACAGTCACAGACAAAAAGGATGGCTACGGAACAACAAGCCTGAACAACATATTGGCGCTTGAAGATACAAAGGCAACCGATGACCGCAGCCGGTATATCGAGTCGACCGACCGTACAAGCGAATACCTTTATGGGATCGATGACAGCTGGGCTGTCCTCGATGGTCAGACAAGGCGTGGCATCCTGGAATTCTCCGTAAACTATGATCAACATGGCAAGTATGTACTGCGTTCACCGCAGATCCCGGACATGGCTGTCAAAATAAGCGCAGATCCATATCCTCACCCGGAGCTGATGGCAATGAAGCATCCGGTCAAAGTAAACACAGATTTTGAAGACAGGCTGAATGCGGCGGTAAGCAAAGCCGTGGCAAAATATGAAGCCTCCAGGCCGAAAGCGGAACCGCGGGTAAAGACCATGGGCCTTTCGGCAAACGAACCGGAGGGCGCTGACATACCTGCGCCGGCTGCATCGGTTTTCGGCAGCAAGGTGATGGATTCCCTGACATCGCTGCAGGATTTCTATCATGTAATGTATGCAATACGCTGGCTTCCGTCGCCCAATGGTTATGATAACAGCTATTATGCACCTGAGGCAGTCCTTGCACAGGGCTGGGGTTCAGAATCCGACATGCTGGATCTCGCAGAGCATATGCTTGCCAAATTGGGCATTGAAAGCGAATTCCGGCAGATCAGGGTACTTGAGAGAGGCAAGGAAGCATTGAAGTATCTCAGTGGCGCAGATAAAGCTCCGAATTATCTTCCTGCACTGGCCTTCACCGACGACAGCGGACAGCCCCATATATTTGTGATACCATTCATGAGGGATGCTGCCGAATTGTCCGGACTGATCTATCTCCCATCATCAAAAGGAAACAGGGCAAATCCGGCCACTGCAAGAATGACCATAACCGCCACGGTCGAGGGCGCTCCTGAATCCGAAGGCTCCGCTCAATCGGGCATATTCGGCGCATTTGCCGATGCGATGGGCGGATCAGGCGGCACGGGCACCTCCGAGATCGTGACAAAGGAGATCGAGCTGTTCAACAAGGATCTTTCAATACCGTCTCTCAGTCTTGGTCCTATAGATATAGGCTACTATTCCGCAGCGAAATCCGAAGTCGGAGGCGATCTGGTTAAGGCTGTGGTCAGCACGACTGATGGGCTGCTGCAGGGCGGTGATGCTATTGATACAAGCCGTGACAAAATAAAGTCTGTCACTGTGAGAATGCGTGTATCAGGTACACATGAAGATGCATACGTCCATACAACTATCCTTGAGAACGGTCAAAAGCTTACTGATATCTGCCATACCCTTGGTTTCGGACTGCCTGAGATGGGTGAGAATACCGTCAGCATATTGATGCAGGAAAGCAACACCATCGCAGCTTCATCAGGCAGTTCGGGTTCAAAGGCAGCCGCAGAGCCCAGCAATGCATCAAAAGTCAAATGGTTCACTCGTAATGCCATCTACCGTTATATTGCTGCACGGACGGCCTATGACAATGAAACAGCAAAGCAGCTTAACCTTATTATGGGCAGAGTGGATACGCCGATGGCTGTCATGATCACTTGTAAATCTGACGGCACCAATGCAGTAGCAAGCTTCGACCTGATGCATCATCAGAATCAGGTGCTGAAGGGAGAAGAAGAAAACATACACGCATATAACCTGTTCAGCGGCATTTATGCTTCTGTACTCGAAGGCAGTGCTCTGCCGGGTGGCGATGGCACCAGCTTCCTCGACATATGGCAGGCCCTTCCCAAGGGAACAGGCTTCATACTGGTAGAAAACAGCGATGATGCCCGTAATGAAGCATTGACTGTTCTGAAGGGCAAGTATCCGGCTGTGTTGCTGGAACACCTGCAGCAGTCATTGAATGCAAGAAATAATATTGTATATCTGATACCAAAGGAACCCGGTACAATAGCAGGCAAGCAGCGCTGGGCATGGCTTGAGATCGATGAGAACACCTACGAGGCCGTATCTGTCTTTGACACTGGCGAGCGATCAGGCATGGCATCATATTCCCTTGGCTTGATGAATAATAAGCTCAACCAGACCTACGTCGGATATTTCATAGGATTAAGCTGTGGTACCTGGGCAATATCCGCCTACGCGCTTGAATTCGACGACTACGCCACTATCAAGGCGCACGCGGCAATGCTGTGCGCAGATGTGCTGGAGATGCTGGAGGAATTGATGAACATGGCCGAAAGCGGCCCATCCGACTATGTGAAGAGTAAAATCAAGGAAAAAATCAAGGATAAGGCAGCTGAAGAAACAGGTGTGGATTTCAAAAAGTTCGAGAGCATAATGAAGAAGCCGAAAGTGCCTCTGGGCTTCGTAGAAGGCTTCAAAATCGCCGTAGAGGTATACTTCGGCCTGAAGTAGTTAAGCAGCTGGATACGGCGCTAGAGAGGCATAAAGGGGACATTTCTGGACATCGCTTCAGAGCGGCGTATCATAGAAGTGTCCCCTTTCCTATGTACCAAACTGTCCAAAAAGTATTTTACGAAAGGTTTTAAAAATACAGTAAACCTATAGGGGACTACTCGTTTTTGCAGCTTTTGAGCAAAATTATATTCTGAAAAGTCTATTTCATAGCCCGCTAAGCCCTTTATATATACAATTGACAACAAAAATGAGAACTTTTCTCAGATATATCTTTCAAAAGTTGAAAAAGTGAGTAGTGCCCTCTGTTTTTACCATCAATTAAAAGTGAGTAGTGCCCTCTGTTTTTATTATCAACTTAAAAGTGAGTAGTGCCCTCTGCTTTTACCATCAATCTAAAAGTGAAAGCCTTCGGTTTTGATAGCTTAAATGTGCTGAAAACCTGCTACTTTAGGGCGTCTTCAGACAAATTTGCACATATCCGGCGGGCTGCGGAATACTTTTACGAAACAGTACTGCGGGATATTGATCAGAAATGCCACTTTGATGATGCTCCAGAGCCGCTCGCAGATGCGGCAGGGGGTCCTGCGGAAGTGGAGTTTCAACAGCCCGTGAGGAATACCTCTGAGGAAAGTGATCGCATGCCCCGCCCTGGAGACGTTTCCAACGCGTCATCTTTCCGATGTTTTTGAAATTTCACTGAAGTAGGGCCCCATGTCGCATAGGCACTCCACAGTCTCTCTTGTTCTTCTTCACCGCCTGCTCCAACGCCTCCCCCAAAGAATCGCACAAAAAAGGACATACCTCTTCCGGCTCACGTACTACTTTCAGAGGTATGCCCTTGTGTACCAATTATTTTTCAGGAGCGTACATAACGACCCTGTCGCCCTCGAGTTCTACCTTCACCTTGTTCCTGCCCTTGAGTCCAAGGGCCTGTATATAGTCGGCCGGTATCTGCAGCCTGCCGGTCCGGTCAAGCACCACCAGCTCCTCATGCGCATCGTCACCATGGCTTGTGAGCAGGTTGCCCATCTCCGCAAGTTCATCCGCATAAGAAACCTTCCTTATGAACTCACTGCTGGTACGGCCGTCCCTGATGGCAACGACCCTGTCCACCTTGCGGGAGACCTGCCTGTCATGTGTAACAATGACGACAGTGATCCCGAAAGTATTATTGAGCTCCCTGAAAACATCCAAAACAGCCGATGCAGTCTTACTGTCGACTGAGCCTGTAGGCTCATCGGCCAGAAGCAGCTTAGGGTTGTTTGAAAGAGCGATGGCTATCGCCACACGCTGCTGCTCACCGCCGGAGAGCTGGCTCAGCTTGTTGTTCCTCCTGTTCAGGAGTCCGACCATATCAAGCAGCTGCAGCGCCCTGCTCCTCACATTCATCTTTCCTGTGAGCCGCATCGGCATTTCGACATTCTCCTGGGCTGTCAGATAAGGCACAAGGTTTCTGCCGTTATTCTGCCATATGAAACCGACGGTATCACGTTTATATTTTATCAGCTGCTGATCATTGAACTTCAGCAAGTCATGCCCGTCCACGAGTAATTTCCCTGCAGACGGCCTGTCAAGGCCTCCAAGCATATTCAGCAGCGTGGACTTTCCGCTGCCGCTGTTACCGATTATCGCCATCAGCTCCCCCGCCTCGACAATAAGGTCAAGGCCTTGCAGAGCGACAACCTCAAGATCCTTTGTCTTGTATATCTTGACCAGGTTCTCGCACTCGATCATTTTTGGACGTCCGGTCTGCTCTTCGCTCTGCTGCAAGCCGACCTCCAGGCCTTCAGCTCCTGCTTTCCTTTCCGGCTGCACAGCATTTTCGGTATTTTCATCTCGCATCAGTTATCTCACCATCCTCCAATGTCAGTACATGGTCCGCTATATCTATCATACTGGGGTCATGGGTGGTCATGACCACCGTCAGTCCTTCAACCTCCACCAGATTCCTGAAAAGCTTGACCACCTGCAGGCCCATATGTGTATCCAATTCTGCGGTAGGTTCATCCGCAAATACGATAGCCGGCCTGTGAGCTATTGCCCTGGCAATTGCAACTCTCTGCTGTTCTCCTCCAGAGAGCTCGTGCGGCCTGTGATCCATTCTCTTGGCCAGTCCCACCAGTGACAAACACTGTTTCGAGCGCTCATCCCTGCCCTTCGAACCGACTCCTGCTATTCTGAGACCGAACTCGACATTCTCATATGCCGACATCATAGATATCAGTGCCACAGATTGAAATACAAAGCCCATCTGCTTTCTTCTCAATTCGTTTTTTACTCTCTCTCCGGAATGTGTGATGTCTGTTCCATTGAAATTTATGGTTCCGGAGTTTGGTTTGTCCAACGCTCCGAGAAGATTGATCAACGTAGTTTTTCCGGAACCTGAACGGCCCCTCAGTATTGTGAGCTTGCCCTTTTCTATCTCAATCGAGATATCCTTCAGGGCGTGGACCGTCACAGGGCCTGATTTAAAGTCTCTTATCAGTTTATCAGTTTTTATGATAGCACTCATATATACCTCCATAAACAGCCTGCAATACTACGGTTCCAACTATTGCAGCCTCAATCCTCTCCAAGCTTGACAGCCTGATCAATCTTGATCCTGGAAATAATCCTCCAGAGTATCAGGAATCCCATTGTGATCATAGTTCCGATCACTGCATATACCTTTAAATAATCCGCTCCGTTGGCCATTATCTTGAATGGAGGGACCTGATCCGCCGAGCTGTACATGATCTGCAGAAGCGGTATGAAAAGGTCTCCGGTGATCCCGCCTATCAGTATTCCAATTAGTATGGCGGCGCCTGATACAAGCAGCTGCTCGCAGGCCAGCATACCTATAACCTTTGTCAGCGACATGCCCATTGCCCTCAATATACCAAACTGCAGCACCCTGCCCTGTATCGATATTATCCAGTATATCAAAAATCCCAGCAGACTTATGAGCATTGATGCAATAAAGCCAAGTGTGAGCATGCCGTTCATCCCCTGAAGCAACGCATCATTCTTCATCTTCACAAGTTCCTGGTCAGTATATTGGAGCTTGACCAGCTGCATATTCTTTTCTAGTATTTTATCATTAATTACCTTGTCTGTCCCATCCTCCGTCTTCTTTATCCAAACCTCATAAGGCTGCAGCGCCATCTTGCTCTGGATGTATGACAGGTTGGCAACGATCATGCCGGGTGGCTCCTTGCCCTTGGTTACCGGATTGGGATTGTAGGTGGGCCAGTAATCTATAAAGGCATAAATAACACCTTCAAGATAATTCTGGTCTCCCCAGGATATGTGGATGGTATCGCCTTCGGTGAGCTTGTATTTCTCCTTAAGATTTGTCGAAACCAGAAATGCTTTTGGAGCATCCACCATCAGATTGATGTATTCATTCATATGATGGGGCAGCAGATCGTTTCTGAACCATGCGGTCCTGGCAAACTCATCGGGTATGATACCCATTATATTGATATTGTCACCCCAGTCCATGGTCGTCTGCATAACGCCTTTTTCCACATAAAGCACCTTTGTGGCTAGCTCCGTTCCAGGAAGGCTTGTGAATTCGTTGAAATTGGGTTCATAATACCTGAGCGGAGGCTGTTTTACCTTGTCCTTTTCAGCCTGAGGCATGCTCGGCATCACCGGGAGCTGATTATCCTCCCATAATGCCTTAAGGCGAACATCCGCGCCGATGGAATATCTGATCTTGTCTTCAATGTTTTTATTCACTGTTCTGGCTGAATTTGCATTGAACAATCCTGTCGATATCGCAAGTATTATAAACAGCATCAGGAACTGCTCCTGCCCTCTCGATCTGCCCACCTGCACCAGTGATATATAAGGTACCGGCGACCAGAACTTTCTGCCCAGCCAGTAAATAAATCTGATCAGATACGGATAGAGCCTTATAAACAGTAATCCGGCTCCAAGAACGAATATAGTCGATGTCAGAAACAAAAGCGGATCGATCTGCAGCTCGTTGGCCGATATGCCGGTGGCTTCCAGCACCTTCTGCTGTTGCTGGTATCTGTATATACCATAGCCTGCGATGAGGAGCAGTACGATATCAAGGAAGAATTTCTTCCAGATGGCGGTCTTCTTCATGCGGGATTTCGACTGCTTGTACTGTACGATCGTACCGCGGGATGCGGCAATGACAGGCGCCAGCATCGTGATCATCATTACAAGCACCGCTCCCAGTGAATACAGATATACCTTCATATTCAATGAAACAGGCAGTGCTGTTCTTTGGACGAACTCCATGAAGCCGTTTGACGATCCCAGGATGCCGCATATGAATATTCCGAGAAGAGGTCCCAAAATAAATGCAACACCGCCTATCAGGCCGCTTTCGATCAGATAGCTTACGAAGATCTGACCCTTGCTCGCTCCTCTGCTTTTAAATACATTGATGCTGTTCTCATCATGGCTGACTATGAGCTGTGACACCATGAAAATGTAGAAGGTAAGCATAATAAGTACAGGAACTGTAAGTACCCACAGTATGTTCCGGAGCTGGTCCGCCCGCTCATTATACTGGCTGAGTATTGAACTTACAGGCATTTCAAAATCCAGACTGCTTCTGTATTTTGCAAACCATTTTTCCTGCTCTTCAATTACATCTGCAAGTTTTGAAAGATTTCCAATGGTTATGCTGTGATAATCAAATCCGCAGTTCCATTGTGCTTCCGTTACCATGCCGTTTACATCACTAAGGAATTTCCTGCCGAATAAATCAAAGTCCATCATGAATTCCATATTGTGCTTTAGCATACCATGGTTCCAGTAGATATCGTTTTCTTCCTTGTAGGTGTAGACGCCCACCAGCTTGACCCTGCATACCTCAGCATATTCATCGGTCGGGTTCAGAAGTATGTACTCCCTGTCCAGCAGCAGGTTCTGCATTTTCATCGCCTGCTGGGATGCAATAACCTCTATGACCCCGTTTGCTTTTTCCTTGGAATACATTCTCCCATTTGTGATCTCTATATGGTCCTCAATGCCTGAAAGTGTTCCAAGCTGTGCATACATCAGATCGCTTGTGTGATCGTATTTCTCCTCTATTGTGAGCGGAATGTTAAGATTCCCCATTGTAATGCCCGTTGAAACATAGAGCAGGGGCAGATCCAGCTGAGGTATCCTTTTTGTTATGATTTCCTTTTCAAAATAGCGCAGTGCCTTTACCCTGTCTTCGTTCTTGAAATTATAATTAAGTGTTGCCGTGATCTGATATTCTCCGGGAAATTTTCCTGTTTCCAGTTGGTAATTCTCCATATCCTTGGTCAACATTCTTTGCATGATGCCATCAGTGTATATCGGAATACAGCTGACCAGGGCCGTTGCCAGGATAGATCCCAAAAGCAGGCATATTATCATCCAGAAGTTGTTGAACATCCTTCTGAGTACTGTCTTGAGCAAACCAAAGCGCCTCCAATCCGGGGCTGCTGCGAGTCCGGCAAAAACCGTCCGCAACGCAGAAGCCTTATCTGATTATGATCAGTTCTCCCTCTTCGAGGCCCTTTATTACTTCGGCCTCCGTGTCATTCTGTATGCCGACCTCAATATCACGTTCTTCTCTGATATTGTCCTTCAACACATTGACGAATTTCCTGTTTGCAAAGTTGTTAATGACCTGTTTGGGAACTATGATAACATCCTCCTGTTTTTCAAGTGTCAGGCTGATGGTCGCGTTCTTTCCTATCTTGACACCCTCCGGAATGTTGTCCACTTTCAGGAAAACAGATTTCTTTGTCTGTTCGTCAGCGTCCTGCGGAGCTTCGGCAGGTGTCATTGTTACCTCGGCATCATACTCCTCATTGTCGATCTTGACGGTGGCCTTCATACCCAGGCTGAAGCTGTTTATCTTGTCCTGTGAATATCTCAGCTGGAGCTGTGTGGGATCGGCGACCCTGACGACAGTCTGATATGCGTTTACATATTCTCCGAGCTTGGTGTTTGTGACATAAACGATATTGCCGTCTATTGGAGAAACAAGTCTGGCCTTCTGCAGCTCTGTCTTCAGATTCTGGAGCCTCAGCTGGTTCGATTCATAATCAAGCTTTGCCATCTCCAGTTCTGTTCTGCTGCCGCCATCTATTTCATAACGGGCCTGTGCATCATCATAAAGCAGTTGAGACCTTTTTACTGCAAGTTCCTGCAGTTTGATATCGTTTACTATGTTTTCGGTATCGATCTCAGCCAGCACATCACCTTTTTTGACATTCTGGCCAAGCACGGCATATACTTCCTTCAGTCTGCCGCCCCTGTCCTCATAGAACAAATCCTTTTGAGACACCGATACAAAGCTGCCGGAGACTCTGACCGTGTTTTCGATAGTGCCCTTCTTGACCTCAATAGTCTCATATGTGATCTTATCCGGCACTTTTATCGGAGGAGCAAGTACCTCCTCCTCCTTTGGGAAGAAATAGCATCCGGATAGCGTCACCGTTAAAAAAGCAGCAATAAATATTGGGACGATACTGCGTAAGGTCCCGCTGTGTTTGCTTTGATACATTTTAGTTGGAATCAATATCAACACCTCACGATTAAAGTCAGATTAGCCCAGCTTCATATTATTTTAGCATTAAGGTTCGCATAAAGGTAGATGTTTTTTTTTAGGACATGGTGCTTTTTTTTATACCGTGAGTCATTCCGTTTGCTTTTTTTATATAGATTTAATAAAATAACAGTGAGGTGCACATAATGAAAATACTTCCTGCCCGCCGCGGCAATTCACACCGTAAGGCTCAAAGCATCAGCAAGCTGTACATGAGACTCAAATCGAAGATAACAATGTACTTTTTTATGCTTGTTATAATACCCGCAGTATTGACAGTCTCAATACTGTATTTCCATACACGTTCACTGGTAGGCGAGTTGTCCTGCAGTGCGTCGATTTCAAGGATATCCCAGGAGAAGGAGTTCATCGGCAAATCACTTGATGAACTGAAGCTCTCCATATATACGGCTGCCTCGACAATGGAGACATCCGATGCATATTATCTGGCAAATACATCCTCGGGCCAAAGAGGCTCGGATATATTGTCTGCAATGATAAAGGACAACTTCTCACCTGTACAGCAAAATGCATTATCGGCAGTTTATGTAATCGATGATAACGGTATAAATGCCTCCTATGGACCGGATTCCGAGCATGCCGCCATCAGCAGCCCTGCATCCCAGAAGTGGTTTACTGATACGGCCTCAGATACGGGCGGTGTTGTTATGCTCGGCACCGTGCAGCGTTTTTATTCCGAAGGCGCAAATAAAATCGTACTGAGTGCGGCAAAGTCGATAAATGACGGAACATCTGCAGGATCACATGCTGTCCTTCTCTTTGATTTCAACTACAGCATTCTTTCGGATCTTCTGTCTCCTTCGGATGGAAACAACGCCTCCTCCCTCACCGGGCACGAGACTGCGGAAAGGCTCGTTCTCGACCGGGAAGGCAATATCCTTTACAGCCGCGACAAGGGAAGGCTGACCACAAAAGCCGATGAGACCATTATTTCAGCAATGAAAAACGGAGAAGAGAATTTCATCAGGATCAACTATAGTGGCACCGATTATTTTATGACCTTCATACATTATACCGATCCGGACTGGACCTTCATTGACCTGAATCCGGCTTCTAATGTATCTGACCGCATGTGGCTGCGCAGTCCGCTGCTCACAGTCACCCTGGTACTATTCGCTCTGGTGCTGCTGATATATCTGGGAGTTGCACTGGGTCTGCTCAAACCTATCAATGACCTGACAGCAGTCATTTCAGACTATGAGAACCAGTATCCCGGCGTCGAAGGACAGATACCCCTTCTTCAGGTGCGGAAAAATGCCTCTGCTTCAGGCAGAGCTTCCGACGTAGACTATCTGATCAATAAAATAAGCAGCATCAAGCTGAGCCAAAAGGAAGCCGAGCTCAACTCACTGCAGAACCAGATCAATCCTCATTTTCTGTACAATACGCTCGAATCCATACGCGGCGCGGCGCTTTACCACGGCATACATGAGATCGCTTCCATGTCCAAATCCCTGTCGCTGCTCTTCCGCTACAGTATAAGCGAACGGGTCCTGGTTTCCGTAAAAGAGGAGCTCCAGCATCTGGAGAACTATTTATCGATACAGAATTTCAGATTTGAGGATAAATTCGAGCTTCAATACAACATCCCGCCTGAGCTTCTGAATTACAAAATACTTAAGCTCACACTGCAGCCGCTGATAGAGAATTCGATCAAGCACGGCCTGGAAATGAAGCTGGGAAAGGGAACGATAAAAATAGAAATACTGTCTCTGGAAAGCAACATTAAAATAATCATATCCGATGACGGACTCGGCATACCGCCGAAAAAGCTGGAAGAACTGAACAGATCGCTGACAAGTGATAAAAGCAGGTATACAGATGAAAGTGTACGTACCGGAACCGGTATAGGCGTAATGAATGTCAACTCCCGTATCAAGCTTTACTTCGGTGAGCAGTACGGGCTGAAGTTCAGGGATGCACTGTCGGGTACTACAGTAGAAATAACTCTGCCTGCTGTAAAAGAAAACTAGGAGGCTAATGTTATGCTCAAGCTTATTATTGCAGATGACGAGAAATGGGTAAGGACCGCGATAAAGTCCATAATTCCGTTCGAAAAGCTCGATCTGATCCTGTCAAGTGAAGCCGCAAACGGAATAGAAGCTCTGGAGCTCTGCCGCCGGCACGAGCCTGACATACTGCTGACAGATATAATGATGCCCGGACTAAACGGGCTTGAGCTGATAAGCGAGATAAGGAATGTGCTGCCCGATATCAGGATTGCCGTGATCAGCGGCTATAACGATTTCGAATATGCTAAAACGGCCATGAAGCACGGCATAAGGGACTATCTTCTCAAGCCGGTGGATGAAAATGAACTGATACAGGTCCTTGAGAGAATCATTGATGAACTGAAAGAAGCAGAAAGACAAAACAGGGAAAAGGAAACCAGACAGGAGCAATATGAAAAAGCGCTCCCTGTCATGTGCGAGGCATTCCTGAATAAGCTCGTTTCATACAACAACATGACTGTGGACAACATAAAAAATGAATTCAGAAAGTACTGCATAAACTTTGAAGACAGCAGCTACTTTATTGTATGTCTGACTGCCTCCGACGATAATTCCAGATATGACGGTACACCTGAAAAAGATACGCATTACAAGACTCTTGTAAAACGATGTATGAGAAGATATGCCGGCGCCGTCACGTTTCCTCTGGAACAGGACAAAAGCCTGCTTGTTTCGATTATCTGCGGAGAAAAGGCTGCACATGGGATCGAAAGGGCATTTGACATATGCCGGCGCATTTTGGATAGGAAATATGGTATCAGCATATCCTGCGGTATCAGCGGAGAAACACACTCACCTTGTATGATCCAGAAGCTCTTCCCGGATGCCGCACAGGCGCTGGAGACCAGGTTCTGGAATGGCCGGGGCACATTGGCGCGGTTTTCGGCCGGCTGCCTGTCAGGCGACCTGAAGCTCACATTGACAGAAGAAATGCTCAATAAGATAATACTGAACATTAAGCTTTCAAATCTTCAAACAGCAGTGTCATATATAGAGGGTGTTACCAAATCGCTGACGTCGGGGGCCAAAATCTACAAACCGGAGCTTGTAAAAGAGTTTTACTGGCAGTTCATACAATCCATCATCATAATGCTCAACATCCAGCTCCCCTTCCTCCAACAGGAATCGACTGTCTCAGGCGAGCAGCCATATGAGATGATAAGGGACACGATATTCATGTCCGACCTGGATGGTTATGTGAAGGATCTGCTGCAGCACATATTCGATTTTTATCATGACAGGAATCCTGTGGACAGTACGAACCTGATAGAAAATGCCAAGAAGGTGATCGAAAGCAATTATGCCGGCGACATCAGCCTGGAACAGGTCGCAAGGCATGTGCACCTGAGCCCTGCCTATCTGAGCGAGCTATTTAAGAAGCAAACGGGCATGAGCTTCATTGACTATAAAACGATAATCAGGATCGAAAGGGCAAAGAAGCTGATCATGATCCCTTCGATGACAATCAGCGAAGTAAGCACGAAGGTAGGCTATACGGACCCCAAATACTTCAGCAAGCTCTTCAAGAAAATCACCGGCAAAACCATCTTCGAATACAAGAAGGACGGCAGCAACATTTAGCGCCTCTGCTGCTACACAAATCCGCTTCGTTTTGGCCAGGCGTTTGAAGGCCGCTGCACAGATTTGGTGGTTTACCACTTCACTTAAGCTGTGAATCCAAGGGCCCCGCACAAATATGCTTCAGCTTGGGCTGTGAATCTGAGGGCTGCTGCTGAAACATGCTTCATTTTAGCTGTGAATCTGAGCGTTGCTGCGAAAATTTGCTTCAGCTTGGCCATGAATCCGAGGGCCCTGCTAAAATTTTCTTCAGCTTGGCCATGAATCTGAGGGCCCTGCGAAGATTTGCTTCAGCTTGGCCATGAATCTGATGGCCCTGCACAAATATGCTTCAGCTTGGCCATGAATCTGAGGGCCCTGCACAAATATGCTTCAGCTTGGCCATGAATCTGAGGGCCCTGCTAAAATTTGCTTCAGCTTGGCCATGAATCCGAGGGCCCTGCGAAAATTTGCTTCAGCTTGGCCATGAATCTGAGGGCCCTGCTCAATTTTTTAAGTTATGGGGAAATAATCCATGTTCTCATAGATTTTTATCTACGGGCAGTTAACATATTCCGAAAAATACGACATTACGTCTACTCAAAGCACCGATATTTCCCCACAACTCATATTTTTGTGCAGTACACTCCAAACAACCTTGCCCTGCCTATGTTATGTGTGGTGTAGTACGCAATAACATAACCACATCCATGTTCAGACTGTACATTCGAATGCCACAGCACATTTTTTTGAGTTATGGGGAAATGCTCCTGTTATTCCATTGATTTTTATCTATGAACACTTAACATAATCTCCATAACATATAGACGAAGTATGGGATTGGCAGTATAAACAAGTCAAAAAAACTGTTAGCAACCCAATATTTCCCCATAAATCATATTTTTGTGCAGTGCACTACAAATAAAAGGGAACATTTCTTGTCCATCAAGAAGTGCCCCCTTTTATAAAGTTCCTCTGTAATAAAATCCACCCTGTCAAGAAATATCTCCTGTAATAAAGTGCCCCCTGTAAAGAATATCTCCTGTAATAAAGTGCCCCCTGTCTAGAAATATCCCCTGTAATAAAGTTCCTCCTGTAAAGAATATCCCCTGTAATAAAGTGCCATCATTAAAGAAATATCTCTGCAAATACCTGTCTGCCTACTTCAATAACGATTCGCCGGTCATTTCGGCGGGCTTTTCCAGGCCGAGCAGTTCGAGCATTGTCGGTGCCAAATCGGCCAGGCGGCCTTCCTTCAGCTGCCTGTCTCCGAGTCCGATGCCTATCAGCGGTACTACATTGGTAGTATGAGCAGTGAACGGTCCGCCCGAATCATAATCGACCATCTGCTCTGCGTTGCCGTGGTCAGCTGTAATAAGAGCAACTCCGTCCTGTGCCTGTATTGCCTTGATTATCCTGCCCATGCATTCGTCTATGGCTTCTACTGCAGCCTTCGCTGCATCAAGGAATCCGGTATGTCCGACCATGTCACAGTTGGCGAAATTCAGTACAATCACATCATACTGTTTTGAATCAATCCTTTTCAGTACTTCCTCTGTTACCTCATATGCACTCATCTCGGGCTTCAGATCGTAGGTAGCAACCTTCGGAGATGGGATCAGAGCGCGGTCCTCTCCTTCATATAATGTTTCCGTACCGCCATTGAAGAAGAAAGTAACATGTGCGTATTTCTCAGTCTCCGCTATTCTAAGCTGTTTCAGACCATTTTTGCTGATATATTCTCCAAAAGTATTGGAAAGGCTTTCTGGTTTGAATGCGACATTCACATTAGGCAATGTTTTGTCATACTGCGTCATGCAGACATAGTGCAGCGGGAAAAATCCATTTGCTCTTTCAAATCCGGAAAACTCGGGATCCACAAAGGTCCTGGTTATTTCCCTTGCCCTGTCGGGTCTGAAGTTGAAGAATATTATTGAGTCGTTTTTATCAATGGTTGCAACGGGCTTGCCATCCTTTGTGATGACAGTAGGCTTAACAAACTCATCAAACTCCTGTCTTGCATAGGACTCAGCAACTGCATCCGAAGCCGACTCTGCAGTAAGTCCCTGTCCAAGAACCATTGCATTGTAAGCCTGCGACACTCTTTCCCAGCGGTTGTCCCTGTCCATTGCATAGTATCGGCCCATAACACTGGCGATACTGCCTGTCCCTATCTCAGCCAGCTTTTCCTCAAGCTCTTTTACGAAATCCTTTGAGCTATCCGGAGGAACATCCCTTCCATCGAAGAAGCAATGGACGAAAACATCCTTCAAGCCGTATCTCTTGGCTAATTCAACCAGAGCATACAGGTGTGTGTTGTGGCTGTGGACTCCTCCGTCAGACAGCAGACCGTAAAGATGCAGCTTTGTACCGTTCTTTTTGCAATTTTCTATTGCATCAATAAATTCCTTTTTATCAAAGAAATCTCCGTCCTCAATGGACTTCGTTATTCTTGTGAGCTCCTGGTATACTATCCTGCCTGCTCCGATATTTGTATGTCCCACCTCGGAGTTGCCCATCTGGCCTCTCGGAAGTCCGACATCCATTCCGCTTGTATGGATCACAGCAGTTGGATAATTCTTCATAAAGCTGTCCAGATTCGGTTTTTTTGCAGCAGCTATGGCATTTCCGTCCGACCGCTCATTTATACCAAATCCATCAAGAATGATCAATGCTATTAATTTGTTTTTCATTTTATCCACTCCTTATCATATAGGGACATACCTCATATTACGAAGCCTTGCTACATGCAGAGGTGTGTCACATTACATCTGTTACATACCTCATATTGCGAAGCCTTGCTACATGCAGGGGTGTATCCCATTATATCTGTTACATACCTCGTCTAACGAAGCCCTTCTCCATGCAGAGGTGTGTCCCGTTATATCTGTTACATACCACGTCTAACGAAGCCTTGCTACATGCACTGGTGTATCCCTTTACCACTGTTGCAGCATGTCTGCGATACTAAATTCCGATGTAGTGCTCATAAATGTCCCTTTTGTTACTCTGTTCCCTCTTTTGTTTGACTGAAAACAACAACTTCGTAAGGCTGCGCGCCTTCTTTGCGTTTTCGCGCGGCTTCCCGTGCTTCCCGCGTTTTCGCGCGCTTCCCGTGCTTCCCGCGCTTCACGCGCTTCCCGTGCCTTTATCCAAAGAGGGCTGTCTTTACAGACAGCCCTCCGCAGCAATCCTTAAGGACTTACTTCATTTTTTCTCTCAACAGTAATACATCAAGGGGTCATTTCTAACCGGCAGGGAATACCTCATATCCGGCAGGGAATACCTCATATCCGGCAGGGAATATCCCCTTTAAAGGAGTGTCCCCCTGCCATGCTGTCCCCTCTCCTTATCAATCGCTGTACTTCACTATCTTCTCGAAGTCGTCCAGCTTCAGGCTTGCTCCGCCTACCAGACCGCCGTCGATATCGGACATGTTGAAAAGCTCCGAAGCTGTGGAAGCTGTTACGCTTCCGCCATACTGTATACGGACCTCATCTGCAACATCTTCGCAATATAAGCTCTTTACGGTTTCCCTTATGATTGCGCAGACTTCATTGGCCTGTTCCTTTGTAGCTGTTTTGCCTGTGCCGATTGCCCATATTGGCTCGTATGCGATGACTGTTTCCTTGACCTGCTCTGCTGACAAACCGAGAATAGCTATTTTCACCTGATAGCTGACCAGCTCGGCAGTAACTCCCTCTTCCCTCTGTGCCAGTGATTCGCCGACACATATGATGGGTTTCAGTCCATACTTGAATGCAGCATGTGCTTTCTTATTCACTGTCTCGTCTGTCTCGGCAAAATACTGCCTTCTTTCGGAATGACCGATGATGACATAATCTACTCCGAGGTCCTTGAGCATCGGGCCTGAAACTTCTCCTGTAAATGCTCCTTTTTCCTCCCAGTGCATGTTCTGAGCTGCAACCTTTATGTTTGAACCGGCTGCGGCCTTTATAACATCGGGCAGGCATACAAACGGCACTCCGACAACTACCTCTGCCTCAGCGCCTTCAACTCTTGGCTTGAGCGCTGTTACGAACTCGACTGCCTCTTTGGCAGTTTTATTCATCTTCCAGTTTCCGGCCGCGATCTTTTTCCTGGGGTTCTTGTCCAGTAAAACTGCTATACCCGGAAGCACCTTTCCTTCGAGGAATTCCAGTGAGGCTCCTCCGCCTGTGGAAATATGCGTGATCTTATCGGCAAATCCAAGCTGTTCTATAGCAGCAGCAGAGTCCCCGCCTCCGACTATTGAAATGGCTCCCGAATCTGCAACTGCCTTGGCGATTTCCCTTGTACCTATAGCAAAATTGTCGAATTCGAATACGCCCATCGGTCCGTTCCAAACTATCATCTTTGCCTTTTTGATTTCCTTAGAGAACTTTTCGATGGTCAGTGATCCTATATCCATGCCCATCCAGCCATCCGGCATATCATCAGAGGGCACATATTTATGTTCGGTATCATTGCTGAATTCCTTGCCAACTATACTGCCGATAGGAAGCATAAGGTTGACACCCTTGTTCTCAGCCTTTACAAGCAGACTTTTTGCAAGCTCGATCTTATCCTCTTCGCAAATGGAATCACCTATCTTGTAGCCCTTTGCCTTAAGGAAGGTATAAGCCATGCCGCCGCCGACAATGAGTGTATCTACTTTGTCGAGAAGATTTTCGATTACACTGATCTTGTCTGAAACCTTTTTGCCGCCGAGTATGGCAACAAACGGTCTTTCAGGATTTGAAAGCGCTTTGCCCATGATATCGATCTCTTTCTGGATCAGATATCCGCAGACTGCCGGCAGATAATCAGCCAGACCTGCGGTCGAGGCATGAGCCCTGTGTGCAGTACCGAATGCATCGTTTACAAATATCTCAGCAAGTGTGGAAAGTTCCTTTGCAAATGCCGGGTCGTTTTTCTCTTCTTCCTTGTGGAATCTGACGTTTTCGAGCATAAGTATCTCGCCGTCTTTAAGAGCCGCAGCCTTTGCCTTGGCATCCGCTCCAACGACATCCTCAGCCATGATAACAGGTTTGCCCAAAAGCTCGCTGAGCCTGACTGCAGTCGGCTTCATGCTGAACTTCGCTTCAGGTCCGTTCTTCGGCCTGCCGAGGTGTGAAACAAGGATCGTCTTTGCTCCGTTGTTCACAAGATATCTGATTGTGGGCAATGCGCCGACTATCCTCTTATCATCGGTGATCCTGCCGTTTTCGTCCTGTGGGACATTGAAATCCACTCTGACAATTACCTTTTTACCCTTTACATCAATGTCCTCGATTGACTTTTTATTATACAATGCCATGATTTTCACCCTTTCAAGATTAAATGCACTGATTATCAGTGCCACCGCGTTTATTACATCTCTGTTCAAAGATATTTGTGATGTTGCAGTGTTTCAACGATGCGTTGTGGTATTTCGCCTCGTAATAAAAAGGTCCACCCTTTGACCACTCACATAAGGTAAGGGCAAGAGTGGACCTTAATTAGTCCTTATACCTGTTGCTTATTTGGCGTCGACTGATGCCATGTACTGGATCAGGTCAACTACCTTGTTTGAATAACCCCATTCGTTGTCATACCAGGATACCAGCTTAACGAAATTGTCGTTGAGAGCTATGCCTGCTTTTGCATCGAATATGGAAGTGCGTGCATCATGAATGAAGTCAGATGAAACAACGTCATCTTCAGTGTATCCGAGGATACCCTTGAGTTCATTTTCAGAAGCTTTCTTGACAGCTGCCTTGATATCTTCATAGGAAGCAGCCTTTTCAAGACGGCAGGTAAGGTCTACTACTGATACGTCAGGAGTAGGAACCCTGAAGGACATGCCTGTCAGTTTGCCGTTGAGCTCGGGGATAACCTTTCCAACAGCCTTTGCAGCGCCGGTGGAGGAAGGAATGATATTGTGTGCAGCTGCACGTCCGCCTCTCCAGTCTTTCTTGGAGGGTCCGTCAACTGTTTTCTGAGTTGCTGTGATGGAATGAACAGTGGTCATGAGACCTTCAACAATACCGAAATTGTCGTTGATAACCTTTGCAAGAGGTGCCAGACAGTTGGTAGTGCAGGATGCGTTGGAAACAACGTTCATGTCCGTTGTGTACTTTTCGTTGTTTACGCCCATAACGAACATCGGAGTGCTGTCCTTTGCAGGTGCGCTGATAACGACCTTCTTAGCGCCGCCTTTGAAGTGTGCAGCTGCCTTTTCAGTAGTCAGGAATACACCTGTGGATTCAACTATGTATTCTGCTCCACATTCGCTCCACGGAATCTCTTCCGGGTTCATAGCTGCATATACAGCTACCTTCTTGCCGTTTACGACGAGCTTGTCGCCTTCTACGGAAATGTCGCCCTTGAACTGACCATGTACCGTATCATACCTGAGCATGTATGTCATGTACTCAAGATCAATAAACGGATCGTTTATGCCCAATACTTCAACATTAGGATTTTCCATCGCTGCTCTGAAAACGAGACGGCCGATTCTTCCAAAACCATTAATACCTATTTTTGCTGCCATTTTTCTTTACCTCCTATATGAATTATGTTTATTGCATTCCAAAATCACAACTATTTTATATTATTTAAATCATATTTTCAATACTTATGTTAAAAATAAATAATTTTTTAACAATGTCTGAACAACTATTCTGCCAATGCTTTCAGCCGTCAATGGTTCCATTCCTGACTCTGTCGTTCAGCGGCACCCCGGAACAGGAAAAACAGCTTCCTCAGAACATATCAACCATATATTTTCCTGTATCATATAAAAGTATACTGCTGCCTGATTTTGATAGCCACCATTATCGCCTCGCAGCCTGGGCACATACGTATGACCTTCATTCTTTTACATATCCGGATATACGGTAAATTTCTCTACTATACTTATAGGATGATAGGACAGCTTCGCCTTCCTCATCCCCTCAAGTCCCAGATCCTGCTCCCTGTTGACAAATTCCGTGCCGCTCCATTCATGCTGGACAAACTGCTGGTTGATCAATGGAAAGAGGCCGTCTATCGTGCTTTTCGCCTTTTCTATATGTATCACGGCAGTATTGTCGTTGAGCATTTCACCGACGGTAAATGCTTCGAATTCGCCATCAACTTTAACCAGTGCGCCCTTGCAGCCCAGGGTCCTGAAATTCCTCAGAAGCTCAAGATTCGCACTTCGTTCACAGTAATCGCCTTCCTGGCAGCTGCAGTTCTTTTCCCTGCACCACTCCTCCATTATCCTGGTGCACTCATCAAGAAGGATGCATTCAAGAGGGACGTATTCGAATTCGTGCAGCTTCCTGAACTTATTTATATGGTTCCGCTTGCCGTCGTATTTTTTTCCGCGCAGATTCAGGAGATCCTCCGTATTATAGAGGTAATCGCTGTTGTCTCTGTCGAATATTATCCTTTCTTCAGAGGATACATATTTGTTCATATACTCGAGATCATCGCGGGTAAGCTTTCTGAAACAGAATTTCCAGCCTCTCTCCGCAAAATACCCTTTCAATTCTTTGTAAGCCACAGCAAAGTTCTCTTCGTTTAAGTCACCGATGGGCATCATCGCAAATGGCTCTATCCTGGAGGGTGCAGCGACTATACATAAAAGCCCCGCTATTACTTTATACCTGAATTTATAGTAATACCTCCATGCGAAGAAATTAGTAAAGGTCATTTCCGATATTTGAGGCCTGCGAAGGTTTATATAGCTGTCAAATAACGGCTTGCTGTTAAGCGTTATCTCGTTGAATTCCATAATTGTCTCCCGTCAAAACCCATAATACAGCCTTGCACATCCAAATGAAAATGCAAGGCTTTGATATTATATACCACTTATTAGCTCACTCAAACTGACAAATGCAGGGTCCATCACTCCCAGCTGTCTAACACCATATTACGCATGAATCAGTTTAAGGTTAGCGTTCATTCCATATTTTTAATAATTGAAAGCACAAATTCGGCGGCCTTGACCATATTATCTATGGAAATGCACTCTTCGGTGCTGTGGACCTTCTCCATTCCGGTACTGATATCCACGGCGACCACACCCTTACCGTTAAATATGTTTGTATCGCTGCCTCCTCCTGTCTCCTCAGGCTGCAGCTCCACACCGATATCCCCGGCCGCCTTTTCGAGTATGGCCATGATCGGAGCATCGCCTGGTATACTGAAGGATGGGTAAAGCCTGTCTGCCTTGAAATCGGCTTTTGCGCCGAATTCAGCGGCCGCCTGTTCAAAGCACTCCCTCATATGGGAAGTCTGAGCTTCCAGTTTGCTTAGCTCCCTGCTCCGTGCCTCTGCTTTTATCTCCACTCTGTCGCATATTATGTTTGTCTCACGCCCGCCGTTTATGCTTCCAATATTGGCGGTAGTCTCGAAGTCTACCCTGCCAAGTTTCATACGAGATATAGCCGCCGCAGCCACCTGGATCGCGCTGATACCTTTTTCAGGACTCACTCCGGCGTGGGAAGCCTTACCTTCCACGGCAACAAATATCTTATCCTGTGCAGGAGCTTTAACAGCGACAGTACCAATGGGACCATTGCTGTCCATAATAAACCCGTATTTAGCATAGATCCTGCTGTAGTCAAGATTCTTAGAGCCATACAGTCCGCCCTCTTCGGCGATTGTGAAAACGACCTGTATATCGCCATGCTCAAGGCCGTTTTCCTTCAGAGCCCTGAGAGCCTCCATGATACAAACGATGCCCGAAACATCATCGCCTCCGAGGATGGTCGTGCCGTCGGATCTGATGTATCCGCCATCTATAACAGGCTTTTTGCCGATACCCGGTTCAACTGTGTCCATATGCGATGAAAACAGCACAGCCGGCACATTCCTTGTTCCCCTTACAGTAATGATCAGATTGCCCGCATCCCCGCCTATAGCTTCACCTGCGTTGTCCTCATATACCTCATGACCCATTTCCTTCAGCTTTGCGCTCAGGCAGTCGGCCATGCGCCGCTCTTTTCTGGTGAGGCTGTCGATGCTGACAAGCTCAATAAATTCATTTACCAATCTATCCCTGTTTACCATTCAAATCACTCCATTCCCATTTTGCCCTTAAGTTCCAGATGCTCGAAGTCATGCTGCCTTAATACCTCATATAATACCACTGCTGCAGAATTTGACAGATTGAGGGAGCGGATGCCGGGCCTCATCGGTATTCTGATGCAGTGTTCCCTGTTTGCCTCCAGAAGACTCTCCGGCAGACCTGCAGTCTCTTTGCCGAATACAAGGAAGCAGTCCTTGGGATAATTAACTTCCGTGTATGTCCTCCCCGCCTTTGTAGACGCGTAGAAGAATGTGAGGCCGGAATATTTCTCCCTGAGCTCTGTGAAGCTCTCGCTCACACTCACCAGCACCTTGTCCCAGTAATCCAGACCGGCCCTTTTGAGATAGCGGTCATCTATCGAGAATCCCAGGGGCTTCACAAGATGCAGGCCAGTGCCGGTCGCAGCACAGGTCCTTGCGATATTTCCGGTATTTTGAGGTATTTCAGGCTCAACTAATGCAATATGGACAGGCAATTTTTTTCTCCGTTTTCATGTTAGTATTTGTTCATTTATTCTATATTACCACAAATATATGAGGATTAAAAACCATTTGGACCATTTCCTTCCATATCCTATCTATGTAATCCTGTTCCATTCTTGACAGCCATTTTCTTAGTTGATATAATTCAACCAGATTTTATACATCATTTACAGATATTTTGAGTCATAATGTATTGGAGGACTATGTATGAGCAACACATCTTACAATCCCTACGAAACCGCGCAGGCTCAATTTGACAAAGTAGCCTCACAGCTCGATCTGGATGAAGCTACCAGAGAACTGCTGCGGCAGCCCATGCGCGAATATCATTTTTCGATCCCTGTACGCATGGATGACGGCAGCGTCAAGGTCTTCAGAGGCTACCGCATACAGCACAACGATGCCAGGGGGCCTGCAAAGGGCGGCATCAGGTTCCATCCCCAGGAAACCGTCGATACCATCCGCGCTCTTTCACTTTGGATGACCTGGAAATGTTCCGTCGTGGATATTCCCCTGGGCGGCGGCAAGGGCGGAGTCATATGCGACCCCCGCAACCTGTCGGAGCGTGAACAGGAACGTCTGTGCCGCGGCTATGTGCGCCAGTTGGTCAAAAACATCGGACCCAATTCAGATGTTCCGGCCCCTGACGTAATGACAAACGGAAAGCACATGCTCTGGATGCTGGACGAATATGAAGCGATCACAGGCGGAAGATATCCGGGAGTCATCACCGGCAAGCCGGTAGGAATGGGAGGTTCTCTCGGAAGAACCGAAGCGACAGGTTTCGGCGTTGTATATGTGCTGCGTGAAGCACTTAAAAAGCTTGGTATCGATATAGCAGGTACAACTGCAAGCTTCCAGGGCTATGGCAACGTTTCACAGTATGCAGTTCAGCTGTACTGCAAGCTTGGCGGCATTGTAAAAGCTATTTCCTGTTGGGACAACATCGACAAGGTTGCATACACATTTCTGAAAAAAGATGGTATGGATTGCACTGAGCTGGCTAAAATAACAGATACATATGGTACAATAGACAAGTCCAAAGCAAGGGATCTGGGATATGAAATACTGCCGGGCGACGCATGGATAGAGCAGGATGTGGACATCCTTGTCCCTGCGGCTATGGAAAACCAGATCACTGCCGATAATGTGAACAAGATCAGCAAACAGGTCAGGATAATAGTCGAAGCTGCAAACGGTCCTACGACGACGGAAGCCGACAAGGTGATCAACGAGCGCGGTATATTCCTCGTGCCTGATTTCCTGGCAAATGCCGGCGGTGTAACCTGCAGCTATTTTGAACAGGTACAGTGCAACATGAACTATTACTGGGAAAAGGATGAGGTTCTCTCAAAGCTGGATACAAAGATGACCTCCGCCTTCAATTCGGTATATGAACTGTCAGTCAGCAAAAAGCTGAACATGCGCGATGCAGCATATGTAATAGCGATCAGCCGTGTAGCACAGGCAGTCAAGAGCCGTGGCTGGGTGTAACAGAACGTCATAGCTGAAATAATTTATATGAAACAGTGCAGCGGGGCGGCAGGGCGGCAGGTCTGCCCGCCGCCCCGCTTGAAACTCCGTAAAATCCGATCCCGAAGCGATGCATAATAATCCGATGTGCGGGAGGCATACACACATGGATGACATGAGCAAAACATCTGACAATTTGCTGGATGTCTTAAAGGAACGTGAAAAGGAACTGAACTGTCTGTACAAGGTCGACAGTATTCTGGGAAACCATAATCTGACGCTTCCCGAAATGCTTGAAGGCATCATACAGGTGCTGCCTTCAGGATGGAGGTTCCCAGAAATATGCCATTCAAAGATCATCTATAAAAACACGAGCTACCAGACCGACGGCTTTGTTTCCTCTCCAATCTCCGAGACATGTCCGATAAAGGTGGACGGAAATACTGTCGGCAGCATCGAGATAGTATACACTCAAAATGTCACCAGTACTGAAGATGGTTACTTTCTCGAAAGAGAAAGCATGCTTATCAGAGCTGTCGCCGAACGTATCGGTCAAATGCTCATATACCGGCGCATGAAGTCGGTAATGAATGAGTGGGAGACGGCAAGGTCAAATCAGCCTTCAGACGAAAACAGGCTCCACGAATGGGAGGTAATCGTTGATTTCCTCCGACAGAATGACCATGCACTCCTGAGACACATATGCAGGAAGCTCACAAATCACATGCTCATAAACGGAGTCATTGAGGCATCAAAGGTATTTAAATCGGACATACCCATTGCTAATAGTGACAGCTGCTATGCAAATTTTCCCACCACATCGGGACCTATCGACAATATTATCAAAATAAGCTGTAAAGTATTCGAATTGGCGTCGAGGACAATGGCCGGCACAGAAATCACATCTCTTGTGAAAAGGTGGATACAGGAGGAAAAATCATATTCTCTTGTTAAAGCCATCGGAAGTATCGCCCCGTCTTTGAGGAACATTATAGAGGAAATCAGAAAGCTTCAGAATCTGTCTGACATGAACGAACTGCAGTACTCGCCCAAGGAGCGCTGGATCAATGTAGGACTCATCAGGCGTTTTCTGTCCGACAGGACTGATTTTATAAATATTGCCAAGCAATATCTGAATACAAGAGATTTTTTTGATATCATAAACAGGATAATCTATCCCATAGGCAGTCAGGGAAAGCTTGGAGGCAAAGGCTCCGGCCTGTTCCTTGCCCAGAAGATACTCGAAAATGAAGCAGAGAGCCTTCCCCGGTACTTCTCTGTGAAATATCCGAAAACATGGTATATAACCACCGATACTATAACAGAATTCCTGCAGTATAACAACCTGGAGGAGTTAAATGAGCAAAAATACGGAGACCTTCAGGAAATACGGATTGAATACCCGAACATCATCCACCTGCTAAAAAGCGCCAAGATGCCTCCGGAGATCGTAAGAAGCCTGTCTGCGGCTCTTGACGATCTCAGTGAAAATCCTTTGATAGTACGCAGCTCCAGTACCCTTGAGGACCAGGCGGGAGCAGCTTTCTCAGGAAAATACAAAAGCCTCTTTCTGACTAATCAGGGCACAAAAAAGGAAAGGCTTGATGCACTTATAAATGCCATTCTTGAAATATATGCCTCCGTATTCAGTCCCGACCCTATCCAGTACCGTGCGGAGAGGGATCTTCTGGATGTCCACGAGGAAATGGGCATACTTATACAGGAGGTAGTTGGGAAAAAGGCGGGAAAGTACTTCTTCCCCCTGTTCTCGGGTGTTGCCTTCAGCAATAATGAGTACAGATGGTCTCCCAGGATCGAACGCGAAGACGGTCTGATCAGGCTCGTCCCCGGGCTTGGTACCAGAGCCGTCGACAGGCTGAGCGATGATTTTCCGGTCATGATCTCGCCAGGGAAGCCTGGAATACGGGTAAACATAGTACCTGAGGAAATAAAGCGCTACTCCCCAAAAAAGATGGATGTAATAGATCTTGAAAACAACTGCTTCAGGACTGTGGAAATAACTGATGTACTGCGTGAGTGCGGGGATCAGATCGAGAATGTCCACCGTATCGTATCGATATTTGAATATGATAATATCAGGAAGCCCAACAGGCTGGAAATCAATTATGATAAGGACGATCTGACTGTTACCTTTGACGGTATCATTTCAGATACTCCTTTTACAAAGCAGATAAGCATCATACTCAAAACGCTCAGGGAAAAGATAGGTATGCCCGTGGATATAGAGTTCGCCTCCGACGGAAACGATATCTATCTGCTGCAATGCAGGCCTCAAAGCTTCAGCCACGAGAGCGCCCCTGCCTCCATCCCAAAGGATATATCAGACAGAGACAGGATTTTTTCAGCAAGTAAATTCATCTCAAACGGGCTTATACAAAATATATCCCATATCGTATATGTAGACTCGGAGGGCTATGACAGGCTGACCGAGCTGGATGACCTCAGAACCACGGGTAAGATCGTTGGTATGCTCAATTCCATCCTTCCCAAGCGCCAATTCATACTCATAGGTCCGGGCCGCTGGGGAAGCCGCGGAGATATTAAGCTGGGCGTGCCGGTCACCTACTCGGAGATATGCAATACAGCCGCACTGATAGAGGTGGCTGTCAAAAAGATGGGCTACATCCCCGAGCTGTCCTTTGGGACGCATTTCTTCCAGGACCTGGTGGAAGCAGATATCCGCTTTCTTCCGTTATATCCTGACGAAGAGTCCACGGTTTTCAACCGGAGATTTCTGACCAGGTCTCCAAATAAGCTGGGTGAAATACTGCCGGAATACAGCAGATTCGAGGACGTGATCAGAGTTATTGATGTACCGGACGTATCAGACGGCCGTATGCTCAGCATTGCCATGAACGCGGATCTCGGTGAAGCGGTCGGCTACCTCTCTGCGCACATTGTAGAATTACCAAAGCCGATGCTGCCTGTTGAATTCGATGACCATCACGGAGATGAGCATTCGTGGAGATGGCGCAGCTACATGGCTGAACAGCTGGCTGCAAGCCTTGATCCCTCTTTGTTCGGTGTGAAGGCTGTATACCTGTTTGGAAGTGTAAATAACGGGACCGCCGGACCAAACAGCGATATAGACCTTATCATCCATTTCTGCGGCACCCCGGAGCAGCAGGAGCGTCTGGAAACCTGGCTGAACGGCTGGAGCCTGTCGCTCTCTGAGATCAATTATCTGAAAACGGGCTACAAGATGAGCGGGATGCTGGATTTCCATATAATTACCGATGAAGATATAAAAATGAAAACCTCATTCGCTATAAAAATCGATAACATAACAGAACCTGCCAGAAAGCTTGATTTGAAGAATGCCAGTCACAAATAGGCAGATAGTGCGAAAATGCGCCATAAGTTGAGGAAAATTTTTACGATGCATTATTGCGTTATAAATGCCGTCCTTGTTGCGGAAAATAGCTTTGAAGCAGTACATTTTCCAACAAGGAGTGATGTATCATGTTCTACAAAAAAATGATGGCAGGCATTTTAATTGCCGGCACCATCGCCTTTTCATCGGCATTCTCATTTGCTGCTGCAGACGGCAAGTCCAATAGTCCGCGAGGTGAACCGGGTTCAGCTGTACAGAAGCATTTCGATCCAGCAGAGGTTCAGACCAGGATCAAAAACGCACTTGACAGCCTGGTAAAGGACGGCACGATTACACGGGAGCAGGAAAATGCCATTATAAAAGCATTCGAGGCAAAACGAGCCCAATTCGAGAAGGAACGCGAAGAGCTTAAGAAGGAAGGAAAGCTAAAGGACGATGATGGAACGCACAACAAAAAGTCCTTTAGAAAAAAGCACGGCGTGCTGAAGGATCTGGTTGACGAGGGCGTGATCACCAGTGAGCAGGCCGACGCAATAAGAAAGGCAATCAGAGATCAGCATAAGGAATAAAGCAGGGTATAGGGTTGGCAAATGATGCAGGGTGACATTCCTCTATAGGAAGCAGTTCATGATTGTCATCGTGATTGATAATCAGTACTGATGCAGGAAGCTGTCTATAATCGACAGCTCTGATTGGAGGAATTGTCACCCATGCCTATAAGGCTTACAAGCTTGCAGTGCTTGCAAAGTTTGCAAAATCGGCAAAGCTAGTTAAGTTGGTGAAGCTAGTAAAGATTGGTTATTCTATTGGGCAAAAAAGGGGAGTGTGCAAAAATAGCTACATTTGGGCACACTCTCAACAATTTTATTGAAATTATTCAATATAAATGACACATAACGGAATAGTATATTGAGTTATGTAAACTCAGAACAGTATTAGGCGCCCAGATGACATTGTTTTTGCACAGTGCAATATATACAATGAAGCTGCCGGCCTCATTGGCGGTCCCAAAGTATTGTCAATCGTCATTATCGATTCATTAACACATGAAAATGACCGTCAAAGCAAGTCCCGCCTGTTCCTGAGCGGCCAGAAAAGACCGCCTGCACTGTTTGCGGACCCTTCTGCAACACAATCATCAGTATAGAAACAAATGCACTATCTGTGAGACAGTACTCCATACATTTGGTTTACATTTGGTTTACATTTGGTTTACATTTGCTTATATGGGAACATGGCAGGACGTGCAGCGTTGGTGGTCTTACTTTATCTCACCTGCATCAACGCCGGCGAACAACCTTTCAATGATTGAAGCATCCAGCTTGCCTTTTCCTGCATCCTCCAGCATGAGCGCCTTCACTTCCTCCATCGGCATTCTGGTCCTGTACGGACGATCCGATGTCAGCGCGTCATATATGTCGGCCACAGCTATGATCCTTGATTCGACAGACAGCTCATCACCTGACAGACCATCAGGATAGCCAGAGCCATCCAGCTTCTCGTGGTGGTGCCTGATAGGATCCAGGCACATCTGAAGGCTGTTCAGCGGTCTGCAGATATTCTCGCCTATCAGCGTATGCTTCTTTATAGCATCAAATTCGTCGCTGGTCAGTCTTCCCGGCTTGTTCAGTATCTCCTCCGGCACCCCGACCTTGCCGATATCATGAATCAGGCCTGCGATCTCCAGGTGGCTCAATCTGCTTTCATCAAATCCCATTTTCTCCCCAAGGTAGCGGCTGATCCCGGCGACCCGTCTTGTATGACCGTCAGTGTACTTATCCTTGGCTTCGATCACATTTGCAAGCGTTATCACCAGATTGCGGACATTGTCGACTTCCTGCTCATAATCATTCTTAAGCAGGCCATACAACCTTTCGGTCTCATCCTTTGACTCCTTTAGTTCCGTATATTTCTCCTGAAGACTGTCGGAGAGCTCCTTCTTTTCAAGTCCGTTCGACACTATCTTTATCAATCTGTCATTGTCCCAGGGCTTTTCAAGATAATAGTACAGGCCCACCTCATTTATGCTTTTTATTGCATTCTCCTTGTCAGCATAACCGGTAAGCAATATCATTATTGTATTTGGACTGATTTTTGTAGCTTTTTTTAGAAACTCCAGGCCGTTCATACCCGGCATCATGAAATCGGAAATAATAAGGTCCACATTATTATTAGCAAGCGCCTCTGACTGAAGAGCATCTACAGGATCATTAAATACCTGCACATTATACTTGAGCATCACCTTTATCAATGCTGAAAGTGTAACGGTTATCATCTTCTCATCATCAACCACATAAATCGTCTTTGACAAGTTAATCCCCCTCGTGTTATCCATATGGTAATTTTACCACAAGCACATATAAATACAAGAAAAATGTATTGGTGCACTATAAACATCATTAACAAAATGCTATAATTCTAACATCAAAGTAAATTTATATCAAATTATGACGAATAAGATAATAACAGAAGAGGGATGAGCATAATTACTGTTTTTAAGAGATAAACCCTTGAAATAAATGGTATTTGGCAAGAATGAACATTGAAAACTCAATCCAAAAAGAAAAAATGAGCAGAACAATAAGGCTGCAGGCAT
>JAEYRV010000011.1 GCA_023435305.1 Bacillota bacterium
GAAGGCTGTGTTATAGGAACTCATATTCTCAAGGTGGACAGTTTTTTGAACCATCAGTTGGATGTGTCTCTTTTAAACGATATCGGACTGGAATTCAAGAGAAGATTCGAAGATCAAAAAATAACAAAAGTACTGACCGTAGAGGCTTCAGGTATTGCGATCGCATGTTTTGCGGCGTTGCATCTTGGAGTCTCTGTTGTTTTTGCAAAAAAAACCGAGGCATTGAACCAGGATCCCGAGGTTTTTGAAAGTGATGTGTACTCGTTTACACGTCAGAAAAACTATAAGATCAGGGTATCAAAAAAATATCTTTGTGAGAATGATCATGTACTTATCCTTGATGATTTCCTCGCAGCGGGGAAAGCTGTAAGCGGGCTGGTTGACATTGTCAATCAGGCCGGAGCATCGCTGGCCGGAGTCGGGATCGTTATTGAAAAAGGCTTTCAGCAGGGCGGCAAGGAACTGCGCAGCAGGGGAATAAGGGTCGAATCCCTGGCGATCGTTGATTCGATGGCAGAGGGGAAAGTCATTTTCAGATAAGGGCATTGTTGGAGAGACACAGCAGTTTAATATGTTGAAACACTGCTGAGGTGAGAAAATTTTTCTATTAAGCGTAATTTGCAGGGCAGATTATCGCATTCCGAAAAATTTCTTTGAACCGAAGTGTTATAGAAAAGTCTATATGACAGAAAGAATTAGGAGGAAGAAAGAATGAAAAGAGTATTGGGATTGATGCTTGCAGTAGTTATGGTCGTCAGCCTGTTTGCCGGCTGCGGCAACGGAGCAAACAACGGCTCGGCAGGCAAGTCTATCAAGGTCGGAATCATCTACATAGGCGATGAAAACGAAGGTTACACAGCTGCTCATATGGCAGGGATCGGCCAGATGAAAAAGAACCTGGGTCTGAAGGATGATCAGGTTATTGTAAAGACAAACATCAAGGAAGATGAGTCCTGCTATGATGCGGCCGTTGATATGGCTGAACAGGGCTGCAGCATCATATTTGCGAACAGCTTCGGACATGAGAGCTATATGATCCAGGCGGCAAAAGAGTTTCCGAATATCCAGTTCTGCCATGCAACAGGATATCAGGCAAAATCCTCTGGACTTCCGAATATTCACAACTACTTCACAGCTGTTTACGAATCCCGTTATGTTTCGGGTGTCGTAGCAGGCCTTAAGCTCAAGGAAATGATCGACAGTGGAAAAATCACAGCCGACAAGGCAAAGATGGGCTATGTCGGAGCATATCCGTATGCTGAAGTGGTTTCAGGCTTTACCTCCTTCTACCTTGGAGCAAAGAGCATTGTTCCTGAAGTGACTATGGAAGTACAGTACACCAACAGCTGGGCCGATATGGCAGGCGAGAACGAAGTTGCCAGCCAGCTGATCGCTGATGGCTGCGTACTGATCAGCCAGCATGCTGATACCACCGGCGCTCCTACCGCTTGCGAAAAAGCAGGTGTACCTTGCGTTGGATACAACATAGACATGACTGTCGTAGCTCCCAATAGTGCACTGACATCAGCTACTATCAACTGGGGTCCTTATTACACATATGCTGTTAAGAGCGTAGTTGACGGTACAAGCATTGTTACTGACTGGTGCCAGGGATACAAGGACGGAGCTGTTGCCATTTCTACATTGAATGACAAAACTGTTGCAAAGGGAACTGCAGACAAGGTAAAAGAAGTTGAAAGCGCCCTCAAGGCAGGTACTTCGCATGTATTTGATACAAAGACATTTACAGTCGGCGGAAAGAGCATCGAAGACCTGATCACCTCAGATGCTGAAAACTTCGGAAAATATGCAGACTATGTGAAGGGCGGATACTTCCATGAATCCGAACTGATCTCTTCCCCTGCATTTGACCTGAGAATCGATGGTATCAACGAGAAAACCAAATAATATATCAGGCTGATTATCAGATGCGGAACTGCTTTCGCGGCAGTTCCGCATATATGTTTTTTATGGGCGGAGGATTTTTTGTGAAACAGGAAAACGCACTAGATAACGCGATCGAATTGAAAAATGTCACGAAACGTTTCGGCGATGTCGTAGCAAACGACAATGTCAGCCTGTCTGTAAGGAAGGGTGAGATCCTTTCCGTACTGGGAGAAAACGGCAGCGGCAAGACGACTCTGATGAACATGCTCTCAGGGATTTATTATCCGGATGAGGGCCAGATATTCGTAAACGGCAGAGAGGTGACCATCAGTTCTCCGAAGGATTCCTTTGCCCTTGGTATCGGAATGATCCACCAGCATTTCAAGCTCATCAACCTGCTTTCGGCTGCAGAGAATATCATTTTAGGACTGCCGGGCAAGGAGCTCCTGAAAATGAACCAGACCATAGCGGATATCGACGAGCTGGCAAAGAAATATGGCTTTGACCTGAAGCCCACGCAGAAGGTCTACGACATGTCCGTATCACAAAAACAAACTGTGGAGATCGTTAAGGTGCTGTACCGCGGCGCCGATATACTGATCCTTGACGAACCCACGGCAGTTCTGACTCCGCAGGAGACGAAAAAACTGTTTGATGTCCTGCGCAATATGAGAAAGGCCGGGAAGTCGATAATCATCATTACCCATAAGCTCAACGAGGTACTTGAATTGTCGGATCGTGTTGCAGTACTGCGAAAGGGCAAGTACGTTGGTACCATTAATACCGCAGAGGCTACATTGAATTCACTGACTGAAATGATGGTGGGCGCAAAGGTCAGTCTGGATATCGACCGTACCGACCCGGTAGAGCCCCGCAAGAGATTGGAAGTACGGGGAATAACAAGTAAAAACAAGGAAGGCCTGACCATCCTGAAGGAAGTATCCTTCCATGCATCCGGAGGGGAAATACTCGGGATCGCCGGGATCGCCGGAAGCGGCCAGAAGGAGCTGCTGGAGTCCATTGCGGGCCTTCAGAACATCGAAAGCGGCGAGATACTGTATTATTCGCCGGAGGGAACCACAGAAAAGATTTCTGAAATGAAGGCCGCCGATATAAGGGACCTGCATATCAGCCTGGCATTTGTCCCGGAGGACAGGCTGGGAATGGGACTTGTCGGATCCATGGACCTGACCGACAACATGATGCTCAGGAGTTACAAAAGCGGCAGGCATTTTTATACAGACCGCAAGAAGCCCAGGGACCTGGCGCTTGAGGTAGTCAACAAGCTCGATGTGGTCACACCGGGTGTAGACACTCCCGTAAGAAAGCTTTCAGGCGGAAATGTACAGAAGATCCTGCTTGGAAGGGAAATCGCATCAAGCCCCACCGTGCTTATGGTGGCGTATCCGGTCCGCGGACTGGATATCAATTCGTCATATACTATTTATAACCTTTTGAACGAACAGAAACGCAAAGGCGTTGCGGTGATCCTGGTAGGCGAGGATCTGGACGTACTGCTTGAGCTGTGTGACCGCATCATGGTACTGGCCGGCGGGAAGGTGGCAGGGATCGTCGATGCGCGTAAGTCTGCAAAAGAAGAGCTCGGACTTATGATGACGGGCTCCGGAAAGGGTGGACATACGAAATGAATATTGAAAACAATGTAATTACAAATAGAGAACCATTGATCAGAATAACAAAACGTGCCGGTATATCAAATCTTAAAGCATGGCTGATACGGTTTGCAGCGGTTGCGTTTGCACTTGTTGTCTGCGGGCTTGTCATAGTGGCGATCACCGGGCAAAATCCCATCAAGGTATACCTTGGCATAATCGACGGAGCTGTTGGCAAGACCAGGCGCTTCTGGGTAACGGTCCGTGAGATGATGACGCTGCTGATCCTTGCCATAGGGCTCACTCCGGCCTTCCGGATGAAGTTCTGGAATATAGGAGCGGAGGGTCAGCTGTTGATGGGCGGCGCCGCAACGGCAGCAATGATGATTTACTTTGGAGATACCATGCCGAACTGGCTGCTGCTTATTTTGATTTTTGCCGCCAGCAGCCTTGCAGGAATCATCTGGGGAGTTATCCCCGCCGTGTTCAAGGCGTATTTCAATACAAATGAAACTTTGTTTACTCTCATGCTCAACTATGTTGCGATCCAGTTCATCAATTTCTGCATCGTTTACTGGGAGAACCCCACTGGCTCAAACACCGTTGGTGTCATCAATTCTACCAGCCAGAGCGGATGGTTTCCCAAACTGTTCGGGCAGACTTATGGCTGGAACGTGGTTATTGTATTAACTATAACAGTGGTAATGTATATTTATATGAAATACAGCAAGCACGGATATGAGATCGCAGTTGTCGGAGAAAGTCATAACACGGCACGATATGCCGGAATCGACGTAAAAAAGATCATCATCCGTACCATGATCCTGTCCGGCGCGATATGCGGCCTGGCGGGGGCCATCATCGTAAGCGGCGGCAGCCACACGATCTCTATTAGTACCGGTGGAGGCAGGGGCTTTACCGCGATAATTGTCGCATGGATGTCAAAATTCAATCCGTGGGCAATGATCCTGGTATCTGCATTTCTGATATTCATGCAGCAGGGTTCCATACAGATCGCCACCCAGTACGGCCTCAACGAGAATGCTTCTGACATTATCACCGGCATCCTGCTGTTTTTCCTTATAGGGTGTGAGTTTTTCATCAATTACAAGGTAGAGCTGCGCAGGAAGAAAAAGGAGGCACTGTAATATGGAATTGATATTGACGTTTATCCAAAAAGCGATCGGACAGGGAATCAGCATTCTTTTTGGCGCCTCCGGTGAAATAATCACAGAGAAGTCCGGAAACCTCAATCTGGGTATCCCGGGCATAATGTATATGGGCGGGATTTCCGGCCTGATGGGCGCATTTTTCTACGAGAAATCGACATCGGAACCCAACGGCTTCGTCGGGATGCTTGTTTCTTTGCTGGCAACGTTAGTGGCGTCTGCTCTGGGCGGACTTATTTATAGCTTTTTGACAGTTTCGCTGCGCGCGAACCAAAACGTGGTCGGCCTAGCGTTGACCACCTTTGGCGTGGGCTTCGGCAACTTCTTCGGCGGATCCATTTCAAAGCTAGCCGGCGGTGTTGGACAGATATCCGTTGCCACTACCGCATCCGCCTACCGTGCAACTATACCAGGCCTTTCAGAAATCCCCGTGGTCGGGAAACTACTTTTTTCATATGGATTTCTGACATATCTGGCTGTGGTGGTCGCAATAATTCTGACGGTTTTCCTAAGCAAAACGAGAAAGGGACTGAACCTGCGGGCAGTGGGCGAAAGCCCGGCGACGGCAGATGCCGCAGGGATCAATGTTTCACTGTACAAATATATTTCTACTGTGACAGGCGCTGCAATCGCAGGATTGGGCGGACTGTACTTCGTAATGGAATACCTGGGCGGCACATGGACCAACAACGGCTTCGGCGACAGGGGCTGGCTTGCTATCGCGCTGGTTATACTGGCACTGTGGAAGCCGGTGAATGCGATCTGGGGCTCATTCCTCTTCGGCGGGTTATACATTCTCTACATCTATTTGCCTGGACTCACCAGAGCAACTCAGGAATTAGTCAAGATGATGCCGTATGTTGTTACCATCATCGTATTGGTCATCGCCAGCAAGCGCAACAACCTGGAAAGCCAGCCGCCGTCAAGCCTCGGCGAGGCCTACTTCAGGGAAGAGCGGTAGGCGCGGGACGCGCTGTGGCAGGCGTGTGGCCGCCGCGCGTGCGCGAGCGCGCCGGGGCGGGGATGCGGCGTGGCGGGGATACGGCGGCTTCCCCGGCGGGGCGGGCGGGCAGCCCGGCGAAGCGGGGTTGCGATGCGGGCGGAGACGCGGGCGGCCCAGCGAAGCGGGGTTGCGAGGCAGGCGGAGACGCGGGTGGCCCAGCGAAGCGGGGTTGCGAGGCTGTCGGAGACGCGGGTGGCCCAGCGAAGCGGCGTTGCGAGGCAGGCGGAGACGCGGGTGGCCCAGCAAAGCAGGGTTACGAAGCGGGTTTCGAGGCTCAGCGAGGCGGGTTTTGAGGCTCAGCGAGGCGGGTTTCGAGGCAGGCGAGGCAGGCGAGGCAGGGTGCAAGTCCAAGCGAAGTAGGGGTGTTGTTCGCGCCGGGGCGAAGTGAGTCTGAGCCGAGGGTTGCGACTTTAGGGCATGGGGTACGACCAAGCAATGCTGACTGCTCAAATTTTCAATTAATGTATGAAAAATAACTGATCCTGGTCCACATAATTAGGTAAATACGTACTTATGTCACCTTATTATGGAACTTGGTCAATAAAATCTGGTTTGAAACACCACATTACTCGCAATTTTGTGTACTCGAGTGCCTGCCATAGGTAAAGACAGTACATACATTTCAAAATGGGTGATTTTACAGAAGAGTGCTAGTAATTCTGATTTTTCAGGACCGCAGTGTGCAAAAATCGTGCCTTCTGGGCACATGGGATTTACATAAATCAATATAAACCCCATTATGTGCCATTATTATAGAATACTCTCAATAAAATCATTGCAATTGTGCCCAAATGTCCTGGTTTTTGCACACTCCCCTCCTATTACCCAATAGTAATGTCCAAGTTTGCAAGTTTGACCCCACAAATGGCGGTATTCTCCTACTTGATTTGCACTTAATGCAGCGATGTACAGAAGCAAAATTAGAGGGTTTTTACAAAACATGTCGAATATCAATAAAACCAGAGAGTTTTGGAAGATATTAGTATTGAAGAATTCTCTGGAGACAGGACACAGGAGGACGCAAAATGGCTAAAAGGCTGCTTTTTGTCGATGATGAGGTTGATGTATTAGAATCGCTTATAAGTGGATTTTCATTTTCAGATTACGAAATATTTTCAGCATCCAGCGGTATTGAAGCATTAAGTATTTTGGAGAAGGAGAATATCGAGCTGATTTTGGCTGACACACGCATGCCTGATATGGACGGGTTTGAGTTGCTGAAGCAGGTGAAGGAAAAATATCCGAAGTTGATAAGGGTTATCCTGAGCGAGTTTGCTGACAGGGATGAAGTGGTTAAGGCCGTCCAGTACAATACAGCAAAGCTCTACGTCTATAAACCATGGCAAAATGAAGAGTTGATCCAAATCTTTGATCAGCTTTTTGGAACAGAGGAACTTCTCGAAAAGTGCAATTTGTCGCTTTTTGTTAATAACCTGATGGAACTGCCGACCATTCCCACAAGCTTTCAAAGAATCATGCGGCTTATAGATCAGGATGCCGAGATTAGTAAAATCTCGGAGGAAATCGAGCATGACCAGGCTATTGCCTCAAAGGTGCTCCATGTAGCCAATTCTGCCTTTTATAATATGAAGACGGGTTCGGTAAAGTTTGCCGTTGCATATATTGGCCTGCTGAACACGAGAAATCTTCTGCTTTCTACCTCCGTGCTGGATATGTTCCAGGGAAGCGGAGTTGTAGCAAAAAATATGGCGAATATCTGGCAGCACGCCTATCTCACAAATCGCGTACTGTTCTATATTTACGAGAACTGTCTGAACAAGAAGCTTCCCGATTCCTGTCAGTCAGCCGGTTTGCTGCATAATGTGGGTGTCGTGTTTTTTCTGAAGTTTAATCCCAAAGCATATATAAAAATACTTGATGAGCTTTTTACCAAAAACGCTGACATTCTGGATATGGAGCGGGCGATGTCAGGGATAACCCACCAGGAAGCGGGAGGATACCTGCTAAAATGGTGGGATCTGCCTTATCCTATCGTCGAGACTGCCCTTTATCATCACTCCCCATCCAACCCGAGTATTATCAACAAGGAACTGGTAAGCGCGGTACACATCGCCATCAGGCACGCGTGGAAGCTGCTGAAGAATAAAAATTTCACATGGGACCAGGATATGGCTGCATATGAGATACTCGGAATCGGAGAGGAAGAAATGAACGAGCATTTGAAAGGATTCAAAATGTGAGGGGTGGGGAAGAATCGGGGTCAGGCTTGAAATATTCCTTTATTATTAGAATAATAATAAAGGAATATTTCAAGCCTGACCCCGAAGACACTATTAAAATTATACAGAGGAGATGGGTACATGAGAAAGGCAATTTCATTGGCAGTTGCAGTTGTTCTGCTGCTGGGCATGCTTATGCCGGCAACTGCGGCAAGTGCTGCGGAGACGGAGCTAAAGCCGCTGCCGCAGGTTGGAGATGTTATTTCGGGTTTCAAGGTAACGGAAATAGGCAATATGGATCTGGTGAATTCCAAGACAGTCCTGTTCGAGCATGAGAAAACAGGCGCGAAATTGTATTTCATCCAGAGCAGGGACATAGACAGATCGTTCGCGATCACTTTCAGGACACCTGCTGTTGACGATACAGGCGTCAATCACATAATGGAGCATATCTCGGTTTCAGGCTCCAAAAAGTATCCGTTGAAAAACGTGCTGTTCACAGTCGCGAACCAGACATACAGCACATTCGTAAATGCAATGACCGCTTCTGCATACACCACATACCCAATATCATCCATGAGCGAAGATCAGTTGCTCAAGCTGACAGATGTTTATATGGATTGTGTTTACAACCCTTCGGTTTACAACAACAAAAACATTTTCCTCAGAGAGGCCTGGAGATACGAGATGGAGAGCGCCGACGCCCCTCTGAATATCAATGGGACTGTCTACAATGAAATGAAGGGTTCGCTGGGGAACATCAATACTGCGGCATATTTCAATGTGCTTCGCTCCCTGTACCCGGACAGCTATCAGTCCAGCATTTCGGGAGGAGATCCGGACAAAATAAAGGATCTGACCTATGAACAGCTCATCGACACGCATAATGCATATTATCATCCGTCAAATTCCCTTATGGTGCTCTATGGTAACGTTGATTACACACGTTTCCTCAAGCTGATAAATGATGAATACCTCAGCAAATTTGATAAAAAGGAAATAAAGATCGACTACAAGAAAGTGGAGCCGTTTGGCGAAAAAGTCGAGAAAACCTTTAAATTCGCGGTATCAGCCGATTCCACAACGGCATATGCAGCCCAGATAGATTATGCGTTTGCGCTGTCAGGCATCACAGAGGAGGAGATTGTAGGACTTTCAATTCTTGCAGGGGTTTTGAGCCAGGACTCTTCTCCGTTGAAAAAGGCATTCAATGAAAAACAGATCGGCGGAAATTTCACTGTCAATCTGAACTCGAGCCTGATCCAGCCTGTTCTGACATTCACCGCCACTGCGGCAGATGAAGGCAAGGCAAAGGATTTCAAGACGTTGGTGGACGGATGCGTCAGTGACATACTGAAAAACGGGTTCGACAAGGAATTGATAAAAGCAACGGTTTCATCCTCATTGCTTCAGTACTCGAATATCACAGAGCAGAGCAATCTGGGCGTCAATCTCTCCTCCGGTCTGAGTACGATGTGGGCAAACAATGACAACCTCGGTTATTACAGTAATCTGATCAAAAATACGAAAAACATATCCGGAAAGGTCGACACAAGTTATTTCAGTGATCTGACGGAGAAATATATAAAGAAAAACAACCATGCGGCCCTGGTGACTACGGTACCTGTAGCCGGCCTTGCTGAAAAGCAGGACGAGGAGCTGATAAAGTACCTGGCAGATGTGAAAGCATCCCTGAGTCCGAAGGAAATCGAGAAAATCGTTAATGACACTAAATCCTATAATGAATGGAACAACCAGGAGACAAGCGCTGAGGAGCAGGCGGTCACAAAGGAGCTCCAGGTTGTCAAGGCGGCAGATCTGCCGGTAGAAGTGAAAAGGTATGAATTATCGGAAACAAAGGGAGCCAATGGCGAGAGGATAATATCGGCACTGGCTGACGTAGGTGAAACAGGCATGACCATTCTTGCCATGGACACTTCAGCTGTACCTGCAGAAAAGCTCCATTATCTGATGTTGTATTCGACCCTTCTCGGAAGGCTTGATACAGAGAAGTACAATAGGGAGCAGCTAACTACATTGGGTATGAGATACCTAAATGGAGCAGGATTCTCACTTTCTACGCTGCCTATGGAGAAGCAGGACAAGTTCAATCCGATATTGACAACATCCTGGATAGGACTGATGGGTGAATACAAGGACCAGCTGGCGCTTGTTAAGGAAATAGCTCTTAATACTAAATTCACAAACAGCAATGCCATATTGGAAATAGTGAAGCAGCAGTCAGCGAACATGAAAAATTCGTTCACAGCCAATCCTCTGAATCTGTTGGTATCACGCAACCTGGCGCTTACGAAGGACTATTACAATTATTCGAACTATATCTCCGGGATCGAGTACTATGACTTTCTCGTACAGCTGGAACAGGAGCTGCAGAAGGATCCCAAAGCCGTAACAGCTGAATTGGAGGCTGTCAGCAATCTGGTGCTGAACAAAACAAACATGATCGCGGCGTTTTCCGGCAATGAAAAAAGCATCAAGGCATTCAAAGGGGAGATCACGGCCCTGATTGATGCCCTGCCGACAAGGGCCATCGTTGCGCAGGACTACTCCAATTTGCCCAAACCGGCACAAAGAGAAGGGATCGCCATCGACACCGCGGTCCAGTACAATATGATATCCGCCCCTTATGATAAAATTGGTGTGGAATATAACGGCAAGTACATACCTATAGGATTGATGATGAATGATAATTATCTGATTCCCAAGCTTAGATACAGTAACGGTGTGTATTCAGTATTGACTGAATTCAATAACATATCATTCCTCGTGCTTACATACAGGGACCCCAATATAAAAGAAACCTTTGATGTATACGAAGGGATGCCTGAGTTTGTGAAAAACAGCGGGATCACTCAGGAGGAACTGGACAGGTATATTCTCAATGCTTACAGCACATATACGGCTACAACAGGAGAGCTGAGCGGTGCAGCTAATTACATTGGCGAGTACCTGATGGGTAAGACCCCCGAGGATAAGCTGAAGCTGCTGCGCGAAATCAAGTCTGTGACCGTGCAGGATGTAAAAGACTCGGCCGCAATGTTTGAGAGTGTTCTTAAGAACGGTACGTACACAACTGTGGGCAGCCCGGTGAAAATCAATGAAAACAAGGATCTGTATGCATCGGTCATTTCATTCGGACAGCAGACTGCTTCTAATGATCCAATCACTACCGCCCAGTTCATTGAAATGATACTGCAGGGCGTGCCGGAACCGTTGGAGTTTGCAAAGCAGCAGGGCCTGCTGGCAGGCGACGGCAAAGGAAATTATATGGAGAACGAGCCTCTGACGAAGGAAAGGCTCGCAGTGTTCATATACAGGATAGCCGCCATGAATGGCGTAAAGCTGAGCGGCGACGCGGCCATAGCTGATGCCGACAGCATCAGCGTGTGGGCGAAGGCCAGCGCCGCGGCGCTGGCCGGTGCGGGCGTAGCGAAGCTGGATGCCGGCGGCAGGTTCAATCCGAAGGATACCGTGACCTCTGTGGAGGTCAGCGAAATGCTCAACAACCTGCTTGCGGCATTGAGCAGGTAGTAAAACGTAAAGCGGGGTCAGGCTTGAGTAATTCCCTAATTATTTGAATAAAAATAATTAAGGAATTATTCAAGCCTGACCCCGAAATCTATCAGTTGGCAGAATGGTCAAACGTAACTGGCCATGATGAACCCGGAGTTAATTCTAATACATTATCTTTCCCATCATATATATTTATATCATTATATATTTCTTCATCTTCTGTAACAGTTACAGAAGTCAGAACATTTGTAGGATCCTCGTTAGCTCTGACTGTAAGAATTATAATCTTATTAAAGGTATCAGCTATTATATCAGTTACTGTGAAACCAGCTACGTTGAATAAATATACTGCATTTTCTGATTCAGTAATCTCTACAGCTTCTGTGAAAGAAATCGTTATACTAACAGTAGTGTTCTGCGCAACAGTATGGGTTTCACTGTCATAAGAATCAGCATCAGTAACAACAGCAATAATTTCGGGAGCTGCCTTATCTTCAAGTTCCAAATCGGGTTCAGGTTGTCTCAACTTAATACCCCGCTCCGACGATGAAGTTGGTTCTTCAACAGTGGAAAGATAAGCCTGAATTCCATCCACAGTTGCATCAGTACCCAAATTATCCCCCGGTTTTAAGAATATTGTTTTTCCATCAGGATCGTCAGGATCAAATTCAGAATCTACTATATAAACTTTGTCATCCTGAGGTGTGGTTAAAAAGAAATCGGAAATATTTATACGAGCCATCTTCTTGTTGAATACAACCTTAATCCGATCCTTAGCTATCAATTGAGCTTCTATAATATCTACATTATATACTGGGGGTATGATATTAAATTCTTGATTAGGTGAACTCATGTTTCCGTAGAGATCTTTACACCTGTTGATTATCAATAGATAATCGGTATTATCTGCTAATGGCGTACTGAGGGTTAGTACAACTGATCTCATTGAATCATCTAAATCGGCTATAAATGGTAACTCAATATTGTCTGGAAGTTTCTTTATTGTATAGCTGGCCGTATCAATTGCAGTTGTTCTATCAAGACTTTCATTAAATGTTATCGTAATGCTTGTGCTGCTATTCACCACTGGGGTACCAACAACAGCAGGAGGAGTAGTATCAGATGGAGTCGAAGGAGCTGGAGGTGCTGGTGGTGCTTCAACAACACAACTGAGAGTCTGGTCAGGCACAAATATACCTTCATTGTCAACTAACTTCTCGCTTTCGATCCCGCTGTTTACCAGGTAAAGGCCAAGTCCTCCGATTGGCAGCGGATTGTTAAATCTAAATTCGATCTCATTTGTATAGTAAGTCTTTGTAGCATATGTCCTGTATAATTCATTGTTATAATACAGCATTATGTTTGTACCCTTGACCGGCTTCGAAAAACCAAGAACAACTTTGTTTTCCTTTGCTGATTTAACTGTTACGACCGCCGGGTCTGCCCCGGCAAATTTTACTATGTAAGGATCAACTTTGTTATACAATCTCTTTCCTGCAAGATCCATGATGGGAGCTATCTTCACATAAGGCCCGATATTTGGGTTATTCTTATTATCAAGTTCCTTTATGTAAATTATAACTGTTCGATCATTGACCTTGGTAATTGAATCACCATCACCTAAAATCTTATAATTTCTGCCTCCATCAAATGATACCATATAGTTTGCTTTATCAAGCATTTGTGATTCATTCATAGGTTCAGAGTATACAATAGTGATTTTGCCATCCTGAGGTATTGCAGAACAATGGGGATCGATCTTTGAATCCTCAATTACCCTTGGAGGATTGTTATCCCCAGTCGTGAAAGTATAAGTGTACTCCTTTGTAGATTTGTTTCCATAAATATCCTGAGCCTTTTTTATTGTCACCTGATATTCAGTGTTATCATCTAATTTTGGATTTGGTTTCAGTGTAACTGTTGCTTCTTTATCAGGATCTTTTTCTGCTGAGAAGGATATTACTGTATTGTCTATGACCTTCTCTATCTTATAGTTACCCGTATTTTTTGCAGAATCCCAATCAAGCTCCTCATCAAATGTTAACGTAATACTTACATCTTTATCAAATTCGCCAGAGATAAAAACTGGAGCAGTTTCATCAATTACAATTTCACAAGTAAGAGTCTGGTCCGGCACTTTTATACCATAACCATCAACCAGCTTATAATCATCAACGCCGCTGTTTACCAGGAATAGTTTAACAGATCCCTGTGGTAATGGAGTGTTGCCATATGTAAATGTGATCTCATTTGTAAGTTTGTCCGTTGTAGCTTTTGCCACATAGATGGAGTTTTTAACTGAATGATATAACTTGATATCTGTACCCTTGATTGGCTTCGAAAAATGGAGAACAACTTTGTCTTTATTTGCTGATTTTACAGTAACGACCGATACGGATGTATCCTTAACATAGTTAAATGTTGTACTACCCTTGAATACTGCATATCCGGCATAGTCAACAATTGCATCAGATTTATCCGAACCTGCATTATTAACAGTGACAGTTATAGGGCCTTCGATTAATTTTGTTCCGAGTACCAAGTTAATAACATTATTGTCTAAAGTAGCTTCTTGAACAAAATATTCATATGTTCCGCTTACAACCTTAAAGTTAGCATTAGCAATTGAATTATCATTACCCTTGTCATATACAGGCTCTGAGAATGTGATTCTTATATTACACTCTCCTGTATGTTCAGCCTTTGTAACTGTAGGAATAATACCATCCTGTACTTCAACTTTATCATATATAGCATTTTTGTCTAATTTAGCACCACTTTTAGCCTTGATATCTTTTTTAACTATTACCTTTGCTTCGCTTGAGTTGGTGAGCTTATCGGCAACGTTTTTATTTAAAGTAATAGTAACTGTTTTTTTATCAGAATCTAATGAAGCACTGTCATCGCCAAGCTCTACTTTATTTTCGCCCTTATCCAGGATCTCATAGAATTCCTCTGTTTCAACTGAATCCCTATCCATTTCCTGATTAAATACAACTTGTATCTGCTTACAGTTTAAAGCTTTAACTGATTCAACAGCTACGTCAGCAGTTACAGGATTTATTAATAAGCCAAGTTTCTCAGCCTTTGCCTTTAAATCAGCATTGTCTCCAACAATATCAGCGATAACTGTCTTTCCGCTAGCTTTTTCAGCAGTAAGAGCGCCATACATTACGCCAACTGCAGCGTCTCTGGTTAAATCTCCGGTTACAGTCGCATCGACCTTGCTTCCTTTTGTTTCTGCAAGCTTAGCGACTGATGCTTTGTAATCTGCAACAGTATAACCCATTTGTTTGAGCATAAATGTAGCAAATCGGGCAGCTGTAACAGTATCCTCAGCGCCTACAAAGAATCTCTGACCATCTGTCATACCGCTTAAAATACTATTTGTTGCTGAATATGCAACTACGTTTTTAGCATAATCTGAAATGCTGGCAGCATCATCAAATTTAGCTAATGCCTCAGCTACTTGGTCAGCTGATAAAGCATTAGCAGCATCATTGTAACCGAATAATTTTGATAAAAATATTAATGAATCCTGTGTAGTCAATGCGTTCTCTAAACCAACTTTAGGGTCGTTTGCATCCTGACCTGAATAGAGACCCAGATCCTTTAATGTCATAGCATTGTCAGCGTTTGCTAATGTAGCTGAATCAGCTGCGAATACGGCAGTCATTGAAGTAAGCACCAATGCTACTATTAGAACTGCTGCGGATAGCCTTTTGAGATTTCTCATGTTTTTTGACACTCCTTGTTTATTTTATTGATTACCGGATTTGTTAAAATAAGAAATGGTGACACTTTTCGCTTAAATCTTCCTTAATATACCGTAATACATAATTATACCATTGATATTTTTCATAGTCAACGGACGGGGTCAAGTCAACGGACGGGGTGGGGGGGGGTTAATAAAAAT
>JAEYRV010000035.1 GCA_023435305.1 Bacillota bacterium
ATATTTAACTTCAATATTCAATAAAAAATCGGCGCGAAATGCTTTGTTTCTAGCACTTCACGTCGATTTATAGTTCTTGTCCCTAATACTATTTGGAATTATTTTGCTTCATGCGATTACCGTGCAAATCAACGCAGGCAAATCAACATAGACAAATCAACGCAGGCGTAAATGATAAACCAGAACGCAGTTTTCTTAACTCGAAGAATGGAGTATCAGCAATACCGAATAGGGTGCACAAATTAACTCCGAGAGTACGGTGCGCAATGAACTCCGGGGTGCGCAAATGAACTCCGAGAGCACAAATGAACTCCGAAAGTGCGGTGCACAAATGAACTCCGAGATGCGCAAATGAACTCCGAGAGTGCGGTGCACAAAAAGCTTGAGTTCTGGGCTCCTATTTCTATTTGTAGGTTTCCATAATTCTGCAATGCCGATATTATGTATCCTCACCATAGACATATTTCAATATATTCCACATAAAAGCTCCCAAAACTCAAGAATTTTGTGCACCCTCATACCGGCCAGAGTGCACATATGAACTCCGGGGTGCGCAAATGAACTCCGAGAGTGCAAATGAACTCCGAGAGCGCGGTGCACAAAAAGCTTGAGTTCTGGGCTCCTAATTCTATTTGTAGGTTTCCATAATTCCGTAATGCCGATATTATGTATCCTCACCATAGACATATTTCAATACATTCCTCATAAAAGCTCCCAAAACTCAGGAATTTTGTGCACCCTCATACCGGCCAGAGTGCACATATGAACTCCGAGGTGCACATATGAACTCCGAGAGTGCAAATGAACTCCGAAAGCGCGGTGCACATATGAACTCCGAGAGTACAGTGCAAAAAATTTTGTGCACCCGTGTACCGGCTGGAGTGACAATAGTTTTGCATATATTTATGGTGAACCCGCATACCGGCATAGGCGGCAATAATTCCCACACAGGTTTCGTGTGTAGTCCAGAGATCTGCTCAAATTATTGCGATAATAGAAATGCATGGTATAATAAATGCGATAGCGAATTTCTCCTTAAAATAATGATAAAACAAAAAGAAGCATCATAGAGCAGATCGGCCGCAAAAGCTGCACGGGTCCAGATAATGAAGTGATGCTTCTGGGTTAAGGCACCGGGCATATTACCGGGCATATTACCGGGCATATTACCGGGTATATCGGCCGGACATATTACCGGACATATTTGCCAAGCAAATTAGCTGGGCATGTCGGCCGGACATATTTACCTGGCATACTGCGGACATATTATTTAACGAAAAGAAGGTTGTTATTGTGGAAAAGAGAACTGATTACGACATCATAGACATACATGCCCACATATTTCCGGACAAGATCGCTGTGAAAGCTGTTGACTCTATCGGAAGGTATTACGGTGTATCAATGAGGCGCAACGGTACAGTGGAGGGGCTGCTCGAAAGCGGCAGCAATATAGGGGTATCAAAATATATCGTCCATTCCTCGGCAACTACAGTCGAGCAGGTGAAAGCCATAAACGACTATGTCTCCGGCGTGATACGGGCACATCCTGAGTTCATCGGCTTTGCAACGCTTCACCCCGATCTGCCGGACGTTCCCGCAGAGGTGGAGAGGATCATTACACTAGGACTCAAGGGCCTCAAGCTGCATCCCGAGTTCCAGCACTTTTCAGTAGACGACGACAGTATGATGCCCATTTACGAAGCAGTACAGGGCAGATTACCTGTGCTGATACATATGGGGGATCAGAATGTGGATACCTCAAGCCCGGTCAGGCTCGCAAGGGTATTGGACAGATTTCCTGAGCTCGTTGTCATTGCTGCCCATTTTGGAGGATATCGTATGTGGGATCTGTCATGCGAGCATCTCATAGGCAGAAATGTTTATATGGATACCTCCAGCACACTATTCTTCATTGATCCGGAAAGAGCGGTCGAAATGATCAGAAGGCACGGTGTTGAAAAAATGCTCTTCGGTTCAGATTTCCCGATGTGGGATCATAAAGAAGAGCTGGACAGGTTCCTTGCACTGGATTTAACCGAAGAGGAACGCAGAGCGATCCTCTCCGGCAATGCACATAAGCTATTGTCTGTCTAGCATTGGTTATGCGCATTGGTTATGCGCATTGGTTATGCACATTGGTTATGCACATTGGTTATACGCATTGGTTATACGCATTGGTTATACGCATTGGTTATGCGCATAGATTAAGGGCATGGGGACACTTATCGCTTCATTACACTATGATACTGCAGGGCATGGGGACACTTATCGCTTCATTACACAATGATGCTGCAGGGCGCTGGATCCTTCCCAATGCGGAATTCTGTACGCGCTCCGTCCAGATCGGCCTCGTACTCTCCACGGAAACCGCTCACAACAACCGAACCTTCCTCGTCGGTAACAAGCTCCATGGGCTTTGTCCACCATTCGTTCCTTATTAGATTGCTGAGCGCCTCATAGGCAGGCTTAATCTTGCTGTCTTCGGTGATCAGCCCTGACGGCGCCTTGAGCCAGCCTCCGTCTATAAAGCCCCACCAGGTGACCGATTCAATATTGGGGTCTGCAAACAATGTCCTGTAATGCATCTCGACCTCCCTTGCCTGTCTGTCAAGTCCTTCGGGTGTGGACGGCCACTCGTCCACTACATAGTCGTTCAGATCCACTATTTCCGGAGGCATTATCCTGCCCGACACTATTGTGTTTTCAGTGAAGTGCAGCGGAAGATTGAACCTTGAATAGCGCTCCAGTATCTCCCGTGTCTTTTCCACGCCCCAATACCCCTGGTGCATATGGGATTGGATGCCGATGGCATCAATAGGCACCCCGGCTTCGAGGCAGCCTTCGATCAATATGTCATAGGCCTCTGAGGTCTCAAAATCATTAATCAAAAGAGTCGCTTCCGGATTCGCCTTTTTAGCGGCCGCAAAGACCTCCCTGACAAGGCGGATGCGTCCCATATCCTTGCATATGCGGGTGATCCCATTGTCATATTTATCGAAAATCGGCATGATCACCACTTCGTTGATGACATCCCATATATCTACGAGCCCGGCAAAGCCGGTCACATCACGGCGAATCCTGTTGAGCTGCACGGAAAGTATGTCTTTATTGCTAAGATCCATAAGCCATGGAGCTGTCCCTGTATGCCAGCAAAGAGGGTGGCCCTTGAGTTCTACGCCTTTTGAACGCAGCCATACGGAAGCTTCCTTATACCTCTTCGTTTCAGGCTGTCCCCTGACCGGTTCAAAACGGCCCCAGTAAAATGGCAGCGTAGAGTAATTGAACAGATCAAGGAACAATCTTAGCCTCTCCTCTGCGATCTCCCTTTCCCTGCCCTGCAATTCTCCGTTAGCATAAGGTATGACACTGAATTCAGTGCAACCGAACAGGAACTCATGTCTCAGCTGCTTAACCACTACTCTGCGGTTCTTCAGCGGCGAACCGTCCTTGCCTGAAAATGTGATTTTTCTGCTGCCTTTTCGATGCTTGAGCTGATCCTGACTGTAACTCATGGCAAGCCTCCTTGGTCATTATAGTTGTACTGGCAGAACTTTTTACCTGCTGTATCCATTATAACATCTGTGCCCTGTGAACTGAAGTGTTTCAACGCGGCAGGAGGTATGCTCACATCGTTTTCCTCCGATTAATCGAAAGCCTTCTTTGGCGACCGGTATTGCATATGAGTGAAACAACGATACTTCCGAGCATGATCAGTACAATAACCGCAAGTGAATCAATTACGGATATGTTGATATGAAACATCAGTATCAGCAGCTTAATACCTGTAAACGTCAGTATCATGGCAGCTCCATATTTCACAAACCGGAATTTGTCATGTAGCCGGCGAAGCAGAAAATACATGCTTCTGAGACCTAAAACAGCAAAAATATTGGAGGTGTATACTATAAAAACATCAGTGGTTATGGAGAAAATAGCCGGAATAGAGTCCACAGCGAACAGGATATCGGAAAACTCAATTATCAGAAGCACTGCAAAAAGAGGTGTTGCGTGTCTTCTGCCATTTTTTACGACAAAAAAGCAATTGCCTCTCATTGTATCCGTTACAGGCATGACCCTTCTCAGGAGTTTTAGTATGCTGCTGTCTTTAAAGTCCGCCTGCTCCTTGTTGTTGAAAACCATTCTCATACCGCTGAACATAAGTATTGCACCGAACACATATAGTACCCAGTGGAAACTGCTGACAGCTACTACTCCGAACAGTATAAACAGCAGTCTGAGAACTACAGCAAAAAAAATGCCATAATCAAGTACGCGTCTCTGGTCCTTCAGTCTGATTCCGAAGCTGGTAAACACAAGCAGAAAAAGAAATAGGTTGTCGACACTGAGGCACTTCTCAAGGACGTATCCTCCCAGAAACTCCATCGCCTTTTCCCTGCCCATCATAAAATAAATGCCTGTATTGAAGCATAATGCGATGCATATCCAGAACACCACCCAGGCAAATGCCTTCCTGGCTGACATTTCTCTGCCCCCTTCGATAAGTTACGGATGTATCACCATAATTTATATTCGCCTCCATTTCAAACATGCATAATTGAAAAAAGACCATACCCTTCCGGGTACAGTCCCTGACTTATTATAGCTCCTGTCTGTAAATCATTCCTTGATAATGACTCCCCTGATCGCAGGCTCCAGCCCCTTAATAAAGTTTTCGGCATCCTCCGTTGTTCCTGCTACATCCGCATAGTGCATAGGCACAGCAATCCTGGGCTTAATGACACCGGCCGCCCTGATTGCCTCGTCGGCCGTCATCGTATAGGTGCCGCCCACCGGAAGGAACGCGACATCCACGTCTATCTCCTGCATTTCAGGTATAAGGTCTGTGTCGCCTGCAAAATAGTAAGAGGAATTATCGATGTAAACAATATACCCGACCCAGTTATTTTCTTTTGGATGGAATTTCTTCCCGACATTATACATCGGAACTGTTTTAAACTTCAGCCCGGCTGTTACATAGCTTTTTTGCGGCAATACGGCAAATGTATTCCCGAACCCTGCAGCTTTGAGAATATCGATGCAATTTTCAGGCGCTATAACAACAGTATCTTGCTTTATGATCTTTCCAATACTGTCCGCGTCCAGGTGATCATGATGACTGTGTGATATAAAGATAAAATCGGCATCATTCCTGCCCTCGTCCAGCAGGTAAGGATCAAAATAAACCGTCCTGCTTTTCCCGATGCGTATCCCGTCATTTTTGTGAAGGCTTACACCTTTCAATAAATCCTCCATCATCGTTCTCCCTCCAATTCTATCCCTACCATTTTCATCAGATATTTTGCATTTGTAGTCGTGCTTCTGCCAGGCTTCAGCCTGTAGTCGAACTTTATTTCATTATTTACATATTTTTCTGTAAAATGATAATTCTTCACACTAATTTTATTTTCCTGCTCAAGCTCACAGAGTTCGAAGTCGTGAGTCGAAATGAGTCCTATTATCCATTTTCTGCTGAGATTCTTCAGAACACTTCTGGCGCCTGTTATCCTGTCAAGTGAATTAGTACCCATGAATATCTCGTCGATCAGATAGATCATGGGCAGTTCCTTATGAGAATGATCTATGATCTTTTTTACTCGAAGCAGCTCTGCATAGAAGGTCGATATCCCGCCGCCGAGGTCATCGTGTACCCGCATCGAGGTAAACACATCCATGATCCCGCATTCCAGCTTCTCCGCAAAAACAGGCGCACCTGCATATGCCAGCACCAGATTGATACCGACAGTCCTGAGCAGCGTTGTTTTGCCCGACATGTTCGAACCGGTGATCACACAGGCGCCGTTGTTTAGCTCAAAGTCATTGCGGACACATTCTTCCTCCCGTATCAGAGGATGGCCCAGCTTCAGCGCGGCAAAACCAGGCGCACCTTCCCTCAGCTCAGGCCAAACCCACTCCGGATGAAGATGCCCCGGCACCGCCAGACTTGACAGCGCCTCCATTTCGCCCACGGCCTCGAGCCACGACCTGATATTACTGCCATATTGCTCCTTCCACTCTTCGAGGGCAAAGGCACAGTGATAATCCCACAGAAGAACTATGTTGAGCAGAAAGTATAAAACCGTGCTGTACTTAAGATCCACAGCGTTAACAATGCCCTCAAGCTTTTTGAGCGAAGCCGACGAGGATGAATCTGCTGTAAAGAGCTTCTTTTTCAACTCATTGAGATAATCGTTTTCAAACTCTTCATTTTCAATGCATATCAGCAGGTTCGTGTAGGCCCCGAGATACTTCCTCATTCCATAGACCGTGCTGCATATCGCGGCATTTTTTTTGAATCCAACCGCAAAAATCACCATCTGCAGTGTGAGCAGCAGCACCGGCACAAAAAATGGCAACAAGCCGCCAAGCGACCAGAGTATAAATGACAGAATCAGTAAAAACGGCAGAACATAAAACAGATTGATAAAGCCTTTCTTCTTGTATCTGTCCGAACGGCTCTCGGTATATTCAAGCAGCTTTTCCGGATTTTCCGAAACTCCCTTTGCCTGCATGCCTTCACTTTGCAGCTCCTGGCAGTAATCCAGCTTCCTGACCAGCTCTTTTACAGCATCCTGCCTTTTCGATATGGAAGCCGGATTTTTGTCCGGTGAGGCAAGCAGCTTTTTCAGCGCCAGCCTGCCAAAAAAGGTATTTGCAGCTGATATCCATTGAAACAGTGATTTGGAACCGAAAATATCCAGATCGTCGGTATACTCGTGAGACGCATCGGAAAACTCGCTGCCGCAGTCGCTAAACGATGTCCAGCCTGTACGCAGCCTTTCCATATACATTCTGTTTATTTCGACCTTGCATTTCAACCCTGCCAGTTCTTTCGACACCGTATTGTGCTTTATTATCAGATAAATAAAAATTGCAAGCGCTGCAAGAACTATCAAAGCTCCTGCAAGCACACCCACCTTAACAAAGGCAAATATGCCGGCGGCGGCACCTGCCAGGAATACAAGCAGCCGCAGATTGCTGAGGTTGTTTGCACTTTTGGCTTTCTCAGCCTCAAGCTCCGTATACTTCTTGAATCGTTCTTCGAAAACCGCATATCTATCCACGGCATATCCTCCATTTTATATAAGCATCCATTAAGGCCGGGGGACATCAATCGCCCAAGGATCTACGTTGGCTGCAGCTTATGGCATCACAGCTTCCCTTTCCATAAGCATGTAGTATTGCAGTACACTATAATTGTATATCAGATCCTTTGTTTTTCGGGAAGGCTTCTCGGTGAACACTTCCCCTTCCTTGAAAAACCGGCTGGTAATGACCGGCAGCTCTCTTTTAAGACCGGACAGGTAGTTGTAATAATTACCGCCGTTTATACCTGCAGCCTCCAGAAGCTCGGTGGCAAGGTAATTGGAACTGATCTGGGGGGCCTGTCCCCTCTTTACCGTGATCCCGCTGTCGGACAGCATTTTTTCCGCTGATTTGTTCACCAAAATGAAATAAGGCGTTTCGTAATTGTTAAGGTATGCCTGCAAATCTCCGCCAGTGCCTGTTTCAAAGCCAAGAGCCTTGTACCCCATGTCGTTCTCGCCAAGATAAGGCAGATGGTCGGCAAAATAAACAAATATGACCGGTTCATCCATTTCCATGATGGTATCGGCAAAATCTCCAAGCTCCTTGTCGCAGCGCATGACTCCGTTCAAATAATTGTTGATTGTATTATAGGCGGCTTCGTCCATATTGTCGGTGCGCTTTAGTATCTTGGGATAGCCCAGATCCTTTTTAGAGTATGGACCATGGTTGTCAATGTCAACCACGAACTGGAAAAATGGTTTGCCGGGCTCTTTTTGAAGCTGCTCATTAAATTTGTCCAGCGTAAAGGCGTAGGTATCGCGGTCAGAGATATAGCCATGATTCATTTCGACCTTGCTAAGGTCCATATCATTCTTAAAATAAATATTGTCGAAACCGAAAAAGCCATACACATTCACCCTGTTGTAAAACCAGGAATCGCCCGGATGGAATGCCATAGTGGCATATCCCCTGTCCTCCAGCACCCTTGCCAGAGAAAATGTGTCCCGTCTGATATAGTATGAATATGGGCTGGACAGCTCCGGCATTATTGGCATGGAATGTCCTGTAAGAAACGCAAATTCTGTATTGGCTGTGCCTCCGCCGAACACATTGGTCACTATTCTGCCCGCATATGCATTTTCCTTGATCCGATTGAAGTTTTCCAGCGGGTCGAGACCTTTATTGAATTCAATACCGGGGATCCTGTCAATGTCATAGAAAGCTTCTCCCATAACAGCCATTATATGAGGCAGATCACCTTCGATGAGCTTGTGATCCGGCAGGTCATATCCGGCAAGAGCTTCCCTGGCTGCTTCCCTGTCGTAGTCATCGGGCTTGATGGAGCGGTATGTGCCTGTCCGAACCAGGAACGAATAGAGGAAGCCCCGGGACTTGTAAAGGTTGACCCTGGAATATATTGAACCTGTGACCTTGAAGCTGTCATAAAGGCCGGTATTTTTATAAATGCCAGTGTAGGATACGGCAAACAGCACAGCAGCTGCTGCCACACCCGCAACTCTCGCGGGCCAGCGTAGTTTTTCCGACTTCACGAACAGCAGCAGCAATAAACTGAGAACGAACCAGAAAACCAGACTTAGAATAATAACAGAATTAAAGGGAAGTTCGGACAGTTTGATTACAGTGGCCGCTTCCGTTCCAAGGATAATATCCGATGGAGTAAACGGTTCCTCTCTCAATTCCATCATAAACCGGTTGACAATATGCATTACGATATAAAGCCCGCCGCCAAGTGCAAACGTCACCCAGAGTCTGGAGCTCAAATGATAGATGAAAAGCATGACCAGCAGCAATGGAAGCAGATTAAGCACATAAAGCAGCGGGGTACTGATATATCTCTCGATATTTATCATATCCACCACATCGGACAGCACTATGCCCAAAGCGGCCAGAATCAATGAAAAAAGCACAACCAGCAGTATATTTACAAAATAATTTTTTACCTTTATCTGAATTTTCCCGGTCAATGACTAAACCTCCCGAATTTCTGTATCTCGCTTCGTTGAAACGTACCGTTATTTTTGACATCAGTATGTCACTATATTCAATATCCGATCATCAGATGGGATACTTATACCTCCAGATATCATGGTCCCTATACATCTTCCTGAGATCCCCCGCCAGCTCTCTGAGTTCCGCAGAGAGCTCTATACCATAGGACCATATCTCCGGAATGGCTTCTGCGCCGAGGTATGCACCAAGTATATTGCCTGTAACGGCGCCTGTACTGTCACTGTCGCCGCTGTGGTTCACCGCCAGCAGCACAGCCTTGCGGAAGTCATCCCTGTAAGACAGGCTGCAGTATATGGCTATTGCCAGTGTCTCTTCCGCGACCCATCCCTCGCCGAGCATCGAAACCTTTTCCGCGTCAGGATTTCCTTTGGACGCAAGCTGCAAAGCCTTAATGATCGCAGATACGCATTCCTGGCTGCCGTCATACTTCTCCAGTTCGGTTATCGAGCCATCAACTGCCTGATCGATATCCATACCGTCAACAATACATCTGATGATATATGACAGCGCTCCTGCCGCCAGATATCCGCTTGGATGTCCATGGGTTATCGCAGCGACCTGTGCGCCTGCAAGGAATGCCTGTTCCCGGTTGGCGACCAATCCTGCCGGCGCTGCACGCATGATACCCCCGCAGCCCTTGCTGTTGTTGACGGGTTTTTCCATGGTTCCCATTATACCATTCCGCAGAGCAGTAATACATGTATTTCCGGGAGCACGTCTGTGGTGCAGCTCCTTGATCTCCATCAGCCAGCCATTATTTATATCGTTGTCTGCCTGACAATCAGCAGGCAATTTTTCACCCTGGGTCAAAAGCCATCTCAAATATGATCTGTAGACATATACTGAAAGATCACTATATGACTGTCCCGCTGAACCAAATTTCAGCCGGCTTTCCGGAACAGCTCCGTCTTTTTCTCTGGAGCTTGCGATAAAGCGAAGCAAACCGTCGGCTGTGAATATGGTCATCTGGGTATCATCTGTTATCTCTGCCTTTGTCCCAATACCAATGTCCAGCCCTGTAATACCCTCATCACCGTATCTGGCCTTTATATCCGCAAGACTCAGGAATTCCACCGGCCATCCCAGTGCATCACCTATAGCCCCTCCGATTATACAGCCTTCATAACGATCCACACTCTCACCCCGCTAATGGAAATATATACAACTTAGAATTATACCATTATTGAAATCAAAATGAAAATTTTTTGACAGGCATAAACAAGGCAAATACAAGGAATCTCTTACATAATCAGAAATCAATGTCATGGAGCTTTGGTTACAGTCAGACCGGCCGTTTATGCTGCTCATGCTCGAATTTTGTTGAATAAAATCATATTTAAGATATAATAGAGAGATACACAAGATGCAATTCTGGCAAATCGAAGAAAACAAAAAACAGGAGGTCTGCTATGTATTGTGCAAGATGCGGTAACCACATCTCGGATGGAGAACAATTCTGCAGCAGCTGTGGTCAGGCATTACCACAGAAAAATGAAGTATTTTCAAATCCGGTTGCTTCCGATCCTGAGTTTGAAAATAAAAAAGGGGGCAAAAGCCCTAAAAAAGGTATTATTGCTGCAGCAGCCATAGCGTTTGTTGTTCTTGCAGCAGTCCTGGTTTATGCAAACATATGGAAAATCATGCCTGCAAAATCATATTATGCCTTCCTTGAGGTTAAAAACAAACCTATTTCACTTAACAAACTTTATAATGATGTGAAAAAAGCTGCCAAACTCAAGCCTTTCAGCAAAGAACTCGAGATCACTGTCGGTGAGGCTAAAGGTCTGGCAGGAATGACGCAGGGAATAATTTTAGGCGACGTAAGCCTGACAGTTCAAATCGATTACAGTGAAAAGAAAACAGCAAGCTATTTGAGCCTCAACTATGAAGATAGTGAATTATTGGATGCGATATTCTATACAGATAAAGATTCAATTGGATTTGGACTGCCTATTTTGTACAACGAAAATTTTTACTGTGATACGAAAAACATACCGCAAGTATTGACCGACCTGATGGGCCAGCAGTTTATAAACATCACTGCTGATGCTATTGCCGGGAAGTCAGTTGATGAGATCCGGAAAGAACTGGACAATGACACTAAACTTCTTGATAAGGCATTAGCTAAATATGCTAAGATAGCATACAGCAATGTCTCGTCAGATAGCTTCAAAAAAAGAGATGCAGGTGATACAAACATATATTCCTGGATCAGCGGAAGTAAAAAACGCGCTGTGAAGTTTGAAAACTGCAGTGAGATCGAAGTAAAGATTACAGAAAAAGATATGTACAAGATATCTGACAAGGTTTTTGAAGCACTGCAGGGAGATGACAAACTGATCGATCTGATCGTCAAGTATAGTCTTAGTACTGGCTACATGTCTTCATACATGTATTATAACGGTTATTTTGACGGTATTGATTACGAAGATATTGACGATACAGAGTTTGATTATAATAAGATATTCAAGGAAATGCTTGCAGATGCAAGAGAAGATTTGGAGTATGAGTTTGACCCTGAAAGCGATGATGTCATTATGACAATGAAAGTGATCGCGGACAATAAGAATAACATTATCAGCAGAGAAATCATTGTTGATTCGGAGAGGATTTCGTTGGCTACCTATAATGATAAGGAAGACAACAAAGTAATCGAGCTCAATTATGATGACAGATACAGCGATATCCCGACAGCAGTATATGTGTATAGTGGTCTGGAAGGCAAGGGCATAAAAGCTCTGATCGATAACGAAACGATCGAAGCCTCGATCACAGGCAGCGAAGATGGCAAAAGTGATATCGGGCTGGATTATGGAACATACAAAATAAAATACGATTCGGACTATGAATCGTATGAATTCGTCCTTTCAGCAGATAAGGATGACAGCGGCAAGGGCGGCGACAAACTCAAACTACGCTGCTATCAGGACAACAATCAGCTTTTTGTTCTCAATGCCGATGTAAAAAATCTGAAGGATAAATCCAATCTGAATTTTAGCAAGAAGTCTGCATTAAATCTGTATGATTTGGATGAAGATGAGATACAGGATATAGTAAATGAGATCCAACAGAATTTCATGGAAATTACTATGAATTTGTTCTATTAATGGATCATCCTCTGTAATCGGGAGCTGGAGCTGGAACTGTCAGGTGTTGACAAAGCCTTAGACCTGTATTACTATATATGGAATAATATAAATACAACAAATGCAATGAAGAGAAGAGTAAGTCATCCAGGTCCCATACAGAGAGCTCCGGGGCAATCGCCAGGCTGAGACGGAGCAGGGAACGGAAGGCTGAAGATGGTCTCGGAGCTATTCACGGCGAGCAGGCATGTAAAGCCTTTTAGCCGCTGACGGCAGCGTCCGTTATAACGCCGGAGAATGGCATACAAGCAAGGCTGTTTGTATAAGTTCTTTCTGAGGCCGGTACTGTGAAGCACCGGTAAACCGGGGTGGTAACACGAAGCTGAATGCTCTCGTCCCCAGGACAATATCCTGGGGGTGGGAGCTTTTTATTTGTTTAATTACACATGTAAATACGTAGGGAAATGAAAAGAAAGGAAGTGTTACTATGAACATACTTATAGGAAATGCGTGGCCATATGCCAATGGATCACTGCACATAGGCCATATTGCAGCGTTGCTGCCGGGAGATGTACTTGCAAGATATCACAGGGCAAAGGGCGATACGGTGTTTTTAGTGTCAGGCAGCGATTGCCACGGCACGCCTGTAGCAATAAGAGCAAAACAGGAGAATAAGACCCCGGGAGAAATAAGCGACATGTATCATGAAGAATTCACAGAGTGCTTTGACCGCCTCGGGTTCTCCTATGACCTCTATTCTAAGACCTCCAGCAAAGACCACAAGGAATTTGTCAGGCAGTACCATAAAAAGCTGTATGAAGGAGGATACGTCTATGAAAAATCTTCACAACAGGCGTACTGCGTCACCTGCAGACAATTTCTCCCTGACAGGTTTGTAAAGGGCATATGTCCAAATTGCGGTGAAAATGCCCGGGGCGATCAGTGCGAGGCCTGCGGCAGCGTACTGGAGCCGGAAATTCTGCTGGATGCAAGGTGCTCGATCTGTGGCTATCCACCTGAACTGAGGCCGTCGGACCATCTGTATCTGGCTGTGACCAGGATGAAGGACGAACTGGAAAGCTATGTTGAGAGCCATAAAAGCTGGCGGAAAAATGCATATGAAATGTCAAAGAGGTATATTAACGAAGGCCTTAGGGACAGAAGCCTGACAAGGGATCTGGACTGGGGCATCGACGTGCCGAAGGAGGGGTATGAGGACAAAAAGATATATATCTGGGCCGAAAATGTACTGGGCTATGTCTCGGACTGTTATGTACTATGCCGCCAAAGAGGCCTCGACTTCGAAACCTTCTGGAACAGCAGCAGACAGTACTATGTCCACGGCAAGGACAACATCCCGTTCCATACCATCATCCTGCCCTCTCTGCTGCTGGGACGGACTGATACCAGGCTGAAGCTGCCCGACGAGATCATATCCAGCGAATACCTCACACTGGAGGGCAGAAAAATATCAACAAGCGCCAACTGGGCTATATGGGCAAAGGATCTGCTCAGCCGCTATGATCCGGATTCAATAAGATATTTTCTCATTGGCAGCGGTCCTGAGCAAAGAGATACCGACTTCACATGGACGGAGTTCGTAAACAGTCACAATGGTGAATTACTTGGTGCATACGGCAATCTGGTCAATCGCAGCCTTGTATTCATTCAGAAATTCTTCGACGGGAAAGTGCCTGAAGCTGTTACTGACTCGGCTCACGCATTGCTCGATGATCAAAGCGCAGAGCTGCTCTATTCATTCCATTCGCTATTCCACTCGGCAGGAGAGCTCATCGAGCAGGGTAGTTTCAAGGCAGCGCTGGAATCGATCTTTGCATGTATAAGAAAGGCAAATAAGTATTTTGATGAACAACAGCCCTGGATAACAGTAAAAAACGACCTTCCAAAGTGCAGGACAACTTTAAATACCTGCATACAGGTCATAGCAAACCTGTCAGTGCTGCTAGATCCATTCCTGCCCTTCTCATCAAACAAGCTAAGGTATACCCTCTCTCTTGGCGGGGCGTCCTGGCAGCCGGTCTCGGTTCCCTCCGGCACCGCCCTGGGTAATGTGGAAATATTGTTTGAACGGCTGGACAAGAAGGTCATAAAGGAAGAGCAGGACCGGTTGTTCGGGAGATAATATTACATAAATTATGATTCACTGCTTGACTGCCGATATAGCAAAATATAACATATACATATGTACCGGATTCTATTGGTTCAGGTTTTAGGTCTCAGCTCATTTGAGGAGGCAAAAGTATGGTTTTGATACCTTATCCACGCAAATTGACAATGTCCGCTGATGTGTTCCGAATGTCGGAAATGACTCAGATATTCCTTGATACCGGATGTGATTATAATGATTTTGAAGCAGCAGTGTCACTGCGCAATGAAATCGAAAAAGCTGTGGGACTAAAACTTGCCATTACCAAGGGCAAACTCGGAAAAGAGGGCAAAGATAGTAAAGATAAAGGCAAGACCGTATCTGCAGATGGCTTGATAATTCTCATGAAAGCCAGCTCGAAAACAGCCAGCATGCCTGACAGCGCCGGATCAGCATACTACACACTGTCAGTGGGCACAGGTTCCATAATTATAACAGGCAACAACAGCGGCGCTCTTTTCTACGGAATTCAAACCTTAAAGCAGCTTGTGAGGAATTATGTGAAAGAGATTCCCTGCATGGATATAGAAGATCAGCCGTCTTTTGAAGCAAGAGGCTTTTATCACGATGTCACAAGAGGAAAGGTGCCGGCGCTGGATACCCTGAAGGATCTGGCAGACAGGCTTTCCTTCTATAAGATAAACCAGCTGCAGCTCTATATAGAGCATTCATTTGCATTTAAGAAATACAGTGAGATTTGGACCGACTCCGACCCTATTACAGCTGAAGAGATCCTAATACTGGATGACTACTGCAGGAAAAGAGGCATTGAGCTGGTCCCCTCCCTTTCTGTTTTCGGACATCTATATCACGTGCTGCTTTCCAGGAGCTTCAGACACCTGAATGAATTTGAAGACCTCCCGGATAAACCGTTTACATGGACCGACAGGATGACGCATTATACGCTGGATGCCAGTGATCCCAGAAGTCTGAGCTTTGCAAAGGAAATAATCGATGAATTCATACCTCTTTTTTCATCGGATAAATTCAATATATGCTGCGATGAGACCTTTGACCTCGGTCAGGGAAAGAATAAAGTGCTCACGGATGAGATCGGAAGAGGAAAGCTGTATCTGTTCTTTGTAAGGAGCCTCATCGACCATCTCAAGACACGCAAAAAGAGAGTCATGATGTGGGGCGATATTCTGCTGAAGTACCCTCAGATCCTCAGCGAGATTCCCGATAATGTGATAATACTAAACTGGAATTACGAATCCGAAGCTTCAGAGGACGGCTTCAGACAGATCCAGGAAGCCGGCCTGCAGCAGTATGCCAGCCCTGGTGTACAGGGCTGGAACAGACTGATAAACAACATGGATAACGCGTCTATGAACATAAAAGCGCTTGCAGGCTGGGCAACTAAATATAATGCTCTGGGCATATTGAACACCGATTGGGGTGATTTCGGTCATATCAACCTGCTGGCAGGCTCAATACCCGGTGCAATATACGGAGCTGCGCTGTCATGGAACGCCGATCAGCCCGACCATCCCACTGATGAAGAAATATCCCGGCTGGAATACGGAGATAAATCCGGAAGTCTCATAGGGCTGGTACGTCAGTTGTCAAGAGAGCCCCTAATAGATTGGAATACTGTCGTACTCTGGTATTACACAATGTGCGGCTATGATACAGGTATGTACAGCAAATTCTACAACCACACAAGAGAACTTATATTTAACTTTGATGAAAGTAAGATAAAAGCTGCCTATGACCGAATCCGGGAAATCGATGCAAATATATCGCTATTGCATCAATCAGTGTTTGAGGACAGAAGGCAGGATGTCAGTGAATTTCTCATCGCCGCGGATGGTCTTGCACTCTTCCAGGCCCTGCTGTTGGTGATAAAAAAGAAATATCTCGGGCAAACCTCAACAGGTCTCATTTTCAATCCAAACGAGCTGGCAGTAAAGCTCGAGAACTGGTTCGGCAGGTATAAAGCAGCCTGGCGGGCCAGAAACAAGGAAAGTGAGCTCTTCAGGATAAAGGATGTCATAATGGGGATCTGCAGGCTGTTAAGGGTAAAGTAAAGTGAACCCCTTAAGGGGTTCACTTAAAACTGACGGCTTTTATATATTACGATGCCTTTGGAGGCATTTTTACGCCGCATATCTTTTTGTAGTCCTGAATTCCGGCCTCATCCGTGATCCTGAACATCATCCACTTGCCCAGCTTCATGTAATCCCCCGCTTTACTGTACAGCTCAGCGATCTCAGGTGTCAGCATCGGCAGTATTGCCTCCATCAGAGGATCAAGCTTGTAGCTGATGACCAGAAATACGGAAAACGAGTCCTGTTCGGGATATAATGTACCAAAGGACTGACCGCTCTTTTGGAACTTGATGTTCCAGCCTGGTTTGCCCGAGCATGCACTATAGGACATCTTGGGCTTTGCTTTATAAGCCTTGTCCATATAATCGATCAGGGAGTCCCATAACTTACTGGCATTGCCGCCTATGTACTCTGTTATTTGCTCCATAGTCGGCTGTTTTTCCTGCGGAAACAGTTCATTCCATTCCATAGCAATACACTCCTATCGGTTAAGGTTATCATTATTTTACCAGAACATTTTGACAACTGTGTGTCATATTTAACCAATCTGTAATAACATGCCCAAATCCCGGGGCCAGCATCAATCCTCAGTAATAGCCCGCATAGCGATCTGAAGCCTTTCGTCCGTACTCTGGCCGCCCTCGATCCTGAGGACCGGGCATTTCATATACCAGGAAAGGTTCACAAAACAGCCTTTATCAGATAATCTCTTACCTCAGGCAGCGAATCAACAATATATGCGCCGGATTTCGGCAGCCGTTCCCGGCTCTGGTGGCCGGAAGACAGCAGCAGACAGCTGCAGCCAAGTTCATTGGCAGTTTCAAAGTCATGCAGGGTATCGCCGACCAGGATAACCTCACCGTCTCCAAATCCTGACTCCGCCAGCCAGCTTCTGCCGACATCGACCTTACTGGTGGCATGGCAGTTGTCAAGGCCCAGCAGTTTATCAAAGTATCCGGCGATCCCAAAATGGTTTACCTGCTCCTCAAGGTTCTGAATCTGCGATGCCGAGAGTATGACCTGGCTGATGCCCATATCACGGATAAACTCCAACACAGTCACGGCATCCTCCCTCAAACATGCGAAGAGACTTTCCTTCTGATATTTTCTTACATATTCATTTGAAATGTCTTCAAAGGGCTCCTTCTGAAAATCGAAGCCCAGCTCGCAATAATAGTTCTTTACCGGAAAGCCGAATATCCTTCTGTACCTTTCCGTGTCCATCACCGGCATCTCCCGGCATTTCAATATACTATTCATTACATTGATACAGACATCCATATCATCAAGCAATGTTCCGTTCCAGTCCCATATGACACACTTGTATCCAGCCATTTCCCTCACATTACTCCTCATGTAAATAGTGGTTTTCCGAAGACTCCCTGATCCTTTTACGAACAAATTCAGCTATTGCTTCAGGCGCCTTTTCAAACACCATCTTGTTCCGGGCCAATACCTTGTCCACTGTTACCTTATGCTGCTTCCACATCTTGCCCTCAGAAGCCGAATTCATCAGCAAGGGCTGTATCCTGTCCACTGCTGCAGCAAATATTGCTTCATCTGTTTCCATCGCCTCAAATTCCTGCCACAGCTCTTTGTACTCCTTCTCCTGGTCCGCAGGCAGCATGGAGAATATCTTATCAGCGGCCTGCTGCTCCCGCTCAACCTTATCGAGGTATCCCTGCTCATCATAAGCAAATGTATCGCCGGCATATATCTCAACAATATCATGGATCAAAACCATTTTTAAGGTCTTGAGTATGTCAGCGCCATTAAAATACTCAGCCAGCACAGCCACCATCATAGCCAGGTGCCAGGAATGCTCGGTGTCATTTTCACGCCGCGATCCATCGGAAAGATAGTTCTGCCTCAAAATCAGCTTTAGCTTGTCTATTTCGAGTATAAACTGTATTTGCTGCTCAAGCCGTGATATATCCATGGTACACCTCCATAAACTAAAACAATGGTCCTTCCCATTGTTCCACTTTTCTTATTTGAAATAGCTGACACTTCTCTTTTCGGCCTCAAACACATAATATCCGTCTGATTCATGTATCCGCACACCGCCGAAAACGGAAATCAGCTTATTTTTATACCAGTCCTTCCGCTTTGTTACCATAAACATTTTACCGCCAAGCTTCAGACGATTGAAGCCCTTTTCGATAAATTTTTTAGCTACAGCGAAATCCGTGTGATATGGCGGATTTGACAAAATACAGTCAAAGCCGGCTTCATCCAGTGATACAAATCCATCACTCTGAAGTATATTAACGCCTGATACGGCATTTCTGTCAGCGTTCCTTCGGGACAATAAAACCGCTTCAGGCTCCACATCCACCATAAATACATTCCCAGGAGCAGTGAACCTGGCAGCAGTTATACCCACGACACCGTATCCGCAGCCCAGGTCAAGCACCCTCCAGCCATCGGCAAACTCCACAAATGAAAGCATCGCAAGTGTGCCGGCATCGATCCGCCTTGGTGAAAACACATCGTCTGAAGTTTCAAACTCGAACTCAAATCCCTTTATTACTGTCTTTATTATCATATTGACTCCCAATCCTGGTCCCGGCTCCGGCCAGAATCATTTAATGGTCTTCATAATATTCTCATTCAATCTGCGCACATACGACCTGCAGACCGGCTGAAAATACCTCATCCAGAAGCTGCATGCCTCAAGGTTCGTTGCCTCGAAATCTACCGAACATCTCTCATATCCGTTGGATGCAGCCCATTCCATTATTGTCGACAGCAGCGCTGCTGCGATACCTCTGCCCCGATATTCAGGCATCACGTATGCCCCGTTTACGCAAAGCTTGTTCTTCCCGTTTACGATCCACGCCGCCCCGTCTTCCACATGTGCAGCCTTCATGTATCCAACGGCTGTATCCCCATCCCATACTGCCCAGATACGGCCTCCCGGCTCCGAGAGCATTTCCTTTATCATATCGGCAGTTTCCGGTTCCATATATGGATTGAACACCGGTGCTCTTGACAGATGTTTATAATGAGCATCAAACAATGGCAGGATCTCGTCTGCCTCGTTCTCAGAAATCACTCCAATCCTTAACCCCTTCATCAGATCTGCCGCTCCCAAACTTCCCACTGGCCTTATTGCATCGACGCAGGCACTCCCGAAGCCATTCCATACAAATGCATCCTGCGCCTCCCTGTCGGTATTGAGAAAAACGACTGCATGGGTAAGGCAGCCATCGTTGACCCACTCCTGACCGATTGCCCGGTTCATTTTTCTGTAGATTTCAAAAGCATTCTCCGGAACGGACGCATGTGCCCATTCCGGCACCAATACTCCCTTATGCACACCAAGCAGCCCATCGATATACAATCCGGTCATAAACCCGATCATTTTACCGTTTCTGTATGCCGCCACTCCCGGGGTCAGCATATTCTGCCTGAGCTTCTCAGCCAGTATGTCCCTTCGCGAGTTTTCCTCATCGAGTATGGGAACTGCCTTCCTCTGACGCTCATATGCAGCGGCAAACAATTCGCAGGCCTCTTCGATGTCATTGTATTTAAGTTCTCTTATCTCCATAGATCCGTTTCTCCCTGTCATTCTGTCCCGCTTATCGACAGTGCTCCGTTTCCCGGCCATTCATCCGCCAGCATGGCATACAGATACTCGTCCCACCAAATCGGGCTGCCATCTTCTGCGTCCTTGATGGCGGCACATCTGAGCGAATATCCTTCCCGCCTCATATCTATCCTCTCCATCAGCTTCCAGGACGGAACATTTTCAGGACAGCATTTAGCGATGATCCTATGAGCTCCCAATTTGCCGAAGGCATAATCCATAATGCCCCTGCAGGCCTCCGTCGCGTAACCGTTCCCATGAAATTCGTTGTTGAATATGTATCCGATCATCCATGTCAGGAACTTCTCGGGCTCCTCGCGTCCAAGATATATATGGCCTATCATCTTTCCCGTCGTCTTCAGTTCCACAGCCCAAAAAGTGTTGCCTTTTGCCAGCTCCTCTGCTGCTTTTCGCATACTCTCGTCACTTGTGTCCCAGGGACCCTCATATTTCATTACCTCTTCCCTGGACAGATATTCCTGCATGTCCTTCCAGTCCTGAGGCTTTATATTCCTTACATAGAGCCTTTCTGTTTCAATAATGATCACCTGCTGCACCCCCGTATATCATCTGTCCTCCTGGACAATTTTCTTTTCTTCCTGCCTGCGTTTCTTCTTATCCTTCATCTCATTTTCCTGCACTCTGGTCCTTGGATTCATATTCCAGTTATTTCTTATTTCCTTCATCAACTCATATGTATCCTTCTTCTTTTTCATATCGCTCCTCTTTCATAACAAAAAAGCACGCTTATCCAAGCTGCGTGCCTATATATCTCCAACAATTACATTATATAAGTCAATTCCATATGCTGTCAACGCTACAAAATATCTATAAACTGTTTATTACCTCTTCAGCATTTCCTTCAGTTCCACGTTCGGATTGACATACCTGCCTTTGTCTTTAGTGCCCTTGCCGAACTGTACAGCCTTCTCCGGGCAATAATGCAGACAAGCCAGGCATTGCGTACAGGCACTTCCCCACTTCGGTCCTCCGTCAGCAACAGTGATAGTACCACAGCTGCATACCTTCTCACAAATGCCGCAGCCAGTACATTTCTCGTCGGCATAAAAGCTTTTTGTGCTGATACCGAACCTGTTGAACAATGATCCTATCACAGCTGTTTTTATACCGGGCAGGGAGCCCTTATGTATCTCTGACACACCCGATTTTCCGGCGGCTGCTGTCTCTATGATCTTTTCGATTGTCCTCTCTGCATTCTCAAGCTTTTTTTGTTCGGTTACCTTTGGGTCTACATCGAAAGCCACTATATAATTGTTCGGCATCGTTACAGAAAAAGCGCTGTTCAGTTCAAGTCCCGCCTTCAGAAGGCTCCTCTGCAGCAGCTTCATGGAGTTTCCTGTCTCGTCGCCGCACACTGCAGCGGCAAAAACATATCGTCCCTGTGTATCGGACAGCTTAAGGCGTTCAATGAACTCCCGGACCATTTTAGGCGGCGCCCATGCATAGACAGGAAACACGAAGCCGATGACCTCATTTTCTTTCAGCTCATATTGGAATTCCTTCTTCCCGCCGCTCATTTCGGAAGATATGGAAACCAGTCTTTCCCCCAGCCCCGCTGCAGTTTGCCGGGCAACATAATAGGAGTTGCCCGTACCGGAAAAATAAAAGATCATCTATCTTTCCACCTACCCTTCAGTTATTTTCACAAATACCTTTCTGGTCCTTGGTCCGTCAAACTCACAGAAATAGATGCCCTGCCAGGTGCCCAGCTGCAGCTTGCCGTTTTCTATTATCACAGTACAGGAGGACCCCACCATAGATGCCTTAGCGTGGGCATGGGAGTTCCCCTCCATATGTCTGTAGCTTCCGCTCTCGGGGAATACCCTGCGGAATATGGACAGCAGGTCATAAACCACATCAGGGTCCGCATTCTCATTAATGGTGACGCCTGCGGTTGTATGAGGCACGAAAACAACCGCTGTCCCGCTGCTGACACCTGATTTTTGTACCTCCTGCCTGACCAGTGAAGTTATATTGATCATTTCATCAGATGAAGATGTTTTAATAATATGCTCTGTCATATTTATCACCCTTTCGCACCGCCTTCTCATATAGCAGTGAGATCGTTCAGATCACATATACTTAATATATACTATCTGGTTCACAAAGAAAATACAGAACATTACCATCAATGACGCAAAAAAAAGCACGCCCGTCACCAGGCATGCCTTTCATTGTATCCCGCCTTTACACCATTTGTTTTTCCATTATGTATTGCTCCTCGTATTTATTTCCGGGATTATCTATTCCTATGATCTTAAAACCGCATTTGTTCACATGAATAAATTCTACCATATGAAAAAATCAATCGTCCGACTTTTTTTATCAAATCGCCTGCAAGGGTCGTCAAGATTGACAATAAAGTAACAAACCTATATAATTTTATGTAAGATTTGATGCTCCCAATGCTTTTCAGACAATACGGACGCGACACTAGGAGGTAAGATATGGGCCATCAGGATGCCGGCTCCATACTGGCACTTCGCCATTATTCACATTCTAAACCGATCACCTGCTCGTTTGTCAGCGGAAATCTGGAGAACTTTTTTTCCGTCAGGATCAAGGGGCCTCTGGGTACCTATATAAACATATTGAAGGGCGATCCCGTCACGTTTGGCATGATCGACGGCGATCAAACCAATATATACGGCGGTTTCATATTGTCAAAAACAGAAAGCGACATAACGATTTCTCCTGATATGACTTCGTTCCAGTTGGAAAGGAGAAAAAATATCAGACATCCTGTATCCCTTATAGGGTCCATCCGGCTCATGTCGGGCACTTCCGGCAGCAGCTCTCCTGTATGGATCAAGGATATAAGCTATGAAGGCATACGCATATGTACTGAATGTAATTTTGAAGTGAATGATGAAGTGATCATCAACATAAATAACGAGAACCGGGTCTTTGATCTGGAAGGCGCAATAGTCAGAAAGTCAACTCTGTTCGGAAGGAACGAATACGGCGTTCTTATTTCATTCAGGTATAAGAGCAGCGTGTTTTCTGTCAGGGAAACCATCGATTCACTGGTACATGAGGAAAAAAGGCTCTTCTCAAATCACCTGTCGGGGCTCTGATGCACCTGTTTTATGCTGTCATTCAACTATATCGATGCTGAGCAGTCCGGACTTCATGGCTATCTTTCTCAGCAGTCCATTATACATTGCAGGAGACTTCAGGTTTTTAATAAGTATATTCCTTTTCAACGGAGCAATATTATCGGAATACCTCGGCAAATAATCGTCTATACCTGCTTCAAGCGCCCTGGCAAGAGCAAGGGAGCTTTTGAATGCATAGCTCATCCCCTCTGCAGAACTGGGGCTGATAAACCCGGCAGCTTCGCCGACAAGCGCCGTCCTTCCGCGGGCAATGCATATCTGGCCGCTTTTGACAGGCCTGTACAGATATGCGCCATTTTTTCTGATACTGTTTACAAAGCAGAATCCGTATCTCCCCAGTTTTTTCTTCAGCAGCTCGAACCTTTCATTCACATCCTTGCCCGGCACCAGCGCCGAGCCAAGTATTATCTGATCCTCCTTCGGGATCGTCCACGAATAGAAATCAGTTATATCCTCATCAAAAATAGCGCCGTAATAATTCTTTGTATCATTCGTCCTGAACCATTCCTGGATCGATACATACAGCCTTGGGGTATCCGCATCTGCGAAACACTGCCTTCTGACACCGGAAAATGCGCCGTCGGCGCCGACAAGCAGCCTGGCCGTTTCTTCACGTTCCCTGCCATTATGATGAAATTTGACAGATATATGCCCGTTCTTCTCTTCACATGATTTATATATGCCGCCGTTTATTATATCAACACCTGGCGGAATGGTTGCTTCCAGCCACTTGTCGAATTCATTCCTGTCAATATTTATGTAATGGCGCTGGTAATATCGCTCTACACCGCTTTTGATATCAATTGTCCGAACGGCAAACAGCTGGGGACTGACAAGGACGGATTTAGGTATCCCCAGACCGAAGCCGGCAAGCATTCTCTGGGCATCGGGATCCAGAAGGCCTCCGCAGGATTTCTGCCCGGAAAACTCCATATCATCTGTAAATGTCCTCTTTTCCAGCAGAAGCACCTTGTATCTCTTCCCGGTCAGTCTTGCCAGTGTTGCACCTGCAGGCCCTCCGCCTGCAATTATTATGTCGTACATACTCACCTCATATAGATCAAAAGTTATACCAACGCATCGTTCAAATAGCCGCGAAAACCTCTCCAAGTCCGCATTGCAGCAAGAGGTTCGCGAATTTGTCATATGGTGTCGGCGATTTATTAACAAGAACGAGCCTGTTTCCCTTATAGTACCTGACCAGTCCGGCTGCCGGGTATACTGACAATGATGTCCCTCCGACTATCATCATATCGGCCTCACCGATCGCTCTGACGGCTTCGTTGATCACATCCTGATCCAACCCTTCTTCATACAGCACCACATCAGGTTTGACAACACCGCCGCAGTCACAAACAGGAACACCGGCTGCATCTATCACCTTATCGATCCCATATGCCTTGCCGCAGCTCATACAATAGTTCCGGTGTACTGAGCCGTGCAGCTCCAGCACTCTTTTGCTGCCGGCCGCCTGGTGCAGTCCGTCAATATTCTGTGTCACCACAGCGCTTATCCTGCCCTCCGCCTCCATCTGTGCCAGCTTAATATGAGTTATATTAGGCTTTGCCTTAAGAAATATTATTTTATCCCTATAAAATTCAAAAAACTCCGCCTGATTCTGCATGAAAAATGAATGGCTGAGTATGGTCTCGGGAGGATACTCGTATCTCTGGCTGTACAGGCCGTCGACACTTCTGAAATCAGGTATGCCGCTTTCGGTGGAAACACCGGCGCCGCCGAAAAATACGATTTTATGGCTATGCTCTATCCATTCTCTGAATTTGATAATACCGTCCACTCTACTCACCTCATTAGAATCATATATCAAAACTCAACTCAGGTTCAATAGCAGACCCTGTAAATATTTTTCAAATTTTTTTATAAAATAGTATGTCTTTTTATGTTATTTTAGGAAATATATTATCGATTTGTGTCAAAAAACAAGCAATGTAATGCAAACGTAACTTGAGAATGATTGAAAATATAGTAAAAAAATTGATATAATTCATTATGTTGATATATGTTCCAGCTTATCAACTGAGGTGAATTATGCCGGTTCTGACCATAAGAAAAAAGATGGTTTTGTTAGTGTTGATTGTACTGATACCGATTTTTCTTCTGGAAATTGTTCGAATCAACGACGATTTCAAGGACAGAGTGAACATGGAGTTAAAAGCAGGTGAGGATCTGGCTAACTCTGTTACATCCTCCTTCTGCAATTATGTAGAAGAATTGTGGTTATGTGAAGCAGCGATAGGCAGCCTGTTCGTATTAAACGACATGAATACTGAGGATATTCAAAAATACCTTCTCGAAATAGAAACAGAGGATGCTGTTCTCTCAAATCTTTCATGGATAAGCGCCGACGGAACGGTCATAGCCAGCCAAAACCAGGAATTGATTGGGTATTCAGTATCTGACGATGAATATTTTGCAATGATAACCGCCGGAGAAAGCAAAATCCTTGGCGAGTTAAAATATTCTGAAGCAAAAGCTGAGAATTACACATACGTCGCAAGAGGAATCGTCACAGACAACGGACTGCAGGGCATCCTGACAGGACGTATCTATCCTGATATGTTTACTGAAAGGCTGAACATGTCAGATAGCTCCTACAACAGAGATTTCGGTTTTATAGACAGAAAGGGAAATACACTTACAATATACCCGGAAAAATACGAAACCAGCGATTATAGAATGGTGACACTGATGGATGAAGACATTCCGGGCGCCTCATCAGATACAAACATTGAATGCCCTGTCGGATTGAGCGGCTGGAAGTGTTTTGTAACGATAAACTATGATATGATAATGGAAAAACACAATAGCCGCCTTACAAACGATATTACAATATTGCTGCTTGTTTTGATTATTTCTCTCCTGGTGGCTCTGATATTCGCAAAAAGAATACTGGATCCGCTAATGAATATAAAAGAGACCATTTCAGCTGTAAAAAAAGGTGATTATACAGTACGCTCCAATATATACGGTAATGATGAGGTCGCTGCAACAGCACAGGATATCGATGTCATGGTCGATACCATATTGGCAAACGACTTGATCAAGTCACAGGCCTTCACCGATCTGTCCCATGAACTTAAGGCTCCGCTGAATGTCATATTTGCTTCCTCACAGCTTATAGAATCAATTGTTCCGGGATCCTGCCCTTGTGACAAACACAGCAGGGTGCTCAAATATTGCAGATCTATCAGGCAAAATTGTTACAAACTGATAAAGATCATCAGCAATCTTCTTGATGTATCAAAGTTTGAAAGCGGCCATCTCGCAGCAAAAATGGAATATCACAACATCATCAGCATTATAGAAGATACGACCATGTCAGTTGTTGCCTATGCGGAACAAAAGGGCGTCAACATTGTTTTTGACACCGACACCGAAGAAAAATATACGGAATGTGATCAAAGTATGATAGAACGCATCATGCTCAATCTTTTGTCAAATGCACTAAAGTTCACGGACAAGGGCGGAAGTATTTTTGTCGGCATCACGAGTACGGTAGACAGGATCATAGTCAGGATCGATGATACAGGCATAGGCATCCAGCAGGATAAAGTCAAGTATATATTTAACAGGTTCAAACAGGCGGATACATCCCTGAACAGAAACCACTACGGAAGCGGTTTGGGGCTTTCTCTTGTCAAGACGCTTGTGGAGATGCATAACGGCACTATATATGTCACCAGTGAAGTAGGAAAGGGAACGAGCTTCATCCTCCATCTTCCTGCCAGAAAACTATCGAAGGACATGATCGCCGCTATGAAAGATAACGAGACTCTCAATGATAACCAAAGCATATCCGGAAGAGTCAGCATAGAATTATCTGATATAGATGATGCAACGATGCGGTAGGCGACAGTCTTACTATATCACGAAAAGATTCGCAAAGGTGAAGTAGATAGTAAGCGTCACGGCATCGACTATCGTTGTGATCAGAGGGCTTGCCATGATGGCCGGATCAAGCCTGAGCTTCTTTGCAAACAGCGGGAGCATACCTCCGATCACCTTCGCTACGATAATGGTGAACAGCAGCGTTGCAGAGACCGTGACTGATATAGCGAATGAATATCTCTCCAAATAAAAGACCCTTAGAAAATTTACAATGGAAAGAGCGATTCCTACCATTACACTTACCCTGAATTCCTTCCATACCACAGCGATTATATCCCTGAAATTGACCTCTCCCAGTACAATACTTCTGATAACGAGGGTCGATGCCTGCGAACCTGCATTTCCTCCGGTATTCATAAGCATCGGTATAAACGCGGTCAGCGCCACAACTGTCTGCAGAGTATCCTCAAAGCTCTTTATGATGTATCCTGTAAATGTAGCAGAAATCATCAGGACCAACAGCCACAGTATCCTCTGCCTTGCAAGCTTGAAAACGCCGGCATCGATATATCCCTCACCAGTGGGCTGGACAGCCGCCATCCTGTAAAAGTCCTCTGTCGTTTCCTCTTCTATGACATCTATGATGTCGTCAATTGTGATGATACCAACAAGCCTGTGTTCATTGTCAACGACCGGCACAGCAAGCAGGTCATATTTTTTGAACATGTCGGCGATAAACTCCTGATCATCATGCGTATTAACATATATGGGGTCGCTGTGCATGATATCCCCAACCTTTTTATCGACGGAGGAAAGCACAAGATCCTTCAGCGATAAAAAACCCTCCAGATGCCTTTGAGCATCCATCACATAGCAGGTATATATGGTTTCCTTGTCCGGAGCAGTTCTTCTGATCCTTTCGAGTGCCTCTCCCACCAGCCACTCCTTTTTTAGGTCAACGAATTCTATGGTCATCAGACTGCCGGCAGAATAGTCCGGATACATAAGAAACTGGTTTATCCTTTTGCGCTCAGCGTCGCTCGTGTTCTTAAGTATCTTCTTAACGATATTTGCAGGCATTTCCTCGAGCAGGTCCACTTTATCGTCGAAATAGAGATCGTTCAATATGTCGGAGAGCTCTTTTTCATTCACCAGCTCCACTATATCCGCCTGTCTGTCCTTGGAAAGGTATGAAAAAACATCTGCTGCGATCTCCTTTGACAGGAGTCTGAACACAAGCAGCGTCTGCTTTTCATCGAGACTATCCAATATCTCCGCTATATCTACTGCACGTGCGTTTTTCAGTTCGCCCTTCAGCATGGAATAGTTCTTATCGATGATCAATTGCTCAATGAGTTTTAGATCCACTGCCATGACCTCCTGTGGATAATAATTGCCAAGCGCATACATGAATATACAATCGAAGGGGACGGGCTTTTGATAATCAGAAGCGCCGTCCCCCTGTTATTCCAACCTCTTATCTGAAACCGAGACTGCCCTTTAATTTAAGTGTACCCAGATCGTGCGCCTGGAGCTTATTCTGTGAGAATGTATACAGATTATTGCCGATATATATCCCCCTGTAAATCATATCTTCCTCTTCTATATCTTTCATAGCCGCATTTTCATGAACATGACTTACGCGCCCCTTATAGGAGAAATTTTTGTTTGTGATGTTGTACAGGAAGTAGCCGGCAAAATAATCGGTTTCCGAGTTTATATAAGCTATGGGGAGTCCCATGAGTCCTTTGTCCAGGGATATCATAAGCGCCTTGTGGTCTTCGGCCGCCGGAGAAAAAGCTTCCTCGCCGATAATCTCATTTTTGACCTCAATGGGGTCTGTAACATCCGACACATCAAAGAGTGACAGCTTGAAGCCCTTCGTATCGACCCCCCAGCCATCCCTTTCCTCCGTATGATAGCCCAATCCCAGGACATGGTCCTTGTCAAGGATATGCATATATGAGCTGAATCCCGGGATTTTAAGATATCCAAGCATACTCAGGTTTTTAGGATCAACCGCATCAATGACGAAGAACGGATCCATCTTACGGAACGTGACCATATAAATGCGTTCACCTGCAAAGCGTGTACTTTTTATTTCTTCACCGGGTGCGATACCCTCGAGCCTGCCCGTGACTTTCATACCCTCATCCAATGCATATACATTGTTCCTTGTACCGCCGTTACCATTTGTAGTCGTGGCGATCCTGAAAACGCCCTTGTACTCGTCCATGGAGAATTGATTCAAAATAGTGCCCGGCACCGAGCCCTTTGTCTTGTATATTATCTTTCCATCCTTCAGTCCGAACTTGTGCACTGATGTCATATCCTCATAGACAGGATATTGCTGCACCTTGCTTTTCAATGCATTATATTCGTATCTTGAAACAGCGGCATACATATGGTCGGCCGAAACATAAAGCTGTCCTGAGCTTCCAAGATATGCGCTGACATCATCCTTGCCGCTGCCGAGATCTATGCCTATAGTCATCATATAATTCGGCGTGACCAAATCCCTGAAGTAATGGATTTCCTTCAAGCCTATTTTATAATCGATGTTCGATTTATTATCTCTGTATTTGGGAGTTACATACGACGTCACTGCGTTTCTGAGAGCATCATAAAGCTCATCATAGCTCTTGAAGCCGGTTTCACCAAGCAGATCCAGCCCTTGTGCTGAAGTCCTGGAGGCTTGATTTATAAACGCCTCTTTATTGCCGGTGCTGATAATATCCATCATATCTCTGAAGTAGGGGGAATAGAATCTGACTCTGGAATTTGTCACTATATATACATCGTCGTCAATCATCCTGGATGAAAGATATGCCCCTTCATAATCCTTGTCGCTGAGAATAAAAGGTTTCGAACGATCTGTTATATCATATACCCTTACATTCGTGCTGCCGATACCGGCCGAACCGAATAAGCGCTCCAGGATAGCGCCTTCTTTCTTATCCTGGGACCTGAAAGGTATATTTGACCTTCCATTAATAACAACAAGCTTGTTATTATAAATAAATATCTCACTTACTCCGTCAGTACAAGGGATCTCAGAAATGATTTTCATATTGCTCGGATCCGAGTCAACAATAACGATTTTTTCATTCCGGACAATATAGATATACTCGCCGTCGGTCTTGATAAGGTCGCCCTCTTCTATGCCCTCAACCTGGTTATTGGTTCCGGAATAATCGGATCCATTGGATTTTGAAGGTGCTTCCTGTGTGGCAGAAGCCGCGTAATCCTTGCTCGAATCCTGGGAAATCGATGGCTCCGCAGCAGAGTCGGCAAAATCACGTTCGATCACAATATTCCATCTGGCATAATTTACATATCCGGCCAGTTTATCATTGTATCTGAATAATTGATACAGGTTCTCAAGGCTGTCCACTGTTGGAAGATCTGAAGGATCGCCATGCGCTCCGCCGGTATTCCCTGTCTTCTTTGTTATATGTACGCTTTTAGTTTTGCTGTCCCATTGGACATTATAGCCAAAGCTCTCGGACACGTACCTGAGTGGTATGTATGTACGGCCGTCTCTGTTGATGACGCTGCAGTCCAGGTAATTTACGGCGCCATTGTTCAGCACGGCCGTATTGCCCACCTCCAGCATGATCTCCTGTTCATCGTCCTTTACAACGACGAGCTTGTCGCTGTTGTTCCAATCCACTGTAACTCCGATCCTTTCAAAAAAGCCCCGCACCGGCACCAGTACCCTGGTTCCTGTATGGATCGGCTGTGAATCTGTGAACTCGACCTTTTTTCCGTCGAGCCAGATAGTGACTGCTTCCTCGGAGGAAGCCATACTGAACCCGCTTAGCATGCCTGCCATCAAGATAACAACAAGCAGAAGGGCCGTTGTTTTTCTCATTTACTACACCCCGCAATCAATAAGATTTCATTAGGATTTTTTGACAAATATTCAGACGAACCATGCTGCAAGATTGTTCCATTTTCCCTGTCCGGCATTAAACCTTATCAGGCCTTCCATCCGTATCTCTGTAGTGTTTCGGAGAGTGGCCGAATTCCCTCTTAAAGGAGCGAATGAAATTCGAATAGTCTCCGAAACCGCATTTCAAGCATACCTCAGTCACCTTCAAGCCTTCCTTGAGCAACATCCTCGCCATTATCATTCGCTTTTTATGTATATACTGATGAATGGTGTAGCCCGTATGTTTTTTGAACTCCCTCAGCAGATGGTATTTGCTCGTATAAAACCTGAACGCCAGTGTTTCAAGAGAAAGCTCCTCGTTCAGATTGTCGTTTATATATCTGATTACATTGTTGACCTTGTCGTCATATACGACATCAAGCTCTATGTCCTCGTATCGGCTGTCAAAAAATGCCCGGTTCAGATAAACAAGCAGCTCTGCCAGATAACTCCTCTGCAATATCCTGTTGCCGTAGCCTTCATTGAAAACAGAGCCCTCCAGATATGCCAGTATTTTTTTTATCATTATGCAGAATTCCGTCCTCGGACGCAGTATATTGTAATTACTTTCAGCGGAACGTTCAAAGCAGGCTGTCAGATCCGTATCCTCACCCAGGCTCCTGATGAAGTCCGGGTCCAGCCAGAGCACATACCTTTCATATGTCTTTCCGGGCGCCACAACTGTTTTGTGCAGCTCTCTGTTGTTTATGAGGATGATATCGCCGGGCTTTATCCTGTAGGATTTGCCTTCGATAATATAGGTAACATCTCCGGACAGGAAGAAAAACACCTCATAGAAAATGTGATTATGATATTCCACTTCAACAGGAGTCTCATCCTTGTAGTGGAAAAACTCAAAATCGCTGCTGATCATATACTGGCGTGTGGTGAATTTCTGTTCTGCATGCTTCATAACATTGTCCTCCGGTCACCAGTGCTGTTCCAAAGAATATTTTACAGCAACTTTTGCATGTTATCAAGCAGCAGAATAAAGAAACCTGCTTTTTATTGACATAATCATCGCAAATGAAAGCTAAGTGTAATTTTAGTAGCCGATTTCCTTCAGTATTTCCTTGATTTCATCCTTGTACTGTGCAGAGGTATTAATAAAAATCATGGTATTGTCTACTCTCGAAACCACATAATAGCCTTCATCAGTTGACAAACCATAATAGTTGTAATTGCTGCCGCTTAATTCACCGGAGCTTGCACCATTGCCCTTCATTTGCTCAAAGTCGCTCTTGTTACCATTGAATGCAGAAACTGCCTGGTCATTTGAAGGCAGCACGTAAAACTCGATTTGGTATTTTCCTTCTTTAATTGCAAGAGATACAGCCTCCACTTCTCCTTCACCAAATTGATTGGCTGCGTCCACGGTCTGGTATCCTGCGCTCTCCATCTTTTCAATGAACTGATTGTTCGTCAGGGCTGTTTTTGAACCGCAAGCTGTGAGAAAAAGAGCTATCACCAGAGCATATAAAAGTAATGCCTTCAATTTCATAAACTTATCCTCCAATTAATAAACTATAACGATGCGTTCTTTTGCTTCGTATCATATTTGCATTTCATGAACTTGCTGCCGGATGTTTATAGGTCGGTGAGGGTGAAAATACTTATATAGACGGGACGGGGGCCTTTTATTCGCCTCGCTATATTGTGATACTAACATGTTTTATCGATTTGTGCAATATTATGGTAATTGACATTTTTCATATATAACATAATATGTTCTCCATGATCGGGGGATACTTTTATACGTGCAGTACAAACTATATTCAATAATAACTATGGAGGCTGGAATATGCGTGAAGGAATAATACCAATGGTACTTGGCACGGCAGTAACTACTGCAGGCGCAGTAATGAGGGGAACGGACATGAAAAAGCACCATATGACAAAGCATGAAACAAAGGTTGCAATCGGGGCCGGCTTGCTGGGACTTGGCGCAGCTCATGTCATTCTTGGCGCGATAGATTTCTTCCAGGACAGAAGGCATTGAACAGATTCAGTATCCGGAAATTGGATAATCAACAGGAAAACCGTGCTGTCTCATTTGAGTAACCGCACGGTTTTTATAATACTTCGATTCAAAGAAAATATATCGTTTATAGAGGATTTTCTGACATATGCCAGCCCGCATGTAATATCACAATCAATAACCGCCGCTGCTGCCTCCGCCGCCTGATCTTCCTCCGCCCCCGCGACTGCCTCTGCTGCCTCCGCCCCCGAAGCCTCCGCCTCCGCGACTGCCTCTGCTGCCTCCGCCGCCGAAGCCTCCACCCCCCCAGCCGCCTCTTCCGCCGCCGCCCCCCCAGCCGCCTCTTCCGCCGTCTCCGAAAACCCTGGAGTAGAAGGCTATTCTCAATAATGCCCTGGTAATTCTAAACCTGAATAATATGCCGTCAGCAACTAGAAAAATACAAAATATGATTATATAGAAGAATGCTTTGTCATCTTCGTCGGAGCTATCGCTGCTGTCATACCTCGTGCCACTGGGCATACGCTGTTCTAAATCATATTCCGACACATATTCCGATAATCCGTACTCTTCAGCCACCACATTCACAACTGCTGCAAATCCATAAAGCATGCCTTTGTCAAAGTCATTATTCTTTAAGTACGGATTCATATAATCATTTCTTATATCTGCCGTTTCAATATCGGTAAGAGCACCCTCAAGCCCGTATCCGACCTCGATCCTCAGTTGTCTTTCTGATACGGCATTTAATATAAGCACGCCGTTATCCTTTCCCTTCTGGCCGATTCCCCATTGCTTGAACAGCTCATAGGCATAGCTGTCGATGTCCTCGCCATCCAGTGAAGAAACCGTTACGACAACCACCTGTGCCGTTGTTGCATCCTCAAGACCTTTCCCGATGCGCTGAATATTGTCACGTGTTTCACGGCTCAGCACCCCGGCGAAATCATTGACAAAAAACTCCGTGGTCGGAGCCGGATAATCAGCCTTAGCGCTTGCCGGCACAGAAATGCTTATTAATAAAATCAAAATCACAAGAACTGCTGCCTGTAACCTTTTCATTACGACCTGCTCTTTCTTTTATTTACCGCGTTAATTATGTTCCATCTTTGACAGACATACCGTGCAGTCAGTTGCTGAAATCCACCGTCGGAGTCTGTCCGGCATCCGGCGATGCTTTGTAATAATCTATTTTTTCAAATCCCAGCATTTTTGCAAATAGATTCCCGGGAAATCTGGTCAGCTTTGTATTATATATCTGCACCTTTCCGATGAATTCACCTCTTGCTACTGCAACTCTATTTTCAGAGCCTTCTATGTCTACCTGAAGATTCGTAAAGAGTTTGTCTGCTTTCAGCTCGGGATAGCTCTCTGCCAGCGCCAGAATCTTACGGCCGGAGTCGGCCATTTGCTTATCTGCGGCAATCTTGGTATCCATATCCGAATAATTGTCAAACAATACTGACCTTGCATTGGCTATATCACTGAAAACCTTCTCCTCATGCTTTACATAGCCTTTCACAACCTCCACCTGGTTTGAGATCACATCGGCCCTTCTCTGCATCTGGTTCTCGACCTCGCTCCATTGACTACGGACATCATGTTCGGCTGTGATCAGACCGTTGTACGTGCTGATTGACCCGATGACCAGTATGAGGACAACCAGTGCTATTGCCCCCCATTTTATCCAGCTTCCATAGATATATGAATTGTAGTTATTACTCATTCAAATCGCCCTTTCCTGAAAAATAATATTCTTCTATTTTTGCTTAATATACTGATACCAACAATAGTGCAACTCGATTCACTCTATATGTTAAACGCCGCCAAGCCCTATTTTGTCTGATTGTAAAAAAAAATAAGCCTCTTAAAGGCTTTAGTCATATCTTATGGATTCCATATTCATTTCACTTTTTTTGACCATACTATCATTCTATTATCTGCCCATCCTCAACAGCCCGCGATTCAACCATTGCCTGGACATCCTCATGGCTGACCTGCCAGCATACCCCATATCTGTCGGTCAGAGATCCATAACATTTGCTCCAGAAGGTCTCCTGCAGTTCCATATCTACAGTACCGCCCTCCTTGAGCCTGTTGAATAATCTCTTCACTTCATCGATATTATCGCTTGTAACAGTAAGGCTGATATTGTTGCCTACTGTCAGTGACATTCCAGGAAAAATATCAGAAAACATTACATCGGTCCCCATTATGTTTAGCCTGGCAAACATCACCAGATGGCTGGTTCCTTCAGGAAGCGTGATCTCAGGCTCCGCCGGAGTTTCGCCAAACGTCATTATCTTAGGCTCTCCCGCCCTGAAAATATCTGCATAGTATTCGATCGCTTCCCTGCAGTTACCGTTAAAATAGATATACGCATACAAACTCATGTCCTTGGCTCCTTGTTTTTATGATTCGGAGATATTTTGCACTCATCATCGATTTTTATGTATCAGCAGAAAAGCGATCTTCACCACTAATCCGTTATTCTCTTATCACGCAGCCGCATTATCTGCATTGTTGGCGGCCAGGGTCTTCTTTTTTCTTATCTGCCAAAGCAGGCCAAGAATGATCAGAGCCAATCCAATCAAATCTGTTATCAGTTTGGGCTCAATCAAAAGCAAACCTCCCGCAAGGAACATAATTCTTTCGATCCACCCGGCATGCGTAAGGAAATATCCCTCCATTGCAGCGCCTACGCCCAGCATACCAATCAATGAGGTCAAAATGATCTGGATTATTTGCAGCGGAGCAGTATCGATCAGCAGCAGATCCGGACTCAATACAAATATATATGGTATTATGAAAGCTGCAATGGCAAGCTTTGTCGCAGTAAGACCGGTCTTGAAGGGATTGCTCTTAGCGATCGCTGAACCGGCATATGCTGCCAGGGCAACAGGAGGAGTTATATCAGCAACTATACCAAAATAGAAAGTGAACATATGAGCCGCCAGCATCGGCACTCCCAGCTGTACAACTGCCGGAGCTGTTATGGTGGATGTTATTAGATAGTTGGCTGTAGTGGGGACTCCCATACCGAGTATCAGCGACGACAGCATTGTGAAAAACAGCGTAAGGAGCATATTCCCACCCGATAGATCCAGCAGTCCTGACGCCATTTTAAGGCCAAGACCAGTCAGTGTCACTACACCGATGATTATCCCGGCCATACCGCATGCTATAGCAACGCTCAGAATATTTCTGGCGCCAATTTCAAGCGCATCTATGAAATCCTTGAATTTCATACGCGTACTCTTCTTTATCATACTTGCAATAATTGCAAAAATAATTCCGTACATGGCCGCCTTTATTGGCGTAGAACCTTCAGAAAGGAAATAGATTATAGCGACAAGCGGCAATATAAGATGTCCACGTTCCTTGAGCACATTCCACAATTTCGGAATCTGTTCCTTGCTCATACCTTTCATTCCGGTCTTCTTCGCCTCAAAGTGTACCATTATCCAAATGCCTGAAAAATAGAGCAGTGCAGGTATTATAGCGGCTACAGCCACCTGTCCGTAGGGGATGCCGAGTGTATCAGCCATGAGGAATGCCGCAGCCCCCATTATAGGCGGCATTATCTGGCCGCCCGTTGATGCAGCCGCTTCAACAGCAGCAGCAAATTCCGGCTTGTAGCCCAGGCTTTTCATCATCGGGATCGTAAAACTTCCCGAACCGACTGTATTCGAGACCGAACTTCCGGAAACTGTTCCTTCAAGAGCACTGGTCAGGACTGCGACCTTTGCTGGTCCACCGGCGGCAAAGCCTGCAATCGCATTGGATATATCGATAAAGAATTTTCCGATTCCCGTTTTTTCAAGGAAAGCTCCAAACAAAATAAAGAGGAAGATGAATGTAGAGCACACACCCAGCGGTATTCCAAGTATACCCTCAGTTGTAAACATAAGATGTGAAACTATCCTTTTGAAGGAATAGCCCCTGTGGTTCAAAAAGCCAGGCATATATGGACCCAGATATGCATATGCGATAAATACGCCTGCAATGATCAATATTGGAAGTCCAACCGTTCTCCTGCATATTTCTGCTAAAAGCAGTATTCCTATAACACCTACAATGATATCTACAGTAGTGAATGCACCTGATCTGTCGATCAGAGCACGGTAATTCCAGATAAGATAGCCCGCTACGCTTGCTCCTGCGATTCCAAGTATAATATCGAGGATCGGGAGCTTCTCTCTTGACGACTTCGATGTAGCAGGATAAAGCAGGAATGCAAGCAATAAAACAAATCCCAGGTGGACTGCCCTCTGCAGCTGGGCCGGAAGTACACCGAACAGAGCTGTGTACAGCTGGAACAGCGAGAATATGACGGCAAGAGCCCCCACCACATATCGGGATATTCCTTTGAGATCCCTGTATGCAGATGCTTTATCGTATTTTGCCATTATTTCATCGATTTCTTTTTGGCCCGGTGTATTCAATTCCGGCACAGTTGTCTGCATTTCTTTTTCACTCATTAGTGATCCCCCTTAAGAAAAAAGTAACCGGAACACTCCGCACTTCAAGCCTGACTGTCCGTTGGGGCCTGGCAAGGCTGTCCATCCGGATCTCGAGACCGTTGATGCAAAGTGTATGCTCGGCGATCGTACCGATCTTTAATAGATATCTGTCAATCTGTCTATTGATATTGCTTATCTCGATCCTGTCATCCCTGACGTCCAATACCTGCCCTTCTTCGAGCTCATATGGGACCCCGGCACCGAATGACCGGAAAATAGTTTTCTTCAGCATTATATTGTTATCATCCAGTATCTCAAAAACATCCTCTATGGGACTCTTATTGACCGAATGGACATATTTCATACCAAATACATCTCCCGGCTCCACTGCTGTACTGAGCAGGATTTCCCCCGAACTCTCATCCGCTACGACGAATTGCCTTGAGACAGGTATGAACAATATGGCTGCCAATAATGACATAATTGACATAATTATGACTGCCGATTTGGAAACAGGCCAGGAAATCTTTCTACCTGGCCTGTTTCCAGATATAATAATTTTATTATCATTACGACGCATTTCTTACTTTAAAACGCCCTTTTCCTTATAATATTTCTCGGCGCCGGGATGGAAAGGTACCGACACACCCTGTACAGCTCCCGCAAGAGTCAGATCCTTACCCTTTGCATGAGCATTACCCAGATCGGTCTGATACTCAAACAAAGCTTTCGTCAGATTATACACTGTGTCCTCTGCCAGTTCGCTTCCTGCGATCAGAGTAGCCATAACAGCCAGTGTGTTTGCATCAGCTTCCATACCCTTGTATGTATCCTGCTTAATAGAATATTTCGTATAGAAAGGATATTTTTCAATCAGCTTGTCTGCCGTTGCATCATCGATAGAGAGCAGCTTTATGGATGACATAGCAGTGATTTCCTGAATGGCCGGGTTAGGTGAACCTGCCGTTACAAAAAAGCCGTCCAGCTGTTTATCCTTGAATGCGCTTGCAGATTCGCTGAAGGAAAGGTGGCTGGTCTGGATATCATCAAAGGACAAGCCATATGCTTCAAGTATCTGCTTTGCATTTGCCTCGACGCCGCTGCCGGCATCGCCCACGGAGATCCTTTTGCCCTTCATGTCGGCAATGGAATTGATACCGCTGTCAGGTGATACAACTATCTGGATTATTTCCGGATAGAGTATTGCCACTGTTCTGATATTCTGGACCTTTTCTCCGTTGAAGAGCTCAATTCCCTTGTATGCATAGTCCATAACATCGTTCTGAACTATTGCCAGCTCTGCCTCTTTCGAGCCTATCAGTCTGATATTTTCCTTGGAGGCTCCTGTCGACTGGGCGGTAACATTCATGTTATCCAGCTTGGTATTGTAGATCTGACATATTGCTCCGCCAAACGAATAATATGTACCGGATGTTCCGCCTGTTGCCATTATCAGGTTGGTTTTAGCGGTCGTACAGCCTGTCAGTGCTGTTGCTGCTATGAGCGCCACGACAAGGATCGCAAGTAAAAGCTTTTTCATTTTATTCCCCCCATAAAATTATTTTGAACCTAAAGAGCTTTCTGGAATGTATTATATTATATAGAACAACTCATATATTCGCAATCCTTTATTTCCAGAAGGCCTTGATTCCATGCCTTTCGGGGTTCGCTGCTAAGGAAATACCAATTATTCGGCTGACCCTGTGCCAACTTAACCCCGGATCATACTTTCTCTATAACGATTATGCAGGTACTGTCAGGGAGTCTGGTCTCATTACGGTTTTCATCAAATATTCTGATCTTGGGTGACAGCGCTATGCTGTAGCCGTCCTGCAGAAAATGCCTGAGCTCGGTGATTTTTGCTTTTCCGCCAAACAAATCGTTTATGAAATCTCTGAAGCCCGAAGGAGTGAAATAGCCGAACTGCTCATTCACCTCATGCACATATGACTTTTCGCCCCATGTATAAGTATACAGAAATTCCATTGCATCATTGACCGGCATGATAACTTCATTATGTCCTGTCACAGCATATTGGATCTGCCTTCCCTTGAAATCCCCGGCATAGCGTTCAAGAAACTCCATACCATCCTCTGACAGGAACTGGATTATCCTTTTTTGCTCGACAGGCTCTGTCATTATTCCATCCCTTATTATTATCCTACCGCCTCTGGACAACACTTTAAATGCACTCTTTAAAGCACATGCCAGCGTATCGTGATTGAATTTTCTGCCGTCGAAATCTATATATGAGTAAAGCTCATGCAGGATCGAACAATATATGATAGTGTCGGCGCTTTCCTTCTGTATGTATTGATCAAGGTTCAGGGCATCTCCGTATACCACGTCCCATTTTCTGCCCTCAAGCTGCTTTTTCTTTTTAAGCGCATCCAGTACATTCTCGGCGATATCGACTCCCAACACCTGTTTCTCCGGGAACCGCTCCTCTATCATATCCATCAATGCACCGCCGCCGGGGCCGATATCAAGTATCCGGCCGCCTGTAATATAGTCAAGTATAATCTTCTTGTAGTCAATGGACTGGTTCATTGTTGTAAGATAACGCTCTTCCTCGTAAAAACGATCATATTTATCCCTTCTCAGCCCAAAGAGATCGAACAGCAGCACAACCGCACTCTCGTACAATACATCCGACTTTTCAGCTTCGACACAGAACTCTATCAGCTTGCTGCCCGCAGATGAAAACCTGAAATCAAAGAAGCAGGTTGAGCTGTTGCTGGCTGCACCGCCAGGCACAACTCCGGTAGCGGACCTATCTTCGGCGAAAGTTCTTTCTCCGGTGGCGGACTCTTCTCCGGTGGCAGCTGCATCTCCAGTGGCAGACCCTTCTTCGATGGCAGCCGCATCTCCAGTGGCAGACAGCTGAAAGTCCATAGCCGTAACCTCATGGCGAACATGGGGATTTTCCTTTACATCACCGGCCAATATGGCTTCGATCGTATTATCTCCCAGGTATTTTTCTATGATCCGCTTCATGTAGATATTGACCCTCTTTTTGCCATCATGCTGGTAGTAAAGGTTCTTCATCATATACTCAAAGCTAATATGCCTGATCCTTTTATGATTAAGGGTCAGATCTGCCAGAAGAAATACCTTTACGAATTCCTCGAACGAGAAATCGTATAAAGCCGCTTCCACATACCAAAGTTCAGTTTCGCTGAGCAATGCCTCAAACCTCTCGCACACAAGCTGATCCGAAAAGACCCGCTCATATTCGGCATCATATGCTTCTCCATTTTTTATCGAAACGGCTCTCAGTCTCCTAATCCTTTCTTTCAGATCGAATTGCTCGCCGAATCTGCCATCAATCACCTGGCAGATAACATCCTCGGCCTGATTGCAGATATCAGTCCAGATGCGCTCATCAACAGCACTGATAATGCAGTAATTGAGTACAATCAGTACTTTCTTGATATCGATCGTCACCAAACCGCTGTCTGATACATCTGTCGAGTAGTCTAGTCTGGCTGCGAGCCGGTGCAGAGGTTCATTTGCAATAAGCGGTACCTCTCCTCTGATGTACTGTCCAATCAGCCCATGGGTATAAATCAAATCATAGATGGCTTCCTTGTTATCCTGTGTATCATCGATTTCGCAGACATGCTCGCTGTATATCTGTGCCGATCCTATATTATGAACAAACAGATTGAAGCCTTTCGCCACCCATTGTCTCCGCTGATGCGGCAATCCTGCCTTGGCTGTTTCAGACCACTTCAGCGTTTCCTCAACTAAATGAAGCTCCGCCTCATTCAGCTCCGCTGTGTACGTCCATGATACATTTGGCTCCGATGCACACATCCCCGATGCGTTCATCCCCTGTGCGTTCACCCCTATTGCATTCGACTCTGATACATTCGGTTCCGGTTTGTGCAAGTCCGTTGGGCCGCATCTTGCGCCCTCAAGATACTGCAATGTTTTTTCAACATAGTTAAGTACATAATTGTTTTTTATCTCATCCATGGACGCGAGCCGCTCCAGATTTACATTTCTCTCTGGCGTCAGCGCCAGGTACATGAGCCACTTCTCATCCTTCAGCACACTCATATCTCCGGCTTTCAGCCTCTTTATTGCCTCAAGTGACCTTATCATAACCCACCTCAACTAATAACATTTGAACTTCCTGCTCATCCCGCCTTAACTAATCTCCTTCTCAAAGCTTTTCCATGGAATATCCACAGGAGCGCCATTTCTGATAACATCGTCGATATGCAGCAGCAGCGGAAAATCCGAAGCCTCCGAAAGACCTCTCTCAATACGGGTCCGGATAGCGGCTGCCGTACGTCTTGTTATAACTATCGATTCCAGTGTTACACCGCTCAACTCTTCCATAGCCTTTTCAAATGTGAGACCACGACCGAGAAGAGTGCCTATACGACGGGTCCGCCCCCCGAATATTGTAACATAAAGGTCACCTATGCCGGGAATTATGTTTTCTTCGGAACAACCCGCCATTTCCAGCAACCGTCGCATCTCGCACATGCTCTGTTGAAAAAGTGCAGCCTGCGGGTTGTAATGCAGCTCACAGCCCAGCCCGCATTCGCGTTCAGCCAGTCCGACTGCAAGTGATACGGCTAATGCATAGGCATTTTTCAATGCCACAGCACATTCGATACCGTGGACATCCGTCGAAAGGCTGATATGATAGTATTTTGTTTCAAAAATGGATTTCATTTTCCGCAGAATATCGATATCGCGACCGCAGAAAAATACCGCACTGTGATGCCTGTCCGCCAGCTCATAACTGGTACACGGACCACCGATGGCATTGAGCGACAGCCCCCGGCCAACGGTTTCATGTTCATAATACTCAGGATAACTTATGAGCCCACCATCCGGTGTATCAAACATTCCCTTAGTAACAGACAGCACCGGCAGGCTATCCGGAATAACCGGCAGCACTGTTCTCAAGAACCATTCCACGCCAAAGCTGCTGACACCTCCAACCAATAGCTCAGCACCTTGCAGCGCTTCCTCGAACTGTTCTGTCTGAAAATACTTGATACCATCCGGCAGTTTACGCTTCAGCGTAATGTGATTGCCTGTATCGCGACAATTATCAACAATTTCACGGTCCAGCGGTGTCCCGACGATTCTGACCTCATGACTGTTGTCTCTCAAAGGCACGCTAAGTGCAGAGGCCATTACGCCTGCACCTACAATAGTAATAATCATACAGCTCTCCGCATATAATCAAAGATTTCTCAAGCGTCCCGCCTCTATATCCCATAACATAACAAAAGACGCCATCTCATTGTTACACCACATCTCTGAGTTCTATTATGACCCAAATCGAGCTAAAGAAGCAATAGCGAAATCAACTCTGGCGATGCTTAACAGCATGCTTTTCCTGTTTATGTTAACAAAGTAGGACTTTAATTGAATTTCGGTCCACTCAAGCACTACTGACTGGTCCAAAAATCAATTAAAGTCCTACTTTCCTTGATAAAACCCTTGTTTTAGCTTCATAACGGCATACAACCCCCGATTACGGTAAACTAAGTAGGACTATACTTGAATTTCGGTCCACCGGATGCATCGAGGTAGGACTATACTTGAATTTCGGTCCACCGGATGCATCGAGGTAGGACTATACTTGAATTTCGGTCCACTCAAGCACTACTGACTCGTCCAAAAATCAATTAAAGTCCTACTTTTCTTGATAAAACCCTTGTTTTAGCTTCATAACGGCATGTAACCCCCGATTACGGTAAACTAAGTAGGACTATACTTGAATTTTGGTCCACCGGATGCATCGAGGTAGGACTATACTTGAATTTCGGTCCACCGGATGCATCGAGGTAGGACTATACTTGAATTTCGGTCCACTGGATAAATCGAGGTAGGACTATACTTGAATTTCGGTCCACTAAGAAAAAGTCGATGGTCCATTTTTCAAATACAGTCCCATTTTCACAAATACTATCATTCTAACAAGTAATAACTGCACAAAACTCTCGATTATGTTGATAAATATAGTTTATTGCCTGATTGATCCTGTCTGCAAATTCATTATCTGACATATCACATCTCCCTGATTCCAATTATAACTCATCTTCAGAGTTTGCAGATAATCTTTCTAATCTCTGTTCATTTCAACAAGGCGGGAGAGATTCTCGCCTCGCCAGAGCGTTTTCTTTCGTCACCATGCATTAAACATGAAAGGCTTACTCCTACTCCATATTTCCTGTAGCGATCACATTCGAACCGGTCTTGAAAATATCTTCAATTATGACATCACCGCTCCTTACAGGCAGTGGAACTCTCAGCCTGCTGATTTCTTTCATACAGTCCATTATCAGCGCCTTTGGTACTGGTTTATCAGTCTTCACGGGCACTACTCTTATCTGGCTGCCTTCAACCCTTACAGTCGATGTGATAGTCCTCAAAGGGTTTGTACATTCAGCCTGTGCATAAGCAATTCCGCGTTTGCAGCTGTTCCCTGTCATTTCCTCAATTCCGCCGTCATCGCCGATCTTCACGCTTATCCTGCAACCCATAGGGCAAACTATGCATGTCATGACCTTGCAGTTACTCACTGTCTTCACCTCCCTGCTCATGTCCGGTCAGCATACTTATCACAACACTATCTTCATTGATTTTGCTTATCATATCTGCGGTGAGAATAATACTTTCCATTTCCCCCGGTGCAACAATTCTCCTCTTTACAGAATGCAGGATTTTATCCCCTAAGCAGGCGGCGAAAACTGCATCCCGGTAAATTCCTCCGACCCTGAAAAACAGCCTCACATCCTCGCTGCAGTTTCGATGTATCTGCTGGGGGATCACGCATCTGACACCATGACCAGATATTATCCTTATCATCTCGTTTGTCTCTGCCGCCATCTCTTCAGGTCCAGCTTCCATCACAGGTGTGGAGTCACCACCGCTCTTCGCCGTACTCTCATTGGCAGGTGTATTCCCGGCACCTGCACCGCTTCCTCCGCTCAGTGAAGTCACATATTCGGCCGCACCTTTCCCCGCCTTATATCCCTCCAATGTGACATAATCCACAAGATCATGCACATAAACAGAATTTCCGCATGCAAAAATGCCCTCACACGAAGTCTGAGCCGAATCATCAACGACAGGGCCGGCCGTCGTACTGTCCATTTCAATAGGCAAAGGCCCAATCAGCTCATTTTCCGGTATCAAACCTACAGAAAGCAACAATGTATCACATTCAACATATTCATAGCTCCCGGCGACAGGTCTGCCCTGCTCATCGACCTTCGCTACAGTGACCCCCTCGAGCCTCTCCTGCCCATGTATTTCTACTACAGTGTGGCTCAGCCTCAGCGGTATATCAAAATCATCCAAGCACTGGACGATATTCCTCTTCAATCCGCCCGAGTACGGCATAAGCTCGCATACCATCTTTACCTCGGCGCCTTCGAGTGTCATCCTTCTGGCCATAATGAGGCCTATATCTCCTGAACCGAGTATAACGACCTTTTTGCCGGGCATGTATCCCTCCATATTTACAAACCGCTGGGCTGTTCCCGCCGTATATATGCCCGCGGGTCTTGTACCGGGAATATTCAATGCACCTCGTGTCCTTTCTCTGCAGCCTGTTGCCATTATGATGGAGCGCGCCTTTATTTTCATCAGCCCGTCCTCGCTGTTGACAGCAGTTACCACCTTATCCTTTGATATATCAAACACCATCGTGTTAAGTTTAACATCAATGCCGAGCTCGTTTACCTGCCGGATGAATCTTTCCGCATATTCAGGCCCTGTCAGCTCCTCACCGAACAGGTGCAGCCCAAAGCCGTTATGGACACACTGCTGCAATATGCCGCCCAGTGTCCGGTCACGCTCCAGCAGGACTATATTATCAATCCCGTTATTTACGGCTTCAACAGCCGCTGCCATTCCAGCGGGTCCACCGCCTATTATCACAATGTCGGCCTCCCTCAACTAAAGCACCTCCTTTGTCCTGCCTGTCAGCAATTCAGATCCGGCACCCTTTTTCAATATGCTTTCCGCTGGAACTCCAAGCTCACGGGATAGTATTTCAACGATCCTTGGTGTACAGAATCCGCCCTGGCATCTTCCCATGCCTGCCCTCGTTCTGTGTTTGACTGCATCCACGGTCCTTGCTCCTGCAGGTCTGCGGATCGCATCAACTATTTCCGCCTCGGTCACCAGCTCACACCTGCAAATAACTCTCCCATACTGCCTATTCCTGCCGATCATTTCTGCTTTCTCATCGTCAGACGCTTCACTGAATCTGGCAATGGATTTTCTCACCGGGTCGAAATCCTTTCTTTGCACCAGCTCAAGACCGGCTTCCCGCAACAGTTCCACAACATACTCTGCAATGGCCGGAGCAGCGGTCAGCCCAGGTGATTCTATCCCGGCTGCATTAATGAATTTCCTATTCGCCGGCGAAGGTGAAATAATAAAATCCGATGTGGACGGAGTTGCTCTCAGCCCGGCAAAGGAGGTGATCACCTGTTTCATGTTTATCCCGGGCACCGATCTGAGGGCTCCGTTTATCACCTTTTGCATTTCAATTGCTGCAGTGGATATATCCTCTCTGTCGCCGGTATCCATTGATGTGGGTCCTATGAGAAGATTCCCATCCACAGTGGGTGTTACTAGTATACCCTTGCCAGCGGCCGAAGGAGTCTGGAACACAACAGTCCGAGCCTGATTACCCTGGCTTTTATCCAGAAGCAGGTATTCACCTTTCCTGGGCTTTATTTCGAAGGAGCTGTCACCAATCATTCCTGCAATCCTGTCCGAGTAGATTCCGGCCGCATTTACGATAAATTTGCTGTATATGACACTCTGATTGGTCGTTATTTTAAACAGCTCATCCTCACAGCGAATACCTGTAACTTCTGTCTCCAGCATAATTTCAGCCTTGTTGGCTGCTGCGTTTTCAATTGCAGCATAAGTCAGTTCATATGGACAAGTAATTGCGGCAGAAGGAGCATAAAGCGCACCGGTCACATCAGTGGAAATATTAGGCTCGATTCTGGCTGCAGCCTCATAGCCCTCCAGTATTTCCAGTCCCGGCACCCCATTTTCCGCTCCTCGTTGGTAAAGCTTCTGCAGGACTTCCATGTCAGCCCCGCTAAATGCCAGCACAAGTGAACCTATCCTTTTGAAAGATACTTGAAGCTCCTGCGACAGTTTTTCAAACATTTCATTGCCTTTCACATTGAATCCGGCTTTAAGCGTCCCGGGCAAAGGATCATAGCCGGCATGCACTATCGCACTGTTCGCCTTGCTGCTGCCCGAAGCCACATCAGTCCCCTTTTCCAGTACACATATCCTGAGTTCATACCTCATAAGCTCTCTTGCCGCCAGTGCTCCTATCACTCCTGCGCCGATCACTGCCACATCATATACCAAATATACCACCTCGTTTCCGTGTCGATACAAAATAAAAAAGCCACACCAAACAAAGGCTGAACGCCTTTATTAACAATGTGACTCCAATTCTCCGCACATATTTTTATTCACTTAACATAAGTATATCATACTATCAACATTTCTACAATGCTCAATCAATTGAGTGGGACTCGACTAACAGCTCCACAACTCCGGTCTGCCAGTCGATGCTCCGATACATCCAGCTTTCAGCGCCTCAATTATATCTTCCCTGGTCTCAATCAATCCTCCTGCTATCACCGGCATGGACAGCTCGCCGCATATCCTCCTGATCACGGAAGGCATGACAGCAGGCATGATCTCAACGACGTCAGGTCTGGCAGCTGCAGCTGTTTTGACAGCTGTGTCATAAGACAGGCTGTCGACAAGGAAGAATCTCTGTATACTGAAGATGCCTTTTTCCATCGCATGTTTTATGCTGCTGCTTTTAGTGCTCAATATACCGGTCGGCCTGACCACCCCGGCAATATAATCGATTGCTTTATTGTCCCTGCCCAGACCTTCAATAAGATCCACATGGATAAAAACCTGCCTGCCGCTTCCCTTTACCTGGTCTGCCATCTTTTTTATATTGAAAATATCGCCGTTCAGTAAAAATACGGTAAGCGCATCGCTCTCCAATGCCTTTATCAGGTCTGTTTCCTTGCGTACTGCCGCAATAACAGGATTTTTACGTATATTCTCCAATATGTCAGACATAACACATACCTTTCCGGGACCCGGCTTATTCCGCCCTGGAAAAATCAGCATAAAACCGCCGGTCTCAATTACATTATCTCACTTTACAGTACAAAGATAAAGGCTATGTCTGCATACTTCCTCTGTAAGGTAATGGGACTGTCCAGGATTGGTCAAAGCAAATCCTGGAGCAGCCCCATAAAGTTTACATCCCATCACTTCTTTATTTGCTTGATAGCTTTCTCGGCGTAGCTATTGTCGACCAGAGCACCATACGGAGCTTCCTTCTCCAGCTCACCGGCAGTCCTCATGACCTCCTGAAGCAGTCCCAGCGATTCTTTTTTCATGATCGGGGCCTTATTCCATGTATCCTGATCCTTGTACCTCTTTGCTACCGTAGTCAGCAGTTCTGTATCGGAGTCTGGGAACGAATCCTTGATAGCCTCCGCCACTTCCTCAGGCGTATGGGTGTCAACCCAAATCTGACCGCGGTATAAGGCATTGGTGAACTTCTGTATGACCTCCGGATTTTTCTTCATATAACTCTTCTTTGCATAGTAAGCTGTATACGGGATCTCGCCGCTGTCTGCTCCGACCGAGGCAACGATATATCCTCTGCCTTCCCGCTCAAGGGTCGATGCCACCGGTTCAAAAAGCGTCACATAATCCCCGGTGCCGCCCGTAAATGCACCGGCCATAAGAGCAAACTGGACACTTGTGTCGACCTCGACATCCTTTCCGGGTATCACGCCATTCTTCTTAAGCACATATTCCAGCGTCATCTCGGGAACTCCGCCCTTTCTGCCTCCGATTATGTATTTGCCCGCAACATCGGTCCACTTGAAGTCGGGGTCCGGTTCTCTTGCCACCAGGAATGATCCATCTCTCTTGGTGAGCTGGGCAAAGACTACGGCATGGTCTTCCTTTCCCTCATTGTACACATATATGGCAGCCTCAGGCCCGGAGAAGCCTATATCCGCCTGACCCGACAGAACAGCAGTCATGACCTTGTCTGCGCCCTGCCCGTTGATAAGCTCCACCGACAGGCCTTCTTCCTCAAAGAATCCGAGATTCAGCGCAGCATATTGAGGCGCATAAAAGATGGAGTGCGTGACTTCACTAAGCTTTACAGTAATAAGTTTCTTTTCGCCGCATGCTCCAAAAACCAGCATAAGGCTTATCACAAGTACGGTGATCAAAAATGCTCTCAGAGTTTTCACAAGTCTGCCCCCTTCCGGTAATTATTTCTCTTCCCTTGGATTTATAACACTTCGGTTCAAGGAAAATCTTTCGTTTGTAGAGAAATTTTCTTACCTCAGCTCTTTAGCAGTGTTTCAACGAGGCGTGAGATATGCTCGCCTCGTTATAACGTGTGTTTTCCGCTTTTCACCAATGCTTTTTCAAGATACACGACCCCCTGATACATGAGCGCAGCAGCAACAGACAGTATAAGTACGCTTGTCATGACCAGATCGAGCTGGAACACCTGCCCTCCATACACGATCAGATACCCGAGCCCCGCTTTTGAAACAAGGAATTCACCCACTATTACACCTACCCAGGAAAGGCCGACATTGACCTTGAGCGCATTTATGATCACTGGGTACGACGATGGCAGCACAACCTTCACCAGCACCTGAGTACGGCTGGCGCCAAAGGTCCTGACAAGCTTGATCTTTTCCTGATCCACCGAGATGAAGCCGTTGAGCACCTCAAGGATAGTCACGATAAGTGATATCGTCAATGCTATGGCAATGATCGATGATGGCCCGGCCCCGATCCAGACAATAAAAATAGGACCCAGCGCTATCTTGGGCAGGCTGTTGAGTACAACCAGGTATGGCTCCAGGACCTTTGACAGGAATTCTGACCACCAGAGCACTACGGCTATGACAGTGCCCGCAACTGTGCCAAGCAAAAATCCGACCACAGTCTCAAAGCAGGTAACCCCCGTATGATAAAACAGGTTCCCCTCCTGATAAAGACTGACAAGTGTATCTGCTATCCTTGACGGCTGGCTTGTAATAAAAGAGTCAATCAGCTTCAATGCAGCCAACAGCTCCCACAGTGCAAAAAACGCTGCAAGAATGAACACACGTGTTATGAGTATTGATATTTTCTTTATCCTGACCCTCTTTAAAAATTCCTTATGTTCATTTGAAATAGTCAAATTATTTTGCAAGCAGTTCATCTCCTTGATTCATCACAGCCAGTGACGTATTCCCGCCGCCCCGGGAGGCGAAAGCTTTCCGTGAGGATTCACACATGTATATCCAGGTCCCTCCATATCTTGTTGAAGTAGTACCTGAATTCAGGCGCTTCCCTGCAGCTCATGGGAGTTTTCCTGTCGCAGGTCAGGCTGATGCAGTAAATCCTTTTTATTGTCCCGGGCCTCCGTGTCATTACAACGACCCTGTCAGCCATGCTGATGCTCTCAGCTATGTCATGGGTAACCAGGATGGCTGTTTTGTTTTCCCGCTTGATAATACCGTAGATGTCTTCGGCAACAGCAAGTCTGGTCTGATAATCCAATGCCGAAAAGGCTTCGTCCAGCAGAAGTATCTGCGGGTCGACCGCCAATGTCCTGATAAGAGCGGCCCTCTGACGCATACCGCCTGAAAGCTGATGCGGATATTTATCTTTGAACTCCAGCAGCCCATATGTTTCAAGCAGGCTTAAAACACGGTCCCTGGAGACATCATTCAGAGTCTTGGTTACTTCGAGCCCAAGGATGACATTTTCAAATATGGTCCTCCATTCAAAAAGGTAATCCTTCTGCAGCATATAGCCCACCTGGTTCGCCGGCCCGGACACCCGCCTCCCGCCAACGGCGGCATAACCCTCGGAAGGATGCAGAAGACCTGCCATAAGCGACAGGAGAGTTGACTTTCCACAGCCGCTGGGCCCGACTACACTGACGAATTCGCCCTCTTCCACAGTCAGGTTTATATCCTCCAGTGCTGTTACCTCTCCATTTAACGAGTGATATTTCATTCCAAGATTATGTACTTCGACTATAGCGCTCAAAATACCATCCTCCGTATCAAGCCCTGTCAACTTCGCTGCACATCTTTCCGGACCGACAGACTGCGGTCCTCTTGTGGGATCGTTTTATGTACAGTACAGTATATAGTTTTTTAAGGTAAACAGTGAAAGAAAAATTAGGCCTGTTTTCCAGTAACCATGTCCGTATGCAGACAGTCAACATAATCTAGTTACATATGTTATGTATTGAAGTGCCTTTATGTTTCGTGGTAAAATATACTAAAGAAAGAGGGATTATGCAATCCCATGGAGGGTATATGTTTTTCAAAGCACTGGGCGACTTGGAGAATTATGTGAACACCACCCTTTTTTCATCATCAGATCAGCTTATGATCATGGTTGGTGAAAAGTCAGCGGATCAAGTCCCTGAGATGATCGACTATCTGAATCAACAAAATGTGAGCTTTTTCGGCGGCATATTTCCAGAAATAATAGTTGGCAATAAGAACAGAAAAGAGGGGTATGTTGTTGAAAAACTTCAGCCCGTCCATTCGTCTCTTGTTTTTCCCTTTATGATGAGATTTTCACAGGATCGAGAAATGCTGCGCGGTATGACAGCCATCGTTTTTGTCGACGGATTGTCCAGCAGAATGAAAGATCTCACTGATACAGTCTTTAACAAGCTCGGAGATACAGTGACATATATCGGAGGCGGGGCAGGCTTCTATGACATGCATCACAGGCCCTGCATATTCGATAACAAACGGCTTTATGAGGATGCCCTCTATATCTGCATAGTTGACAACGAAGCCAGGATGGCCCTTGAACACGGCTGGAATAAAATGTCCGGGCCATATTATGTAAAAAGATCCTATGACAATGTAATTTCACACCTGGACAGCTACAAGGCCTTTGATGTCTACCGGCATGTCATAGAAGAGGAAGAGGATCTGACACTTTTCAAGGAAGACTTTTTTATCTATGCCAAGGATCACCCCTTCGGGATAAATGAGGAAGACGGTTCGCTGATAATAAGAGATCCCATCGCGGTCAACGACAACGACGAGATCATATGTGTGGCCGGTATCCCTGAGGGCTCCGAAGTGTATATACTGAATGGCGATGCGGATACGCTGCTGAAATCTTCACTGCACATAACACAGGTTTGCAGGAACCACGCTCCACAAAAGTACCTGCCGCTTTTATTCGACTGCATATCCAGAGCAATGTTCCTTGGAAAACGCTTCCCCGACGAACTTGATATTATTCAGGCTAACTTGAACTACGGTATAGAAGGCGCACTTTCCATCGGCGAGATCGCCACAAGGAAAAACGGCGAACTGGTCATTCACAATAAAGCTACTGTACTTGCATTGATGGAAATATAGTCCTGGCAATTGTGGGGCTTGATGCATGATCAGCCAATGTTTTTTGATATACGCTGCATCCATGCCGTTGATTCCAACAGAAGAGAAGCTTTTACCCTCCTGTTCTCACCAAGTCCCATATGACCTCCCAGTACATAATACTTGTTTTTACCCTCATTCAGATAAGCAGGCGGAAAAATGTACAACCCATCAAAGCCAAAGGTTTCAAGATACACGAGTGTTTTTTTGAACCATTCGGATCTGCGTGCCGCCTTGAAATGGGACATCAGTTCCATTGCCAGAACTACTCCGTCCAGGCCTACTCCGTCGTCAGTATCAAAAAAGCGATCCAGATGGACCGACCAGCCCATACTGTAATATTTGTTCGGAGGCACGAGCATCAGGCCATAACCCCTGTAAAGGCGCTGATAACGCTCTTCGAGTATGTACTCGATTATGTCCTCTATTTTACTGTTGATCTGCGGATCGTTCTTCAGTACCTCAGGCAAATTGGCAAAAGCGAATATATCATGTACTGTGGGCAGCTTCCATTTATCATTCTCATATAAGCGGGGATCGACCAGCGGATGCATTGCTCTTGCCTTTGGTATCGAAGGATGACCCTTTGGGCTGATGTATATATTGTAATCCCTGTCCTTGATAAAGCTGTGGATGATCTCTACTCTGTCCTTTATCAGGCCCGTGACGACCTTGTCCTCATAACCCATGCATACCAGCCATGATGCTGCTATAGTGCCATTGAAATTGTCGAAGGCATGCCGGCCCGTGTTGGATTTAATACGATCAAGAATAAATGCATTGATCTCTTTCAATTGCCTGTCATCCGATTCCCTTACTCCAAAAGAGAGCAGTTTATGCATCCAGTTTTCCAGGCAGGTATCGAAAGAATTATGCACGACAGACATCTGCATGAATTGACGCGAACAATCCAGCCAGTACTGCACCTGAGGATGCCCGATCATTTCAGATCTCAGTTTTGCCGAATCTATGCCCAAAGCCTTTGAAGCTTCATAACGGATGATACTGTCGGCATTATCATATAAATATTGGTACACTTTTCTTACCTTATCCTCCAATAGACACACCCCCGGTCCTCCGATCCACATAACACATGATTGTCTTTCTATATGAAGATTTTATATTTTCCCCCATATTAAGTCAACATGATGAACCCCTTGTCAGGAAATAACTTCACTATGATATAATCATAGCAAAAAGGGATGATATGTATCAGAGCATTTATCGGTATTGATTTTGATCTTTATTGTAAAAAGTACATATTCGATTTACAGCAGAGTCTGAGAAAGTATGCCGTGAAGGGAAGGTGGAAGCACAGCAGCAATTTCCATCTTACTTTAAAGTTTCTCGATGAGATCAGCCCGGTCCAGAAGGAACTTATAGATGCCAGGCTCCATGAGATCTGCAAGGCTCAGAAAACATTCAGTCTGGATATTTCCGAGGCAGGCGTTTTCCATGGCAGGGACATGATCCGTGTCCTGTGGCTGGGACTCGGCGGCAGCCTTGATCCACTGCGGCAGCTTGCATCCAGGATCGACGAATCGGTGTCCGGATTGGGCTTTCCACTCGAAAGAAGGCCTTTCACTCCTCATATCACCATCGGTCAGGACATCATTTTCCAATGTCCTTTCGATAAGATAAAAGATGAGGTCGGCAGGATATCATACGGCCCTATGGAAGTAAAAACCGTAAATATGTTCAAAAGCGAACAGATCCAAAACAAGCGTATATATACAAAGATCTCGGAGTATCCGCTGGACACATGAGTTTTGTGATCACCATCACCGCAGGTGTCAGGACATTTCATCCTCAAACAGGCCGAAATATTCTTCAAGGGTGAGTCCCTTATTCATTACATCTGTAGCAATACCCACCCCAACATAGCGGAAGTGCCAGGGTTCATAATCATATCCGGTGACAGCCTCACTGCCATTTGGATATCTGAGAACAAAGCCAAATTCGGCTGCGTTTGCCTCCAGCCACTTCCCCTCGCGCAATTTGCCGAAGGACTTATTGAGATTGTAGTTCATTGATCTGGAGGATATATCTATCGCAAGTCCTGTCTGATGCTCGCTTTGACCCGGCTTTGCACTGACTCTCTGTGCAAGTAATACACCCAGCTTATTTGTATAATTGGTAAAAACCGTATTCTGAAGGTTGTATGATCTATAACCTGATACAGCATAAAGCTCTATGCCATCGCTCTTTGCTTTGGCAAACAACTTCGTCAGTGCGTCGGCAGCTTCCTTTCTGAGGTATCTGGCTTCTGCCCTTCCTTTGTATGGCACCTGCAGCTTAACAAGGTCATCGGGCTTCCATGATGACGGAAGACCTCTGTCCTTATTAACGACCACGATAAGACTGCTTGCATCATTTATGGATGCAGCCTTCAAATATGCTCTGATTGCTTTCGGTTTTTCAGGTGATTGGGCTTCTATTGTTATCTCGGGAACCTGTGAGAGCCCTTGGGGTTGTGCGGCAGCCGGCACTCCCTGAGATTGAGCCGATGGAATATCAAGTATGATCGGTGTATCGATCTCGGCATGTTGATATGTTACTGCCGGTTCTTGTGCAGTCGATGCTTCTGCTGCAGTTGCTGTATCCACATCTGTAGAAACTTGCTCGTCTTCTGTGGGCAGAGCTTCAGGAAACGCTTGCTTGTCCTGCGGCTGTAAGGCCTCCAGCTCGTCCGGCATAATGACCTCTATATTCTCCGAGGTGATCTGATCAAGCTTCAATGCTTTGCCCGGACTGATGTATATGGTTCCCTTTATGACCAGTCGGCTCAGTACAACATTGTCAGAATATATATATAAATTGCCGTTTAAAACGAGATCCTCCAGCGTAGTATTATCAGCTGTCACTTTTATATCCTTGGTTATATCCACAGACGGGGTCTTGTCTGCAGGTCCGTAAATGCAGCCTTCCTCATCAAGCACGAGCACGGGACCATTTATGACCTTCACTTCAGAAGTGTTTTCTCTGACTATTTCTGCAAAGATCGTCTGCTGATATGCCGTATTTATAGAATCAGATGTAATCACCGATACTGGTGCATTGTTATTTTCCGGAACTTTATTTGCCGATGCGCCAGCTGATGCTGCTGAACTGCCCAATAGTATCAAAATACTTAGAATGAATGCCAAGCCTGTCTTGATCCTCATCAGGATACCCCCCAAAGTATGCAGCACTGCCTGAAGTAATACAGCATTTGTTCAAAAGAAGCTTATCGATTTAAAGCCGAAGAGGATAACGGCACCTGGTGCTTCTCAACCTATAGGGCTGAATATGCAGGGAGGTGGGGACAACTTTCCCTTCGTCACAATAAGTATACATAAAATAAATTTAATTTTGTAGTCCTGTCGACATATTTTTCAGAAATAAAATAAACAAAAAACGCCATCCGGCATTTATCACCGAATGACGTTTTGCTCACTTGTTCCTTGTGAAAATCCGGTGGATTGATCTCAGGCCAGCTTCTTCTTAAACTCTGCGATCAGAGCCGGCAGTACCTCCAGTACATCACCCACTATGCCCAGCGTTGCAGCTTTGAATATCGGCGCCTCCGGATCCTTGTTTATGGCAATGATGGTATCGGAAGACGACATACCTGCAAGGTGCTGTACTGCGCCGGATATACCGCAGGCAAAATACACCTTCGGGCCTACAGTCTTTCCTGTCTGACCTACCTGATGGCTGTAATCGACCCATCCTGCGTCAACAGTCGCACGGGATGCTCCTACTGCTCCACCTAGGACATCAGCCAGTTCCTGGATCAGGGCAAAGTTCTTGGGATCTCCCATTCCCCTGCCGCCTGATACAATAATATCGGCTTCCGTCAGGTTCACCTTTTCACATAAAGTCGAGACTATATCAACGACCTTTACTTTTACATCTTCAGGTATGACCACGTCCGGCTTTATAATCTCGCCGTTTCTCGATGCATCAGGTTCGGCTGCCTTCATCACCTTTGGCCGGACAGTGGACATCTGAGGCCTGTGATTAGGGCAGATAATAGTTGCCATAAGATTGCCTCCAAAGGCGGGACGGGTCTGGAGAAGAAGTCTCTTTTCAATATCGATCTCCAGCTTTGTACAGTCAGCCGTGAGTCCGGTATTCAGCCGCGATGCCACTCTCGGCGCAAGAGAACGTCCGTAGGTAGTGGCGCCCAAAAGCACGATTTCGGGTTTGTATCTGCCGATCAGTTGAACGAATATGTCGGCATATGATTCATCATTGAAATTATTCAATGATGGGTGATCGACCATGTAAACCTCGTCTGCTCCATATGATATCAGCTTCTTTGCAGCCGCCTCCATATTCTCACCCAGCAGCACCGTCGCCAGTTTCACACCAAGCTGGTCAGCAAGCTTTCTGCCTTCTCCCAGCAGCTCAAGTGATACGCTTGCTATCTCGCCGTCCTTTTGTTCTCCAAACACCCACACATCTTTGTAAAGTGAAATGTCTGCAACTGCGCCGCCCTCATCCTTTTCGAACTCAATAGCCTTGAACTTGCACGATGATACACACGCGCCGCAAAGAGTGCAGTTATCCTGTATTTCAGCTTTCCTGTCGATTATTTTTATAGCGCCGAAGGGACATGCTCCCTGGCATATCTTACAGCCTACACATTTTTCAAACAGAATCCTTATACTTGCCATTTTACAACCTCCAAAATAATATCCATACACCCGCATCAGTCCACACTTGCATCCAGCTAAACGCCGGGCATACTTCCGGTGTAGCAGATACTGGTTGTTAACCTGTCCTTATACCGGGAACTTCATGGTCATCAGTTTTTCCGCCAGCTTTTTCGCCTGTTCGGCAGCATCGCCCTCTATCATTTCGCTTTCTATCTCGTGGACCGGCACAAAGGTCTTGACGACCTGGGTAGGCGATCCCTTCAGTCCGCAGAGATCTTTATCCGCACCTATGTCATCGGCAGTCCAGACATTGACAACGGCCTTCTTGGCCCTCATCATGTTCTTGATGGACGGAAGCCTGGGTTCATTGATCTCCTTCACGACGGTAATAACTGCCGGCAGCGGCATTTCCACGACCTCGTAGCCATCCTCCGTCATTCTCTGGCATCTTATGTAGCCTTCCCTTATCTCCTCGATCTTTCTTACATAAGTAGTATGAGGATAGCCCAGCTTCTCTGCAAGGCTCGGTCCGACCTGTGCCGTATCACCATCGGTGGCCTGTTTCCCGCATATGATCAGATCCACATCTCCGATTTTATCCACACCCTTTGAGAGTGCATATGCAGTTGCAAGAGTATCGGCGCCTGCAAAAACTCTGTCACTTAACAATACTGCATCATCCACACCAAGTCCTATCGTACTCTTTAACAGTTCCGCCACTGCAGGGATACCCATGCTGAGTACCGTGACCTTGCCTCCGGTCTTGTCCTTGATGCGCAGGCCTTCTTCGACGGCATATGTATCAAAAGGATTTATTATTGCTTCCACACCCTCACGGATGATTGTGTTTGTCTCTTTGTTCATCTTTACTTCCATGGTTCCCGGAACCTGTTTGACACAGACAACTATGTTCATAATGATATTCTCTCCCCATTGCTCGATTGCACGGTAATATTGACCGTTCTATTTCCTCGCAGACTCTTTTATGATCTCCAGTGCTATAACATTTCTCTGGATTTGGTTTGTCCCTTCATAAATCTGCGTGATCTTGGCATCGCGCATCTTCTTCTCGACAGGATATTCCTTCATATATCCATATCCGCCAAGAACCTGAACGGCATCGGTAGTCACCTTCATTGCCGTATCGGAGGCAAATACCTTGCACATTGCCGACTCCTTTGAGAAATCCTTCGCTCCGCTGTCAATGAAACGGCAGGTCTGGTAGACAAGAGCCCTTGACGCTTCTATCTGAATGGCCATGTCCGCCAGTATATGCTGTATAGCCTGGAATGACGATATTGGCTGACCAAACTGTACTCTCTGTTTTGAGTATTTCACTGCCTCCTCGAAAGCTCCCTGTGCAATGCCCAAAGCCTGTGAAGCAACGCCCGGCCTTGTCCTGTCAAGGGTCTTCATGGCTACTATGAAGCCCATTCCTTCTCTTGCAAGCAGATTTTCCTTCGGTATCCTGCAGTTTTCAAATACGAGCTCGCTGGTACACGAGGCTCTGATACCCATTTTGTTTTCCTTCTTGCCAAAGGAAAACCCGGGTGTGCCCTTTTCCACGATAAATGCCGAAAAGCCTCTGGCTCCCTTGCTCCTGTTTGTGCATGCTATAACTGTATATATATCAGCCTCTCCGCCATTTGTGATCCACTGCTTTGTGCCGTTGAGCACATACTCATCGCCGTCAAGCACTGCCGTAGTGCGAACGCCTGCAGCATCACTGCCTGCATCAGCCTCTGTAAGGCCGAAGGCGGCAAGCTTTTTACCTGAAGCAATATCAGGAAGGTATTTTTGCTTCTGCTCTTCATTTCCAAACAGAATGATCGGGAACGTACCAAGGCCGGTCCCGGCAAATGCCAGTGAGATACCGCCGCAGGCCCTGCTGAGCTCCTCTACTACCAGAGCCATCTCGAGTATGCCGCCGCCGAGTCCGCCGTACTCCTCAGGTATATAAACACCGCACAGATCCGAGTCTGCAAGGACTTTCATAATATCATGCGGAAATTTTCCTTCTTCATCATACTGTATCGCAACCGGCGCGATCTTCTCTTCGGCTATCTTTGCAGCCAGCTCTTTTATCATTTGCTGTTCTTCTGTCAGGAAATAATTCATTATACACACTCCTCTTCCCTTGGGCTTGTATAGCTGCTAATAATATTATTCAGCATACCGCCCTTCAATGACATAGTTTTAGTATTTGATATTATTATCAGGTAATAAAAATTACATCATAAAGTATACTATAAATTACCTGCAGGTGCAATAATTGATTTTCGCCAAAAAATGATACCTTAAATAATACAGGATAATAAAAAGAAAGGAGGCTCCAGAGCCTCCGATCCATGCTTTTTTATCCCTCAATGTCATGCAAATGACTCTATTGAGGTGTTGATTAAGATGCTTCCGTTCATTTCATTATTCAGCCCAAAAACGCCGGGGCTTCCAACAGAAAGAACTGCATCACACATTGCCCAGCTCAAGTATCACCAATTCCTGGGCTATCTTGGGGTTGGCCTTGCCCCTGGAAGCCTTCATCACCTGACCGACAAGATAACCTGCAGCCTGAGCTTTACCGTTCCTGTAATCCTCTATGGATTTGGGATTGTCCTTGAGCACTTGTCTGACCAGATCTACAAGATCATCCTTGGAGCTGATCTGACTCAGTCCCTTTTTCTCGACAATCTCCTCAGGTGTCCCACCGCTTTCAAACATTTCCTTAAAGACCTCCTTGGCCGCGGTATTGCTGATGGTGCCGCTTTCAACGAGCGCGATCAGCCTGTGCAGATAAGCCGGCTTCATGGTAATTTCGGCGGATGACAGATCTGCTTCATTCATTATTCTCAGCAGTTCTCCCAGAATCCAGTTGGCGGCAGCCTTGGGCGATGCACCCTCTCCAATGGTGCTCTCGAAAAACTCAGAAAGCTTCTTGTCACCAACCAGTATATCTGCTTCTCCTTCTCCAAGCTTGTATTTTTTTACAAACCTCGCTGCCTTTTCATATGGCATTTCCGGCAGTGATCCCTTTATTTCATCAACTGTGCTTTCCTTTATAATTACCGGCATCAGGTCGGGCTCCGGAAAGTATCTGTAATCATGAGCCTCTTCCTTTGATCTCATGGGAACCGTCCTGCCCTTGCCGCTGTCCCATCTCCTGGTTTCCTGTACGATTTTGAAGCCTTCCCCGAACCTGTAAAGATCGGTCTGCCTCTTCTCCTCCTTCTCAAGCGCCTTCTGCAGCTCTCTGAAAGAGTTGATGTTCTTCAGCTCCACCTTTGTGTTGTATTCCGTCTGTCCCGCAGGCCTGACGGAAATGTTGGCATCACACCTCAGTGAGCCCTGTTCCATTCGGCAGTCGGATATATCAGCGTATTCCAGGATGGATTTGAGTATACGCAGATATGTCACAGCTTCAAGGGGAGAGCGCATATCCGGCTCCGAAACTATCTCGATCAAAGGTATGCCGGTCCTGTTGTAGTCTATCAGTGAATACGGCTCTTCCTCAAGATGTATGAGTTTTCCGGCATCCTCCTCTATGTGTATCCTGTTTAAACGAACCTTGACGTCCCTTCCTTCACATTCGAATTCCACATAACCGCCGGAACACATGGGGAGGTCATATTGTGACGTCTGGAAAGCCTTTGGCAGATCAGGATAAAAGTAATTTTTCCTGTCCATCTTGTTTACATTATTGATCTTACAGTTCAAAGCCGTGCCCGCCTTGACAGCCAGCCTCACGACCTCCTCGTTCAGCACGGGAAGAGTGCCCGGAAGGCCGGTACATACAGGGCAGGTGTTCTCATTGGGCTTTGATGCGAATTTCGTAGAACAGCCGCAGAATATTTTTGATTTTGTATTTAATTCAGCATGTATCTCTAATCCAATAACAGTTTCAAAATTCATTGATACAACCTCCTTTTCTCATCCATCACAGCTCCAGCTTTATTTCCTGCTCAAACGCATGTGCTGCCTGCAGTAATTTAAGTTCACCATAATGAGGTCCGATCAGCTGAAGCCCGACAGGCAGACCTTCACGGCTGCTGCCGCAAGGGATCGATATTGCCGGCACCCCTGCCAGATTTACAATGATCGTATATATGTCGGCAAGGTACATTTGCAGCGGGTCACTGCTTCTCTCCCCGATTTTGAATGGAAGCACAGGTGAAGTCGGACCCAGGATCAGGTCATAGCTCCTGAACACCTCTTCAAACTGGCCTTTCAGCACCTTTCTGAACTTTTGGGCCCTGTTGTAGTACGCATCATAATAACCTGAGGACAGAGCATAGGTTCCAAGCATTATCCTTCTCTTAACCTCGGTACCGAAAGCCTCGCTCCTTGTCATCTCGATCAGTTCGTCAAGATTGGTATAATCCTTTGCCCTGTAGCCGTATCTGATGCCGTCGTACCTGGCAAGATTAGAGCTGGCCTCAGCTGATGATATGATATAGTAAGCGGACAATCCGTCACCTGCAGCGGGAAGTGATATTTCTTCAACTATTGCTCCAAGTCCTTCGAAGCACTTGATACTCTCCCTTACAGATGCATCGATTTCTTCGTCAAGTCCATCCATGAAAAATTCCTTGGGAACGGCTATCCTCATCCCTTTGATATCTTTCCCGAGGCTGTCCGTATAACTCTTTTGGTATTCACCCCTGAATGATGTACTGTCTTTTTTGTCAGTTCCCTGGATCACCTCAAGCATCAATGCACTGTCATAAACTGTTTTCGAAACAGGTCCTATCTGATCAAGCGATGAGCCAAATGCTATCAGACCATAGCGTGAAACCAGTCCATAGGTCGGCTTCAGGCCGACTACTCCGCAGAAAGCGGCAGGCTGCCTTATCGAGCCGCCGGTATCAGAACCCAGCGACACAGGTACCATGTCTGCTGCAACAACTGCGGCCGATCCGCCTGACGAGCCGCCCGGCACCCTTGTTATATCTCTTGGGTTCTTTGTGATTTTAAAAGCTGAATTCTCAGTAGAAGAACCCATAGCAAATTCATCCATGTTAGTCTTGCCAATGACAACCGCATCTTCACCCAGCAGCTTTTCAACTACCGTTGCATTGTACGGGGGAATAAAGTCCTCAAGCATTCTGGATGCGCAGGTGGTTCTGATGCCGTCCGTGCACATATTGTCCTTGATCGCCGTCGGTACTCCCGCCAGCCTTCCGACAGGTCTGCCTTCCCTGATTTTTTTATCAACTTCCCTGGCCTGATCCAGTGCCTGCTCTTCACACAGGGTCAGAAATGCACCTATTTCTCCATCCTCTTCTTTGATCTTTTTAATATGGCTCTCAGCGACCTCCTCTGCGGAGAACCTTTTCTCTTCAATACCCTTGATTATATCCCTGGCGCTCATGTAATCGCTCATCATCTGCACACCTCCCCTATTCAATGATTTTCGGAACCTGAATGTAGGTTTCACGCATCGATTTGGCATTTTTGAAAAGCTTTTTCTTATCCTCAAAAACTGTATTTTCATCAGGTCTTACAACTGATTGCTGATCAACCGGTACTTTATCCAGATCTACATTCTCCAGATCCATTTTGTCGATAGACTGAAAATGGGTGAGGATTGACTCGAATTCCCCGGTCAGCCTGTCAGTCTCTTCATCGCTGAAACGCAGCTTTGCCAGCTTTGCAATATAAGTAACGTCTTCAGTAGATATTTTCATGTGTCACACTCCTTTAATTCACTCAATTTCTTCGCTCTTCAGCTTCAGGGCTCATACATCCGCTTCCCGGTTATGGCCGCTTCCCGGTTATGGCCGCCTCCCGGTTATGGCCGCTTCCCGCCTTACGGCTCAAGTCGTCTCCCGCCTCACGGTTCAAGCCTCTTTATGTCTCTTGGGAACAATGTTGATTCTCTAATGTTCGTGAGATCCAATATCTTCATGGTCAGTCTTTCAAGTCCTATGGCAAACCCGCCGTGGGGCGGCATGCCATATTTGAAGCTGTCCAGATAAAATGTGAAGTTATCCGGCTCAAGCCCGAATTTCATGATGTTTTGCCTGAGCATTTCATAGTCATGGATCCTCTGTCCGCCGGTAGTTATTTCAAGTCCTTTATATATCAAGTCAAAGCTCTCTGTCAAATCCGGGTCCTCTTTATCAGGCATCGCATACATCGGCCTTTTGGCAACAGGATATCTCGTCAGGAAAACGAAATCCGTACCATAGGTTTCTCTGATATATTCTGAGAGCAATTTCTCTCCCTCGGCATCTATGTTTCCGGAGGGCGATCTCTTTCCGTACTTCTCAAACAGTATATCCTGAGCTTCTCCAAGCGGGATCCTCGGTATTTTTACCTGTTCGGGCAACGCTATGCCGTAAAGCTCCAATTCCTTTGCACATGCAGCTTTTAGATGACCGAACAAATAGTTGATATAGCCTTCCTCCAAATCCATCAGATCATCTGCGCCATCAATGAAGCCCATCTCCACATCCAAACTGACATATTCGCTCAAATGCCTCCAGGTATTGTGAAGCTCAGCCCTGTACGCATGCCCGACCTCAAATACTCTCTCAAAGCCCGCTCCCACCATCATCTGCTTATAGAACTGGGGACTCTGCGCCAGGAAAGCTCTTCTTCCGAAGAAATCAACCGTGAACATTTCTGAGCCGCCTTCGGTAGCTGAACTGATGATTTTAGGCGAATGTATCTGAGAGAATCCGTTCTCTCTGAGATAGTTCTTAAAGGCTTCCTCTATTTCCTGCTGTATCTTGAATATAGCTCTTATTCTGGGCGATCTCATGCTGATGGTTCTGTAATCGAGCTGTGTTTCCAGCGACGCTTTGAGCTTGCCCTTGTTTACCTCAAACGGCAGCATATCATAATATGCCTTTCCTATGACATCAATAGACTCTGCATGTATTTCGACTCCGGAAGGAGCCTTGTCGTTTATTACTTTCACCCCAGCTGCTTCAATACACATTTCAAGCCTCAGATCCCTGACAGCAGACCCATCGGCGACGATCTGGATTATTCCCGTTTTGTCTCTCAGCTGCACAAAAGCTACCTTGCCCATGCAATTTATGTTGTGCACCCATCCCTTAACAAGCACTTGATCAATATCCTTTTTGATTACATCTGCAACATACGATCTTTTCATACGACACTCCTCCTTCTCTCGTTTTTTGTTTTAATGCAAATAAAAAATCCCGTCTCCATACAAATTAATTGTACAGGGACGGGACATTATTCATATTCCGCGGTACCACCCTGGTTAGCCTTAAAGCTCACCTCTTTTCGGTACGGACCTGATCTGCATTCCCAGATGCGGTTCGATATCAGATCTGTCGATACCTATTCCCTTTATCGGTGGAAAACCGTCCAAGCCTACTCTCAAATGATTTTGGTTGGATGCTCTGAAGGGTTCTTCGATACAGGCCTCATGCGGAGCTTTCACCCTCCCCCGCTCGCTTTGGATCGGCATTGCATGTACTCTCTTCGTCATCGCATTGTTTAATTGAATTAATTGTCATTTATTATAACCATATTTTTGATCATATACAATAGGTTTTTAAAATTTTTTTCTCAGACCTTCTCAGATGAAAAATTCTTAAGTCGTTTTATGGTGCGATTTCTTGTCTCAAAATTATTCCACAACCCGCCACCAGGGCTTTTTGCGAAAGCAAAAGAGCCTCCAGGAGCGGCGGTGGTCCATTTTTCGCCTCGTTATTAAGGTCGTAGATTCGTGCTTATGCTAGTTATATTCGCTTCTTTTAAAGACAAGATAATATGGAGCAACGCCCCTGACCGTATAGTCATAACCCTTCAGCCTATAGAACATATAAGTCGTACCATCGATTTCCTCAATTAAATATTCACTGGCAGTTTTGTCTGCCTCATCCAGGATAAGACCCTTTGTCCAGCTTAAAGTCTTTTCTGATCCATCCTGAGCCATAGTCCCTGTGAGCTTTCCACCTTCAATAAAATCAAGAGTCATAAAGGAAACATCAGGCCCCCAGAATTTATTTTGTGGATCAAACGAATCAATCTTCATTACGCAATCAACGCACTGCCATTTACCAAACACACCGGGATCATTCACAAACGGGTAATCCGTATTATCGGTCACCCTCACAGTGCATTCGTATCCGCTGTAATCGCTGTCGTCGACTTTCTTCAACACATAGTACCTGGGATCTGTCCCACGATAAACATAGTCTCCGTTTTTCCATTGCATAAACATGTAGGTACTGCCATCGATTTCCCTTATTTCGTATTCCATCGCCGTCTTATACCGCTGGTCGATTATGAACCCTTTGGTCCAAACTATACCTTTAGTTTCAGCAAGTACGCCATTCCCCTCACTTAATGCCGAGAGGAGCCTTCCGTCTTTAGCAAATGCCAGTTCCTTTAGATACGGCCCATCCAAAGCCGTCTGTCTTTGACCCGGCACAAAATCGTCCATGCTTACAACAAAGTCAACACTTTCCCATTTTCCAATGACTGCCGTATCATTGAAAAAAGGATAATCTATTTTATCCGTACGCATCCTTTGCAATGCATTAACACCCAGGAAGCCACAGGCTATTATGAACACAAGCGCAAAAACAATTGAAACTTTCAGTTTACCTCTGAGCATAGTATTATTGGTTGATTTTAACCTGTTTTTTGCAGCTTTTAACGGTTCGTAATTTATATCCAGCATTTTCTCATCAAAAGCCAATGCTGACTTGATTTTTTTGTCAAATACTTCATCATACTTCATAACACAGTTCCCTCCTTTGATCTACCCTTAAACCTGCGCTCACCGTCATACATGAATTCACCGGCAAGTTCTCTGCCGAGCTTTTGTTTTGCATAATACAAGCGGGACTTTACCGTTCCCTGCAGGCAGTTCATTGTTTTTGCTATTTCACATATACTCAATTCCTGGTAATAATACAGTATAATAGTAGTCCTGAACGGAGCACGCAATCCGCACACCGCTTCCCTTATCCTGCGGTTTGTCTGGTTTGATTCAGCTATGTCGGCAACATTGACATCATCGGCCTGTTCAGGTACATTTTCTTCATCGAGACTTTTTACAGCATACTTCTTCCTCAGCTGTTTTTGGCATTTCCTTATCAGTATTCGGTTAAACCATGCCTGGAACAGCTTAGGGTCCTTGAGTTTAGATATATCCCTGAAGCATTCATAAAAGGTCTCCTGAACAATATCCTCCGCCCTGTCCATACTTCCGCATGCCAGATAAGCCGTCCATACCGTCTTTTTGTAGGTAGTTTTGTACAAGGCGTCAAAGGCTTCGCAATCGCCCTTCTGGCAACGCTTTATCAATTCAGTATCTATCATTGCAGGTCCTCCTGTTTGGTGCACCATATATTAAGTGTCCAATAGGGTAAAAAAGGTTCAATTATAACACTTCTTTTAAAGAAAATTTTTCGTTTGCAGCATTTAAAAGGTGCTTTGGTTTTGTACCACATTTCATTAATAATTCATAAAAATAGTATCATAATAATCATATGAAATATTATATGCCCGACAGAGTTTTTTTCATAGACAATGCTCTTGATTATCCTTTAGGCAGCAAGCTATACGGATATTTCAAAGAACTTGCCATACCTGTTTCTATAACAACGATTCAGATTCCACTCATTTGAAAACAGAAACTAGGATGGATGGTAAAAACAGAGGGCACTACTCACTTTTTCAGCTTTTGTACGACATTAATGAGAAAAGTTCTCATTCTTATTGTTCACTGTCTATGAAATTGGCCCATTGGACTATAAAACAGGCTTTCAAGAACATGGTTTTGTCCAAAAGCTGCAAAAACGAGTAGTGCCCTTAATGTTTTCAGAAATATTTAAATACCTTTCGAGAAAATACTTTTCAGACGATCTGACCTCTACATGTGGCGGTTACCGATTTGCCATGGCAATAATGAGGCGGGTGTGCAAAAAGTCAACTGTTTCAATCTGCACCCCCACATTGCCTGAAATCTTGTTCACCTAGGTGATTGTATATGACTATCTCCTACTCTGGATTCAATCCACAACGGACGAAACTTGGACATTACTAATGGGCAATAGGGGGAGTGTGCAAAAAGCGGGTCGTCTGGGCACAATTTCATTGATTTTATTGAGAGTATTCAATGATTATAGGCTGGTTATTGAGTTATGTAAACTCCATGCGCCCAGATAACGAGGTTTTTGCACACTGCAGTCCCGAAAAACCAAAATTTATTCACTCACACTACTGTATTCACACATTCCCTGGATTTTTCTTCTCACTCACGCTTTTTCCATATGGTAGCAGTGGCGTATGGCCGGAATCCGATACTGTAATAAAACTGCTGCGAAGACCCGACAAAAGCTTTTTTGGCACCAAGCTCTCCAACCCGCCTTATCCCTTCTAGAACAGCAGCCTTTCCAAGGCCCATCCGCCTGTAAGCCGGATCTGTTGCCACCGGCTCTACTACCGCAAACCCTGCTTCGGGATCGTACCACATACCGCAATAGGAAGCGAAATTACCATCAGGCGCAACTACAGCCACTTTCAGATCAAGATCGACATTAGGGCGTTCCATCTCTTCCCTTGCTCCCTGCTCATCCTCAGCTGTAAATGTAAACTCGCCTTCCCCGTCCAGTTCATGATTGAAGCCTTTCCATAATATACGCCTGTATTGACTCAGGTCATACGTATCTTTCATTGAAGTGATTTTGAAACCCTCCGGCAGTGAATATGCCGTTGATGTCACATCAATATGGAAAACCGCATCGTTCTCCTTTTGCTCTGTTGCAATAAATCCATGTCTGGCAGCAATATCCTGAAAAGCCACATCTGTATCGGCAATGGTTATACCGAATTCGCCGTCCTTGGACAGGTTCTCTGCTGCATACTGCAGCATCTCCTCCTTCAGGTATTCGTACCCCGGCAGAGCCATGCAAAACGCCTGCCCCAGCTGGCAGTCAAAAATCGAGACTCCAACTATTTCACACTCGTCTTCCCACAGCCCCATCCGCCCCACAGCGGACTTATCGAGATAACCATGAGTCGCCATCCAGTCCCATCTGGTATATGTGAATTCAGCATACCCTAATCTCATAAAAAAGTTCCTGACTTTGTGGTAATCCTCAGTAATTCCAGCCTGCTGCGTATAATTTCGAAATTTCGCTGGCATATACATCCCCCCCTCATAATGTCATTATATATGACATTATCCCAGTATCAATTGCCAAGAATGATTATATTAATTTTCAACATATTGATAAAACTCAAGCTGCTATATTACAATTGTGTTATCCCCCTAAAAAATCGACAATATCTTTCGAAATATATTATAAGGTTACAAAAACCTGTATTGCAGTCAATCGGAGGTAATATGGTAATAAGAGCCAAAATACGCAGTCTGGCCGCAGCATCAATTATATCAATGATAGTGCTTATATCCGTTCCAACAATATCATGGGCTGAAACATCATACACGCCCAGCACATGGGCCGCAGAAAAAGTAAGCATATGCAACAAAGCCGGCATAATACCGGCAGGCTTTGACAGCATGCCCTACAATGGAAACATCACCCGCAGAGATTTCTTTGAACTGATCATCAATACATGCCGACTCTATGGAGTTAAATTGCCTGAAATCTCCGAACCTTATCATTTCACTGACACGCAGGATACATCTGCCGAATATGCATATAAGCTTGGATTGACGCAAGGAACAGCCCCGGGCATTTTCGGTCCTGATGAGCCTTTGACAAGAGAAATGGCTTCGGTCGTGCTATCGAGGATCAGAATGCTTTTTGAGCATACTGCAACAGAAGTCTATAAGGAAGCAGACCGCAACGGATATGACAACGGGGGCTATGGTAACGATGGCGACAACAGCAGCGGATATGGCAGCGGCGGTTATAATAACGATGGCTATGACAACGGCGATTATGGCAACGGCGGATATATGTTTGACCGCGGCGGTTATAACGGACGCAGACGTGAATACTATGATTGGTGGTACCAGGAACCAACTTTTGTATATGAAACGCAGGACGGAACTCTTGCATATGCCTCTCCAATGGACGAATGGCAAGCTGACCGCCTACTGAACAAGTACTCGGCCGACAGCGACGAAGTATCAGACTGGGCAAAGGCCAGCATGGCCGATGTATACTCATCAGGCCTGATAACAGGCATGGGAGGGGGCAGCCTGGTTCCAAAGGGTAATATAACCCGCGAGCAGGCTGCGATCATGTCCCTGAATGTCCTGGCATATAACGACGTATCGAAGCTGAAGGAAATAGGAATTGATGAATGCGTCATTCCTGCCCCGGCAGCTATATATATCTCCTTATCATACAGCAAATATGACGCCCTCCTGAACTGGAACGAAATACCCGCGGCCGCGGCCTATGATATCACTGTCTTTAATGATGGAGAGCCTGCCTACTCGACACGAGTCAACAGCAATTATCTGGATATGAGCGAGGGTTCTCCAGAGAGCCTGTACGGCAGCATATTCGGCAATGAAAGCCGCACGGTCCGCTCCGCTCTCCAGGTCATTCCGGTAGACAGTGAAGGCAAGCCTTCAATATTCTCGATGAAAAAGGATTTTTCACTTTACCCATGGAGAAATTTAAATGAACTGATCACCGGCAACCCTGAAATGAGCCAATTCGGCAGCAAAGCGGCAGCAGATCAGAACATGATCCAGGTAACAGTAAAGGTGTGGGATCTGAATAAATCAGGCGAGAAGATCACAGCTTCGAGGACACTGACTGTAAATAAGAACGTTGCCGACGACGTGAAAAGTATTTTTGAGGAGATATATAACGGGAAAGAAAAATTCCCAATCAAGAACATTAGCGCTTATTCCTACAGAGACGGAAAATCGCAGCATTCCAATGGTACAGCCATCGATATAAACCCAAATGAAAACTACTTTCTGCTCAGCAATGGTAAAATATCTGCCGGTTCCTTCTGGAAGCCCGGAGAAAATCCATACTCGATAAAGCCCGGCGGAGACGTTGTCCGCGCCTTCAATAAATACGGCTGGCATTGGAGTCCCGACATGAAATGGCCAAACGGCAAGGATTATATGCATTTCAGTCTGCTCGGCATATGAGCAGACTGATTTCCCTCAGCCAAGTGCCGAATATCCTGCCATACTGAACATCCGACCATATCATGCATCCTGCCATATCATGCATCCGGCCCGAGCTGTTCCTTTTTCACGACATACAGCTTCTCCCCGGCCGTATTTCCCGCATTGTATTGGTCGATGATATCGAAAATATTTTTTACATTATTTCTGTCCAGTTCACGGAAATTGCACTTTTTGATCAGCCTGTCCCGCTCTTCGCCGGATGTGCCGGCCGCGACGATCTCCTTCATTGCGCCTTCCAGCCATTCGAGCCTGTGATGGGGTATCAGGCAGGCATGGGCCTTTATTCTTTCATCCTTTCGGTCCTCGTAGCGTTTGACTTCCTCAATGGGCTTTGTGATCCAGCCGGTGGATATGTGGAACGCATTCCATCGAAGCTGCTCGGTCATTGCCAGATTATCGAACAGTTCGCCATTTGACTCAAGCAATGCGTGATATTCACTCTCGCTGACAGCCGTATCCGGTATTGCCCCCTTGGTCTTTTTGAGTTCATAGCCCACAATATGCATAAACGCCTCGATATACTCTGCAGCCGCTCTGTTGGAATTCTTCAGGTGCACCGACAATCCGGCCCAGTCCGTGCCGCCGTAATGCTTGTCCACTGACTTTGCCATCAGGTCCATTTTTTCATTGAGAATGATATCGCCGGTATAAATGTTTTTATGATAGCCGAATATGATTATATCGTCTCCGTCCACTTCTTCATTTCTGTACAGATCATTGTTCTCTCCTGCGATATCCAGCGCATATAAAGGCTTGTGCGTCAATCCCGCCCTGTCGGTATACTTTTTTATGTTGGACACCGTCTGAATATTGACCAGATCATCTCCAAGCGCTGAAATAATAAGATCAACGGACTCCTCTGCCGAATTCCGCGATCTGTCGATATACTCATCCAGCACAGAGTAAAAGCTTGTACTGCTGACATCTGCATTCACAAACCTGATATCTGCATTTGACAGTTCACTGTCAAACATGGATGGGTAACATCCTTTGAATTCTCCTTCGAGTTCACTGACCCTTTTGTCGACGACCACTGCATGAAATTTACAGCCGACGAACTGTGAGCTGCTGAAAATCTTCCTGAGCATCTGCCGGCCAATGCTTCCAAATCCCAGAAGCATTATCGTAATGGTTTTCTTGTTTTTGACCGTAGCTCTTGCTTTATCGAACTCGACCAGCTTGTAGATCGGGCATTTCATAATGAATTCCCTTGATGTCAGGTCCGGCTCGCTGAAAAAACTGATGCTGCATTTCAGCTTGCGTGCAACGTCCTCTATCCTTTCGGTTATGACATCCGCATTGGACTTTACATATACGCCTTTAAGCCTGTCAGCAGGGAAGCCTTCCGCCTTCAGATACTCCATTATGCCTGCTGCCAGCTTGTAATTGGATATTTCATCATCCGTAAATACAAGCAAAGTCATATGGCCTGACAGTATGCTTTTCCCAGCGAGTCCAACCTTCACAAGGGCCTTTTTATTGATGGTCGCATCTGAAAACACAGGCATTTCCAGGTACATGCAGCCAATATCTTCGATTTGTGCTGTATTGACAGGATCGACGGCTTCATCAATAAAAACTATCCTCTTGTTCTTCGCTGCTATATCTTTGGCAAATATCAATGACTTGCTGTTCACTCCGAAGATAACATATGTGTCCTTCTTAGTGCCGATCCACAAACGAATGCTGGTGGACAGCTTTTTACCGAACACAGACATCACAGTACTGGCCGATATTAGGACCGCCACTGTCTGGCATAACCAGAACAGCATCCTGAACCCGCTACCGGTTACGATCTCGCTGTTGTTCAGTTCTGCAATGACACTATAATCATCCTCCATGATAAACATCCGCACGGTGCTGAACAGCGCTCTCATCACTGAATTTGCATATTCGGATAGAATACCTTCATCCGGTATATAACCAATAAAATAAAGTATGAAACCCATGATAAAAGTTGGTACGAATAATATGACTGTCACGTTTGAGATCCTGGCATGCAGTTTACCGGTTGCCAGCAGAAATGCTATTGCCAATACAGCAATGAATAGTCCGGCTTGAATAATATCGACCATATTTGCCCCCATATACATTAAAAAGTATTAATGCACTTTTCTAAACATCCAGTCCATCATATATATCATCCGGACCAGTACTCAATTTATAAAAGTCCAAAGTACCTATAACAACGCCGTTGGAATTATTATCCTTTTCAATCTTGTTCGAATCAAAATCAAGTCTGAGTACAACAGTCTTGAAGGAATCCAGCGGCCGAACGGTATAGCTGGCGCCAACGATTTCCTTTTCAGTCGCGGAACCAGGGTGTTCGGCATCAACAAGCTCTCCTCCAACCAACACGCCTTCCCTCTCCATCCGCAGGTAAAGATACCCATCGAGTACAAACCATTTTCCGGCATGTGCTACATTTCTTTCGTCCATGACCATCTGACTGTTATTGAATTTGTAAGTGCCATCCTCATAGAATCTGTAAGCATTGCTGTAACCGGCAGCTACGCCTGCACCGCAATTCCAAAAGCCTATCAGCTTCTTTTCCTCTTCACCCGGCTTCACATTCTTTTCGTTGAATCTCTCCACCTTCTGTATCAGAGCTATATTTGATTTGTCGTTTTCAGTGAGCTTGCTGTTTACATCCTCCGATGATGGACTGTACCAATCGAATCCGGAGAAATAGTCAGCGTACTTCTTTGTCTTGAATATATACCCATACCTTGCATATATAGCGTTTCTGAGTATGCCCAGTTCATCAGCGGTCAGATTGACAAGATCCTTAAAATCCACCGGCCTGTCGAGATCAAATGAAGTGCTGTCAAACCTTATATCCATACCGCCGTCATCGGCAGCTGTTTCATCTCCTGAATATTCAACCTCGCCAATGTTTTCATCGCTTACCTCTTTAACAAACTTCTTTCTGGTTAAGACCGTTTTCCCCTCGAATATTTTCCAGTTTCCTCCCGGCTCGCTGTCCAGTATTATGTCGACTTCCAGCTCATCGCTGCCAAATGTGATGGTTCCATGGCCTGCATTGCCCCATCCATCATCGTCGAATTTGAACCCGGCTTTTGAACCCTTAATTTCATATTCTACATCTACTGCTGCTATTCTACTGGGTTCAGAAGAAGAAATGTCATATATGGCGACTTTGCTGTTCTTAGTGTCCAAGGCTAGCATAACACCGAACTCATATATTATGTCTCCTGTATCAACATATACCGACTCTACATAATTCTCGCCATACCATTCACCGTCATACTGCCCTATATCCAAACTGGCAGTATCACTGCTGGGTACATCATTACCGGTATGTTTAATTTCAACTCCACAGCCCGATAACAGTAACACAATACACAAAACACAAGTAAATATCCTTTTCAAAACAGCACTTCCCTTTTACATAATTATGGTTATTATAACATATCCATTCAAAAAAAGGAGCAGAGTTTCAACGAGGCAGGATGATCCTGAACTCTGTTCCCGCATTTACCTCGCTCTTTACCTGTATGCTCCCCTTATGCGCATCAATGATCGCCTTCGTGATAGCAAGACCGATACCGGCGCCGCCGGTCTGTCTGTTCCGTGACCTGTCCGCTCTGTAAAAGCGCTCGAAAATATGGGGCAGATCCTCGTGATGTATTCCGTACCCGGTATCCTTTATGCATATCTCAACAGTATCCTTTGAGCCGTTTATTGTCACTTCCACGCTGCCGCCCGGAGGAGTATATTTATAAGCATTTGATAACAGGTTGACAAATACCTGACTGATTTTATCCCTATCGGCAAAAACAATTTCACTTTCACCAGTTAACCGCAATTCAATATTTTTATTAATAAAATCTGCCTGGAAATTATTCTGTATCTGTCTGACAAGCTCCATAATATCAAACTCAGTCTTTATCAGGATCAGATTCTCATTTTCGTACCTGGCCAGCTTCTCCAGATCGCCCACGAGCCTGTTTATCCTCAGGATCTCGTCGTGACAGCTTTGGAGCCTCTCTGTATCAGGTTCCCATATCCCATCGATCATAGCCTCCATATGGCTCTGCAGAGTTGCAAGCGGTGTCCTCAGCTCATGCGCGACATCCGCTGTCATTCTCTTTCTCAGGGCTTCCTGGTTTTCCAGTGTCTCGGCAAGGTTATTGATGGTTTCAGTCAGCTGTGAGATCTCCTTTGTATTTGTTTTTTCATCTGCTCTGTCACCGAAATACCCTTTAGAGATCATTTCAGCAGTAGCCGTCACCCTTGATATAGGAGTGCTGATCCTTCCGGCTATAAGCGAAGCAATGATCAGCGAAAGAATGAGTGAAAAGAGTGCAGCGATTGCAAGCAGGCCATTCATCTTATTTATGAATGCAAGGTCATCGTCCGTATAATAAAATGGTCCATAATAGCCGATCTCAACCGTTCCGACAGCTTTCAGCCCATAGCTGACCGGGTAGGAATCCACTACATATCCGCCGTTCCAGTTGGGATACCTGCTCTTCATGTTATGTTCCATATGACTTATCATATCCTGACAACGTTCATTATCATGAAGCCTCGCATCCCATATCACATTCTTGTCCAGATCGGTCAACTTAATGATCATACCCTGTTCAAGAGAATTGATGCATATGTCCTCTATCGCGTCTGTGTTCCAGCTGCTTTGCGGCCTCCGGTCCTCCGGATTCCCCTCTGCACCTGACTCAGCCTCCAAATCAGGTATGTACTGCCGGCCAAGCAGCATCACAATGTCATTATTCTTACGGGCCTGGTTTTGTTTGATATAATCCTTGAAATGCCTGTCGAGCATCAGGTTGGTCAGTACTGTTATCAACAGTACACATACCAGTGTTATCGAAATAAAAGACAGGGACAGCCGGGTTCTCAGACTAAGCTTCATCGGCTGTCACCCCCTCCGAATCGGTATCCTACACCGTGAACTGTGAGGATAAACCGTGGATTTCTTGGATCAGGCTCTATCTTCTGCCTGATATTTTTAATATGAGTGTCAACGGTCCTGTCATACCCGTCATAATCCTCGCCAAGCGCCATAGTTATCAGCTCTTCACGGGTAAAGGTCTTGTCAGGGTATTTTGCCATAATGATAAGCAGCTTGTATTCATTCGGTGTCAGATTGACTATTTCTCCGTTACGTTTTATCTGATGCTGTAAAATGTCGATAACAAGCTGATTATTGTCGAAGGTGATGATGTCCGAAAGCGGAACCGCCGCTTCATCAGATCTGCGCAGCACGGCGTTGACTCTGGCAACCAGCTGCCTTGGGCTGAAAGGCTTTGTAACATAATCGTCGGCGCCTATGTTTAGTCCTCTCAATATATCTTCCTCTTCTATCCTCGCTGTCAGCATTATTATAGGCACTCTGGATCTCTTCCTGATGATGCTGCATATTTCTTCCCCAGATATATCAGGGAGCATGAGATCGAGGATCACAAGCGACGGACTGCAACGTTCAAATTCCTCAAGCGCATCCTTTCCGGTCAAAGCAACACAGACCTGATATCCGCTGCCCTCAAGATATGATTTTACCACTTCTGCGATTTTTACTTCATCCTCGACTACGAGTATTCTTTTTTCTCCACGCGTCATTGCTTCCTCCGGTCGTTCCTTTCAGATGTTGTGATATGCTCCCTGAAGGCAGACAGCAAAAAAGGCCGCTATCAAGGCTCATCACCTTTCAACGGCCTCTGCCGGTATATACATATTACTGCACGTCATAGCCCTGTTCTTTTATGGCCTCAGCAATGGCAGCCAGGCTTACCTTTGCCGGATCATACTCGACATTGACCTTTTTACTTCTCAGGTTCACACTGACGCTGTCTACACCGACTAGTATCCCAACAGCCCTTTTGATACTATTCTCACAATGACTGCATGACATACCATTGACCGTCAGAGATTTGGTTTCCTTCTGCATGCTCATACCTCCTATCCAGCAGCTATGCTTATAATTTGCAAAAAATCATATACGTTATCCGCATAACTATATTTACCACAAAGATATCATTTATAAACAAAAACTATTTAACATTTCATCTCATTATCTCCTGATAGACAAAACACCCTGTGACATGGTCATTGACCATTCCAATAGCCTGCAGGAATGAATAGATAATTGTCGATCCGACGAAATTAAACCCCATTTTTTTCAAATCCTTGCTTATCTTATCGGAAAGAGGAGTTTTTGCGGGCAGATCCTCCATCTTTTCCCAATGGCCTGTAATAGGTGCATTATCAACGTACGCCCATATAAACTTGTCGAAGCTGCCGTATTCTTTTACAATCTGCAAAAACGCCTTGGCATTACCCACAGCCGCATTTATTTTCAGGCGGTTCCTTATTATTTTTTCGTTTGCCATTAATTCCTGGATTTTTTCATCGCCGTATACAGCAACCTTATTGGGGTCAAATCCATCAAACGCCTGCCTGAATGCCTCTCTCTTATTGAGCACGGTTATCCATGCAAGTCCTGCCTGCATACCTTCCAGGATCAGCATCTCAAACAGCTTGACATCATCATGTACGGGCCGTCCCCATTCGTTATCATGATAATCTATGTATATGGGGATGTTCCCGGCCCAAGAGCACCTGATTTTTTCATTCATACAGTCTTTAGACATTCACAACACTCCTTTAAAGTCTTTTAGTTATTTGAATCTCCCCCACTTAATCGCGAGCGATTTGAAGTTGGGGGATTCTTGCTTCATCGAGGTCGTAACCTACTGTCTCCACAAGCGTGACTTCGGGTCATCCCAGCCCTAGTTATACATATTTGCTATCATATCA
>JAEYRV010000052.1 GCA_023435305.1 Bacillota bacterium
GATGATGTCATTGAGTTTATTGAATATGGTCTATACACAGGGCACATAATACGGATATTGCAGAGTTATGGAAACTCACAAACAGCCTATGCTCCCCACAACTCCAAAATTTGTGCACTGCACTCCAAAATAAAATAACATTACAGCCGCTCCAGTATCAACTACGATATAGGACTCTCCAACACAAGCTAACATTACGTCCTGCGTTGAACTGCCTTATCGCTCATAGCTGCCTTATCGCTCATGGCTGCGTTATCGTTCATGATTGCCTTATCGATTAGCCCTGCAAGCCCTCTGGCAGAGGCCGTGTTCATGTGGACACCGTCGACCGAGACGGCAAGGCCTCTCTTTCTGCTCACCTCATCAGTAAATGGCAGGTAAGTGGTCAAGATCGCCAGGATCACAGGTTCAAACACATTTTTTGAGAAAAAGTGGGTGCCGGTGTTGTTCTGCCTGACTTTTATTTCTCTCTGGAAGCCCATGATATCGATGTATGTCAGAGAAAATTTTTCACATAGCCTAATTATTATCTCGTTGTATTCAACAGCCTTTTGATTCAGCTCAGGTATATCTGTCTCAAGCAGCGGTATTCCGAATATGACAGGCTCTTTCCCAGCCTGCTTCAGCATTTTCAGCAAATTTTCGTAACGCTCCCCGAATTCGGCTTCATCTCCGCACGGCACGCTTCCTCTGAACGCAAGCCCGTCAACGATCCTGCTCCATGTTCTGGCGTAAGTCTTCAGGAATGGGTGCAGTACATCGTTGGTGCCGATACCAATAACAACAGTCCTGACATCGCTGTACTTCGGATCATCAATAGCGCTGGCAAGCCTTTTAGTCATCCCGATCAGTGTATCTCCTCCGAGGCCGAAGTTCTTGTACTGCTTTCGCGATTTGACATATTTAAGATAGGTTACACCAGGTCTGCCCTCAGTTATACTGTCTCCGAAACATAAAATCATAGCAAAATGCCTTTCATAAAAAATCTAATGCCACGTGTACAAAATTACCGCCTAATCTAGCTCAATCGTCCATACCAGCTCAACCGCATAATCTAGCTCAACCGCATAATCTAGCTCAACCGCCTAATCTAGCTCAACCGCGCATACCAGCTCAACCGCCTAATCCAGCTCAACCGCCCATACCAATCTCATCCGCCTATTCCACAGCGAGGTCATAATGCGAGGTATCTCCCCACTTTACGGCCGTCCAGCCGTCATTCCCATACTCGATTATACTGAGGCTTGTGGGATGCATATATGCTCCACTCCACAGATCCTTCAGTTCCTTTTGTTCAACCATCAGTGTGATGAGCTTCAATGAGACAGCATGGGTCACGACCATAACATTTCCATTATCATGGCGTTCAGCAATATATCTGAGTGCACTGTCCAGCCGGTCTGTCACATCTGAAAACCTCTCTCCTCCGATGGGTTCATACAAATGGGGAAATTCCCAAAAGTTCCTGTACTCCTCAGGATAATCTCTCTCGGCATCAGTGACCGACATACCCTCCCATTTTCCCAGATTTATTTCCCTCAGGCTGTCCATGGGTATCACAGGTATATTCCTTATTCCTGTGATAAGTTGTGATGTCTGAATCGTCCTTCCGCTAGAGCTTGAATATACCGCTTCAAACCCGACCGTCTCAAGTGATTTACCAAGCTGGGCTGCCTGCTGCCTTCCCTTCTCGGTCAGTTCTGAATCCTTGTGGCCCTGCATCCTTTTCTGTGTATTCCAGATAGTTTCACCATGCCGTGTTATATATAGCCTCAACATTTGCTCCTTTAAGCCTCACATCAATATATTTTAAAACAGTTCCATCTGATCGATAACTATATCCTCATTACCTCCAAGCAGCTTATTTACTGCCTTTTTCAGCGCTTCAGCAGTTTTGTGCGGTATTTCTGAGGATGACGTCTGAACAAGCTTCCCGCTCTCGATCCTGAAAGTCCTCCTGAATACCTTGTCTGCCGATTTGAGTGTACAATTGATGTAAATATGATCCCCAACAGCATTTATACTGATATCATATGATTGATCAGCATTAAATCCGGTTGGTATAATTTCCTCATTGATTATTTCACTATTCTGTATACCCAGCACATGAAGATTGATGCTTAAAGAGCCCGGTTCTGCATCATCGGCGTCACTGCTCACAATATACAATTCGGAACGGTCAGCCATGTACTCCATGCTCAAAATACGAGCCGGGTCAAATTTGACATTTGATAACTCAAACCCGCTCACTACATCTATAGAATTTTCTCTGATCTCAGCAAATTTCAGCAAATAAACTCCTGATCTGTATTCCAGAAAAACCAGCCTATCATCTCCAAAAAAGCATGCATGCTTTATTTCATCCTCCAGCGATTCCAGCTTGTAAACTGGCTCATCAAAATAATTGGCTCCTGAAATATCATCCGGATCATTCTCCGAGATCATTATATGGGGAGGCATCATATCTGAGAAATGCGGAGTGAAGTAATACATGATCCTGTTTCCGTTTGACGAGATATCATACAGCCTTCCGACAGGCTTAACAAACAAGGTCCTGCCGGTAACGGCATCAAATGCCTGGTACATTTCTGTTGATGGGTTCAGATGCCCCACAGCCATTATAGTTTTGTCGGATGTCCAGGATATACTCATTATCTGGCTCACATAATCGTCCAGTACAAGTTCAGTGGTCTTTCCAGACACAATATTATAAACACCGATTTTTCTGGCTGTCGAAAACACGTCCGGAGTCTGAAAGGAATACGACCAGGCAGCCATGGATCTATCCGGAGAAAGACCTATAAAGTTCTTTTTGCCTGAAGGTTTATCGACCTCATTCAAAGAACCTTCCTCTACATCGAAAACATACAGCCTGCCCTTTGAGCTGAACACGGCTCCGTTAATGTCCTGCAGATCAGAATCTGGTATGTTGATTTTAGTCATAGCAGTCGTCTGTCCCGCCTGATCCGTCTGTCCCGCCTGATCCGTCTGTCCCACCTGGTCCGCAGTTGTTACCTGCTCTGCATTATCCAAAGCTGTGTTTGCATCGGTATTCACTGGTGTGCTGCCGGCCGAATTGCTGCATGCCGAAAAAAGCCAGGAAACCAAAGCTGTCAAAATAAGCAGTGTTATTATTGACTTGTTTTTAGTGATGCTCATTTACTATCCTCCGATTAAGTCTCAGTACAACACAAAACTCAGCTCACTATACGAATCAATGTCAATGTTTTATTGCTGTCACATTATTGTCACAGCTTTATAGTCCTCGTTGCAATCAATGTTTTGTTGCTGTCACATTATTGTCACAGCTTTATAGCCCTAGTTGCAATCATAGTACTAATATGCGGGTCAAGAAGGTCTCCCCCGGTGGTATCCTCATAGAAGCCTGCGATAACAAAGCCCGCTTTGATCTGGCCTCCTATCTGGTCTTCGAGGGAATGCCCGAACTCGAGTGTTTCCTTGTTCTTTATCCTGCTCTCCAGCTGATCCGCAGGCAATTGGTCCGTGTCGGAATAAGGGATACTGTACTTTACTTCGAGCTTTTGATTTTTGTCCCACTGTTCCATATCGAATATATAGATGAGTGGATTACCAAAGCCGGCAAGCAGCACTCCCCCCTTTTTCAGAACCCTGTAGCACTCCCTCCAGACGCTGTTGACATCATCAATGAAGCAGTTTGAAACCGGATGGAATATCAGATCGAAGCTCTCATCCTCAAAAACCGACAAATCACGCATATCTCCCTGGACCGTCCTGATTTCAAGTCCGTCTCTTTCAGCAACAAGCCGATCCTTCTCAAGCTGGGATGGGCAATTATCAAATACCGTGACCTCAGCTCCTGCCGCAGCAAATACAGGTCCTTGCTGACCACCGCCCGACGCCAGACATAACAGCTTTATCCCATTGAGCTTTGGAAACCAGTCCGAAGGCACAGGCTTTGTCGGAGTAAGAACAATGCTCCAGTTCCCCTTCCGTGCCTCTTCTATGGTCCGCTCATCCACAGGCATGGTCCATTTGTTGCCCTTCTCAGATTCTATGATCCATGCCTCTTTATTGTGTTGCACGATATCTACCTGCTCAGTATTTTTTTGATTCAACATATTAATGCTCCTCTCTTTTAGTAAAGAAAAAGAAATACACGGAAACTTCAGGATGAAAGATGAAAATGTTGCGCAGCCTTATTTTGTCCCTGTCATAATAAAAAGTGAGTATGGAACCTCATCTTCACCGATCTGTTTTTTATCCCGATAAAATATTCTGGAAGAAACCCCTGTAAAGCCCGAATCCGCCAGCATCGACCCAAGTTCATCCTGATCGAAGCCATTATGACCGTCGAAGCCTTCCTCAAGCCTGTGAAAGCTGCCGTCATCCTTATCCAGGTCTACGATACACAAACTCCCCCCGGGTCTCAGAAAACTGAAAAATGTATTCAGCAGCGCTTCTATATCCTTCACATGGTGCATAGCCATTGAGGAATAAATGACATCGTATGTTTCTTCCCGGAAGTTCGTTGAATTATTTCCCGACTTGGAGCAAATATCGGCAAATACTGCTGATATATTGCTGATGCCACTATCTCCAAGCTTTCGCTCCAGTTCTTTGATCATGCCCTCCGAGCTGTCGACAAGAGTTATGTGTCCGAACCTGTCAGACAGGTACAGACTGATCAATCCTGTGCCGCAGCCGAATTCCAGTGCATTATGATCATCCTTGATATTAATTGACGCGGCTATTTCATTAGCTATGATCCTTGCCCGCTTGATTCTTCTTTCCGTATCCCAGCCTGCTGCCGCAGAATTAAAGTCCATATACAGTGTCCTCCTTGATGTTGACCGGCAGATTCATACCGTCCTTAACAGCAACCCCGCCACCAATCGCTTTCAGCCTGCAAGGTTTGAAAAATGTATAGAGATGGGGCGCAGGGCCCACCTTCCGCCTTGTTATCCGAATCAAACCTGAAGCATAGTTTACTAAACTCTGCCGTAAAAGTTGACTATATTACCATCGGGATCCCTGAACCAGAATGACCTGGATCCCCATGGATGTGTTTGCGGATGTTTGACGATACTTATATTCATCCCAATGATTTTTTCATATTCCGCATCTACATCTTCGACTTCGAAGTTGATGGTAAAGCTGCCGAAGCCGGCGCCCTGCATTGAACCGGGAGCCATTTCCTCCATGCCTTCATTGGAGAATATCGCAAGGCTCGTTCCATGAGCCTTAAGATCCATGTGCGTGCTGTCGCCTTCACCCTCAACGCCCAGAACCTTCATGTAAAAATCAGATAGACGTGGTACATCGCCCGTTATGAGGCATACTCCTGCAAACTTCATATAATGTCCTCCTATGACTGCATTCACAGAAAAAACAAATCAGTTATCCCACATTTAAGATGAACTGCCGCTTTGTTTCAACGATCTTCGGTCAGCTCCCTTAGTCTTTCCTCAAAGTGCCCGATATGCCATTCCAAATGCCTGAAATAATCATTGACAATAAGTTCCAGTGCAAGCTCCTTATCATCAATTGTCCACACATTGCCAAGCGCATTGGTATCCATATGCTCTATGACCTTCAATAACATGCGGTTGAAGCTGCTCCAGAGTGCCGTGATATCCTTCCAGTCCATTTGGTTATATTTTTGGGCAGAAATCCACAAGTCCTTGTCATAGGTTGGGAAATTCTGTAGATTTCCAAGCTGGAGCCTTACAAATCGCTGATGGTTATTGGATGCGGAATCGATCAGATGACCAATTATCTCTTTCAGCGACCACTTGTCCTGAGCCGGCCTTATATGGGTGATTCCCTCATCCACTGCAAAAATTATACTTTCTAATTTTTCGACCAGACTTCTGAACCTTGCTGTATCTGCCATAACAATCCCCTCCGAAAACATCGCTGTATATCAAACTTTATGCCCCATCCAGAATCTCATAAATGGTTTATATCCCAGTGAGGCATACCAATCCTCCAGATGTGTGTACCCTATATAGGCCGTATCACTTCCCATTTTCTTCAGTTCATCCGTTCCAATGGCAACAAGCCTCAAGCCGATCCCTTTTTTCCTGGCTTTCGGAACGACACCTACGCAGCCGATCTCTCCGGTGATCCGTGACCCTTCCGTATAAAATGGAGCGCCGTCTCTGCTGACGAGAGCAGCTCCGACCAGTTCTCCTTCTTCCTCGGCCACCAGTACATGATCCTCAGTTTGCTCATAATAACGGCACCAGTCCGGGTCGATCAGATTCACTGCATCCAGCAGCTTTCCCCTCTCTGTATCCTTTGCATATCTGAAGACAATGTTCTCAGGGCATTCCGGGATCTGAACCCTATCGATGGAAAAGTCCTTCAGCTCCATAGTCATATCGACACTTTCCCAATCAGCTGAATACCCTCTTTTTTCAAAAAAGGGACATGGCCCCCTGTCTGCCAAAAACGGCACCCCCTGAAAGAGGTAGGAGCTGCCCCGACCCAGAATAATGCTGTCATATCCGCTGCTTATGATCATATTTTCTGACTTTTTCAACAACTCTGTGCCGTACCCTTTGTTTCGGAACCTTTCGTCAACACAAAGCAGCAACACTGCATTCCCGCTTACAAGCGAGACACCTGCCAGTTCACCGTGCTCTGACACCTTGATTCTCTCGGTATTACGGTATCCCAATTTGTCAAAGAAATCATCATACCTAACTTTCAGGTGTGGAAAACATCTGCAATAAAGATCATAGACTTCATCCATTATATCTGATCCCGTCATGATTATTTATTCCTTACATATATGTGTTTGATCCTGGAATTGCTCGTCTTCCTGAATTCCAGTTCAAAGCGGTCGATGCTCTTTATCATAAGGGTAAGCTTTGGAAACCCATAGTTTCTGGAGTCAAAGTCAGGCTGTTTCTTCGAGATCAGATTGCCTACCTCACCAAGGAACGCCCATCCGCTTTCGTCCGCTACATCATTGACAGAGGTCGCGATCAGATTGATCAGCCTCTCATCTATTTCGAGGGTGCTTGGCTTAACTTCCTGGGCAATGATGCTTTCCTTGCTGTTTTCGTCAGCGTCGGCCACTTTGTTTTTAACATGCATACTGATAATTTCTATGTAAATGAATTTGTCACATGCAACTATGAATGAGTTGGGAGTTTTACGCTCCCCTATGCCGATAACTCGCATGCCCGCTTCACGCAGCCTCGTCGCCAGCCTGGTAAAATCGCTGTCGCTGGAAATAATGCAAAAGCCGTCGACCTTTTCCGAATACAATATATCCATTGCATCTATTATCATGGCGGAGTCGGAGGAGTTTTTGCCTGAAGTATAGCTATATTGCTGGATAGGCGTGATAGCGTTCTCCAGAAGAGAGTTTTTCCACCCTGTTATTGCCGGGCTTGTCCAATCGGCATATATTCTTTTTATGGTAGGAGTGCCATATTTCGCGACCTCCTCAAGTATACCCTTGATATTTTTATAAGGAACATTTTCTGCATCGATCAGAACCGCAAGTCTGAGCTCACCGGTATCAGACATCTGATTCCCTCCTTTGACCATATTGATACCTTATTCTACCATACGTCAACATCATTAACAATGACCTGTACAAGTCGATTCACGGCCTACGCATGAAAACTATTTCCAACCAGCAATCCTTTAAGAGATTTTTAAAATATACCGTTGCGGTATACAAAATGAGAAGTGAGTATTTTGCGAGCTCCCCGAATTTACTAAGATATGCAG
>JAEYRV010000042.1 GCA_023435305.1 Bacillota bacterium
AGAGCCATTTGGCTCTTTGTTTACGTTATCACTGACTTTAAAGTTCGCAAGTTTCTCTGTGACCGATTTCTCGGTCATCAAATCACTCTAGAAATTTTCGAGTTCCTTTACACACCTGCAGATTTTACTCTGCAAGTACATATTGTCTCTCACTGTTTACTTTTCAAGGTCCATGTAGCCGCAATCAGCTTCGCTTATTGTCGGTAGCTGAGATCAATGAAATTGATCTTCGGCCGCCGCAATCAAATTGGATTTGATTGCCGGTATCTCCTCGCTCCGCCCTGCAAAGGGCTTTGTCCAGAGCGCCGCTCGCGTCGGAGCAGCTTTTATATACTAACACGCTGTTTCGCTTTTGTCAACCACCTTTTTTATTTCTTTTTTCAGGTGGTTCGGCGGTTTCATCCGCCGCGGGACAGCTTTTATACTATACCACCGGATGATGCCTTCATCAACCCGCTCTAATTAGCTTTATCCTTAATGCGCATGATTTATACGTGAATCTCTGTTTTATACTCCGATATGCCTCTGAATAGTCTGTAATGCTCACTGATGGCCGCGAAAATAGTACCGAAAGCAGTACGAATATACAAAGACCGGAGCTGATTGAACAGCTCCGGTCCCATGTGTAATTAGTTTTTCAGCGGTGGCCTTATAAACTCACGGCTTGAACCTATTCCTGATCTCCATTACCTTCAGGTCCATTGCCTTCTTCAGTACCTTGTGGAATTTCATCGTCACTGTACTGCTGGTCCTCGTCATCATCACTGTCGTCTGTTTCTATCCTGGCAATACTGACAACATGATTTCCGCTGGAGGTCCTCATCAGCGTCACGCCTTGGGTAGCACGCCCGAGGATACTGATGCCGCCGACTTCCATCCTAATAATAGTACCATCGGAGCTGATCAGCATGATCTCATCGGTCTCATTGACAAGCTTGATGCCGGCCACACTTCCTGTCTTTTCGGTTACTCTGTATGTCAGGATGCCCTTGCCGCCCCTTGTCTGTGTTTTATACTCATCCAGCTCGGTTCTCTTTCCAAAGCCATTCCTGGTCACGACAAGGAGTGTTGTATCCGGTCTGGAAGTACCCATGCCCACAACGTAATCTTCTTCCTCGAGGGTTATGCCCTTGACTCCCTGGGATACCCTGCCAAGAGGACGTACGTCACTTTCCTGGAATCGTATGGACATACCTTCGCTTGTGACAAGTATGATATCCTGCTCTCCGTCGGTCAGGCGCACATCTATCAGCTCATCGGTTTCTCTAAGAGTAACTGCCAGCAGGCCGCCTCTCCTTATATTATCGTACTGCATAAGGTCGGTCTTTTTCACAAAGCCATGCCTTGTGGCCATCATCAGATACATGCCCTCGGTGTATTCTGCAATAGGTATGACCGCCGATATCTTCTCGTCAGCACCAAGCTCAAGCAGGTTGACGATGGCAGTACCCTTTGCCTGGCGTCCCGCTTCGGGGATCTGATATGCCTTGAGCCTGTACACCCTTCCTTTGTTGGTGAAGAAGAGTATGTAGTGGTGAGTGGAAGTAATAAACAGTCTCTCCACAAAGTCTTCTTCCCTGGTACTGAGAGCTGTTATGCCCTTTCCGCCCCTCTTCTGGCTCTTGTATGTATCACAGGGCAGTCTCTTGATGTATCCGAAATGAGTGAGGGTTATAACGCTTTCCTCTTCCTTGATCAGATCCTCGATATCGATATCATCCTGATCAGCTGTGATCTCAGTCCTTCTGTCGTCGCCGTATTTGTCCCTGATCACGGTCAGCTCATCCTTGACTATGCTAAAGAGAAGCGCTTCATCCGCCAGTACATTCCTATAGTAATGAATTTTATCCATTATGTCCTTATATTCAGCTTCCAGCTTGTCCCTTTCCAAGCCGGTCAGCCTTCCCAATCTCATGTCCACGATCGCCTGGCACTGTCTTTCGCTGAGATTGAATCTGTCCATCAGGCCCTGCTTGGCGATTGCTTCCGTTCTGGAACCCCTGATTATGCTGATGACTTCATCAAGAAAATCAATGGCGATCCGCAAGCCTTCTAAAATGTGCGCTCTGGCTTCTGCCTTCTCAAGTTCGAATTTCGTACGTCTTGTAATGACTTCCTTCTGATGCTTCAGATAATATTCCAGAGCCATCTGGAGGTTGATTATCTTAGGTTCGAATTTTCCCTCATCGGTCTGCACAAGCGCAAGCATATTGACACTGAAAGAATCCTGCAGCTGTGTGTTCTTGTACAGCTGGTTCAGAACAACATTGGCATTGGCATCTCTCTTTAACAGTATCACTATCCTGACAGCGTCGTTTCTGTCAGACTCATCATTTATATCCGCTATGCCTTCGATCCTTTTTTCTTTTACCAGTTCGGCTATCTTTTCAATAAGTCTTGCCTTATTGACCTGGTATGGCAGATCCTTTACGATGATGCGCTGTCTGTTGTTGCTCATCGTCTCGATCTCAGCCTTTGCCCTGATAACGATCCTTCCTCTGCCCGTCCTGAAGGCATCCCTTATTCCCTGCTTGCCAATAATCGTACCGGCAGTTGGGAAATCAGGTCCCTTAATGATCCTGGACAGCTCATCTATGGTTATCTGAGGATTGTCGATCATAGCTATGATGCCATTGATGACCTCTGTCAGATTGTGCGGCGGAATATTAGTCGCCATACCGACAGCAATACCTGAGGATCCGTTGACCAGCAGGTTTGGGAATCTTGACGGCAAAACCACAGGCTCCATCTCATGCTCGTCAAAATTCGGTTTGAAATCCACCGTATCCTTATTAATATCCGCAAGCATTTCAGATGATATCTTTGAAAGCCTTGCTTCAGTATACCTCATTGCAGCCGGCGGGTCGCCGTCCCTGGAGCCGAAGTTGCCATGCCCGTCTATAAGGGGGTTTCTCAGCGAAAAATCCTGTGCCATACGTACAAGGCTGTCATACACAGCCGCATCGCCGTGAGGATGATATTTACCCAGAACGTCACCTACGGTAGTTGCGCATTTACGGTAGGGCTTGTCAGGTGTGAACCCTTGTGAAAACATTGAGTAAAGGATCCTTCTGTGCACAGGTTTGAGGCCATCCCTTACATCCGGCAGAGCACGGTCAACTATAACACTCATCGCATAATCGATGAATGATTTTTTCATTTCCGCTTCTATATCAACGGGAATGACTCTTTGCACGTTCAATCCTTCTGTGTCCGCCATTAGTGATACCTCTTTCCGAATATCATATTTTAAGTTTTACCATATTTACTAAAGATACTTTCTATATTTTAATAAACTTTTATATGTCTGTCCAGTTATTAAAACGTATAATAAGTTAAACGCATAGATAAATGTCATTAACCATATCGTAAAGCGTCTATAACGGGAATCTGTGATTTACCTGATAATCCAGAAAAAAAGGGCTGCCATTTCAGCAGCCGCACAAAACAGGGGTCATAACGTATAAGAACCATTTATGTCCACACAAATCCATATGAAATTTGTGTATACATCTATTATACCTTTGGTATTCTCACGATGAATTCTACATATTCGCCTCTGTCGATCTGCGCAGCCTTTGCATTGACTCCGGATTTCTTCATCAGCTCGATCGCCTGGCGGATAGTGTTTACAAATATCCTTATATCCTTTATTGCCTTGGTGAATCTCCTCTCAGACGGCTTATCCTTGTTTTGCCCGAGAAATTTATCTATGACTCTCTCGACCAGCTCCTCGGTCTTCTTGACATTCAGCCCCTTTTCACAAACATGCTTGAGGACCTTTAGCTGGAGCTGCTCGTCATGCAGCTTCAGAAGCGCTCTGGCATGCCTTTCTGTAAGGTTGTTGTCCGACAGGATCTTTTTTACAAGAGGCGATAAACGCAGCAGCCTTATTTTATTTGCCACAGTCGACTGGCTCTTTCCTATCTTTTGAGCAAGCTCCTCCTGAGTAAGGCCATGTTCGTTTATGAGATTGTTATATCCCTCAGCCTCCTCCAGATAATTGAGATCCTCCCTCTGAAGGTTCTCAATGAGCGCAAGTACCGCTGAGTCGTTGTCGTTTATATTTATGATGATCGCGGGTATTTCCTTCAGCCCGGCCATGATGGCAGCGCGCAGCCGCCGTTCACCTGCGACGAGTTCATAGTTGTTGTTTGTTATCTTTCTTACATTAATAGGCTGTATGACACCATACTGCTGAATAGATTCGCAAAGCTCCTCGAGGGCGCCCTTGCTGAACTGCTTGCGGGGCTGGTACGGGTTTGGCCTTACCATATCGATATTGAGATAGGTAATATTCTTCAGATCATTTCTCTTATCCTGTTTTGCAAATTGAAGCTTATTCTCCAGCATACAGCACCATCCTTTTCCAAAGAGTGTTGTACCATACGCCTTACGGCATATTTACCACACGTATTTACATTTATTTCCTTCTGCTTACGTGAAGTATTATTCGCCGCACCTTTTTTAATATCCTTTTTTATATTACAGAAATCGTTCGCCTCATTATTATATATTATTACACAACTCAACTCATACCAACGGCTCTTTTGACGGTTTACCAGCTTTCCTTGGATATTTTGTCGGCGATTGTCGTAATTTTCTCACAATAATAATGCTTCTTTTTATGTCGGTATCGGGCAAAGTAAACTCTTTTACCTCCTCGATCTTACCGCCGAGTATTTCAAGCGCCTTTCCTGACATGGATACTTCCTGCTCGACGCTGCCCTTCATTGCGATGAAAATACCGCCGGTCACTACAAGCGGCAGGCAGTATTCCAGAAGGACAGGCAGCGCAGCCACCGCCCTTGCGGTAACCACATCAAATTTCTCCCTGAATTTCGGAGACATGCCTGCATCCTCTGCCCTCATGTGAACAGTTTTTATTCCTTTCAGGCCAAGCTCAGAAATGACGGCATCAAGGAATCCGACCCTTTTTTCCAGTGAATCGAGGAGAACGGTATCAAGGTCCGGGATGGATATTTTCAGCGGTATCCCAGGGAAGCCCGCTCCCGTCCCGACATCAACAATGCTGCCGACTCCTTTTAAATACGGCGCTATGCTGAGAGAATCCACAAAATGCTTTTGAATGATCTCTTTATCATCCTGTATTGCAGTGAGATTCATCTTCTCGTTCCATTCCAGCAGCAGCCTTTTATATTCGAAAAACGACCTGACCATGTTTGCATCCAGCTCTATTCCATATTGAGCAGCGCCATCCTTCAGGTACTTTTCAAGTTCAGCTCCCATAATCCACCTCTTTGTACAATATCAATATGTTCAGTCTCAATCGGCACTGCGTTCGGTCTTGCTGCCAAGATATATGAGAAGGACAGAAATATCTGCAGGGGACACGCCTGATATGCGTGATGCCTGGCCCACGGAAACAGGCCTCTGCTTCGCCAGCTTCTGCCGTGCTTCGAGTCTGAGGCCATGTATTGCTGAATAATCGATGTCCTCAGGTATCCTCTTCCTTTCCATTTTCCTGTACTGCTCCACCTGGAGCATTTGCCTTTTTATATAACCCTCGTATTTGACTGCGATCTCTATCTGTTCTGCAACAGGATCATATTTTTTCCGGCCATCTGCTCTGAGGTGTTCCGGCCTTTCATGATCAACTGTCTCCAGCGATCTGTATGTGATTTCCGGGCGTCTGAGCAGTTCGGCTATTTTTATTCCGGACTTTATATTTGTGCTGCCTAATGACGTCAAAAATGCATTGACTTCCTCAGAAGGGGGCAGATACGTATTGTTGAGCCGCTCAATTTCAGCCTCGATTTTTTCTTTTTTATCGGTAAACCGCTTATATCTCATCTCTGTTATCAATCCTGCCGCATAGCCCTTTGGAGTCAATCTCAGGTCGGCGTTGTCCTGTCTGAGCAGCAGCCTGTATTCGGAACGGGAGGTCATGATCCTGTAAGGCTCCGAAGTTCCCTTTGTGACCAGGTCGTCAATAAGCACCCCGATATACGCTTCCGATCTGTCCAGTATCAATGGCTCCCTTCCCTTCAGCAGGCTGACAGCATTGATCCCTGCGATCAGCCCTTGTGCCGCCGCTTCTTCGTAACCCGAGCTGCCGTTTATTTGTCCGGCCGAAAAAAGGCCTTTGATATTTTTGAACTCCAGGCTCAGCTTCAGCTGTGTCGGTTCAATACAGTCATATTCGATAGCATATGCACTCCGCATTATATGAACATCCTCAAGTCCGGGCAATGTTCTTACCATTTCATTCTGCACATCCTCCGGCAGACTGCTGGACATACCCTGGAGGTACATCTCCTGGGTACCAAGCCCCATTGGTTCAACAAACACCTGGTGCTGCTCCTTGTCTGCAAACCGGACCACCTTGTCCTCAATAGAAGGGCAATATCTCGGTCCTATACCCTCTATCATACCGCCATACAAAGGTGAACGGTGCAGATTATTCCTGATTACCTCATGTGTTTTTGCATTTGTATATGTCAGCCAGCAAGAGACCTGCTCCCTTTCAATGGCCTCATTTTCAAAAGAAAACGGAATAATGACTTCGTCGCCCGGCTGCTCCGACATTTTGGTAAAATCGACGGTCTTTCTGTTCAAACGGGCAGGGGTGCCTGTTTTAAAGCGCAACAGTTCGATGCCCATATCCCGGAGGCTGTCAGACAGCCTGTTCGCAGGGAAAAGTCCATCCGGGCCGCCGCTGTAGCTTATATCTCCAATATGGATCTTTCCTTTTAAATAAGTCCCTGTAGTTAGTATCACTGCCCTGCAGCAAAATATCGCACCTGTATGTGTCTTCACTCCAGTGACACGGCTGCTGTCATCGGTAAGCAGCTCAACTACTTCAGCCTGCTTTATGTAAAGGTTGTCCTGGCACTCCAGAGTATTTTTCATCTCCATCTGATACCTTCTCCGGTCGACCTGTGCTCTGAGGGAATAAACAGCAGGTCCCTTTGCCGAATTGAGTATTTTGGACTGGATCAGCGTCTTGTCGGTGCACTTTGCCATTTCGCCGCCGAGTGCATCTATTTCACGCACCAGATGTCCTTTGCCTGTGCCGCCTACATTTGGATTGCATGGCATATTTGCAATACTGTCCAGATTTATGCCAAACACCAGCGTTTTCATCCCAAGTCTCGCACAAGCCAATGCCGCCTCGCATCCTGCATGACCTGCTCCGACCACCACTATATCAAAATTCCCTGCTTTATATTCCATATAGCCTCCCTCACTGCTGGATAAGTCACTTTCCTATGCAAAACCGAGAAAAAATCTCCTTTACAACATCGTCGCTGACAGACTCTCCAGTTATCTGTCCAAGAAATTCTGCACTTTCCTTTATATCAATGGTAACAAAGTCAAGGGGAAGTCCGCCTGTATGTGCGGCTTCTGCGGATTCAAGGCTTGATACCGCGTCATCTATGAGCTGTCTGTGCCTGACATTGGTTATGATGACTTCATTATTAATATTAATGCTGCCACTGATAAAAAGCTTCTCAACTGTATCCGTCAGTTCATCCATTCCAGTACCGTCGACCATAGAGGCAACAACTACAGGCGGATCGCCTGATTCCCTGACACATTTCTTCATGTCCCGGATTCTCTCTTCATCTGCCACATCCGTCTTATTTATAATCACAATTCTCTTCTTATCCGATGTCGCCCTGATTATCTCGATATCTTCAGGGAGGATGCCCGTCTGAGCGTCCAGCACGATTATCGCCAGATCTGCAGATAATGCAGCGCCGCGAGCCCTCTCCACTCCTATTGATTCAACAGGGTCCTGGGTTTCCCGTATACCTGCGGTATCCAGAAATCTGACCGGTATGCCCTTAATATTTACATACTCTTCGATTATGTCTCTTGTAGTTCCGGGAATATCGGTTACTATAGCCTTGCTGCTTCCCGCAAGTGCATTCAGCAGTGAAGACTTCCCTGCATTGGGCTTACCTATGATTGCAGCTGTTATGCCCTCACGCAGCAGCCTTCCCTTTTCAAAGCCCTCCGATATCCTTTTGAGTTCATCCTTTATTTTCAATACACCTTCGTATACTATATCCCCGGTCACATCTTCTATATCATGCTCGGGATATTCGACTACCGCTTCGATTCGTGCAATAAGCTGTATGAGGCTTCTGCGGGCATTTGTTATCCTCTCGCTGAGCTTTCCCTCCAGCTGTGCCGCCGCGGCCCTTGAGCCCTCGTCGGTTTTTGAATTAATGAGGTCTATCACTGCCTCAGCCTGTGCCAGATCCATACGCCCATTAATGAAGGCCCTTTTGGTAAACTCGCCGGGCCCCGCTGCACGAACTCCCTGCCTCAAAACCAGTGAAAGTACATTTTTGAGCACCAGGATCCCTCCATGGCAGTTGATCTCTATTATATCCTCACCGGTAAATGTGCGAGGCCCGTCCATCTTTGTGAGAAGAACATCATCTATCATTCTTTCGTCGTCCGGATCGACTATCCTGCCATGGGTGACAGTATGGCTCTTTATATCAAATATATCTCTGCGGCTTCTGAAGATACGCCCAGCCGCCGCAAAAGCCCCGGGACCGCTGATCCTGACGATTCCCACCCCGCCGGTGCCGTATGGAGTGGATATGGCAGCTATGGTATCAAAATCTCTAAAGCTCACTGCATTCCTTTGCATCATATTCTCCGCAATTCTGTAGTTGTTTTTTCCTATATATTATAACTTATTATTCAAAGAATAAATTCAAAAGAGGACAATTTGTATTGTCCTCCCTCGTGATCTTCATTAAATTTTACTTTTTTTACTTTCTGCCGCCATTCCCCTGCTTCAGTGTGATTACTACCTTCCTGTTCGGGTCCTCGCCTACGCTGTAGGTTTCTACATAATTGTTGTTCTGAAGTGTAGAATGTATGATCCTTCTTTCATATGGATTCATAGGCTCAAGCGATACGTTCCGGCGGTATTTCACGACCCTCTCCGCCAGTCTTTCCGCCAGCTTTACAAGAGTTTCCTCTCTCTTTTGCCTGTAGTTTTCTATATCAATGGTAACTCTTTTGTAATTCTCGTTTTTCCTGTTGACCACCAGGCTGGTAAGGTATTGCAGAGCATCGAGGGTCTCACCGCGTCTTCCAATGATTATTCCGCTGTCCCTGCCTGTTACTTTCAGCTGGATCGATTCTTCATCCTCGAGCTTCTCGATATCCACGTCGACATTCATCTTTTCAAAAACACTGCTCAGGAATTGCACTCCGTCCTCATCCTGTGTATCTTTGAGCGTCACCTTGACTCTTGCTGACTTGCTGCCGATTCCGAACAATCCCTTGGCGCCCTCGTCGATTATTTCCACATCGACCTCTTCCATGTCAGCTCCCAATTCCTCCAAGGCTAAGTTTACAGCCTCCTGTACGGTCTTTCCAGTCATTTCCAACATTTTACCCATCTATGTCAGCAGCCTCCCTTTCATCCGCTAAAATTTCAGTCTTCAGCTTCGATACCTACTTTTTCTTTCCGCCTTTTTTGTTTCCGCCCTTTTTGCCCTTACCGCTGTTTCCCTTGTTTTTGTTTCCGCCGGACGGCAGCTGTTTATTCCCTTTACCTGCACCGCTATCTATCGTACCGGTATTCTCTTCTGCTGGTACGGACTCCACTTCGATTAAAGCCGCCTTTTCCTTATCAGCCAATGCCTTTTGAGCGGCCGCCTTTTCCCTCATTTTATTGAGGAACATCTGCTGGAATATAGCAAACACATAGCCTGCCATCCAGTAAAGGATAACGCCGGCGGGCATCTGGAATGAAAACATGAGTGTCATTACAGGGCCCATGTAAAGCATTGAATTGCTCGAGCAGCCTGCAGGACCGCTCTGCTGCTGAGCGTTTGTGTTGGTCTTGGGCATGGCCAGTTTGCTTGATATATAAGTCGTAACTGTAGCCAGTATGACTAATATCAATAATGGCAGCTGTATTTTCCAGCTATTCTGAAAATCTGAGAAAAGCGCTGCAGGATTGGCAATCTCTTCGAGATGCAGCCCGAGAAAGCTTTTGAAATCGATCAGTTCCGTTTTGTCCAGGAAGCCTGTGACCTGTGTCAGCGCCTCCGGATTCTCATTAAAAAAGTTAAGGGCTTTTATATCACTATATGTTCCCCAAGACTTAACAACATCTTCAACTGTTTTTGGTATTTTAGGGTCGGACAGCAACGCATTGACTGCGACCTGTGCCTTTGCAGCAACATTTATAATGGCTGTCCTGGCTTCTTCTGTTTTTCCGAGCATGAACTTCAAAGGCTGAGCGATGACCCAGTACAGTGTAAGCAGTATGGGCATCTGGATCAGCAGCGGCAGACAGCCGCTGGCAGGATTATAATTATGTTCCTGATAAACCTTCATCAATTCCTGATTGAGCTTTTCCTTGTCATCCTTGTATCTCTTCTGGATGTCGTTTATCAGAGGCTGGATTTCCTGCATTTTTGTTGTTGACTTTTGCTGCTTGATAGTCAGCGGGAGAATCGCCAGTCTGACGATAACGGTGAAAATAATGATGGCAAGACCGTAATTCTCAAAAGCTATGTCATAAATGAATTTAAGAACGATTCCCAGTACCTTTGCAATTGGATCAAGAGGACTAAACATATATTACTAATTCCCTTCTGTTAATTAACGCCAACCATCACGACTACTTCACGGGATCATACCCTCCGGGATGGAAGGGATGACATTTGAGCAGACGCTTCAGTGCAAGCCAGCTCCCTTTCAGGGCACCATACTTTTTCAATGCATCTATGGCATATTGGGAGCATGTCGGATAAAACCTGCAGCTTCCCCGAGCCTTAAGCGGCGATATATATTTCTGATAAAACCGTATTAATGCTATCAGGATTTTTCCGATCCATCCCATTTCATCTCATCAAAAGCCCGCACTTTTTTTAAAAGGAACTTCATTTCCTTCCGGATTTCCGTAAATCCATATTCCGTTTCCGTGTTTCTCGCTGCAAACACAATATCGAGGCCGTCAGGGATATACTCTTCATAAAATCTGTAGTTCTCCCTGATCAGTCTCTTTACCCTGTTGCGCCTGACGCTCTTTCCAACCTTCTTGCTGGCTGTGATACCCAGCCTGTTCTCTCCCGTTCTGTTCCTCATCACATATATGACCATGTACCTTCCCGGGAAGAACCTGCCTTTCTTATAAATACGAGCAAACTCGTAGTTTTTCTTCAATGGTATCGTTTTTTTCATTTTTCCCTCGCCGCCGGCTGAGAACATCTGCAGCGCAAACTGTCAATGAAAGAAAAAGACCACACTTATGCGGTCTTACGCTGAAAGCACTTTTCTTCCCTTAAGCCTGCGTCTCTTCAAAACCTTTCTGCCGTTGCTCGTGCTCATTCTTTTTCTGAAGCCGTGTTCAACGCTTCTCTGTCTTTTCTTAGGCTGATATGTCCTTAACACAGTAACACCCCCGTTCCTTGCTGCAGGTAAGCTATCGCTTTTACCTATAAGTATTTGCTGTTATTTATTTATTTAAACAGTATTCGTTCAATATGATGTCCGTAATAAAAAGACATCACGCCAATTATATATTAAAATATTCTGTAATGTCAAGAAACTCTTTACTATTTCGTCACATCAGATAACATAAAAATTTTTCCAAAGCACATACATGACAAAGTGAAGAAATTTCTTCATTAGTGCACTACGTATTAAGGGCTGTGGATAAATGAAGATTTCTTGCTCTAATTGTGGATAACTAGTCCATTTTTCAATTGAATATTACCCTCAAGTTTGATATATTTATTTATACTTACAATAAACGGTCTGACAAAAGATAAAGAAGCATCTGAAAATCCTTAACGGTTATGCGTCAATTCATTAACTGTTAGCTCGAATATCGATAATAACTAACCTTGTGGAGGAAACATCATGAACATGCCTATATCCAGTCTCTGGCCCAGAGTACTTGATCTGTTGAAGAACGAATTGACGGAGATCAGCTACAACACCTGGATAAGAACAATTGAACCCTATTCTGTCAATTCCAATACGATAGAGCTTGTAGTACCAACAGAGTTTAACAAGGGCATACTGGAATCAAGATACATACCGCTTATTTCCAATGCGATCAGACATCTGACATCCAGGGAATATACGCTTATAGCCTCTCTTCCTTCACAGGAATCACAGCATAAGCTCAATCACTCTACAGAACAGCCGGCAAGTGACGACCCATATAATTCTATACTGAACCCAAAATATACCTTTGACACCTTTGTCATAGGAAACGGGAACAGGCTTGCCCATGCCGCCTCCGTTGCTGTAGCCGAGGCTCCTGCCCAGGCATACAACCCTCTTTTTCTTTATGGGGGCGTTGGTCTTGGCAAGACACATCTGATGCATGCAATAGGACATTATATACTTACGCAGAACCCGGCATCCAAAGTGTTGTATGTTTCTTCGGAGAAGTTTACAAATGAGCTGATCAATGCAATAAAGGATGACAGAAACGAAGAATTCAGAAGCAGGTACAGAAACATAGACGTACTGCTGATAGACGATATACAGTTCATAGGCGGCAAGGAAAGGACCCAGGAGGAGTTTTTCCATACCTTCAATGCGTTGTATGAAGCAAACAAGCAGATCATTATCTCCAGCGACCGTCCTCCAAAGGAGATAACTACACTGGAGGACAGACTTCGCTCAAGGTTTGAGTGGGGACTCACGGCAGATATCCAATCTCCCGATCTGGAGACCCGAATAGCTATATTAAGGAAAAAGGCCCAGCTTGAAAACATAATGATACCTGACGATGTACTCACATTCATCGCCGACAAGGTCATATCAAACATACGTGAACTGGAAGGCGCTTTAAACAGAGTTATAGCATATTCTTCACTTACTGAAACGGAGGTTTCAGTCGATCTTTGCGCAGAAGCGCTGAAAGAGATACTGGCAGCCTCGAACAACAGGATCATAGACTCAAAGCATATAATTGAAGCCGTATCAAGGTACTTCGATCTGAGACCTGAAGAATTCCTTTCACAAAAGAGAAACAGGAACATTTCATATCCAAGGCAGATAGCGATGTATCTTTGCAGAGATATCATGGGCCTTTCTCTTCCCAAGATAGGAGAAGAATTCGGAGGCAGGGATCACACGACTGTAATACATGCTATACAGAAGATCGAGGGGGATATCCAGATAAATCAGGAAACCAGGCGCACTGTTGAAGAACTGAGAAGAAATGTAACAGGGAAATAATTATCCCCAGAAAATGTTGATATGGGGAGAAATGATATGTTGGTAAATTGTTGATATTTTATATAAGCTTGATAAAGCTAAATACACCAACAAATAATCAACATAAGTATCAACAGTCGAAACTCAGCAATTATATGGCTTTGACGTAGTTATACACCGTATCAACAGCACTTACTATTATTACTGTTTTTTGTTTATATTATATTTTAAATAAAAAGTACCGGAGGTTGACAAATGAAGATAATATGTTCGAAAGAAAATTTACTGGATGGTATCAATATTGTACAGAAGGCTGTTTCGACCAAGACTACTCTTCCAATACTGGAAGGTATACTGCTTGAAGCAGACGAAAAGATAAAGATGACAGGAAATGACCTTGAGATAGGAATAGAATGCTACGTAGATGCAGATGTAAAGAAAAAAGGCTCCATTGTTCTCAATTCAAGGATGTTCGGAGACATAGTAAGAAGACTTCCTGATTCGGAGGTTTTGATAGAGGTTAGAGAAAACAATTCGGTCGTGATCGAATGTGAAAACTCTTTCTTTGAGATAAAGGGAATATCGTCCGATGGTTTTCCTGCTCTTCCATCCATAGAAAAGGAGGAAGGCATCAAAATAAGCAAAAAGATATTAAAGGATATGATCAAGCAGACGATTTTCGCAGTCAGTATAGATGAGAACAGACCAATACTGACAGGCTCGCTTTTTGAATACAGATCAGGGAAGCTCACCATTGTTTCAATTGATGGTTACAGACTGGCAATGAGGAACTACAGCTCAGAAAATGAAACTGAAGGAACTCCCAGAAATCTTGTGATACCAGGAAAGACATTAAATGAGATAGCAAAAATAATACAGCCTGTAGATGAAGATATATACATATACGCTGCAGGAAACCAGATACTGTTTGATATGGGAAACTGCATTATGACCAGCAGACTGCTTGAGGGTGAATATCTCAATTATATGGGAATAATACCAAGTGAGCATGAAACAAAGTTAACTGTTAATACAAAGGATCTTCTGGCATGCTTTGAGAGAGCAGCTCTCGTTATCACAAATGAAGAGAGACGCTATCCGGTCAAGCTTGACATATCTGATGATGTGACTGTTATAACAGCCAATACAGAGGCGGGCAATGTCAGAGAAGAGATAAGAGCCGAAATGGAAGGAAAGAAGCTGGAAATATCCTTCAATCACAGATACTTTATCGATGCACTGAGAGTGATAGATAATGAAATGGTAGATATATTATTCACTACAAGTATTGGGCCATGTACAATAAAGCCATTGCAGGGGAATGATTTTGCATATTTGGTGCTGCCAATAAGAAAGTAATCAAATAAGAAATAATATTTGGAAGGCAGGCTTTGATTTTGGAAAAGGTGAAGATACAAACAGAATACATAAAGCTGGAACAGCTGATGAAGCTCGCAGGCATAGTTGGAAGCGGCTCGGATGCAAAGCAGATCATATCGGTCGGAGAAGTAAGTGTAAATGGAAATGTTGAACTGCAAAGAGGGAAGAAATTAAGACCGGGAGATATCATCGAGTTTCAAGGAAAGAAATATGCTGTTGAATAAGCTGCAGCAGAAATTTTTCACAATAGTGTGAAGGAGTACTTCCTTGCGAATAAAAAGTGTAAAATTAAAGAATTATAGAAATTATGATGAGGCAAAAGTTGGGTTCTCTGATACATATAATATAATATATGGAAATAACGCCCAGGGAAAAACAAATGTAGTAGAAGCAATTTTTTTGTGCGCATCGGGGAGATCTCACAGGACCTCAAGAGATAATGAACTTCTTAAATATGGATGCAGTTTTTTTGAAATAAAACTGGATTATGAAAAAGAGAACGTAAATGAAGAAATACATGTAACGTACAATAGCGATCAGAAGAAAAAAATATCTATAAATGAAATCCCGCTTAAAAAAATAGGTGACCTGATGGGTCATTTGAATGCGGTAATGTTTTCACCGGAGGATCTGCTCCTGATAAAACAGGGACCTGTGGAAAGAAGACGTTTTATAGATATTACGCTTAGTCAGCTGAGACCATCATATTTCTATGATCTGCAGCAGTATTCAAAAATATTGTTCCAACGTAACAATCTCCTTAAGAGTATAAGTATAAACAGAAAGCTCGCTGACACATTGGAGGTTTGGGATCATCATCTGATAAAGACCGGGACCCGTATCATGAAAGCCAGGATTCAATTCATAAAAAGGCTGGACGAGCTGTCAGGTCTGCGTCACGAGAGGCTTACAAATCGTGAGGAAAAGCTGGAATTGAATTATGATCCTTCTTTCGAGATAAAAGGGATCGAAAATGAAAATGATATTGAAGAACTATTCAGAAAGAACATAATCAGAAACAGAGAAAAGGAAATATTGAAGGGATCAACTGCGGCAGGTCCTCACAGAGATGACATAGATATTATTTTAAATGGAGAAAGTACAAAGGTATACGCTTCACAGGGTCAGCAGAGGACATCCGTATTATCGATAAAGCTGGCTGAAATAGATCTGATGAAGGAAGAAACAGGTGAATTTCCGGTCTTGCTGCTGGACGATGTGCTATCGGAGCTGGACGACAGACGAAAGGAATATCTGCTTGATAATATTGACGGAATGCAGACATTTATAACTAGTACGGAGAAGAGGTTCTTTACGAGAAGCAGTGAGAGAGCAAGATTTTTTATTGTACAGTCCGGGAATATAAGTACAGAAAAATAATAAATCAGGTAATCATTTGCACAGAATATTTATTTAATATAGAATATATAGGAACAACAAATATTGCAGGAGGAAGGTAATGTTTTTACATATAGGATCTGATGTAGTGATACCATTAAAAAATGTAATAGCTATTCTGGATATAGAAACTACTACATTGTCGAAGGATAGCAGGGATTTTTTAAAGACCGCGGAAGAGGAAGGGTTTATAGAAGCAATATCAACTGACCTTCCAAGATCATTTGTAATAACGGAAGAAGATAAAAAGAGCAAAATATACCTTTCTCCTATTTCATCAGTGACGCTGCAGAAAAGGTGCGGATTTGTAGAGGGTATATCCTAATACTATAGAGAAAATAATCGGAGAGATTATGCAGGAGGCAAACATGGAAGGCAGGATAGGCGAAAATCACAACAAATATGATGAAAATCAGATACAGGTGCTGGAAGGCCTGGAGGCTGTCAGAAAAAGACCTGGCATGTATATTGGCAGCACTTCTCTGAGAGGACTTTATCATCTGGTATATGAGATTGTTGCAAACAGTGTTGACGAAGCTCTGGCAGGAAGATGCGACAAAATAGAAATAACCATCGAGAAGGATAATTCTGTCACTGTTATAGACAATGGAAGCGGCATCCCGGTAGGTATCCATCCAAAGATGGGCATACCGACGGTAGAGGTTGTACATACGATACTGCATGCAGGCGGAAAATTCGGCGGAGGAGCATATACTGTTTCCGGCGGACTCCACGGAGTAGGAGCATCAGTTGTAAATGCTTTATCAGAGTATCTTGAAGTTAATGTAGCAAGAGAAGGTAAAATATTCCGTCAGAGGTATGAGAGAGGGAAAACCGTTACTCCTCTTGAGGTTATAGGAGAAGCGGATTATACCGGAACAAAGACACATTTCAAACCTGATCCTGATATATTTGAAGATACGGTTTTTGAATTTGAAGCGTTGCTGTCAAGGTACCGCGAAATGGCATTTTTAAATAAAGGCATACATATACGCCTGATTGATGACAGGAAAGAGGAACGAAGAGAAGTTGACCTGCATTATGAAGGCGGTATAGTTTCTTTTGTTGAATACATAAACAAGGATAAGGAAGTTCTTCATGACCTCCCGATATACATAGAGGGAGAGAAGGATGGATCTTTTTGTGAAATTGCCATGCAGTATAATGACCGCTATGTAGAAAACCTGTTCAGCTATGCAAATAATATTGCAACAACTGAAGGCGGTACTCACCTGACAGGATTCAAGACTGCAATAACAAAGGTAATAAATGACTATGCAAGAAAGTACAACATGTTAAAGGAAAATGACAAGAACCTCATGGGTGAGGACGTAAGAGAAGGTTTGACAGCAATAGTCAGTGTAAAGCTGCTTGATCCTCAGTTTGAGGGCCAGACAAAAACAAAGCTTGGAAACAGCGAGATAAGAAGTCTTGTTGAGGGCGTCGTATCTGAAAAGCTTGCAAATTACCTGGAAGAAAATCCGTCCGTGTCAAGGATAATACTGGACAGGTGCCTTACGGCATCGAGAGCAAGAGATGCGGCAAGAAAGGCAAGGGAGCTTACGAGAAGGAAGAGCGCTCTGGAATTTACGACATTGCCGGGAAAACTGGCAGACTGCTCAAACAGAGATCCTTCAGTGTGTGAAATATACATAGTAGAGGGCGACTCGGCAGGCGGCTCGGCAAAACAAGGCCGTGACAGAAAATTTCAGGCAATACTGCCCCTTTGGGGAAAGATGCTCAATGTTGAGAAATCAAGGATAGATAAGGTATATGACAATGAGAAGCTGACTCCTGTTATAACCGCTCTCGGAGCAAATATTGGAGAGGATTTCGATATAACAAAGCTAAGGTATGATAAAGTAATAATAATGGCTGATGCTGATGTCGACGGATCTCATATCAGGACTTTACTGCTCACATTTTTCTATAGATATATGAAGCCTCTGGTTGAGCAGGGACATGTATACATAGCCATGCCCCCACTCTTTAAGGTATATAAGGGAAAAGAAGAATATTATGCCTATAATGAAAAAGAGGTTGAAAAAATACAGAGGGAGCATAACTGGAAGAAGGAAGATTGCGATATCCAAAGATATAAGGGTCTTGGTGAGATGAGTTCTGAGCAGCTTTGGGAGACGACAATGAACCCGGAGACAAGAACTATGCTGAGGGTCGAGCTAGAAGATGCCGTAGCAGCAGACAAAATCTTCACGGTGCTCATGGGTGATAAGGTTGAACCGAGAAAGGAATTCATTCAGGAGAATGCAAAATATGTAACGAATTTGGATATCTAGTACGGAGTAGTTATTAAGAAATGTTTCACGTGAAACATTGAAAGAGAATAAAAGAAAGATATAAAGCTCTCATCAATAAGCTGATGAGAGCTTTGTTTTTTATGTGCTAATTGTGGGTGACGTAGGAGTTACCTGTGATTTTATGCTTTATTGATTCTTAGTGACGAAATGTTTCACGTGAAACATTTTATAACAAGATAAAATGTATTGATCGACTTGAGTTCTATATATTATATTGAAGGAAAGAGTAGAGATATCACTTGATTTGTTAATGGACTGTTTATACAATAATTTCATTCTATAATTGCAGACTCTCTGAACCGATGTGAAAAATGTTTCACGTGAAACATCTAATACTACCTTTATATATAAGGAGTGTGAATTTGTCTTTATTGAGAGAATCCTTTTACTTAGATTATCTTCTATCTTCTTATATCAAAATATAAATTATCCTTCGTGTAAAAAAACATACATATCATAAAACGATTATGTTATATTTTATGACTTTATGTTATAATTACATAGATCAATAGTACTTACGACGTTAGGAGTGAAGCAATTGGCCAAGGTTATAGCTATTGCAAATCAGAAGGGTGGAGTAGGCAAGACCACAACGGCGGTCAACCTCAGCTCATGTCTTGCATATAAGGGCAAGAAGACAGTTATTATAGATGTTGATCCGCAGGGCAATACCACCAGCGGCCTTGGCATTGACAAAAAGATAATCAGCAAATCAATATACGATGTGATAATCAATGATGAAAATATAGAAAATGCTTTGATGAAGACAATGATAGACGATCTTTATATATGTCCATCCAATATTCAGCTCGTAGGCGCAGAGGTCGAGCTGGTGTCTGTTATATCAAGAGAAACCAGGATGAAAGCTGCAATAGATGACATCAGAGATAAGTATGATTTTATACTGATAGATTGTCCGCCATCCCTCGGATTACTGACATTGAATGCATTGACTGCGGCAGATACGATACTGGTGCCGATACAGTGCGAGTATTATGCACTCGAGGGATTGAGTCAGCTAATGAATACCGTCAAGCTTGTCCAGAGACACTTAAACCCGGCATTGGATGTAGAGGGTGTCGTATTGACTATGTTTGATGCAAGGACCAACCTGTCTATACAGGTCGTCGAGGATGTAAAAAAGCACTTCAGAAACAAGGTGTACAGAACAGTAATACCCAGGAATGTGCGTCTGAGTGAGGCTCCAAGCTTTGGCCTTCCGATCATACTCTACGATGCAAAATCAAAGGGTGCGGAGTGTTATCTGGATCTTGCACAGGAGGTCATAGACTATTCCACGGAGGTAAGAAGGTAATATGAAAAAGGGTTTGGGTAAAGGCCTTGGGGCGCTGATAGAATCAGTAGAAAATGAAAATAACGGTGTCAGGGAAGTAAGAATAAATGAAATAGAGCCGAATATAGATCAGCCGCGTAAGCATTTTAATGATGAAAAGCTGGCGCAGCTTGCCGATTCCATAAAACAGCATGGGGTAGTGCAGCCACTGATAGTACATCGTGATGGAAGTACATACAAGATCGTCGCAGGAGAAAGAAGATGGAGAGCCGCCAGACTGGCAGGACTTCAGACGGTGCCTGTGATCGTGAGAGAGCTTTCCAGCAAGCAGGTAATGGAAATCGCTCTTATAGAAAACATCCAAAGAGAAGACCTGAACCCGATAGAAGAGGCTGAGGCATATGAAAGGCTTATTTCAGAATATGGTATGACTCAGGAAGAAGTATCGGAAACAGTGGGTAAAAGCAGACCTGCAATAACAAATTCAATAAGGCTGCTGTCTCTTCAGGATAAGATAAAATCCAGCCTTATCTCCGGAGAAATAAGCAGCGGTCATGCAAGAGCCCTGTTATCAATTGACAGCAATGATATTCAGCTTAAAGCACTTGATGAGATAAATAAGAAGGATTTGAGTGTAAGGGAAACAGAATTGCTGGTCAAGCAATTGTCGACTCCAAAGAAGCCAAAGAAAGCAAAAGTATCCGACGCCGAGTACCAGGCGATCGAAGAAAGATTCAGAGAGATATTCGGTACACGTGTCAGGATAATGAACAATAGAAAGAATGGGAAAATACTGATAGAATATTACTCGCCGGATGAACTGGACAGAATAATAAATATCGTGGAAGGTATAGGTAAAAGTTACCAGAAATAGCCACCTCACAAAATCGCCTCCAATGCGTTTTTGGATACATGGCAATATGATTTTACATTGAGAAGAAGAAAAGTCTAGAAAATAAAAATAGAGGCTAATACGAAGAAACACCAAAAAAAGTAATATGTTTCACGTGAAACATATAAGACACCAAAAAATCATACCTTCAAGGAGATATCAGCAATGGAAATACTGGGATTAAAAATGGAATTGTTCATATTGATCTGCGTGAACTTTTTCCTGATAGTAGTGCTCTTTTTAATGAATATCTCAAACAAAGCAAAAATTAAAAAGCTGAAGAACAAATACAATAAGTTTATGAACGGACTTGGTGATGTGAGCATTGAGGAATTGCTCGAGGACTGTATCAACAAGGTGAACAATGTTCAGGGAAAGAATAAGGATATAGAATATCAGCTGAATACAATAAAGAGGAACATGTATTACTGTGTGCAGAAGGTTGGAATAGTAAGGTACAATGCTTTTGATGATGTTGGAAGTGATCTGTGTTTTTCAATAGCGCTGCTTGACAATAATGATGATGGTGTAGTTATCAGCAGTCTGTACGCCAGGGACAGCTCTTCAACATATGCCAAACCAGTATCAAGAGGAAAATCAAGGTATGCTCTTTCAGCCGAGGAGATAAAAGCGATAGATGATGCAAGGAAGAAGCATATTTCGAGCACGTATGATTCGTAAAACTCACGGTCATTTTCATCCGGCAGCACAGAGAAAAATTTTTCGTACTAAGTTTCATTTAAAAGATACGAAAAATATTTACTTCAGGGGGTCCCACTATGAGTGATAAAAAGAAGAAGTCAAGCGTATGGCTGTATGCAGTCATACTTTTTTTCAGCGCCTTTATAGTACTGGTATTTGCAGGGTATAGTCAAATCAGGCTGAATAAGAGTCTTGAGAGTTATAAAAACCAGGTATTCAATACCGAATCAGAACGAGAAATGTATCAACAGCATTTTGCCAGCGCTCAGGAAATGAATGAGGAACTGAATAAGGAGATCGATGATCTGAAGATGCAGGTCGATAGCCTGAAGCAGGAAATCAAAGCACTCGAGGAGAGTAATGCCGATCTGGAATCAAAGCTTCAGACCGCAGAAGCACATGAAGTGAAATTATCCAATGCAATGAAATTGTTTCTGGATGGAAGAGCGGCGGAATGTGTCGACTTCATTAAAACTATCGATACTGAGCATATGAAAAAGGATACTTTGGCAATGCTGGATACATTACGGCAGAAAGCCAGTGCTCAGGCTGGTGAACTTCTATATGATGAGGGCTATGAGCTGTATTCGGAGAAAAAGTATGCAGAGGCTATATCAGCTTTTGAGCTTTCTTTTAAATATGCTCCCGAAGGTGAATTTTCTGATAAGTGCCTCTATTACCTTTCATACTCTGAACTAAAAGCAGGAGATAAGGAAAAGGCTGTTGATAATATGGTGCTGCTGACTGTGAAATTTCCTGAAAGTAAATACATATCCAAAGCAAAGAGCTTTATAAAACAGTATCAGGAATGAGAGTGACCGCCGTATGGAACCTGCTCCATGTTTGGCGGACGGTACTGTCTTTCTTTGTGGCATAATGTGTTAGCTTAACAGTGTTGACAAAGGACCGGCCATATAGTAGAATATACTACGTCGCTCGATTGAAGATATGGAGAGATGGTCGAGTTGGTTTAAGGCACCGGTCTTGAAAACCGGCGTAGTCGTGAGGCTACCGTGAGTTCGAATCTCACTCTCTCCGCCACTGCAGTACCAATTAAATAGTATTACAGATTTTCGATTTGGAGAAGTACCCAAGCAGGTCGAAGGGGACGGTTTGCTAAACCGTTAGTAGGGGCAACTCTAGCCGGGGTTCGAATCCCCGCTTCTCCGCCACATTATGTCTGAAAACCCGCTATTTTAGCGGGTTTTCAGCATATTTGCACACTTCTTCGATCCACTCATTTTAAAACAGAAACTAAGATGGATGGTAAAAACAGAGGGCACTACTCACTTTTTCAACTTTTGAACGATACATATGAGAAAAGTTCTCATTCTTATTGTTCATTATCTATGAAATAAGCCAATTGGACTATAAAATACAGCTTTCCAGAACGTGGTTTTGTTCAAAAGCTGCAAAAACGAGTAGTGCCCTAGGGGTTTTGTTCAAAAGCTGCAAAAACGAGTAGTGCCCTTGGTGTTTTGATCAAAGTTGAAAAACGAGCAGTCCCATAAGAGTTTTCTGTGTAATGTAATACCTCTCGGAAAATTACCTTTCGGACAGTCTGGCCAAAATGCCGAAAACCCGCTATTTTAGCGGGTTTTCGGCATTTTTATGAACATTATAATACCAATGACGGCGGGGCATATATACGTGCCTTCATTTCACTGTTGAGCATATAGAGTCCCTTTGGATCGCTGCCAAACAGATCGTACTTCTTTATGTTGTCGTCCGCATTCTTTTCTTCCTCGCCCTGCTCTTTTACAAACCAGTCAAGGAATTGGATGGTACGGAAGTCATTGATCTTGGCCGCTTCTGCATAAATATTGTTTATTGATGCTGTGACAAACTGTTCATGCTCCAGGGACTTTACCAGCGGGCCTCTGAAGTCGGTGTAGCTCATACCGGGAGCCGCTATTTCTGCAAGATGGACCGATTCTCCGTTATTGAGCAGGTATTGGCGGATAAGCATTGCATGATCTCTTTCCTCCTGAGTCTGCACATAAAACCAGTTCTCATAACCATCCAGATTATTGTCCGAATAGTAATCCGACATTTCCAAATAGAGATATGCGGAGAAAAGCTCTTTGTTGATTTGCTCGTTGAGCAGTTTTGCTACTGTCTTGTTCAGCATAATTTTCATCCTTTCCGATTGATCCTTTTACATAAATAATATCATATATTTCCCCCAAAAATATTCTTTGTAACATGTTTTGTCTCCATCATGATATGAAAAAAAGCCACGATTTTGAGTAAGAATGTCTCCTTTTTCCAGAAGGAATCGCTGATATACTAGAATTATCAGGGGTAAGGTGTTCCCCTGAATGTATCAAATATATAGAGAGAACAGGGAGGAACTTGAAAGTGGTTAGAAAGAGATTGGCAGGCGCATTATTGATCGCAGCTTTTTGCACCATGGTACTAACTGGCTGCGGAAACGGACAGAAGGATGTCCCGGTTTCAGATCCGGCATCGCCGCCGGCGGAGCAAATTTCATCTGCAGTGGATACGACCGGATCAGACACATCAACAGTGGCACCGGAGAGCATACCAGCAAATGACACTGCCCAGGAAACAGCTCCGGCTGAGGCTCCAAAGGAAGAACTGCAATGGGATACGGAAACTCTGAAGAATGACACGGGGAAAACACTGATAAGGTGTATAGGGAATCAAAGGGATGCCAATTTCCATGTCAGCTTCGGCATAGTGTCTACCAAGGGGACGACAATATTGGCGGATCCCATCTATTCAACGAAAGACAGGGGTTATATCAAGACCGATATCCTTACTGTCTCACATTCCCACAGCGATCATTACAATCAAAAGCTGCAGAACAAAATGAAGGATTATGCGAGGCTTTCCTATTTTAAAGCTGAAGACTTTACCGTAGAGGATGTAAATGTTATAGGAGTCAATGCCTCACATTCTTCGGATCCGATCAATGAGTCGCGGCCGAGCAATGTAATAAATGTATATGAGGTTGATGGCATCAGAATAGCTCACATGGGGGACATGGGACAGGATGAGCTTACGGCGGATCAGCTTGAGAAGCTGGGACAGGTGGATATTGTTATGACTATTATCACCAATGCACCTGCTTTTGGTTCAGCAACAGAGAAGAATATCAGAGTATTACAGCAACTGAATCCCAAGATCGTTATGCCGACACATTACAATGAGGATGTGATCGCAGAGACGATGAGCGCTCTTGGAGTCAAAGAATGCGAGAGAGCTTCCGAACTGGTTTTAAGCAAGGAAGACTTGAAGGACATGCCAATGAGGTTCATTATTGTTGAATAATAGAAACGGGACGTCAGATGTAATATCCGGCGTCCCTGTTTTTTATCATTTGTTCGTCTCCGGATCAGGACCGTATGAGTATCCGTATCAGCACAGTTGATGAAAAATGCATTATATGTTAGAATTACAGCGTTCTGAGTATTTTGACCTGAACCTGAAGGGAAGCAAAAAAGCATATATGATTTTTTCATCATACACATTCATTTTTATATTTCTACCGATAGTATTTACAGTCTACTATCTTGCCCAGAGGTTTTTGGGGGACAAGCCGGCAAAGGCATGGCTGGTGGGTGCGTCCCTGTATTTTTATGCTCATGGGAGCCTTGTTTTCTTACCGATACTGGCAGGTACTGTGGTATTCAACTATATAATCGTAAAGCTGATGAGAAAGTACAGCAGCAGGCCAGTGCTCCGAAAGCTGCTGATGGCAATGGCAGCACTGGAGAATCTCGGGCTGCTGTTCTATTTCAAATATACGAATTTCTTCCTTCAGAATTTTAACTATATTCTTGGAAGAGACCAGGTCCTGCTTAAGATAATACTGCCTATAGGCATCTCCTTTTATACCTTTCAGATATTGTCCCATGTTATTGACACCTTCAGGGGTGAAGGGGAGGACAGTACATTTCTGGAGTTTTCACTGTTTGTGACATTCTTTCCCCAGCTGATCGTAGGGCCGATAATCCGCCATGACGATATGCTGGAGCAGATACGCTCAGATAAGATCAGAAGGCTTGATACAGCTAATATCATGAGGGGAATAACCCTTTTTTCCATAGGCTGCGCTAAGAAAATACTGATAGCCGACACATTGATAACCCATGCCCAGAACTTCTACAATGTCATGGGCGGCGGCAATTTCTTCGAGGCGTGGGGAGCTGTTCTGGCATATACCTTCGCCTATTATTTCGATTTCTCGGGATATGTGGATATGGCCCTTGGCCTGGGACTTTTCTTCAATATCAGGCTGCCCGAGAACTTCAATTCCCCATACAAAGCAAGAAATTTTGCTGATTTCTGGAGAAGATGGAACATCACTGTTTCGACCTTTTTCAATGACTATGTTTTCAGAAGGATATTCAAATTCGGAAACGGGATACCGAAGCTGATACTGGCCACACTCGTGACATTCATCGTGTCCGGCCTGTGGCATGGCGCCAGCTGGCATTATGTGTTCTGGGGGCTGGCAAATGGAATACTTGTTTGCTTTGCCAATATCATGACGCTGAAGAGAAAGAAGATGCCGTTTTTTCCTGCGTGGGCTCTTACATTTTTCTTTGTGCTGCTGACCAGAGTGCTTTTTGATGCAAACGGTATGACCCAGGCAGTGAGCGTTTACAGGACAATGCTTGATATAAGGCCTGCCATATCAGGGTTTACAGCTTTCCTTGATATGGGCCTTGTATATATAAAGGATAATTTGCTTGTGGCCGGCCTTGTTATACTCGGCGCCTGCATCAGCTTCTTTGCACCGAACAGCCGGGAGCTGCTGGAGGATAGGGAGCCAAGATGGTATCATGCTGTTTTCAGCGGAGCTTTGATCACATTGTCACTGTTTTTTATGGGCGGTGTTTCAAACTTCCTGTACTTTCAGTTCTGACGAAAAGTAAGGCGGAACGCCGAAAGCTCAGGCAGGCTGCTGCGGGCGAAACGGATAGAATCGGAGAATATTTGCGGAGAGGGTCTTGGGAAAGTGGAGATAAAACAGGCAATGAGTTTTAAGAAATGGATCGCAGTTTTTATTGTAACAGCTGCTGTTATAGGTGCTTTGGTATGCGCTTTCAATGCTCTTGTCGATCCCTTCGGCATCTTCGGGGATGTTGCTTTTGACTGGTATGCGTATGATATGACACAGAATCCCAGGGCTGCAAAGATAGCATATCTCGATAAGAATTACGAGAAGTATGACTCATACATCATAGGCTGCTCAAAAACCGGATCATATTCGACCGAAGCGCTGAATGAATATTATGGCGGAGCCAGCTTCTACAATATGCTTATGTACGGTGGAGACATGTACGACATAGAGCTGACCGCAAAATATATACTGGAAAACTATAACGTAAAAAATATTGTGGTGAACATGGGCCTTGAGGAAACGGTAAGGTATGATACACAGGCTGATGAAATGAAGAGCAACCTTCATGCAAAGGTGGATGGTTCATGGCAGCCGGCATACTATGGAAAATATCTCTTTGCAAACCCGTCCTATGCATTTTCCAAAGTTGCGGCCTGGTATACGGATGGCTATCTTGTGAATGAAAACGATGTGTTTCTGCCCGAATCAGGTGTCTATGACAAGTCTGTCAGGGATGTGGAGCATGTGGGCAGTCTTAATGATTTTCTGACAGCTTATCCGAGCTTTAAAACCGTTCTGAAGAAGGAGAACCTTGATGCAAAGGATAAGTGCCTTGATTCCGTTCGGCGAATAAAGGAGATGTGCGATGATAAGGGTGTCTCCTTCAGAATGATAATCTCTCCTATTTTCCATACAGAGATGGACATATATGATAAAGGCCAGTTGGAGGAGTTTCTGACTGGACTTTCACAGATAACGGATTACTGGGACTTCTCAGGATATAATTCCGTCAGCTTTGAGCCAAGGTACTTTTACGATCCCTACCACTTCAGAAATGCGGTAGGCAATATGGTGCTGGCCAGGATATTTGGTGATGAAAGCATATATGTTCCGGATGATCTGGGCCGTCATGTGACTGCGGATAATATTTCAGAGCATTTATCATTTTACTTTAGAGACACTGCTGCTGATGAATACGGGATAAGCAGCTGTAATGTTCCGGTCCTTATGTATCACCACCTGGACAATGCAGCCACCAATGACGCTGTTATGACGCCTGAAAGGTTCGAGGAACACATTGCTGCCCTTACGGAAGCGGGTTACTCGGCGATTTCCCTAGATCAGCTTCTTGATTATGTGGACAGAGGTTTGGAAATGCCGGAAAATCCTGTTCTTATAACTTTTGATGACGGTTATTCGAGTAATTACGAATTGGCATATCCTATTCTGGAGAAGTATAATATGAAGGCAGTGATAAATATCATTGGAGTCACAGCCGGAAAGGATACCTACAAGGATACAGGCGTTGCTATAATACCCCATTTCACATATGAAGAGGCCCGGGAGATGGTCGAAAGCGGCGTCATTGAGATACAGAGCCACGGCTTTGACATGCATAACACTGAGGCGCTTGATGAAGATTACAGGCAGGGTGTGTACAAAAAAGCCGGGGAGACCGATGAAGAATATATTGAGGCTTTCTGCAGCGATTTTAAAAGAGCAGAAAAGGAGATTTTCGAAAATACAGGCAGCAGAGTAATATCATATGCATATCCAAATGGCTTTTATACAACTTTGAGCGAAGTATTGCTCAGCAGGATGGGCGTCAGGATAACTATGACTGTGGAAGAGGGCATGAACACGGTGCTCAAAGGTCTTCCCCAAAGCCTGAGGGCAATGAAGAGATACAGGATGAATGAAGGTATCTCCGGCGAAGAGCTTGTGGAGCTGCTGAGAAAAGATGGTCAAAACGCAGGATAATATACTCGAAGTATAAAGAGAAAGGGTGATATCCATGGATACAAGGGAAAAAATAATGGAGTTCTTTAAAGGCCGAAGTAAAGCGGATGACCTTAAATATGATACGGACCTGTTCAAGGGCGGATTTATCAATTCGCTGTTTGCGCTTGAAATGGTGGTTTTTCTTGAGGATACCTTCAAAATAAAGATAAAGAACAAGGAAATAAATGAAAAGAACTTCAGGACTGTTGAAAGTATTGCAGAAGTTGTGGAAAGAGCGAAACAGAAATAGATTTCGAGGTAAAACTAATGTCAAAGAAAATAAAATGCCTGGTATGGGACCTGGACAATACGCTGTGGGACGGCATACTTCTGGAGGATGGCAATGTTTCGCTCAAGGAAGGCATCATCGACATACTTGAAGAGCTTGACCGGCGCGGGATACTGCTTTCGATTTCCAGCAAAAATGACCACGACGATACAATGAAAAAGCTGCATGCGCTTGGCATAGAAGAATATTTTGTATACCCCCGGATCGGCTGGAGCAATAAAGCCGACGCCATAAAGGAGATAGCTTCTGCCCTCAATATCAGCCTTGATACCTTTGCTTTTATAGATGACCAGCCATCAGAGCGCGAAGAAGTAGCATTTACACTGCCTCAGGTGATGACTCTTGATGCGGCGGATTACAAGAGTCTTCTGAGTATGGAAAGACTCACTCCCAGATTTATCACAGAGGATTCCAGGATGCGCAGAAGGATGTACCAGGCCGATCTGGAGCGTAAAAATGTGGAGAACAGCTTCAAGGGCTCCAGTGAGGAGTTTCTGGCGTCCCTTGGGATGGAGCTTACCGTGGCTCCTGTGGTAAAGGGAGACCTGGAACGGGTCGAGGAGCTGACCATACGCACAAATCAACTGAACTCCACCGGTGTGACATACAGCTTTGAGGAACTGGAAGGGTTTATTTCGTCTCCGTCCCATGTTTTTCTTATTGCCGAGCTTAAAGACAAGTTCGGATCATATGGAAAGATAGGGCTCGTCCTGCTGGAGGAGGCGGGAGATGAGATGTGGATAAGGCTGCTGCTCATGTCCTGCCGGGTGATGACCAGGGGAATCGGTTCCGCTTTGCTTGTACATATAACAAAGCTTGCTGAAGCCAGAGGTAAAAGACTTGTCGCTGATTTTGTCGATACGGGCAGGAATAGGGTCATGTACATCACATATAAGCTGATGGGCTTTGAGGAGGCTGAGTCCGACGAGAGCACTGAAGATGATGATCGCAGCGTGCTTGAGTACAAGGGCGGCAGCAACAGGGAATACCCGCCATACCTTAAGCTCATTTTCAGGTAAGAATTTATTCGATGATTTCGGTGGACTTTCGGTGAGGATGAGCGGGCATCTCGAGGATTTATCGAAAAACGATAAAAATGTATTGATAAATAATAAAAACCGTTGTATACTATCCTTAAGAATGAAAAGGGTGGTATTTTTTTATGAAGATACTTGATCGTAAAGGCCTCTCAGGGATCATACAGCGGTTTGTGGAGCTGATGCTGATCGGCGGGATATTGATAATACTCGGGCTGCCGTTCGTACTGAAATGGTATATGAGCTTGCTCAATGGCAATACGACTGAGCTTTATGCTTTCCTGCTGCCGTTTCTTTATGTCACAGGGATATTGGCTGCCATTATCGTATTTGAGCTTCGGAAGATATTCATAACACTCAATCGCATGGATCCTTTCAGAATGGACAATGTAAAAAGCTTCAGGATTATCTCGGTATGCTGCTTTATTATTGCAGCCGCCTATATTGTCAAGATTTTTACATTCAACTCGTTTCTTACAATCATTCTTTTTATGGTATTTGTAATAGTCGGATTTATGCTGCTTGTTCTGTCGGAGGTATTCAGACAGGCGGTTATAGTTAAAGAAGAGAATGACCTGACGATATAGCCGGGGCAAAATAAAAGGCTTTACCGTATACCGTAATGATAGCTGCAGCTGTTTTGCAGGAAAGGGAGCAACAGGTGGTTAGATGGGTATCAGAATAAATCTCGATGTTATGATGGCCAGGCGAAAGATCGGCCTGACAGAGCTTGCCTCAAAGGTAGATATAACGCTGGCCAATCTGTCAATATTGAAGAATAATAAGGCCAGAGCCGTCAGGTTTTCCACACTTGAGGGCCTGTGCAAGGCATTGGACTGCCAGCCGGGAGATATCCTCGAATATGAGCCGGAGGAAAATTGATACAAATATTTATTATAGGAGGGTCACAAAATGACAGAAGAGAATAATCAACAGCAAAGGCCGTTGTACAGGCCGCCCGAACTGCCTGTCAGGCCGCCATTGGTTTATAGCAATGCAGACAAACTGCTGCTGGCAGGGGCACTCCTGCTAGGCATTATATTTGTTTGGCTTTTTTATGACAAACACCCTGGTATATCTGTGCCATTGTTTATTATTGCGTTTTACTCGCTGCTATTTACTTACACAAGGCCGGTACTGAAGAAGGATACCTGGTTCGGATGGTTCCTGTGTATTCCTGTTTTTCTTCTTTCACTGACATTCTTCCTTTTCGGGAATGAAACATTGATGATCCTCAATGTTCTTGCGCTACCTGTGCTTATATTGCTGCAGACTATACTGGTGACAGGAGTGAACAGCTATAAGTGGTTCAGTCCCGGAATCATACCGGATCTGTTTTTAAGCTTGTTTGCCAGGTGTCTGCTCCATATACCCAAGCCCTTTGGGATAATTTCATCAATAGCCCGGAGCAGGTCGGAAAACGGCGGCAAAAAGTCAGTCGGATCAAGAGTAATTATCGGACTCGTTATATCTATTCCTGTATTACTGGTCCTTTTGATGCTTTTGTCCTCGGCAGATATGGTTTTTGGCAAAATTGTCGAGAAGCTTCCCGACTTCCTTGAAATTCTGAACTTTGACGAGCTGCTTTCAAGAACCATCGTCGTATTAGTCATATTTTTCATATCCTTCAGTTATATGTGGAGCCTCGGCCACGGTGAGAAATTTTTGGAAAACCGCACCGGACTGGTCTCGGTAAAGACCCCCGAGGAAAAAAGACGCTGGGATCCGGTCATATTCATTACAGTTACGGCAGCCGTCGACATTCTTTATATATTTTTTGTAGTCATTCAGTTTACTTACCTTTTTGGAAGATACGGGCTGCCCGAGGGCCTGACATATTCGGAATATGCCAGAAACGGATTTTCCGAGCTTGTGCTTGTATCACTTCTGAATATGGGGATGCTGGCGGTCACACTGACATATACGAGAATGATGAATGGCGTCGGCGATAAGATATTCAGGCTGCTGAACTCTATAATGATCTGCTGCACATTTGTTATGCTGTTCTCGGCCTATTACAGGATGTCGCTTTATGAATCGGCATATGGCTTTACTTTCCTTCGTATAATGACCCAGGCATTCATGATCTTTTTGTTTGTCCTATTTGTTATTACCATGGCAAGGGTTTGGAATGACCGTGTTCCATTGCTCAAACCCTATATAGCTGCAGCCGTGATTGCTTTTACGATAATAAACTATATCAATGTTGATGTAGTGATCGCACAAAAAAATATTGATAGGTACCATGAGACCGGGATAATCGATGTTTATTATTTCAACAGCCTTTCCAGCTCTGTGGCCGATGAACTCGTCGAGCTCTCTAATGACAGTAATCCCGAGATCGCATCGGAGGCGAAGAAGATCCTTGAGTCTAAGAAAACACGGCTGTTGAATAAAACGAAATGGCAATCCTTCAATCTGGCTGATCACTTTGCAAGAAATAGAATATATGATCAGTGATTATGAGGTGTACTCAGCCTATACCTGAGATCTTATTGAGCAATGTGAACAGAACAACAGCGGTGTTTGATATACTGGCAAGGAATACTTGCGGCTTGTGCAGATTCTTGTCAAAAATACCGCTGTTTTTTATCTTCCTCTGAATGAAATATAGCTGGAGCAGTATGGAAAGTACTGTGATGCCTTTGAATATGATGTTTTCAAGATAAAATGCACAATAGCATAAAAAGAGTATGATTGTTAAGTTGCAAATGATGCTCAAGCCGGCCCCGAACATATGCAGGTCTATATCCACAAGCTCTTCCAGCTCCTCCTCGAGTTCCTCATCGATTTCATGTTCCTCAAAACCCGTTCCTTTAGCAATGGTATATATATTGGCTATGGACACTGCTAACAATATCGCTGCGATCACACCGAAAAAAATCTGATGATTCGCTGAAATAGCGATAACAGGGAATGCAAGTATTGCTATAAAAATAAAAGTGCTGCCTTTGGATTGCATTTTATACTCCCGGTATCCGACTGTATACTGCTCGGATTATTTCTTTTCAGATTATTATACTATAAAAAAATATATTCGGCACATAAAGTTTATACACTCAATCTTATGTTGTCTTGTCTCTGCAGCAGAATAATAATTCTGTAAAATTGTTATGCTAACTATGATGATTTTATTAATTGTAAAAGGAGGATACCGAATGTCGAAGACAGTAGTAGGCCTTTTTGATACTCAGGACCATGCTGAGGCGGCAGCTCGCAGGATCAAGGACCAGGGCCTCCGCACCAGCGATATATCGATCGTTGCCAAGAGAGGAGATACAGGCGATCCGTATGACAGAGGCTCATCGGGAGGCATTGATAACGGCGGCAGATTTGATAATGGAGATTTTGACGGGGCGATCTCGGTACTGGGAGACAGGATAGGAGGTAATGCATCGGGCAGCAGAACCGGTCCGAATGCATCGATTGTCACCCGGCCGGATACAGGTTCTGATATGGGCAGACGCGAGGCAGTAAACGATAATATCTCTGACGGAGTCATATCGGGCGGTTTGCTGGGTGGTTTGGCAGGACTGTTGATAGGTGCAGGCAGCATGATCATTCCCGGGCTTGGCATTATTGCAGCTGCCGGACCGATAACCGGGCTTCTTTCCGGAGCGGTGACCGGAGGGATTGTGGGCGGTCTGATCGATCTGGGTATTCCCGAGAGGGAGAGCAGACAGTATGAGAGCGGTATAAAGCAGGGCAAGGTGCTGTTCAGTATGAAGACGGATGATGATAAGGTGGATCATGTAACTGCTCTGCTAAGGAACAGCGGCGCCAGAAGTGTGAATGTTTACTAGCGGCAATAAAATACAAGGGTATGGGAAGCTGATCCCATACCCTTTGTTTTTTTCTAAAGTTCGATCCATTTGCCTGACACTGATGAACTGTAAAGGCCCTGGATCAGGCGCACCGCCTCGATGCCCTGTCTTCCGCTGACTGGAAATGGTTTATCATGAGCCAGGCTGCTATAAAAATCTTCTATCAGAGACAGGTGGCCGACTCCATAGTATGCCTTCTCTCCTGTCTTTGGATGGATGTCAGTGACTGTCTCAGTCTCTCCGTTTGAATACTTCACCGTAAGTACATCCGCAAGCTTTATAACGGCATTTTCGCAAACTATCTCAAGCTCGACCGGAGAGTCTGCTGCATAGCCATTGGTTGCATGGAATAATGCATGGACTCCATTTTTGAACAGTATGGTTGCCTCAGCGGTGTCTTCGACCTCTATAACATCAGCCAGCATTCTGGTATCTGTTGTGCCTTTGATACTCACCGGATCTCCGATAAACCACTGCAGCAGGTCGAGGGTATGGATAGCCTGGTTTATCATGACACCTCCGCCTTCCTTCTCCCAGGTGCCTCTCCAGTTATTCTGAAGATAGTAGTCCTTTTTCCTGCACCAGGTGACCGATGCTTTAGCACCCAGTACAGCTCCGGCCCTGCATGACTGCAGAAGCTCCTTGATATACATTGAGGTAGTATTATAACGGTTCTGAAAGCATATTCCAAGCTGTCTGCCCGTCTCTTCCGAGACCCTTATCATATCCTCGCATTCTTTCACGGATATGGCCATGGGCTTTTCTGTCAGAACATGCTTCCCGGCTTTCATTGCTTCTATGGCCATAGAAGAGTGAAGATAATGAGGAGTACAGATATGTACTGTGTCGATCTGCGGGTCTGCAATCACATCATCAAAACTATAGTATGCTTTACAGCCATATTTTCTGGCAGCCTCGTCCGCTCTCGATGCATCAATGTCAGCTACTGCGGCGAGATGTGCGTCGGTAAGGCCGGACAGTATTATCGCGTGGACAGTGTGTATAGTGCCGCATCCAATAATTGCTGTGTTGAATTTTTTCATATCGCTGCCTTCCAGTTCAATAAGGTTATGGGTGTAAGCTGTGCCCTCTGCTCAATGTGTTCCGTCTACATCTAATGTTATTGATCTTCCCTGAGCCTTTTTGAAGGTCGAGGTCCTCACCTTTTCCATCAGTTTTTCATAATACAGCTCTTCATCAAAAGGTATCTCGACCCAGTTGTCGATCCAGGATGACAGGTGTATTGCATTTGATATTATGAGACCATTGATTCCTTCATAGCCAGGGGCAAGGAGCGGAGTTCCATTTAATATTGCATTGACCCAGTTTTCTGTTATGCCCTCGTGCTGTCTGTTATCTCCGCTTGCCGGGATCTCGCATTTCCAGCATTCGGGGAAACCGAAGCCTCCCTTGTATTCGCTGTTGAAGACCCTTTCAGATACGCGGTTTCTCCAGAAGGTCAGAGTGTCATTCTCGATCACGGCCTTTCCCATGTCACCGGTTACTTCAAGCCGGTTCGTCCCCGGCGCGTCCGCCGTGCCTGTGACAAAAACACCGGTCGCCCCGTTTTCATACTCCACGTATGCAGTCACATCATCTTCGACCTCAATATCATGGTATTTTCCAAAATGGCAGAAGGAACGCACTTTTACAGGCATACCGCATATCCATTGCCATAGATCCAGCTGGTGCGGATCCTGGTTGATCAGGACGCCGCCTCCTTCTCCCGCCCATGTGGCACGCCATCCGCCGGAATCGTAGTAGCTTTGCGGGCGGTACCAGTTTGTCAGGATCCAGTTCGTACGCTTCAGCCCGCCCAGCTCTCCGGACTTTATGAGGTCGCGGAGCTTTTGGTATACCGGGTTTGTACGCTGGTTATACATGATGCCGAAAACCCTTCCGCTCTTTTCAGCGGCCTCATTCATTGTACGCACCTGCTTTGTGTAAACGCCTGCGGGCTTTTCGGTAAGGACATGCAGGCCCCGTTCAAAGGCCTTAACAGCCAGGGGCGAATGGTCGTAATGCGGGACTGCGATCAGCACTCCGTCTATTGTCCCAGAGTTTATCATTTCGTCATAATCCTGATAAAGGCGTACATTGTCTCCAATGAAAGGCCTTGTCCATTGGAGCTTTTCGGGGTCAATATCACAGATTGCAGTCAATTCGGCGTTTGCCACCTTTTTTTCCAAAAGATATTTGGCGTGAGCTCTGCCCATATTTCCGATGCCGACGATACCTATACGGACCTTGTCCATGGATCATTCTCCTCTCAAGCTCTTTATTTGTGTATTGATCAGATCAAGGCCTCGATCTCTGCTATAATTTTTCTCAGCGCTTCTGCCGCTATAGCAAACTGTTTTGGTCCGCCGTCCTCCATCTTGTTCACATGTGAACGAGGCTCCAGCTCGGCATAGCCGACGAAATCCCAGAGGTGAGGCTCTATGGAAAGGAAGCCCTCGAAACCGCTGTCATATAATGCTTTGAGTATTTCCTTCACTTTTCCGTCGCCATAGCCGGCCGGTACGACATGATGATCTGAGTAAACAGCATCCTTGATATGCATATATTTGATATGGTCCTTCAATAATCCATAGGCTTCGGGGTACGTCTTTATGTCACACTGCACGAAATTGGCCGGATCAAAAATTGCGCCTGTGCATCTGCTGTCCATCGTTTCCAACAGATCGAGGCACCTTTCGGGTGTATCTCCATAGATGTCCTTTTCGTTTTCATGAAGGAGTGTGATCCCGGTTCCCGCTGCAGCTTGTACAAACTGTGAGAATCTGTCCATGACCTGGCTGCGGTAATCGGCCGGATCTCCGCCCATGGGAGGATAAAAGCTGAAAAGTCTGATATACCCGGTCTCAAGTATTTTTGCCAGCTCCAGTGTATGCCTGAAGAGCTCGAGATGAGGTGCAAAATCATCCTCTATTCCGATCTTTCCAAATGGCGAACCGATCGCTGATATGCGAAAACCCCTTGCCTCAAGCTGTTTCTTGATGTCCGTGGCTTCCCCGGAGGAACATTGCACGATGTTTTTTCCGTTGACTCCCCGCATCTCGATAAATTTGATATCATTCTGTTCAAGGACGTCCATTTGTGTAGTCAAATTTGGAGAAATTTCATCACCGAACGCGGATAGAATAAAACTGCTCATAAGTTCGACACCCCCGTGACCTTAGTAAAATAGATGCTTTCCAGTTTCTATTTTATATTATGCATACAAAAAAGCAATGTAAAAATTAAAGGACATATGAGAATATCATACGTCCCTTGTCAATTGCTGTTCTATTATATCACGACAGACCGGCTGCATCAGGATCTGCGGGCACATCAGGTGTTTCAGGCCCTTCCGGCAAAACGGGCACTTCCGGTGTCACCGGTGTGGTCTGAGTATTCTGTTCAGGCTTCGGATCATTTGCTTCCGGGGTGGTCGGGGTACTTGGGGTACTTGGGGTGTCTGCTGTGGTCGTAGTATCGGGTTTTGCGGGTGTTGCCGGAGCAACTGGTGCAGCTGGAGTATTTTTCTTTCTCATCGCCTCTGCGAGACCCGGTGTTGTTGTACCGTCAGGATTCAGTATCCCCACCTGTATTTCCTCGGTGCAGGGCTTGTAACGGCTTGTGTGGATCTTTGCGTGTGATACTACGGTATCTCCTGATTTTACTGTTTTATATGTCTCGACTACGAAGCCGTCGGTGCCGTACTGATATTTTTTTGTGGTACCTGCAGGCATCGTGGGATCATCGACATATTTGATGTCGTGGGGGGTCTGGCTCAAAACCTTGTTGCTTATATGGACTGTCTTGTCGGGTGTAGTATTAGTACCTTTAAATACCACATGCACGTTTTTGTTATCAAGCCATGCCTCGATCTTTAATGGCCACTGTGTTGAATTGATGAAGCGGAAGTCCGTACCTCCGTAATATGCGGTAGCGTCCTGTCCTAAAGGTACATAAGTGACTATAAAGGAGTGGTTCTTCCTCTCGTTCACCGTCATGTCAGACAGGAGAACGGCATTGTAGAGTGTGCTGACCGCCTGGCATATACCGCCGCCGATGCCGTCCTCGACCCTGCCGTTTATATATACATGAGCTTCCTTGTAGCCGGTCTGCTCATTTCGTCTGCCGACAATATCATTGAATGAAAACTCTTCACCGGGAAGCAATGTGGTGCCGTTGAACTTGCCCACAGCCAGGCCTATATTATGTGCTCTGTTTTTTTCATTCTGGGTAGCTGTCTCAAACTTGGTGCTTACATTGGCCAATTCATCCCTGAACAGCATCGATACAGCTGCCTCGGTGGTAACGGCCGGATTCTCAAGTTCTACCGGAAGCTCGCGATCGGTATCGCTGGTTTTGTTATGCTCTTCAACTATTTGTTCAAGAGCGGTCTTATTTATCTTTCTTCCAACTATGTGAGGCACGACCTTCAGCGTGCCGTCTTCCATCTTGAAGTATGCATCTGACGGTTCGCTGACAAGCTGGGCAAATATTTCATCAGCATCAAAAGGCGTGGGATTTGTTATAGTGACCTCGGGTTCGACCAGGCCGCCCTTGTTGTTTTTTATCATACCCATTACAAGCGCTTTTACATCTTCCTTGCTTACACTTTCGCCATGCCTGCCGGATCTGATGACAACGTGCTTATCGTTGATGACAAGAGCGCCTTCTTTTACTTCCTCGAATGCTTCCGTACAAAATCTGTTTACAAAGTCGTCTATCTTTCCCTCATCATAGCTTTGAGGCATCTTGATCACTGTTCCGCTGATACCCGCCTGTGCAATGTCGTATAATCTTTTGAACACATTGCCTGTACGGCCGACCGAATATGCAGCTTCTACGGCTGCGTCAGTGTCGTAATCCACCCCGAGTTCCGGGTAGGAAACTCTCACTTCTGCCAATGGGGACTTGAGTGTTATTTTGAGTTCCATTGCAGGCACAGTATATTTTGCCTCCAGAAATTGAAGCATATCGTGTCTGCCCATACCTGAAACATCGAGTATTCCGACATATACACCCTTATAGACTGCAGTGCTTTGCAGCAGTATATATGAGAAAACGGATGCCGAAACAAGCATGACGGCTATAAATATGAGTAGTGCAACGACTATTATTCTTTTCCTGCTGTGTTTGGTAATACTGGGCTGTACCACAGGCTCCATTGATTCAACACCCCGGAATAATTAATTTTACTGGCTTTTATACATATTTGACTGTTTAATTATCGCAATTGTTTCCCTAAAACACAATACATAAACAAAAAAATATATTAAATTTTGGTTACTGTAAATTCAAATTATCAATACAATAGTAGAAATGAGCACTAAAATGTATTAATATTAAGGAAAAGAGACATTACTCGCATCAGGCAATTATTTGAAGGGGTTATATCCGATGAATGTATTTAACGAGGCAGAGTTTAACAATATATGCAGAAAGCTTGGCAGTGACGGAATTATTAAGGATGTGACCGTGCGCTATACTACGCCGGGCTACTTTAACAGAATAAGGAATGTAGTACAGCGGGACAGAAGAGGAGAGGTCGTTTTTTGCGTGATCAGGCCTGATGGCAGCATTATAACCGCCACCTGCAGTGAGTATCCCGAAAACATATACAGGATACCGACGGGGGGCATCGGCCACGAAGAGGACATACTTGATGCCATATTCCGGGAAGTCAAGGAGGAGCTTGGCCTGGAGGTCAGGATAAGCTCCTTTGCGGGGGTAATAAGAATTCGGTTTGAATACAATGATGATTATGTAATGTTTTATTCGTACATTTTTATCCTCGATGAGATCGGCGGCAGACTCCTGGAGGATGCAAGCGACGATGAGATCAGCTGCACCAGAGAGGTCGACCTGTCGGGGCTTGAGAGTATCGCCGCAGATCTGGATTCCATAAAGGGGAAATGGCATGATTGGGGCAAGTTCAGATACATAACCACAAGTGCTGTTTTGAGATATTTGCGGGATATGAGTATATAAGCACACAATTGCGCCTATAATTATAGTATACAAGGAATATACTGTAAGAGGGTGCAAATAATGGATGCTGGATTAGTAAAGACCAAAGCAGGTAAAGCAAACCGTTCGATTTTTGCCGGAACAAAGCCCAACAGGGGCCTGACTGCCGAAGAGCTGCTGATAATCGAGGCGGCGCAGGAAGCCAGAAACGAATGGGTGGATGCCAATATCGATTTCAACTATGCAGATGACGATCTGCTCGTAGATTATCACATCTACAGGCTTAAGGCCTGTGAGGCCAGATATACCTACTTCCTAAAGCTGGCCAAGGAAAAGGGACTGACCCAAAGCCTGTGAATCTGTTGTCATAATTATTTCAATGTACAAGTATAATAGAACAAGACTGCTGGTGCACTCTTGCTGCATGCTGAGTGAAAGAAATACGAAGGCAGACCTGACAGTATCGCATCAGTTTATTTTATCAGATACGCCGGGTCTGGTGTGATGTTATGGTTGATGTTGGAGTTGTTCTGGCATATGCCGCAGGTATAATACTATTACTTGTTTTTGGCAGACTGTTTCTTGCTCCGGTTAAGGTCATCCTGAAGCTGGCGCTGAATTCACTGTTGGGGGCGGCAGCCATTCTGCTTGCCAATTGGGCGGGCAGTATTATTGGATTTCATATGGCTCTGAACATATATACTGCATTCATTGTCGGAACACTGGGCATACCCGGATTCATACTTCTTTCTATTCTCAAGCTTATGTTCAAATAAATGATGACACTTCTCGATAATTTATTTGACTTCATATTATAACGAAACACTTCACAAATTCCTATTTCAATGATAGAATAATATCAGATGTGGGGATTAATATTGTATACAATATACATTTGGTCCCGAATCAGAAACTGATAAAACCCCCTGATTATCTTGGACTGTAAGCTTTTATAGATTGATCAGTACATATAACACGGCAATGGCCGGAGGTTTTGTACAACAAAACTTTCTTCTGAATCAATGTATTATAAGAAATCTGCAGTAATCAGAGAACTCAAAGGGGAAAAATAAAGGGGAGATTAGAATGGGAAAGAACATGAAAACAATGGACGGAAATACCGCTGCGGCTCACATTGCATATGCATTTACCGATGTAGCAGGTATTTACCCTATCACTCCGTCATCCGTTATGGCAGAGCATGTTGATGAATGGTCCGCCAACGGAAGGAAAAATATTTTCGGACAGGAAGTCAGGGTCGTAGAAATGCAGTCGGAAGCAGGCGCTGCAGGAACTGTACACGGATCTCTTACCGCGGGAGCACTGACCACCACTTTTACAGCATCCCAGGGTCTGCTGCTCATGATACCGAATCTTTACAAAATAGCAGGAGAACTGCTGCCGGGCGTATTCCACGTGAGCGCCAGGGCGCTGGCCAGCCATGCGCTGTCCATTTTCGGTGATCATTCGGACGTTATGGCATGCCGCCAGACCGGCGCAGCATTGCTTGCAGAAGGCAGCGTACAGGAGGTTATGGACCTGGCAGCTGTTGCTCACCTCAGCGCAATAAAGGGAAGAGTTCCCTTCATCAATTTCTTTGATGGCTTCAGAACCTCCCATGAACTGCAGAAGATAGATGTAATCGAATATGATGAGCTTTCAAAGCTTATTGATTACGATGCAGTCAAGAAGTTCAGGAAAAGCTCACTGAACCCGGAACGTCCTGCAGTAAGAGGTACCGCTCAGAACCCGGACATATTCTTCCAGGCACGCGAGGCTTCCAATGTCTACTACGATGCACTGCCGGCAATAGTTGAAGAATACATGAACAAAATAAATGAGCTTACAGGCAAGAATTATGGACTCTTCAATTATTATGGCGCTCCGGATGCGGACAGGGTAATAATTGCAATGGGATCTGTCACCGAGACGATTGATGAGACCATAGATTATCTGATGGCATCAGGACAAAAAGTCGGTGTTGTCAAAGTACATCTTTACAGGCCTTTCTCAGTCGAACACCTGCTGAAGGTCATACCTGAGTCCGCCACTAAGATAGCTGTTCTTGACAGGACAAAGGAACCCGGATCACTGGGAGAGCCATTGTATCAGGATGTTTGCACCGCGCTTCTGGAAAGCGGCAAGCTGCGCACTATTGTTGCAGGCCGTTACGGACTGGGTTCAAAAGACACTACTCCTGCTCAGATCGTAGCTGTGTATGACAATCTCAAGCTGGAAAATCCAAAGAACCACTTTACAATAGGCATAGTTGATGATGTGACAAAGCTTTCACTTCCTGTCACAGAAGAGATCGACACTGCTGGCGAAGGAACTGTAAGCTGCAAATTCTGGGGCCTTGGCTCTGATGGTACAGTTGGTGCGAACAAAAACTCCATCAAGATCATCGGCGACCATACTGATATGTATGCTCAGGCATACTTCTCATACGACTCCAAGAAGTCCGGCGGCGTAACGATCTCGCATCTGAGATTCGGAAAGAAGCCGATCCGCTCGACCTACCTCATCAATAAGGCGGACTTCGTGGCCTGCCACAATCCGTCCTATATCGGCAAATATGACATGGTCAGCGATCTGAAGGACAACGGCGTATTCCTGCTCAACTGCAGCTGGACTCCCGAAGAACTGAACGAGAAGCTGCCTGCTGACATGAAACGCTTTATAGCAAAACACAATATCAAGATGTACATGATCGATGGTGTTTCCATAGGCAAAGAGATCGGACTGGGCAACAGGATCAACATGATAATGCAGTCCGCCTTCTTCAAGCTGGCCAATATAATTCCTCAGGAAGATGCTGTCAAATATATGAAGGACGCTATTCTCAAGACATACGGCAAGAAGGGCGAGAAGATCGTCAACATGAATTATCTTGCAGTCGACAAGGGAATAGAAGCTCTGCATAAGGTAGAAGTACCGGCAAATTGGGGCACTGCAGTTGATGAAGCTGCAGCAGCAAAGGACGTGCCCGCATTTATCAGCGACATCCTCGATCCAATGAACAGACAGATGGGCGACAAGCTCCCTGTAAGCGCATTCGTCGGCAAGGAAGACGGCACTTTCCCATGTGGTACCTCCAGATATGAAAAGAGGGGAATAGCTGTTGATGTACCGCAATGGCAGATCAACAACTGTATACAGTGCAACCAGTGCGCATATGTGTGTCCTCATGCCGCTATCAGGCCCTTCCTCCTCGATGAGAACGAAGTTAAAAATGCTCCTGAAGGCTTTGAGACAAAGAAGGCTATCGGAAAAGGCCTCGAAGGACTTAACTTCAGGATCCAGGTATCAGTACTTGACTGTGCCGGCTGCGGAAGCTGTGCAAATGTCTGTCCTTCAAAGGAAAAGTCACTGATCATGAAGCCTTTGGAAACTCAGTATGAGCAGGCAAAGAATTGGGAATATGCTTCGACAATAGAGCCTAAGAATCCTATGGGAACCGGCTCAGTAAAGGGCAGCCAGTTCCAGGAACCGCTGCTTGAGTTCTCCGGCGCATGCGCAGGCTGTGGCGAGACTCCTTATGCAAAGCTTATGACCCAGCTGTTCGGAGACAGAATGATGATCGCAAATGCGACAGGCTGCTCCTCTATTTGGGGAGGAAGCGCTCCGTCAATGCCATATTGTGCAAACAAGAAGGGCTTTGGACCGTCATGGGCAAACTCATTGTTTGAAGACAATGCTGAATTCGGATACGGCATGTATCTGGCAGTGAAGCAGCTCAGAGACAAGATTGCCGACAACTGCAGCAAGCTCCTGGAAAAGGCTGTACCTGAAGATGTAAAAGCTGCTATTGGAAGCTGGCTCGAAAATATGGATGACGGTGAAGGCTCCAGGAAAGCATCCGCCGACCTGAAGGCAGCGTTGGAAGGCTTTAAGGCAAAAGCAGATGCTGATGCAAAGGTATTTGTAGACGACATACTGGAGAACAGCGAATTCCTTATAAAGAAATCCCAGTGGATCCTCGGCGGTGACGGTTGGGCATATGATATAGGCTTCGGCGGTCTGGACCATGTTCTGGCATCCAATGAAGATATCAATATCCTCGTATTTGATACCGAAGTTTACTCAAATACAGGCGGACAGTCTTCGAAGTCAACTCCTACAGGCGCTGTTGCACAGTTTGCAGCATCCGGTAAGAAGACAAAGAAGAAGGATCTTGGTATGATCGCTATGTCATACGGCTATGTATACGTAGCACAGGTGGCACAGGGTGCAAACCAGAATCAGCTCCTGAAGGCAATGCTGGAAGCTGAGCAGTACAAGGGACCTTCACTTATCATCGCATATGCTCCGTGCATAAACCATGGACTCAAGCTCGGTATGGGACAGTCCCAGCTCGAGGAAAAGAATGCGGTAGAAGCAGGCTACTGGCACCTTTACAGGTATAACCCGATGCTCAAGGAAGAGGGCAAGAATCCGTTCGTACTCGATTCCAAAGAGCCGACAGCTTCTTATAAGGACTTCATAATGAACGAAGTAAGGTATTCGTCACTGACAAGGACGTTCCCTGAAAAAGCAGAGGTGTTGTTCGCAGAGGCTGAAAAGGATGCAAAGGAACGCTATGAGAACTACAAAAGGCTTGCTAACGGTTAATTAGCAGCGAATCTGTGTGATACTTTCCGGCGGATGGTCATAACTGACTGTCCGTCGGTTTTGTTTTTCAGCGTTTCTTCTATAAAGGCCTCCGGGGGCATATAATTTATTGTTTCGCGCAGCAGATATGACCGGAGGAATTGCCATGCAGGGATTAGAAAGAGAAATAGAAAGCAATTACAGACTGGCTGTCAGCAATATGTTTGCCTATAAGGACGCATTCATTATCGTGACATCCAAAGGGCGTAAGACAGTCAGAAGGATACCGTTTTCATACGAGCGGTTGAAATTTGTACATGGCGCCAAAGAACACCTTGCGGCAAACGGGTTTCCATGTATAGATTCCTATATCCCGACGATTTCAGGCGATCCTGGTTTCTGCCATAATAACAGTCTTTATGCGTTAACAGACTTCATAGAGGGCCGTGAAAGCAGCTTTGACAGCGATGCTGATCTGGCAATGGCAGCTGCCGCGCTGGCTGAGCTGCATAATGCTTCAGCCGGGTATGTCGCCCCTGATGACTGTAAAGTGCAGAATGAATTAGGCAAGCTGCCTGTGTATTTTTCGAAGCGCCTGGACGATATCAGGAAGCTGCGCAAACAGGCGAAAAAGGGGAGGAGCCGGTTTGACCAGCTTTTTATCCAATATGCCGACCATTTCATCAGCACTGGAGAAACAGCATCTAAAGAGCTTGCTGACTCAGCCTATGAGAAATTGGTCACGAGAGCGCAGGAAGAAAAATCATTTTGTCACCATGACTATACTCATCACAATATTCTGATGGATGGGGGACAAGTGACGATCATTAACTTCGATTACTGTTGTTATGAATTGGGAGTGTACGATGTAGCAAATCTAATCAGGCGCAAAATGCGAAAGTGTGACTGGGACATTTCAAAAACCGGACTAATAATTCAGTCCTACAGCAGTGTGGCACCTCTGAGCAGAGAAGAGCTGGAGGTCATGAAAATAATCCTTCAGTTTCCGCAGAAGCTATGGCGCGTTGTAAACCGATATTATAACAGCAGGCGAAGCTGGTCGGAGAAGAGCTACGTGAGCAGACTCATGGAAGTGATTGACGAAATAGAGCCGTTTGATGCATTTATCAAAATGTATGAAAGAGCGTACTTATAACGAGATAGTACCGCCTGGAAAGTCAGGCGGGAGATACCTCCCGCCCTGCTTGCACTTTATCAGAATAATCCTGTTATGACACCGGCCTCATCTATATCTATTTTCTCTGCAGCCGGTACCTTCGGCAATCCCGGCATGGTCATGATCTCGCCTGTAAGGGCTATTATGAAGCCGGCTCCTGCGGATACCTTTATTTCACGTACATTTATTTCAAAGTTCTCGGGCCTGCCGAGCATATTGGGGTTATCCGAAAGAGAATACTGGGTCTTGGCCATGCAGATCGGCAATTTATCCAATCCCATTTCTTCAAGCTTCTTTATCATTTTGTCCGACGATGGAGTATATGCCACTGCCTTTGCTCCGTATATCTCTCTGGCTATCGTCTCTATCTTTTCCTTTATCGGCTCATTTACATCATACAGCAGCTTGAATTGGGAAGGAGAGTTTTTTATCAGGCTGACCAGCTTTTCGGCAAGCTCTCTGCCTCCTTCGGCTCCCTTTGCAAACACCTGTGAGAATGCGACTTCGGTGTTGCAGCTGCGGCATCTGTCCCTGACATATTCCACTTCATCAGCGGTATCCGTATCAAAATGATTTATTGCAACAATTACCGGGACTCCGTACTTGTTCAGATTCTCTATATGCTTTTCAAGATTTGAAAAGCCCTTCTTAAGTGCGGAGAGATCCTCCTGCTTGAGATTTTCCTTTCGGACGCCGCCATTGTACTTAAGAGCCCTTATAGTGGCTACCAGTACGACTGCGTCAGGCTTGAGGCCGGCGTATCTGCACTTTATATCAAAAAACTTTTCCGCACCCAGATCAGCTCCGAAGCCTGCTTCGGTGATCACATAATCCGATAGCTTGAGGGCCAGCTTGGTGGCGTTCACACTGTTGCAGCCATGGGCTATATTGGCGAAGGGTCCGCCGTGCATTAATGCGGGTGTGTTTTCAAGGGTCTGTACCAAATTTGGCTTGATTGCATCCTTAAGAAGCAGAGTCATTGCACCTTCTACCTTCAGCTGAGCTGCTGTGACCGGTGCACCTGAGTAGCTGTAACCGATGATTATACGGCCCAGCCTCTGTTTAAGATCTGTGATATCGCCGGCTAGACAGAGAATGGCCATTACCTCCGATGCCACGGTTATTACAAAACCGTCCTCCCTTGGAGTTCCGTTGGCCTTTCCGCCGAGGCCGACCACGATGTTCCTCAGGGCTCTGTCGTTCATATCCATGGCTCTTTTCCAGGCTATCTGCCGGGGGTCTATGCCAAGCTCATTGCCCTGCTGAATGTGATTGTCTATTGCAGCCGACAGAAGGTTGTTTGCAGCGGTGATAGCATGCATATCGCCTGTGAAATGCAGGTTTATATCCTCCATGGGCACGACCTGTGAATAGCCGCCGCCTGCAGCTCCTCCCTTCACACCCATTACGGGTCCCAGGGATGGTTCTCTCAGTGCGATTATTGCTTTTTCTCCAATAGCCGCCATGGCTTGTCCAAGGCCGACTGTTGTGGTAGTCTTGCCCTCGCCCGCTGGAGTCGGATTTATTGCAGTGACCAGTATGAGCTTGCCGTCCTTTTTGTCCTTGAGCCTTTCCCAGAGGGCAGGTGACAGCTTTGCCTTGTATTTGCCATACAGCTCCAATTCCTCAGCGTCTATTCCCAACCCGTCAGCTATTTTCGTGATCGGCTTCATTGCGCATTGCTGTGCTATTTCTATGTCTGTCAGCATTTGAATCAACCTTTCGTATAAAATTTGTCCGATAAAGCGCTGTATCATCTTGAAATCAATTGTTTAAAAAAAAAACTGAGGAGGCCCATCTTTTGCCTCGTTAATATTATACCTTCCTGTTTATTACAAGACAATAGAAAACATGAACCTGCTGTGATCAGGAATTGGTGAGGTCACCCGCTCTGGAATAGAATACTTTAACATGTTGACTGAGGTTTACATATAATATAACAGGAGCTGCTGTTGATTCAGCCGCAGTTTTAAAGCGATGGTGGTGTATTGATGAGTGATCTTAAGGTGGGAGATATTGTAGCCAGGAAATCCTATGGCTATGATATTTTCTTTAAGGTGGTTAATATTACGGAGGCCGGCGGTGAAAGAATAATCACACTTAAGGGGATAAGCTACAGGATAGAGGCGGACGCCCCCGAGTCGGACCTTGAGCTGCAACCGGAGAACAGGGTGAGAGAATACAGGGACAAATGCTGCAGGAAGGCGGAGCAGCATGACCCAAACAAAGGCATGGTGCCCGGGTATGCTTACTATCCGGCCCCTCACTACAGAGGATTAAGAAAAAAAATATATTTTAGAGATACCTCAAATGACGAAACTGAAAGAATGAAAAGACCTGGTAAGGTACTCCATTTAGATGGTGACAAGGATTATCTGGAGAACTGTATCGCAGAATACAAAAAGCTCGGTATGGAGGTCGTCGGGGAATACGTACCTGAGAAAGAGCAGCCGCAAAGAGTGAGGGCGCTGCTTGCGGAACACAGGCCCGATATTTTGGTGCTGACCGGTCACGACGGCTTTATTAAGGGGCAGGACAACAATAACAATCTGGCCTCCTACAGGACGTCAAGATACTTTATCGAAGCTGTAAAGGAAGCCAGAAAGTATAACAGTGATATGGACGGACTGGTGATCTTTGCCGGTGCATGTCAATCCCTTTACAGGGAAATAATCAATGCCGGTGCCAACTTTGCCAGCGCTCCCTTCAGAGATCTGATACATGCCCTGGATCCTGTACGAGTCTGTCAGAAGGTGGCTTTTGCGAGCATAGACAAGATTTTGGATGCAAAGGATGTAATAGAAAACACTATAACAGGAAAGACTGGTATCGGCGGGATACAAACAAGGGGAAAATACCGGGAGGGATTTCCGATGGAGCCCGACCAATAAGTGGTACATCAGGCTTTTTTCAAAAAACACTTGACATAATCAAATTTCCCTTGTTATAATATATAAATTTTTTTGACAAGCTATACTAATTATGATATAATAATTAAAACAGAAGATGAGGTGATTCAATGGCCGAGAAGAGTGACCTGTTCCAAATAAAGAAGAACATTGAGACCTGCATTGGCGAAAAAGTTCAGTTAAAAGCTAATAAAGGCAGGAAAAAGGCTTTTATTAAAGAGGGAGTAATCGAGAACTCATATCCCAGCATCTTCATCATCAAGTTTGAGAATGAATACGAGACAACGAGAAGAGTTTCCTACAGCTATACGGACGTACTTACGAAAGCGGTAGAGCTGGTTATTTGCAAAGATGACAAACGTATTCTTGTAAGCTGACAGGTGATAAGAACAGACTATAAACAGCCTAAAGACGGCCCGATCAAATGATCGGGCCGTTTTCGCTTGTAATGGCGGATGGAAGATTGTTTTTCAAGTAATATTTGCCGGGTCTTGTCAATATACATTTAGAGAGGATATATGCATGCTGTCATGCGGGGGGAGGATATCAAATGTCTCTTGAATTGTTAAAAGAGGCCGTAAGGCTTAACAGACCCATAGGTGAGGATTCTACACAGACCATTGTTGAAAATGATATCATAGTGCCGGATATTAAACCGGACATTGCGCGCATATTGCTGCTGGACGGCGACACCTGGATCAGCGGCGCTGAGACTGCCGCCGGCAAGGTGCTGATCAATGGAATGGTCAGATATAAAATACTGTATGTTTCCGATGATCCTGACCAGCCTGTGAAAAGCATAACGACCTCGACGGGATTCCAGTATCCCATGGATATACCCGATACAAGGCAGGGTATGCAGTGCAGGGTCAAATGTGATATCGAGCATATGGAGTATGAGATACTAAACAGCAGGAAGGTCAATGTAAAGGCTATTGTCAGCCTGTTCGCCAGGGTCTCTGAACAGCTTGAACAATATATCACCAGGGACTTCGACGGATCGGACGGAATACAGATACTTAAAAATACGATCAATATCAACTCCTATATAGGCGAGAGCAAAGCAGAATGCCCTGTGAGGGAGATCGTCGACATACCTGCCGGCAAGCCCGCCATACTCGAGATTTTGAGAAATGATGTAAAAATATCCGGCAGGGAATACAATGCAGGCGATGACAAAATCATCGTAAAGAGCGGACTCAATATCTCCACATTGTATATAGGCGATGATGAGAGCCGGAGCATACAGTTCATGGAGCATGAGATCCCCTTTGCCCAGCTTCTGGATATGCCGGGTGCAGATGACAGCTGCTCCTGTGATGTGGATATAGCATTGGGTGAAGTATCCTTCGAGGCCGATGAGGATGGAGATGGTGAGCTCAGGAAGCTCAAATGTGAAGCTGACATTGCTATCTGTGCCCAAGGCTTTGGAAGAAGGGATATAGAAGTTGTTGATGACGCATATAATCCTAACACCAGGGTGAGTATAGAGAAGGAGCAGCTCGTGCTGGAGGAACTTGTAGCAGAGAATGAAAGCCAGCTGACACTGAAGGAAAATATTGATCTGGATGAGGGAGATCCGGACATTTCCGAATTGTTTAATGTTATTGGCAAGCTTTCACTTACCTCCAGTGAGATAGTGGATGACAGAATTACCATAGAAGGCGTTGCGGTATGTGATGTGCTGTATCTGGCCGATAGCGGAGAAAAGCCGGTGTACTGTGTCGAAAGGGAGATACCATTCAGACAGATGCTGGATGCCAAGGGCATCAGACCCGGAATGGCCCTGGAGGTGGATATGGATATTGACCACTACAGCTACAGCATACTAAATTCGAGAGATGTTGAGGCACGGCTGATCATCGGCCTGAAGACCAGGGTCAGCAAGCAGCTTGCCGTGCCGGTGATAGCCAAAGCGACGGAGCAGCCTCTTGATGATAAAAGGGCGGCGTCCCAATCCAGTGTTACTATTTACTTCACCCAGCCTGATGATACTCTCTGGAAGATCGCAAAGAGATACTATACAACTGTCCATGAGCTAATCAACAGCAATGCCATAGATGAGAACGAAGCTCTGGTGCCGGGGAGCCAGATCATTATATTGAAGAGGGCTTGATCGACCGATGCAAAAGTAAATATGGATCATGTACTTATTTTGCAAGTAAAATTTTTCTCAAGTGTCCGGAAATATGATTTCGGGCACTTTTTATTGTAAATGGAATGTTCTTTGTATATAATATACCTTAAAATGTATGACATCGAGGCTGAGGATGAATTACCTGGAAATACCGGCCCATGCTAAAATTAATATATCGCTTGATGTCCTGCGTAAAAGGGAGGACGGCTACCATGAGCTCAGAATGATAATGCAGACACTGGAGCTTCATGATATCGTATGCCTGGAAGCGGCCGGGGATGGTATCGGCCTGGAATGCGGCAGCAAATGGGTGCCGGAGGATTTTACAAACACGGCCTGGAAAGCCGCGGATCTGATGAAGAGCCGCTTTGGGATCAAGGATGGGCTGAGGATAAGGATAGTAAAGAGGATACCGGTGGCCGCCGGCCTTGCAGGAGGCAGTTCGGATGCTGCCGCTGTACTCCGCGGCATGAATGAGATGTTCGAACTGGGCCTTGGACACGATGAGCTGAGAAAGCTGGGGAGAGAGATAGGGGCGGATGTGCCGTACTGCATCGAAGGAGGGACAAGGCTGGCCGAAGGGATCGGTGAGATCCTGACAGAGCTGCCGTCCTTTGACGGAGTTGATGTTGTGCTTGTAAAGCCCGATATAGGCGTATCGACGCAGTGGGTATACAAGAATCTCAGGCTGAACGGAATAACGGAGAAGGACAGACCTGACACAGAGCTGCTTATTGAGGCCCTTAAGCAAAGAGATATCAAGGCAGTTGCCGGCAATATGAAGAATATACTTGAGCTTGTTACCATCGGCAGGTATGATATTGTCAGGAAGGCTAAGAGGCTGATGGCAGGATCCGGCGCCGCGGGAAGCATGATGAGCGGGAGCGGTCCTACGGTGTTCGGGCTGTTTATGGACACCGGTGCTGCAGAAGCTGCGTACAGGACTCTTTCATCCATTGCCGGCTGGCAGTGTATTAAGACAAGAACAAATTAAACTTAGATAAACAATGAGTTCATTATAAAGGAGATGTACAGAAAAATGGCGGGGAAGCTTACTAAAGTAAATCTGAATGATTATAAGCCGCTGAGAGACGTTATTTTTGACACGTTGAGAGAAGCCATAATAATCGGCGAACTGAAGCCGGGCGAGAGACTGATGGAGGTCCAGCTCGCGCAGAAGATGGGTGTGAGCAGGACGCCTGTTCGTGAGGCGATCAGAAAGCTCGAGCTTGAGGGCCTTGTAGAGATGCTGCCCAGAAAGGGAGCTCATATTGCCGACCTTTCCGTAAAGGACATAATGGATGTGCTTGAGGTCCGTGCAACGCTCGATGGCCTGGCATCTTCACTGTCTGCATCGCGTATAACCGACGATGAGATAAAGGAGCTCAAGCATGTGCACAGTCAGTTCGTCAACTATGTTGAGAAGGAGAATCTTCAGGGTTCTATCAAGAAGGACGTGGAGTTTCATGATATAATATATCGTTCGTCAAGGAACGATAAGCTCATACAGATATCAAACAACCTCAGGGAACAGATCCAAAGGTTCAGAGTCATTTATATCAAGGATTACAGCAGTACAAGGGAGCTCATAAAGGAGCATATCGAGATCATTGACGCAATAACATCAAGGGACCCCGCTGCTGCAATGAGGCTGGCACAATCACATATAAAGAAGCAGGAGGAAGCCATCACCAGGTCGGTAAAGAAGAACCGGATACTGGAATAGTGACTCTCCATATGCCCGGTACAGGGAAGGGCCGGAATGCTCCGGCCCTGCTGACGGGAGCCTTCACTGCATGACCTCATAACCCAGTTCAGCTATTTTCTTACTGATATCACCGGGCTTGCGCAGGTCAGGATCGAAGGACACTATTACCGATTGTGCTTTCAGATCCACATCGACATCTTTGATTCCCTCCATACCGCTCAGTTCACTCTTTATGCGGCCGGAGCAAATGCTGCATGTGATCGAAGGGACTGTAAAGGTTGCTTCCATATGATCCTCCAGAGAAATTATTTTATCTTTATTGTTTGCATTATATTGATAAAAAAGAATGAAAAATAAAATTTTTATTTTTTAACCCCGGTGTTTTAAAACATTTGAAGGTATTCAACGTATAATTGTTTGCATTGTATTTTTTACGGGCGATAATACTTACAGGGGAACAGGCCCGGCAATCAGCATAACAGGAGGGATTACAGTGTCATCCGGAGATTTTTGGTACGACAGTTTTTTAAGCAAATACAAATCAGGTATTTCCCATGAGTTTCTGTTTTATTTCAATGTCCGCGATCTGGTGGACAACTACAGGTATCTGGACAGATACTTCTATGAGGAATTCATCAAGAAGAGGGGCTTTGGAATCGTTGCTTTTTACGATATATCAAGAGGGCTGACCTTCCTTGATGCAGGCATGGAAAAAGAGTTCAACATCATAACCTCCAATGAAGCTGCAAATCTGATGAATGCAATGCCTTCAAAGCTGTTCCCGCATATCGACAAGGCGTTGAAGAATACCAAGATGGTGCTCTTTATCGATCATGTTGAAAAGATCATCCCGGCGGGTGATATTGCCAGTATGTCCCTTGAGGAAAGGGTATCTCTGATTTGGATCTGCGAGTGGTCAGTCAGCGCCAAGGTATCTTCTGTTGGCAGCTGCATCCTGATGCTTTCCGACAATCTTGCAGATGTGAGCCGGGAGCTGCTCAAGTCCTCCTACAGGATCGAGCCGATATTTGTCGGACTGCCCAATGAAGAGCAGCGCAGGGACTATATAGAATACCTGCTCAAGGACAATGGCGTAAAGACTGAGATAACCGCGGATGAATTTGCAAAGCTGTCCTCCGGCCTGAGTAAAAAATCGATAAAGGATATCAAGCTGAAATCAGAGGCCGAAGATATACCCATAAGCTTCGAGTTCATTAAAGAGAAGAAGCATTCCGTACTGCAGAAGGAGTATGGGGATGTGCTGGAGTTCATATATCCCGAACTGGACTTTGAAAACATAGGCGGTATGGAAAAGGCGAAGGATTATCTGCTCAAGAACATCGTTAAGCCTATAATGAAGGGCGACCTCAGAAGGGTGCCTATGGGGATACTGCTTTGCGGGCCTTCGGGCACGGGCAAGACACTTCTGGTCAACGCACTTGCAAAGGCCAGCGGATTCAATTGCGTGAAGATCGATATGTCAAGGATCCTTGGTCAGTATGTAGGCGAAAGCGAGAAGAACTTCAAGAAGTGCCTGCTGGGCGCGCAATCACAGCACCCGGTCATAGTTTTCGTGGACGAACTGGATACTGCTTTCCGCAGAGGTGACAGCGGTGACAGCGGTGTGAGCAGGAATATATTCAGTGAATTTTTACAGTTCACCGGTAATACAAATAATAGGGGCAAGGTTATTTTCATTGCGGCGACCAACAGGCCGGATCTTATAGATCCCGCATTGAAGAGGGCCGGAAGGTTCGATAAAAAAATACCGATACTGCTGCCTGATGCCAGGGAACGGGCGGACATTTTCAGGATCATTGTAAAGAAATACGGATTTGATACGGATATAGAGGACTTCATGCCTTTCGCAGAGGAAACGGAGAACTATACCGGAGCAGAGATCGAGACCGTTGTCAGGAAGGCCTATGAGCTGGCAAACGAGGATGAGACCGAGGGCAATATCCTTACGGCGCAGATAATGTCGGAGGCCATAATGAGATGCCGTCCAAGTACTCAGCAGGTCCAGTTCATGACAATGCTGGCCATCGATGAATGCGATGACAAGGATTTATTGCCTGAGAAATATAAAGGGCTCCTGGACACAAAAAACCTGTCCGAGGACAGGTAACATAGTGGGGCGGCAGGGTTGCTTATTCCGATTATGTTTTAAAGCACCAACCTCTGCAGCACGGACCTACTGACATCGAGTTTTACTTTGAAGTCCTGTCTCACGGGTCTTTCCAGTCGCCTCGCATCGACTGTACGATTTGCAGCAGTGCTTCGAAGAATAAAACATGATCTCCATAAGCAACCCTGCCGATCAGTGATGGTTACTGCGGGGGAGCAGTGTTGCAGGCCATTAGTCCTTTACATCGGGCATTATTTATTATAAATTAAATATATACAAAAATGGCGGAACGTAACAATAAATAAAGGGAGGCAGTTGATATGGGTTTTTTCAGTAGACTTGGAGCATTAATAAGAGGTTTCTTCGGCAGTTTGCTGGGGGGCGTGGAAGAGAATAATCCGGAATTATTATTTGAGGATATCAAGATGCAGATAGACAGAGCCAGAAAAGAAGCGGAACAGCAGATCCTTGAGATCCAGACCAATGCTGAGATGATCAAGATAGAGATGCGGAATGCGGAAAAGAATCTTGCCACCGTAAAGGCAAGGGTCGAATCTGCCCAGAAGACAGGCGACAGGGAGCTTCTGATAGAGCTGCTCATGCAGGAGGAGGAGTATCAGGCAACCTATGAGACCCACAAGGCCACTTATGATACTGCAATGGCCGAGGTGACAAGGATCAGGGAGGACTATAAGATATTCGAGTCTGAAATGAGCGCCAAGCTCAATGAGCTCAAGACCTTGAAGTCTCAGGCCAAAATGGCTCAGCTCAGGGAGAATATCAACTCCGTGAATGCCAAATATACTTCAAGGAATAATACTGTCGGCAGTGTGAATGAGAGTATGGACAGGGCAAGAGAGCTGGTCAACAAGAAGACCGCGCGCGCCAACGCAGTGGAGTCTCTTGGAGACACAAACATGGATCTGAAGCTCAAGAGGCTTGATATGAACTCTGCAAGAGACAGGGCGAAGGCAAGAGCCGAAGCGCTCCTTAGCAGCGAGCAAGGCTTTGAAGTAAAAGAAAAGACAGAAAACAAGGTATCACAGTAAATGGAAACAATGCAAATCGGCATAGTTAAAGGGCAATTATTCGGGAATGGTGGTTTGAGCTTATGAGATCAAGAATGGTTTTAAGCGCATTATTCAAAGGCAGAAACATAGGAATATTAGCTGCGGCTTTAATCCTGGCTAGTCTTTTAAGCGACCCCAATGCATTGCCCAACATGTTTGGAATAAATGGCGCGCTGCCTGATTCGCTTGCTGTTACGGGAAGTTTCGCAGTCTATATTGCATTTGTCATCCAGACGCTTCTCAGTAAAAAGTTCCACACCGAATTCAACCAGAAAGAAAAATACAGGAACATAAGGGAGCTGAACAGGCAGGCCAACAAGCTTTCTTCAGAGGCCAGAAGAAATACGAACAACACCTACATGCAGAAGCTCAGGAAGGTTATAAACGACAAGAACGATATTTTTATATCCTATTCGACAGGAGAACCCAGCTATCTGAAGGAAAAAATAGTTGAGCAGACGCTGACTCTTGTGATTGCTTATCTGAAGCTGCTCAACAACTTCTGTATCAGGAGCCGTGAGCTTAGCAATGTGGATGTGGGCGCCGTATCTGCCAGGATAAACAACAATGCCAGAAAGCTTAGCTTTGCCAAGGACGCAAGAATGGCGGAGGATGTCCGCAAGATCATCGAGATGGATGAGAAGCTGATAGGCAGGCTGAAGGAAGAGAAAAAGGATCTGGAGAGGATAAATGCGAAGCTTGACTATATGGAGAGCACTGTGAACATGTTCAAGCACCAGGTCATGTCCAGCGTCGAAAACGAGGAGATGCTCGAGCAGCTGGAGACAGCGGTGAACGAAGCCGAGGCGCTTGATGCAGCGCTCGAGGACAGGCGCAGGAACAAGCTGAGGATGTAAGGCTCATCTATATTTATTAAAAAGCAGGGGACGGGAAATTATCAGAATGATTTCTCGCCCCTTTTTCATTTGTTTATGGTATTCTTAAAAGGGAACCGTCAGCTGATGTCTGCAGTCAAAATGAAAGAATAAGCAAAGGAGCCGCGATAGAATAGTATGGCAGTGCATTGTGGTGTCGATATAATCGAGATAGACAGGGTGAAAAAATCTGTTGATGAGCTCGAGAGCTTCAGAAACAGGGTTTTCACTGAAAAAGAGATAGCATACTGTGAAGACAGGAATAAGGCAAAATATGAAAGCTATGCAGCCAGATTCGCTGCCAAGGAGGCAGTTCTGAAAGCGCTTGGGACCGGTCTTTCCGATGGGGTCGAGTGGAAGCACATAGAGATCATCAATGATGAAAGAGGAAAGCCTGTGGTGATTTTAGCACACAGAGCCCTTGAAATATTCAGGGAAATGAACGGGAAGGGTATTGATATAAGCCTTTCACACTGCAGTACTTACGCAGTGGCCTATGCAGTGATAGAGAATTAAGAGGTGGATATATGAGGGTCAGACTGCTCCAGTTCGGAGATCTTCATTTGGATGCCCCTTTCACATCCCTCGGTGATATTGAAGGGAGGCCCCATCAGAGGAGGCAGGACCTAAAGAGGACACTGTCCAGGATAATCGATCTTGCGCTGAGTAAAAGTCCGGATATCGTACTTGTCTGCGGAGATCTGTATGAGCATGGCTATACGGCTAAAAGCACGATCAACTATGTCTGCAGTCAGTTTGAGAGGATAGCGGACATGCCTGTTTTATTGATTCCCGGAAATCACGATCCTATGGTGCCCGGTTCCTTCTACAGCGAGCATGGGTGGCCGTCAAATGTACATGTGCTTGACACAGGGGATATGTTTGAACATTCTCCTTCAGGCACCAGAGTTTACGGCGGAGCTGCTCCCAATACTATAGATCCGTCCTGTATAAACATATTGATGCACCATGGGACATTGGACATGCCCTTTAGTTCCAATGCCTTTCAGCCCATATCCGGAAGAGAGATCGAAGGGCGCGGTTTCGATTACTGTGCTTTGGGACACTTCCACTCAAGGATATCCGGTGCAGGACCCGGCGGTATCATTTTCAATGCGGGCAGTCCGGAGCCCCTCGGCTTTGATGAAGAGGGAGATCATGGCGTATATATCTCCGAGATCGAGAAGGAGCCGGGGATGAAAGGCATAGTAAGCTCACAGTTTATCAAGCTGTGTTCAAGAAGGGCCTTCAGCCTGGAGGTCGGGATAAGCGGATGCCTGAGTAATGAGCAGGCGGCAGAGCTGGTCGAAGCTGAGATAGGAAGAGCAGGCAGCAGTGAAGATCTATTCAGGATCATATTAAAAGGCCGTATCCCAGCGGATATAAGGATGGACAGGGAGGTTGTCGCAGAGCAGACAGCCGATAAGGCATTCTATATAAAAGTTATCGATGAGACTGTCCCTGACTATGACCTGGAGCAAATCTCACGAGAACAGGGACTAAGGGGGCTTTTTACCAGAAAGATGCTTGAGAGAGCGGCCAAAGAGGATCAGGAGGGCGCCGGGCTTGTCATGCAGGCGCTCTATTATGGACTGGAAGCTATTGACGAGGGAAAGGTATGCGTATAGAGAGAGTCGAGATCAATGGTTTCGGTAAAATAAGAAACCTTGCTATTGTTCCGGGCAGCGGACTCAATGTCATCTATGGAGCCAATGAAGCTGGAAAATCCACTGTCCAGAGGTTTATCAGAGTAATGCTTTACGGGGTCAGGAACGGACGTGAGCTGTCCGGGCTTCCTGCTGCCCAGAAAAGGTTCATGCCGTGGGACGGCGTTCCGTACGGAGGCTCTATCATTTATAGCCTGGATGATGGCTCTGTTTTTCGTGTTGAAAGAAATTTCGATAAAAATACCGTACGCATACTTGACGATAGTTATAAAGATATATCAGAGACGTTCAGGCTTGGCAAGGACAAGCTGCCCATGTTCGCTGACAAGCATCTTGGAATGGATGAAGCTGCGTTTACAAGAACGGCCTTTATTGGACAGATGGATGTCAGGATCGGCAGCAGCGGTTCTTCGGAACTGGCAGCAAGGCTTGCCAATGCAAGGGATACAGGGCTTGAAGGGTTGTCGTTCCAGAGAGCAGAGGTGGCTCTGGCCAATGCTCTGAAAAACAGGATAGGTACTGAGCGGACCAGGACGCAGCCGCTGGACAAGCTGGAGGCGAGGCTCAAGCAGCTTGAAGAGGAGCATGCCAGGCTGACAGACAGGCAGAGGCAAAGACAGGGCCTGAGAGATGAGCTGGCGGATGTGAAAGGAAGGCTTGCAGAACTGGAAGCGAAGGAGCAGTATCTGGCCATAGTGGAAAAGCTGATCGATACAAGAAAAAAGATAGATGCGGGAATAAAGAAAGAGGCAAATCTAAGAGAGACAGCAGCGCTTCTGCAGGATACGGATAGAAAAATGTCCGTACTGTCAGAGCAGGAGAATACCGCAACGAAGACTGCCCGTTTTGGTCTTGCGGCGCCGCTGCTCTGTTTTGCCGCTGTGCTGATATCAGGGGTGTTGCTGGTATCATCCATGATAGCAGAGGGCAATTCCCATATCTCGGTGTCAATGATCCTATATGGGCTTGTAATGCTTGTTTCCGGCATTTTTGGTGCTGTTTCATTAACTAAAGAAATGAAGGCCGGGCATAGCCGGACCAGAAATATGCCGGATGGGGAAAGGGTCGAAGGACTGGCCTTGTTGAAGAGTAATGCGTTGAACAGTGCTTCTTTGATATGTGGTAATGCGATGAGCAGTACTGAAGATGTTGAAATGGCCTTGAGTCATATACAGGCTGAGTTGGAGGAATTAAGCGTCGGACTGCAGCAGAGCATAGAGGAAGCAGGCGCGATTGAACAGCCTTTAGACAGCTATTTTACACAGAAGGATCTGGATATGATCATTTACGATACCGGCATATCGAGTCTGGAATCGGTGCTCAGATCTGAAGTGGAAGGCGTCAGGCAGTCTGTGCTGAATCTGTCGCTGAGAGAACAATACTGTGAGGGAATGGCTGACGATGACAGAGAGAGTGCTTATGAACTGCAGCGTGTGGAAGAAGAAACCGTTGCGGTGAAAGAGAAAATCGCGTATCTTAGAAATAAGGCAAATGCGATCAAGCTTGCTCATGATGTCCTATTGGAAGCCGGTATGGAAATCAGGGGTTATTTTGCTCCGGGTCTGAATAATAGAATGAGCAGTATAATAGCGGGTTTAACAGGAGAAAGATATACGGATCTCAGGGGAGACGAGGCCCTGCTGCTGAATGCGGCCGCACCGGAATACGGCGAGGTCAGAAATGTATTCCTTCTTAGCGGCGGTACGGCTGATCAGATGTACCTGGCGATGAGGCTCGCCATGACAGATGTTTTGACTTCGGGGTCCGAGAGTCTGCCATTGATAATGGACGAAGTATTTTCTCAGTTTGATGACAACAGGACCGGTCTTGCGTTAAAATATTTACATAATGAGTATAGAGACAGCCAGATATTCATTTTTACCTGCAAAAAGCGGGAGGTGGAGCTGGCGAGACAGATTTTCGGCGACAGAATGAATTTTGTGGAGTTGGGGTATGAAGATTCTTAATGGGGAAAAGTGGAAGAATGCTTTAAAAGGTAAGACACTTGCAGTAATACTGCTTATTTTTGCTTTGCTCTGCGGCTGCACAGACAGTGATACTCAAGTGTCGGCGCCTGTTGATGACACTTCCGGACAGGAAGCAAATACAGAACAGTCGGTGGAATATATTTACGGAATACCTATGGATGAGAATGCTGCTGTAGTTACCGAGAGAGTGGCGGATATTTTTGAGAAGCCTGACGTTAAATCGAACCGCATCACCCAGATCCTGTGTAACCAGCCTGTTAGCGTATTCAGAAATGAGGGCGGCTGGGCGAAGGTGAAAACCATCACAGGCTTAACGGGATGGATAAAGTCCAGATATATCAGCGATGATGTATCAAGCATTACAGGCAGGGTATACACATACAGGATAATCGTAACGAGCAGGGAAAAAACCGTTTTTTCCGGGCCTAGCGGGGGCACAACCCAGGTCAGTGCACAAATGGGGACTGAATTCTATGCCTTTAACAATATCGATGATGCATATGAGGTATTCCTGCCGGAAAATACAACAGGCTGGCTCAGGGGAAGCGGCATCATCCGCATACCCATCGGAGACGCCATACCTGTTACCAATGCCGATGATTTTGCTGCTACGGCGCTCAGGTTCAAGGGAACGACCTTTATGCTCGGAGGAATGAGCTCACTGGGCATAGATTCGCCGGGCCTTGTTTACATATGTGCACGGATCAATGGCATTAATCTGCCGACAACTATCGAAGGCCAGCTGTCTACAGGAACCGAGACGGAAATCGATGATGTAAAAGCAGGGGACCTGGTATTCCTGTCCGGGACCGGCGACAATGAAACAGGTAATGTTACAGGTGTTGGCATCAGTATTGGAGCTGGCAGCTATATATATGCGGGACGGAAGACCGGATATGTAGCCGTGGGCGATATATACAGGGAGAACCCCGACGGAGTGGTGGTGGCTGCCAGAAGACTATTCAATTAGCCGGACCAATTAACACGGTATTGCCTATCGAATGATTTCACCTGTTTGCAGTACATATCCACTATGATTCGTTGCAAGTCTGCAGATCAGTCTGACAATATCTTCACAGGCATTTGGCATAGCCAGTTTTGCCGCTCCGGCAGACATACTCCGAAGCAGAAATGGATTACTCAGCGATTTTTTCAGAATGCCGGGCAGAGATCTGTCATTTTGAAGGCTTATGGCCGCACCGGCGCTTTTTAGGAATTCCGCGTTTCTCACCTCTTGACCCGGAATCGGATCCATTATAAATATTGGCAGCCTTTTGACCAACGCTTCGGATATTGTGACCCCGCCCGGTTTTGTGATAATTGCGCTGGCTTCATCCATTAAACCGCTGATGTTATGTGTGTACCCCAGGACCGTTGCCGGCTTTGCAGATTTAGAAGAGAGACTTTCCAACTCTTCCCTCAGTCTCTTATTATGTCCTGTGACTGCAATTATCCTTATTTCCTTCTCAAGCTCCAGCAGTGAGACGAATACGGACTTCATGTTGCACAAGCCTAAGCTGCCTCCCATTAGCAGTATTACAGGCTTTTCTTCAGGAGCCTTGCATTTTATCGCTTCACTGCTGCTGCCGGTGAATTGTTTTGATACCGGAATACCGTAAGGGTATATCCGGTCTCTTCTGATCCCCATCCTTGCCATATCCGACTTTATGCTTTCATGGGCGACTATAAAAGCATCGGTCTCCTCCAGCTTCCAGAAGAAATGGTTTGTATAGTCAGTCACAATACCTATCAGGGGGATCTGCAGGCCATATGTGCTCTTCAGCCGGGATACCATCTGAAGAGGCATAGTATGCGTGCATACGACGGCATCGGGCATTTCCTCCAGAATGAGCTTCATAAGCCTTGGGGCGAGTATACTGTTGAAGCCTTTGACAAAGGCCGTGTACATCTCGCCCTTTTCAGAGAGATCATATAGCTTTCCGTATATGTATGGAGCTCTTCGGATGGTTTGCAGGTATGTTCCGGTTATCAGCCTGTCGATCGCAGGATTTATGTAATTCAGAGCATCGACGAGCCTTGTTCTGCATCCCGGGATACGGCTTTCCATATACTCCATAAGGGCTTGTGATGCTTTGATATGTCCGCCTCCGGTGGATGCGGTGAGGAATAATATATTCATCGGCTCCCTACCTCCGCTATACATTATTAGCAAATTTGACCTCTGTTATTACATTTTCACTCCTTTTGGCCATTTCTCCGGAATATTTTTTTTTGTTGTGAAGAGAATAATATCGAAACGATAAATCGATCTCTGATTATCACCGGAGGAGGGTACGCCTTGAAATTCAGAAGAACCGCTTTACTTATCGCAATGCTTTTTATTGTATTCATGTGCGCGGTTGCCGGACCTGATCCGTTGTTCAGGCTGAGCGGTTCATATGCTCAGAACAGCAGTATCAGCGAAGAACAGCTTCTTGCCAGGGCAATCAATGGTGAAGCCAGGGGTGAGTCTTATGAGGGCCAGGTGGCAGTAGGTGCTGTAATATTGAACCGGGTCAGGGATCCCAATTTTCCAAATACAATAGCGGGCGTTATTTACCAGCCGGGCGCTTTTACAGCAGTGTCCGACGGGCAGATAAACGTACCGATAGACTCGGGTTCCACGGTTGTTAAGGCTGCCCGTGATGCATTGAATGGATGGGATCCTACCGACGGCTGTATTTACTACTGGAATCCCGCCACCGCAACCAGTTCATGGATCTGGAGCAGGAAGATCGTCACAAAGATCGGCAAGCACAATTTTGGAGTATGACGGACCGGACACGTGAGCAATACAGGAGATTCTTTGGGAGGTATGGAGCATTGGGCATACGTGATAAACTGCTGGATTTTAAAAGAAGGCTGTCTGACAGGAAGATGTACAGCATCGTTATTGTAACAATATCGGCGATATCGATTTGGGGAATTTATCAGTTCAAGCATGCCGCGAACCTGAGACAGGAGCTTGACAGCCAGTACAACAGGGCATTTTACGAAATGGTCGGATATGTGAACAATGTAGAAACGCTTCTGGCTAAATCCATGGTCAGCACAACTACTGACAGAACGGCGATCACACTCCAGGAGGCCTGGAAGCAGGCGGACCTGGCCCAGACAAATCTGGGACAGCTGCCGGTCTCTCAGCCTGTTTTAGCAAGCACATCTAAATTTCTGAATCAGGTGGGAGATCTCAGCCTGGCCCTTGATAACCAGAACATAAAGGGCAAGTCCCTTGATGATGAACAGTATGGAATGGTTGAAAAGCTATATAAGTATTCATCTTCTTTGAACAAGAAGCTCAGTGAGCTGCAGGATGATTTGAATGCAGGGCGGCTGAGATGGGGAGAGCTTGCCAGCAAAGGTACAAAGCTGTTCAGCAAGACAAAGCCCGGTGAAATGATGAAAAAGTTCGAGACTGTCGGTGATAACTTCAAGGATTACCCCACGCTGATCTACGACGGACCGTTCTCGGATCATATGAGCACTTCGGAAGCCCGCGGACTTACCGGGGATAATGTAAGTGCGGCAAAGGCCAAGGAAAAGGTCACGGAGTTCCTGGGAAAGGATCGTGTCCAGGAAGTAAAGGATACGGGAAAAAGCGATCGTGGTCCGATAAAAACCTATAGCTTTCAGGCCAGGCTCAAGGACATGCCCAAAGATCAGCTAATAAACATAGCTGTCACACAAAAGGGAGGGCATATTGAATGGATGCTCAACAACAGGCCTGTAAAAGAGGAAAAGCTTGATATGGAAAAGGCAAAGAAGGCCGGATTAAAGTTCCTGAAGGATAAGGGCTATGAAAATATGAAGGATACCTACTATATCAAGCAGGATAACACAGCCACGATCAATTATGCATACACTCAGGATGATGTGACAATATACCCTGATCTCATCAAGCTCAAGGTCGCGCTGGATACAGGGGAGGTAACCGGTATTGAGGCAAAGACCTACTTGTCGAATCATATCGAACGGGATATCTCTGAAGCAAAAATATCAATGGAGGATGCCAGAAAGAAGATCAACGGCAAGATGGAGGTGCTGAGCTCAGGCCTGGCGATCATACCGACCAACTATAAAAAGGAGCTGTTCTGCTATGAGTTTAAGGGAAAGCTCAACGACAAGGATTTCCTGGTCTACATCAATGCCGAAACAGGGGAAGAGGAGGATATACTGATGATAGTCAACACACCAAATGGTATACTTACAATGTAGATCAGCCTTCAGTAAATAATTGCATTTTCAGGAGTATGAGGTTAATATTTATATAAAAGAGTATGGGGCGGCGCTTTTTTGAAAGTAATGCCCCTGTTTTCGGGGGTGCAGGCATGGATGACATTGAGCGGCAGACCGGTGTAAAAAGGCCGGGAATCGCTGCGATTTGCATACTTTTTTCGGTCACGATACTATTATTTATATTTTTCGGCTACAGAGTGCAGTCCAGAAATTTCCATTCCGGGATCATCATTACCGAATTTGTTTTGATTTCGATCCCGGCAGCGGCGTTTTTGTTTATATCGAAATTCCGGATCAAGGATCTTCTCAGATTGAACCGAGTGAAGTTTATCAATTTCTTTGTTATCTTCTGGATCGTCATTTTTGCCATACCGCTGGCCGCGTTATTCAATATGTTCAATCTGTTTATCGTGGATGCGCTGTTCGGCAAGGTCGTGGTCACACAAATGCCTGTTGGCGCAAACGGCCCTGAACTGCTGATGAGTATTCTCATAATAGCCGGCAGTGCCGGGATCTGTGAGGAATTTCTTTTCCGGGGAGTGATACAAAGGGGCTTTGAAGACTTCGGACCTCTGAGATCCATACTATTGGCGGCCTTCCTGTTCAGCCTCACACACCTTGATTTTCAAAAAATCCTTGGTACTTTTGTGCTGGGTGTTCTTATCGGATTTATAGTATACAGGACAAATTCATTGTTCTGCGGTATGTTCGCCCACTTCACAAATAATGCGACAGCGGTGATCGCAGGCTATATTTCGAACAAGCTGCTGGGATTGTTCCAGAAAGGAGGAGGTATTTCTCCTCCAACAGGGGACAGCATAAGTGAGATTTTTGATATTTTCTCTTCGATGCCTCGTCAGCAAATGACTGCTGTGTTGGTTATTTACGGGTTTATGTTTATGTTTTGCGCTATAATATTCGTGCTGCTGCTATATCTGCTGATAAGACTGAACCCTGCGCCGACTGTATCGGAGTCCAACACGGATGCAGCAGGCAGCAAAGCAAAAGGCCTTCTCTGGCTGATCCCTGGATTTTTAGCTATTGGGCTGTGGTTTTATTCTCAGGCATGTTCGTTCCTCAATATCGGAAATGGAGTGACAGAGGTATTCAGGCTCATGGTTGGTGCAGGCTGATATCTCAGGCCTTCTTCACGCGGATGTCATCGCCTGCGAAGCGGAAGATGTCAAAACCGCCTGTGATCCGTGAAACGATCCTCTCGTCATAATACTCAAACAGCTTTTTAAGGTCGATGTTTGTTGCAATTACAGTTTTACACGGCCTTTTGATATCATTTGACATCCTGGTATCGATAATATTCAATAGCTCCGCATAACGCATCGCAGTCGGTGATTCAGTTCCGAGATCGTCGATTATCAGAAGCTCTGTTTCGAATATGTTTTTATACAGGGAGGAATCGTAATCCTCGTTGTTATTGGCATTATACCGGTACTCATAGATTGTATTGAACAGGGCGGGAGCTGTCTGGTAAAGGACAGTATGCCCGGATCTCATCAGATCCATTGAAAGACACACGGACATAAAGGTCTTCCCGACCCCGGTAGGGCCGCAGAAAAGCAGATTCTTCACATCCGGGCTGCCGAAGTTCTTGATAAAATTGCGGCAGTTATCCAGTATTCCCGTGATCTGTCGGCGGGGAGACTTCTTGATGCCGTACTTCTCCTCGTTGACCGTATCCGGGTAAAACTCCGTGTTGAAGCATTCCAGACCGCCATTGCCTGCGATGCATATATTTGACTGATTGTACAGATGGTTTATAAGAAGCTGACGATAGCATATGCAAAGCGTGTCGCCATCTCCGTCGGATGAGGCAACTATGCCGGTATCGGAGCACTTCTGACACTCATATACCGGGCTAAGGTAATCCTTGTCATAGCCATTGGCAGACAGAAGTTCGGATCTTTCCTCTCTGAGCTGCTCTATAGTACTCGAAAGACTGGATGCAGCACTGTCGGAAGGTACTGTTCCCAGGAGTATGGCTTTGTTGTATTTCAAGCCCGCAGCCTGGATCTCCCTCTCGATTTCTTCGAGTCTTGGAATATGGTAATAGAGCTCTGATTTTCTTTCCTCCAGCTGATCATGAGCCCTTTTCCGCTTTTTCTCATATTCGTTTTTTATGAACTGATGTATATTGAGACTCGTGCCCATTGATCCGATCCTTTCAAAAATACATTATTTATCAAACATCCTTGTAGAGCTTATCGAAGTATTCATCATCATATTTACGCTGATCAAAATTGCCCTTCTGAGGGATTGTCTTCTCCCTCGCCTTTGACTTGTCTGAGTCAGAGGGTTTCCTGGCTCCCTCGGCTGCGGTGATCTCTTCTTTTGTCTTATATCCCTTCTCATGCCAGTTGGTCAATATTTTGTTGATGTATTCGAAGCTGGGATTTACTGCTGAAGTCGTGCGTTTCAGGGCAAGCTCTATAATACCGCCGTCATAACCGTATTCAGATACCCATTTATCGACATAAGCCTCCTCATACTCCGTTAAAAGCCCCTGCTTTCTGAGCTTTTTCAGTATCATTCCACGTATGTCCTTTATCTTTTGGGTTTCCATGGAGTATTTATCCAGATCGAAGCTGTTGCGGATGTTCTTGCTGTGCCAGTTATCGGCGACCTTTGCTATATACTGGCGGGAAAGGGCCTTGTAGTCATAGCAGTGCCTGAACAGGGCAAACATGACGTCTTCCTCGAATTGATACTTGTCAAACCATGAGTCGATGTCAGTATACCAGGAAGGGGACATGACGCCCTGGAAAAAAGCATTGTTTATGCTTGAAATGAAGCGGCTGCGCTTCTTGCTCCTCTCGCTGCTGAGCTCGGCCTCCTCCGGTGTGGAGGTTATCTTTGCGCGGTAGACCTTTTTTATTTCCCGCTCCTTCAGGTCGTTGATGATGATGACGTTTTCATTGGTCCCTCTAGATATCAGGCCGAGTTCCTCGAGACGGACCATTGCTTCCTTCACCCGTTGTGTCTCCAGCTCAAGCTTTTTTGCCATATCCTCAGAGGAGGGGTTTTTCCTGTATTTGGCCAGGAACAGGCAATATACATATACTTTGATAAAGTCGCCCTGAAGCGAAGGCATGTACTCTGAAATAAAGACATCCGGTATGAGTGTATCTGAATAAAGCATTGATATATTCGTATCAAAAACCATTGGTTATAACCTCACAAATCTATATAAAAGGATCGGGTATGGCCTGTTGCTGTATCAACTCCTATTATACCATACTCGACCCCTGAAAAAAGTTAAATTTGTGTGCCGGTCAAAAACAATCCTTCATGGAAGTCGCGGCCTGCTGCTTTCGAAAATCTGTCGGAGTCATTCCGACATTTTTTTTGAATGTTCGTCCCCAATAGCTGACATTAGTGAAACCGACGCGCTCCATTATCTCTGAAACAGGCAGGCTTGTATCCCGCAGAAGCGTGCATGCGACCTTGATGCGGAAGCGGATCAGGTATTCGAATATGGATTCTCCCGTCGTCTTCCTGAAATGTCTGTTCAAAGAGTTCCTGTTCGTCCTGAATTCGCGTGTCAGTTCTTCAATGGTTATTTTGCGTGCATAGTTTGAGTTCAGATACAATATGACCTCACCCATGCTGTCGCTGCCTGATTTAATATAAGGGGCTTCAGACGAAGAGGATACCTGTGAAGAGCAACAGTGCCGGATTACAAGCAATATCTCGAGGAGATAGGATCTGTTCCGGCAAGGCCAGAAATGCTCCGTATGATTCTCAAGAAGACTGGCGATCTGATTCAATGAATCGGACAGCTTGCCTGCCGCTATGGGGCCTATATCCAGATGAGCCGGCGCTGCCTGAGCGCCCCCGGCACGTTCTGTAAAGGGCAGAAAATAGAAATGATCCAGCTTCGCTGTATCGGGGATGCTGTTATAATCCAGGTATACATTATGAATATCCAGAGCCAGGTTTACAATAGAAGGACTGAAGTATAATGTGCGAATACGCAGAGCCTCTGTCTTTTGTATGCGAAAATGCTCCCTTTCATTGAGGCATAAAAGTGCAGGAGCGCTGAGGATGACGGTTTTACTGCCGAGCTCTATCAGAGCGCTCCCTTGCTCTATAAGTACTATTTTGAACATTTCACATGAACGCGAGCCTGTTGTGTCGTTCTCCAGAATCAACGGCACCTTGAAGCCGGTGATCGTGTTCTCTGTAAACAGTTCCATGCTGTCTGCACTCCGTAACCAAATGGTATTTCATTCACATATAAGTATTATAGCACTTCAGCACAGATTTTGCCTCGTTATACAACATCAGAGGCAGATATTCATCCAACTGAGTTCCCGATATACTCCTGCGTGCTCATTAGCTTTGCAAATCCATATGCCAGCGCTGCCATGGATGTCGCATGTACATACTGTGCAGGGACGGTGATACCGTTGAATTCCAGGGCGCGTGTCGCACAGGCATCATGGATGACGGTGACTGCGTAACCAAGATCGAAGGCCTCACGTGTTGTCGTGTCGACACACATGTGGCTCATCATACCACAGATGACCAGCTCTGTGACACCCAGGGCATCCAGCTCGGCCTTGAGCTGTGTCTTGTTGAAGCTTCCGGGTGTGTGTTTCTGTACAACCACCTCGCCATCCATTGGCCGTATACGCTCATGAATATCAATGATGGAATGCTGCTCTTTTGGCAGGTGGGATACATCCAGTACATGCTGCACATAAATTACGGGCAGCCCGTTTTTTCGAAAGTGATCCAGTACGGCTGCAGTATTTTGTACGGCATCCAGGTTTCCTTCCAGACTGCTGTCACCGACAAAGTAAAAGTTTTGAACGTCAATAATGATTAAAGCCTTCATAAAATCGATCCTCCATATTAAGATTGACTCAGCACTATCATTATCCCGCAGATCATATTTGCCCTGAAGAGAGTAATATCACTACGACTATGCTTATTGTCACTGCTTGAGTATCAGAACCACATAAATACAGTTGATTTTTTCGCCGGAAAGTATTATCATATATTATGCACTGCATACACGGTGTGAAAATATGCGCCCATAGCTCAATTGGATAGAGCGTCTGGCTACGGACCAGAAGGTTGTGGATTCGATCTCTGCTGGGCGCGCCAAAGCACTGTGCCAGAGCCTGTAAGTATAAAAGCTTATAGGCTCTGACTGTTTTTTATGGTTAAAAACATATGGCGGTGTGTACTGATTTGCTTCATAAGTTGGACATAAAGAAAAGAGTTGGATGTTTTCATTATTAATAGTAAAATATTTGTATACGCATGGACACGTTGATTATCAAATCAAATACGGAGGGCTTTTATATGCAGTACAGAAATTTTGGAAAGCTTGAGCTGAAGGTTTCGGCGCTTGGCTTTGGTGCAATGAGGCTGCCGACGAAGAAGATCCAGGGCGCCGGGAACAGGCTCGACAGTAACATAGATGAGGCTGAAGCCATAAAAATGATCCGGTATGCCATAGATAACGGAGTCAATTATGTTGATACGGCATACGGATACCATGGGGGCACAAGTGAGATCCTTACCGGTAAAGCTCTGCAGGACGGGTATAGAAATAAAACCATGCTGGCTACAAAATCGCCGGTCTGGCTCATTAAAAAGCCCGAGGATTTCGACAGGCTTCTGGATGAACAGCTGGGCAAGCTGCAGACGGAGTATGTGGATTTTTATCTGCTGCATGCCATCGGCAGGAATTCATGGAGGAATACAGTGCTCAAGCATGATGTGCTCCAACGTGCTGAAGCTGCAAAAAAGGCAGGCAAAATAAAGTATCTCGGATTCTCGTTCCACGATGGCATCGATGCATTCAAGGAAATAGTTGACGGTTATGATAAATGGGATTTTTGTCAGATACAGTACAATTATATGGATATCGAGAACCAGGCGGGGCTGGAAGGCTTGAAATATGCGGCGTCAAAGGGCCTGGGAGTTGTCATAATGGAGCCGCTGCTCGGAGGAAGGCTTGCTAATCCGCCGAAGGATATCAAGGCAATATTCGATGAGAGCGGTACCGGAAGATCGGCGGCGGACTGGGGTCTTGAGTGGCTGTGGAACCAACCTGAGGTCTCGGTAGTACTCAGCGGTATGAGCGCTATGGAGCAGGTCGAGGGGAATATCGCGTCTGCAGACAGATCGGGAGTCGGAAAGTTCAGCCTTAACGAGCTTGACGTAATAGAACGTGTGAGAAAGAGATATAACGAGAGATCCGCCATACCCTGCACAGGCTGCTATTATTGCATGCCTTGCCCGAATAAGGTAGAGATACCGAGGAATTTTTCAATATATAACGATGGTATGATTCATGATGATATTGATGGGGCGAAGGTAGTGTACAATAATTTCTTCGATGCAGCGAACCGTGCCGACCAGTGTGTGAAATGCAGGATATGCGAGGAGAAATGTCCGCAGAAAATACCGATCAGCAGTTGGCTTCAGAAGGTCAATGAAACTCTGACGAAAAAGGTGTAAATAAAAAGCCCGGCCGTATTTTACGGGCCGGGCTTTAACTATGCGGTCAAAATTAATATGCAACACCCTGTGCATACATAGCAGTTGCTACTTTTTCAAAGCCGGCTATGTTGGCTCCTGCCACCAGGTTATCACCGTAGCCGTATTCCTTGGCTGCAGCGCTTGCATTTTTGAAAATATTGATCATTATATTCTTGAGCTTCTCATCTACTTCTTCGAAGGTCCAGGAATACCTCATGCTGTTCTGGCACATTTCCAGACCTGATGTGGCAACACCGCCGGCATTTGCAGCCTTTGCGGGCCCGAACACGATGTTGTTCTCGAGGAATACTTCGATTGCTTCAGGAGTGCTGGGCATATTTGCGCCTTCGCCTACTGCGAAGCAGCCGTTGGCAACCAATGTCTTTGCAGCGTTTCCGTCAAGCTCGTTCTGAGTTGCGCAGGGCAGAGCGATATCACATTTGATATTCCAGATACCGGAGCAGCCTTCTGTGTAGGTTGCTTCAGGATGGTGCTTCACGTATTCGCTGATCCTCTTTCTTTCAACTTCCTTGAGCTGCTTGACTGTATCGAGCTTTATTCCTGAAGGATCGTAAATATATCCGTTTGAATCGCTGAGAGCAACTACAGTGCCGCCAAGCTGATTTACCTTCTCTGTTGCATATATGGCCACATTGCCCGAACCTGATATGACAACAGTTGCGCCTTCGAAGGACTTGCCCTTTATGTTTCTCATGGCTTCATCCATGAAATAGCAGAGTCCGTAGCCGGTTGCTTCCGTCCTGGCAAGGCTTCCGCCCCAGGTGAGACCCTTACCGGTGAGAACTCCTGTAAATTCGTTTCTGAGTTTTTTATACATACCGTACATAAAGCCGATTTCACGTCCGCCGGTTCCTATGTCTCCTGCCGGTACATCCGTATCGGGACCGATATGTCTTGCCAGCTCAAACATAAAGCTCTGGCAGAATCTCATCACTTCTCCGTCGGATTTGCCCTTGGGATCGAAATCAGAGCCGCCCTTTGCGCCTCCCATGGGGAGTCCGGTCAATGAGTTCTTGAATATTTGTTCAAAACCGAGGAATTTGATTATTCCCGCGTACACAGAGGGGTGCAGTCTGATGCCGCCCTTATATGGGCCGATAGCGCTGTTGAACTGAATTCTGAAGCCTCTGTTCACCTGGACCTTGCCATTGTCATCGACCCATGGCACTCTGAATATTATTTGCCTTTCAGGCTCTACTATCCTGTCGAATATGCCTGCCTTCACCCATTCCGGATGCTTTTGAGCAACAGGCTCAAGGGATTCGAGTACTTCCTTTACAGCCTGATGAAATTCGGGTTCTCCCGGGTTTCTTTTGATTACCTGATCCATTACATTTGATAATAATTTCATACACACACCCTCCTAAATCTGAAAAATTGCATTCATTTGCGATCTCTTTATGAAATAACTGCAATAAAATCCTTCATTTTCGCAAATATACCCTGAATGGCGGTTTTTTCTATAAACTGCATGTAACGCGCTCATTCAATGGCTTTATTATAATAATATATACGCATTGTTATAGATTTGTCAAGAAAAATATGAAGGAAGTGTTAAATAAAAGTTGCATAATTTATCTTATTCTTTCAGGCCTGATTCTGTGTGATTTTACAAATTTCAAGCAGATTTTCCTTTGTATTAATATGTCTATATATGTTTTTATGGCATTCTATATGGTAATATATTTAGAGTAATGTCGTAATTTGTGGAGGTGAGAATGTGTTCAGAGTATTGCTTGTTGATGATATGGAAATCAGCCGCAGGCAGGTCAGGAGATTGAACCTTTGGAACGGCGAAACCGGTTTCTCTATTGCGGCTGAGGCTCAAAACGGGCAGGAAGCTCTGAATTTACTCAAGCATGAACACTTCGACCTGCTCATAACTGACATTAAAATGCCTAAGGTCAATGGGATCGAGCTTCTTCGGGAAACTGCGGAAAAAGGTCTTTGCCCCTGCGTCGTGCTGCTCAGTGACTACGAGGACTTTTCCTTTGCAAAGCAGGGGATCCTTCACGGAGCATTCGATTATCTGGGTAAACCGCCTGAATACGAGATCATGCTGGACATGCTGAAAAGGGTGGAGCAATTCCTTATCAGGAAGCAGAAAGAGGATGAACTCGTCAAAAATCTGGCCGAGAAGCTGGAAGAGAAAATAGAGGAGGCATTTCCGTCATCAGAGCTTGAGAGCTTGATCGATGCGGTAAAAGGGATGAATCCTGACATAAAGGCGGCTGTAAGCAGCCTGACAGGCGCAATTTCGGCACTTTTCGGGAATGATGTCATAAAAGCCGGCACGGCAATGAAAAAGTCCATGACCGAACTGATCTCACAGTTAAAAGCACATTTTTCGTGGATGGATATGTTTGTAGACTGCAATAAATATAAAACTCTTGATTACATCGGAATGGATGATGTACAGACGGCTTTGGGCATCTTCGGAGCTGCCGTTGAGAGAGTGGCCCGGGAAATCGGCAGACTTGGATATGGTAATGCGGAAAACCAGATAGAGTACAGGATCTGCAATTATGTTCTGGAAAATGTCGACAATGAGATATCCATTGAAAAAATCGCAAAGGTTTTATATATGAACCGCAAATACATAAGCGAGGTTTTCAGACAAAGAACGGGTGAGCTTTTGATCGATTATATAACCAGGGTGAAAATGACACGGGCTGCACGTCTCCTTTCCCAAGGCGCCCATAAGACATATGAGATAGCCTTGCAGCTTGGTTACCGGGATACGGAATACTTCAGCAGATTATTCAAGAAGCATATGGGAGTCAATCCGAGCGATTTCAGGAACATGAAAACCGATTAAGTTACTAATTTATTATCATATGTGTTATATTCTGACATAATTCGGGGTATTAGCAAGAAATATTTCATTAAAATATATTTTTTAACAGGGTATTATAATAAAGGAATATTATGATACCTTATTTTTTGTATTACTGAGGCGTTCAATACTTTGCTTCAATAAATTATACCTTAGAGAACAAGATTGGTGGATGAGTATGGACAATGGAGCTGTACTGTCAGTTATCGTTGTAGAGGATTCACAATTTTTTGCGGATCTGGCTGTGAGGATACTGAAGAGAAGCGGGCTTAATTTTAAAAGTAAAATAGTATCATCCAGACCTGCATTGCAAAAGGCGCTGAAGGAGGACCGGTGCGACATAATTCTCAGTGATAATGCCATGCCCGGTTTTAATGCTTTAGGAGCGCTGGAGATAAAAAACAACATATGCAGTGAAATACCGTTTGTTATAGTTTCTGAAGACGTAAGCCAGAATGAGTTGGAAGAGGCTTTCGAAAAAGGCTGTGATTCCTATCTCCCAAAGGACAGGATCACTGATTTGCCGGAGGTTGTAAGACAGGTACTGCGAGCTTTGGAATCTAAAACATAGATGTCAGCACGAAATCACATAAACGATCTGAAAGGGGGTGAACAAATGAAGTCCACTGGTATAGTAAGAAAAGTTGATGAATTGGGAAGAGTCGTTCTACCGATTGAGTTGAGAAGAACATTGGACATTGCTGAGAAGGATGCATTGGAAATATTTATCGATGGTGCAAATATAATATTGAAGAAATATGAACCGGCTTGTATATTCTGTGGCGATGCCAAGGACGTCATTAACTATAAGGGCAAAAACATATGCTCTGCTTGTATGAAGGAACTCAAGGCTTAAGCTGTTAACAGGCAAGTATCCTGATTTCTGATAGAGGCAATTTGTTCGGTCATACAGGATGGAGGACAAATTGCTTCTATTATGATAAGGGATGTACACTTTTCAACAGGGCGGGAGGCAACTGCCGCCTTGTCATTTTATTAGATTTATCAGAGGGTGGTTTTCTGAAGGCAGTGAAGAAGAATAATGTGAAGAACAATTTACTAAAAAGAACTTTACAGATCATGGCTATAGCTTTGATAACAGGACTCCTGTTTTATTATGCCGTTACAAGGATACTTGTATTTGATATGGAGAACTCCCTCATAAGGTATGCAAATCAAGGGGCGGCAACTGTCAGCAGCTACGTTCAGGGTCGCTTGTCGGAGACAAGGTCGATCGCTGCCAACAGTATTATCAGTGATACCTCGCTACCGATAGAACAGCGGCTCGATGAGCTTCGACAACAACTGCGCCTCGATAAATACAGAAGGCTTAGCATTGCTGATACGAATGGCAAATCTATAACTACAGATGGAGTAGAACTTAATATTCTGGACAGAGTGTACTATAAAAGAGCAATGGCCGGAGAGTCTGTGGTATCTGACCCGTTTAAAAGCCGGGTAGATGGCTCGATGGTTATTACATTTGCAGTTCCCATATATAATGAAGGGGAAACGGCAGGGGTGCTTTATGCCACCTATGATGCAGATGTTATCAGTACCATCACAGATCAAATACAGCTCAATGACAGCGGATATACTTTTATAATCAATGGGCAGGGCAATATCATCGCACACAAGAACAGACAGCTTGTTTACGATGTTGAGAATGAGATACAGAACTCCAGTGAAATCGAAGAGCTTGACATGCTTGCTGGGCTTGAGAAAAGGATGATCGCAGGCGAAAGCGGTACCGGGGAATATATTTACAATGGTGAAAAGCGATTCATGGGCTTTTGCCCGATTGAAAATACAGACTGGTCTATAGCGGTGACCGCCCCAAAGAATGAGGTATTCAGCAAGCTCAATATTGTATTTGTCATACTTTTGGTATTTATTCTGACCATGTCATTCATTATCGCATTCATCATGTCCCGTACCAGACTTCTTAAAATCGATTTACAGAGGCAGCAGGTCAATACATACAGGATTGCTGATTTCACAAATCTCATCGCATTCTCCATAAAACGTGATGGAACCATATTGTCATCAAACAGGTATGCAGAGGATATTCTGCTGTACTTCGACAAATATGGACCAAACAAGGTGCGTAATTTGTTTGAACTTCTATCTGAAGATGATAAGAAAACGCTGATGGGATCCATCGGAAATGTCAGCGCCAATGACAGCAATATTAGCTTCGAGTTTGCCCTCAGCAGGGGCGACAGCAAGATAATCCATATTTACTGCAACGCCATCGAGGACAAGGATACGGAGGGTATTGTTGAGATCCTTGGTATCGATATAACTCAGAGAGTGATTCAGGAAAATATACTTCAGGACAGCTTTGAAGAGCTTACGGTCGTGTACGATGAACTGGCTGCTACTGAAGAAACTATAAGGCAGCTGGCATACAAGGATCAGCTCACAGGTCTTCCAAACAGGGCAGCACTGTTCAATGAGGTAGGAAAGGTTATTTCCAGCCTTGGAGAAGCTGATAAATGTGCGCTGCTGTACCTGGACATGGACAACTTTAAATATATCAACGATTCCTTCAGCCATTCCATTGGGGATATGCTTTTGGTGGAAATCGGAAGACGAATCAGGGATACCTTCAAGGATAACGAGATGATTGCCAGATTTGAAGGCGATGAGTTTGTTGTTTTCATAAGGAAGATATTTTCCATCGAGGATCTGAACACGAAAATCACCATGGCCATGAAGATGTTCGAAGAGCCGTTCAATGTCATGAGAAATCATTTCCATGTGTCAGCCAGCTGCGGTATATGCATCTATCCCGATCATGCTTCATCCATCGAGGATATGATGAAGAGCTCGGATGTTGCGATGTATCATGCGAAAAAAGAGGGTAAAAATACACATATCATGTTCAGGCAGGAAATGAACGATGAATTCGCCGAGAGGATCGAGATGGAAAACGGGCTGAGGCGTGCTATCGAGAATGAAGAGTTCATCCTGTATTACCAGCCCCAGGTCGATCTGATGTCACGCAGCATAGTAAGCTTTGAAGCACTGCTCAGGTGGGTCCACCCCGAGCGGGGCATTGTTTCGCCTTTGAAGTTTATCAGTGTCGCAGAGGAAACCGGTCTGATCGTACAAATTGGAAGATGGGTACTGAAAACTGCATGTGAGTTCATCGTAAATCTAAACAAACGCTCAGGCAAGGAGTATTGCATATCTGTGAATATTTCTGTCGTTCAGCTCATGCAGGCAGACTTTGTCAGCATGGTCGGGGAAACACTGAAAAACACGGGCATTGCGCCGTCGCTGCTTGAATTGGAGATAACGGAGTCAAAGCTTGTCGAGACTGTCGACATCAACCTGCAGAAGCTTCATGAACTCAGAAAAATGGGAGTACGTTTCTCGATAGATGATTTTGGAAAGGGCTTCTCATCATTGAGCTATCTCAAACAGCTGCCCGTAAATACGCTGAAGATAGATAAATGCTTCGTTGATGATATACCTGACAATGATAACAGCATGATAGAATCCATAATCCATATAGGTCATAAGCGTAATCTGCTTGTGGTTGCCGAAGGCGTGGAAAAGAAGGAGCAGTTCGAGTATCTTGTAAAACACAAATGTGACATGGTACAGGGCTACTACTGCTCAAAGCCGGTTTCGGAAGAAGATGTAAAAGGAATACTTTAGCTGTTGTTGAAGAAATAAAGTTATCCACACATTACAGCCCTAAATATTTGGGTTATGCACAGACTTATCAACATTATCCACAGGAACATTTCCACAAAACGAGTGTTCTGAGGATATCTTTTTCATGGATTATCAGACATTCATACCGGTATTTAGTATTATTCATTAGAACCGTGGCTGTTCTTTACAGCCGGGCAATACTAATATCGATATGTTGGAGGTAATTATATGAGAAGGAGTAACACATCTCTCGGAGGACTGCTGATAATCGCGGGAGGGATCCTGCTGGCAGCGCGCATTTTGTTCAAAAATCCTTTATTTTCCCTAGATGCAGGCGACTTCTGGCCTATAATAATATTCCTTGTAGGCGCGGGTTTCGAGCTTGCATACTATATTCCGCTTAAGGCGCCGGGACTTCTTGTGCCCGGAGGGATACTGACCACCTACAGCCTGCTCTTTTTCTTTGAGACAGCCACAAACTGGAGGTTTGCAGCTGTCACCTGGCCGGTATACCTGATAGGTGTTGCAGTAGGCCTGTTCCAGCTTTATCTGCACAACGGACGACCGAGAGGTCTTATGACGGCAATCGCCATTATCGGCGGTATAGCTGTGGGGTGCTTTATTGTAATGTGCTTCAGGTTTATGCTGGGAATCGTCGATCTGGGAGTGCTCATACCAATAGTACTGCTTGTGGGAGGCCTGGTACTTGTCTCCAGAAAAAGGTCAGGCGCCGGTTCGGGCAGTTGGTAATGCATTCTGACGAAACAAGCTGAAAAGGGCAAAAAAGTTGGTTAGTCTGGCGACTAACCATGTAAAGGGGGTCAAAATGTATTTTGTGAGGTCACAATTATTATTGACCCCTTTAGCATTCTTTTATACACAAATCAAGAAATTTTTCTTTTATTTCTGTTATTATGGTCTCTATGTGCTTTTTTGAGCAATCGATTTCTACATCCGCATACTTTTTATAGAGGGGCATCCTTTCCTCATAGAGCGCTGTCACCGATTGGCCGGGCTGCATGGCGATGCCCCGGGTATGGATGTTCTTTAATCTGCGCTCCAGCTGATACATTTTTGTGTTCAGGAAGAACAGCACTCCTCCGGATTTCAGACGGTCCATTGCTGCGCTGCTGTAGATCACGCTTCCGCCTGTGGCAATGACATGGTTCGTCAGATCAAGCTCCATTACTATACGTTCTTCTATTTTAATAAAACCTTCTATTCCGTTTTTTTCTATCAGGTCCTGCAGATAGCTGTTCTCCTGCCGCTGGATCAGCAGATCAGTGTCAGCAAACGGCATCTTCAGAGCTTTTGCAAGCAATACGCCCACTGTGCTCTTGCCGGCTCCCGGCATTCCTATCAAAACCAGATTCTTGTTTTCTGTCATACCGACCGCCTCATTTATGAAAAATAAATCGTTTCATGCCAATACTATATCATAGATGCAGCTTACAGAAAATGCTCAGATATTGCTATCAAATGTGGGAGTTCCCTATCAGCAAACAGCGGTAAAGCAAGAGTAACATTACAACTATATTAAATTTACCCATTTCATACTGCCAGACCCCCGGACAGCATTAATTCATGCCGCGTTGCTGCCGATAAATATATAGGAGTTTCTATAACCGGAGGTCTTTAGACATATGAAACGTTCAAAAAAGTATATTGCTTTATTTGTTGTAACAGCATTTATATTTACTATATTTGCAGGCCTTTCCACAGCATCATATGCTGCCGTTGTGCCTGTCACTGTATCTGTACAAAGCTTTACAGACGGAGTGCTGACTATACGATGGACTCAGCCGGCTGGTACAAAGGGCGCAATCATAACCTATCATGTGCCCGACAATAGTGACAATGCATCACTGGCGCCAACGATATACGTTGTAGGTGATTCGAAGGCTGAGATCAGGGATCTTAAGGCAGACTACATATATGATATCAATGTTGCTTTATACGGAGCATTGGATGCCGGAAACCTGCCAACCGGAGATCAAACCGGAGAAGGGCTGCTGTTCTTTCTGCCTTCCATAACATTTAAGGCTGCTGCAGTTGCTCCTGCTCCATCCTTTGAACCTGTTTCCGGAGGCGGCCGCGAGTCAGGTACAAAACCCAAGCTGAAACTCAGCTGGAAAATTCCAAAGGCGTTTTTTGACCCGAACTATCTGACGGCGCCGCATGCAGGCTATTTAGACCCCAATCCCGGTAATAACGTATTTGCAGAGGCTTCTACAGATGATGTCAAGCAATTCATGGAAAAATCATTGAATGATATATATACCGACAGCCCTCGTGATCTGGATACACTGAATTTCAGGATAAATATATCCAGCCGGCTCAACCTGCTCAATTCAGGTTCATCACAGGCGGCCATACTGGTTGATCAGTCAATTGCTGCCGCTGGTGTATATGAAGCATATGTCTCCGGGACTACAAATCCAAGGGCTGTTGTTACAGCCCCTGATTCTCAGGGCTTCAGGAGCATACAGTTGGAGGGAAGAGCTGACACATCAGCAGCCATGCCTCCCGATATAGCCGGGGACGATATTCTTCCGGACAACGAAATACTTCCGGGTACGGTTTATTACATGAACATAAAGCCGATTTACAAGAATGCGGCCGGGGATATCGGAACAGGGTCCGCCGTTTCCGTCGGTGACACGGCCGGCCAGAACGGCAGTATGCTTTTTGGTGAAAGAGCATACGTAAATACGCCGATACGCTTTCAACTGACAAAGGACAGCGCTAACAATATCTACATAAAAATATATAAGATCAATCAGGGCAGCCTTGATCTTCCAAGGCTTTATTATGAAGTGCAGGTCACGGATGACCCTTCCATGCAGGGTGACTGGGAAATCAAAAAAACAATGGATGACTCTTATTTTAGCGGAGACTTTGCCGTCACGGTATTATCCGGGGTCAATCCCAACAATACTATCTATTATAAAGTGGTCGTAAAGTCGGAGAATCCTGTGGACAGGCTGGAATCATTGGCATTGCCATATGCTCTGACAATAGACACAAGCAGGCCGCCGCTGCCAATGAACATAGCGGTCAACAACAGAGAACTGAATATCGGAGTGGTTGGCCAACCCACTGCCGATGATATCACAGTTAAATCTACTGATGTGACTTTTTCGTGGGAAAAGCCGCTTAATTGGGACAGCATAAAAAATGATTTATATTTTCACTTCCTGATCAGTACCAGTCAAGCGGATCTGCCTTCAAAAGCGCCGATTTTTATTGACGGGAAGCTGTGGGGCGCGGAAGAGGGCTATGATGTAAAATATCGAATGGTCAAATATATAAGCGCCCTGTCACCTAAGATAAGGGATACAGGCAACAGGCTCGAATTCACACTGGATGGATTTGACCTCTTCACCTGGGAGGACTTTGACGAAGGTACGAGTAATGTGACCATGGGTACAATACCGAGATCACCCGGCGATGCAACATATCCCGGATTTCTTTTGCCAAATACAGTTTATTACCTCCAGATGTATACAACCTCAGCAATTGATGCGGCCGCTGCGGGTAATGCAGACCCTGATGAGATGTCCGACAGATCCATTATAACAAGCTTTACAACATTAAATGGCGTAGAGCTGGACGTACCGCTCCCAATGAGCTTTGAGCTTGAAAACAACGGTAAGATGATATATGGAGCCAGAGAGGTCAATTATATTGACCTGAGATTCGACAAGGTATCGAATCTGGACTGGAGGAATTATACAACGAACTATAATGAACTGGAATATAAATATGATATATACTACGACATATACATGAATTCCAGGACCAACACCCAGTTCACGCTGGTCGGAACGACCCAGGTGCTGAACGGTGATGTGGGCTTTACTGGAGCCGATGACCTCCAGAGTACATCCGTAATAGCAAAGATCAGCCGGTTTACCGCAGGCAGTCCGGCATATGATCTTTTTGGACCTGAGCTGCTTGCGAATACTACTTACTATTTTCTTGTAAGGACCAGGCTGTCAGTGACCAGAAGATCCGACGGATCGCAGGCAGAAGTCAAGGAGTCAATTAACACTGCCGTTCTTCCGGTCACGACTATCCTGCTGGCTGTAAAGCCCCCGGATGACAGTAAAAGGAAGCCGCTGGCGCCGACTGACTTTAATATAGCGGTGAACGGCAGCGGAAATCAGATGATCTCCGGCAGCAGCGTAACCTTCCGCTGGCAGCAGCAGGAGGGCGATGTCGTTTACCAGCTGATCAGGACAACGGGTAAGGTAGATCCTACAGCAGACCCGCCGGAGTATGAAAGCGATCCGGAATACATCAGCTTTCTGAACGAGTACGGAAGGCCTGTCGGAAATGATCCCGACAGGATGGCCGTATATCTGGATCCGACCGGCAGCTATGATTATGGAGGAAAACTCACCATTGCTGATGGTGTTTGTACCTTCACCGTGGACAGGGCGCTGTTCCCAAACAAGCTCTACTATTTCAGCCTGAAGACGGTAAGGGTGGACAATGCCAGAGAGCTGCTGGAGCCTTCCTCGGAAAGCGTCTGGGTATCGATCCCTGTCACCACCTCCATCATTGATCCGCCTTCATCACTGGAGGTCGTACAGATCCCTGAGCTGGGCTTTTGGTGGAATGATGATACAGCCGGCCTGACGGCTGATGATTTCAGGATATATGTAAAAGGACCCTCCGATCCTGCTTACAAGCTGATGACAAGGGCCCAGTCAACAATCGTGAAGGATCCCGACGCAAGGACATATTACGGCAGGGTGACCGGGCTGAAGCAGGGCACCGCCTATGACGTAAGGGTCGCAAAAGGCGTGGATACGACTGTGTATGAGAGAACCGGGCTTATGGCCAGAGACAGCTATCACCAGCTGGAGGTAAAGTGGATAGGAAAGCCTCTGGACAATTATGCCCGTTATGAGCTAGCAATAATGGAGGAAGGGGCATCTGAATATACGGTGCTTACTGCCGGTGACCTGGAGCAGTTCACGAATATGAATGGTTCCATATTGCCTTACTATATCGATGAAACTGCAAGGACAGTCAAGTCTGACTCACAGTATTTCTATGCGAGAATAAAGACTATGGATGTAACACTGCCCGGCGGGATAAAGACAAAGCAGCCTCTTCGTTCGAATACGAGATACATGATAAAGATAAGAGCTGTAAAGGTGGATCCTGTGGAGACGGCTCTGATCTCATATTCCAAATACATAGGGCCCGTGAGCTCCAGGACTGAGTTCAACCAGGATGATTATGACAATCAGGACAGGGAAGAACAGCAGAAGGCGATCTTCCTGGACAGGATGAAAGAGCTTGAAAAGGGCTATTTCTGGAGAGTGGCCATGGGCGCCAACAATATCACCACGATACTGCTGAAGGGTGACAGGGTGGCGGATGCGTTGAAGAACTCCGCCGGGGATTCCTTTGTCGTCGATCTTACAGGCATATCTGTAAATATAAACAGAGATGAGATATATGTACCGATAAACGTGGTCAATGCCATGAGAGCACAGAAAAAGAGCCTTGTCATCAGGACTTCAGGCACGGAACTGCTGCTGAGGCCGGGTACACTCGATACAGCCTTCAATGACCTGATCAGGGATATATCCGGAAGGCAGGATGTCAAAGATATCTACGTGAAGCTCGATCTAAAACGCGGAGGAGATGTCTATCCGCCGCTTCCCTCCAATCAGACGCCGGTTTCTGCGGTAAACAGCGTCAAAATGCAGGCACAGGGCTTCACCACAGCATACAGTGATATGGCGGTACTGTTCAATGCCAAGCTGTACGATGAGGATTCAGGGCTTGTAAGCAAGATGCTCAACATGCTTCAGAACACTTATGTAGGCGGCGGCACGGGCTCTTCTGCCCTTATTGACCAGTATACACGAAGTCTGGCGGAAATGATCGAAAAAGAGCTATCTGTTTATATTAACGATACGCTGAATTCGTCAAGGCTCAGTAATGCATTGAGGGATATATCGGCCTTCGATGCCCCAGCGGCGGCAAACCTTGCTGTAAGTGACTCCAAAGGCGGCATTATGCCGTATGTACTATATAATGGTGCATCCGCCTGGCAGAAGCTGTCCAATGGCACATCGGCCTCCGGAGCTTCTGTTATTTTCAGCATCACAGGGACGGGCAGCTTTGTGATAATGGCGCCAAACAGTCTGTCCGGCGATATAAAGGGCCATTGGGCTGAAAGCAGCATAAAAAGCCTGGCAGCCAAATATGATCTGGAGGATATATTTCCAGGAATACGGACCAGTTTTATGCCCAACAACAAGGCTACTGTCAAAGAAATTGTTCTGCTGTACGAAAAGGTGACAGGGAAATCAACTGAAAATTCCGGCCTGGATGCAAAAAGCAAGCTCGTCAGACTTGGGCTGGACAGCATTGTCTCTTCTAATTCTCTGGCTAGAAACGCTGACAGACAACAGACCGCCGCAATACTATGCAGACTCTACAGTGTCAAGCAGGGAGTCGATGCTTCAAGGCTGAGACCTGCCGGAAGGGCCGCCATAGTGGATGAGAGCGTGATACGGGACGAATATTATTCATCGGTGATCATGATTGTTGACATCGATGTAATGAGACTCGATGGAAACGGAAGATTCAATCCCGGAAGTACCGTAACAAGAGCGGAGGCTGCAGAGGCCTTTGTCAGGCTCCTTCGTCTTACTGGTGATCTTTGAGAGCATTAGTAGAATACAAACCGGAGAGGGATATTATATGTACATGGATATAAGAAAGAAAAGACGAATAAAAGAAAAAACATCGGCAGTAATATTGGCAGCAATGCTGTTTGCGCAGAGTGCTTTTATGCAGCCTGCATCGGCAGCAATCAATACGCCTCAGCCTCCGCCTGAGAGATTGAGAGCAGAGGCAATAAATGATGCGGGTCCCAATGCAGAACCGGGTATCGGATATAACGAGTTCGACAAGTATTATATTGACCTTAAAACAGATAGGATCAGGCGGCCTGATGATGTACCTTCGCCCAGTATATATATGAACTACTATCTGCAGGAAGTCAATAAACCATATAAGCCGGTCAGACCTTCCGTGTTAAAGGAAGGGAACATCCCTGCTAAAACCGATACTAATAACGAGATCAGATTGAAGGATCTGAGCTCAGGAACGATATACTATGCTCATGCAAAGGCTTACTATACATACACTATGGACTCCATTACATATACCAGCCCGGAGTCCGGCTCCTCCAATATCGTCAAATTCATGACTGATATCAACATAAATGCATATTCCTACGGCCCCAACCAGATCAAGATCGAATGGGATGATGTGTGGAATTCAGGCAGAAGAATGGACTACAAGCTGTATGTTTCTGAGAACAAGTCATTTGCCAATACTCCTGCGATATATATAGGACAGGCACAGATCAGCCAGAATGGTCCCGTCACGGTCAATGAAGCAACGGGCAAGCTTGAATACATACATACAGTAAGGGATCCGGGCAGGATCTATTATATCAAAATCGAACCGGATACAACCGAGACCGAGCTTAAAAAATCTCAAAGCAGTCCTGTTGTTGCAGTAAGCAGCTACATCCTTGCAAAGACGACAAAAATGTCCGTGACTGACGCGGGCACGATCTGGAGGCTGGAATGGAGCCCTGTGGTTACCGGGATAGGGGACAGCAGTATTCGTGTCACCTACCAGATCTACAGAGGGTCCGGATCCGGCAGCAGTATTGAGGAATATATGGCATCTACGGACGATACTGTGTTTTTCCTGACACTGAATCAGGGAGATGAAGATAGCTATTATGTTATAAAGGCACTGATAACAAGAAACGGACAGGATGTGTACCCTGGAATAAGGATACAGTCGCCCAGAATATATGTAAAGGAATCAGAGGTGCCATCGACACCGGCTGCTCCTGAACTGGTAGCCGATTTCCGCAATGCAGGAGAGATAATCATTTCATATGCGGACGAACTAAAGTCCGACAGCGCCACTGTACTGTTCAGAGCTCCGCTGAAGGGAAACGGGCAGGTGGACACAAATGTCATGTATGACATATGGCTGATCAGCGATCCCAATATGCTTGACGACCCGCCATCGGGGACTTTGATCGCATCCTCCGTGAAAATGAACCAGACCAACTTTGTTATGAGCGGTACAAAGCTTCTTGGCTATAAATATGCCGTAAGGAATCTGATCCCCAATTCAACATATTACTTTAAAATCGTCGCAAAGAAGGATTATGTGGAATTTGTCGATAATGCCCTTGAAAATATAACCCTTCGGTCTGATGCTTCTATGAAAATCATTATTACACCAGCCGCAGGGCCGATTGACCAGCCTGTGGTCCCGGGCGCCCCGCCGCTGAAAATAAAAAAGGACACCAGCGGCAAGGACAGGATAACTACTACATCTGCTGTGATATCGCTGCAGAATGCGTGGTATGAGGAATACTCCGATACGCCGAGATATGGAACGATACCTGTGGACGGCGCAAGGTGGTCCTGGTACTACAGGACGCCGGGTGAAATAAATGATGCAGGCGCTGATGAAAACTTTGTGGCTGCTTTGGAAAGCAACTATGACAATAACCCCGATAACGATGACAATTCGGTCGATCTTTTGAAATTCCGAAAGGTGAGATATGACAGCGGTGTGACCATCGATGTAGGCTGTGTGGACTATTCTCCGGACATTGATTACAATGACCTTGAGAATCTGCCTGCAAATAAGGTCATCGGGTTCCCGACGACTCCCAACGACCCGGCTGAGGATACAAATGCCGTCGATGCTGTCAGGGACGGAGTCAGGCATAATATCGATATAACGCTGAACAGCCTTGAGCCCAACAAAACCTATATAGTGTGGGTCAGGGCATCGAGACGAAGTGTGAATCTTATTTCAGGGCCTTCCGACCCCATCATTATCACGACACTGCCGGAGCTCCCCGATATGGTGGAAAAGCCCACCGTACCGGTGTTCAATTATTATCATGCCGGTGATACATATATCGATCTGGGATGGAATTTCAACAGCGAGTATGTATACTACCTGGAATATGGCACGACTGATGACCGCAGCAGAAGAGCGGGCAGGAGGGAAATAACACCGGCTGAACTCGAGTTCTCGACTTACTACAGGGTCGACGGACTGAAGCAGGATACGGTCTACTATTTCTGGATACAGGCCGAGACTTCGAATGCGTCCGGTGAAAGGAAGACCTCCGATTTCAGTGATTCCTACATAGTTAAGACGTTGAAGGACATACCTCCCGAAACGCCCCTTGGATTTGGAGTAAAGGGCACCCCCGATTCGATCACAAAAAACAGCATCACATATGAGTGGATCCCTCAGGCGGGCATGAGATATATACTGGAAATCGATGAGGATATAAACTATTCCAAAAGCACAAAGTATGAGATCAGCAATGCTTCGGAATATACCGCGGTGAACCTCAGGTCCAATTACAGGTATTATGCCAGACTATATGCATACGACTCTGCAAAGGATCTGCTTTCCGCACCGACACAGAGCGTTATTGTAAGGACGCTCCGTTCAAGCGATGATTATGACTCGAGTTCTGATACAGGCGGCGTTATCACGGGAGATTACATCATAAAGGACAGCGCGGCTGTGAATGGAGTATGGAATATTAGAATAACCGGGATCAATGCCGACAGGTTTATACAAAAGGTGCACACCGACAATGTTCTGGACTATACAATCGATCTGAGACAGCCGCCTGCGGGTACAAAGACGATTTCAATAAGGATCGCCCAAAAGGTATTCGGTGCCCTTGGCATGCTTGGCGAGAATCTCATGTTAAGAACCAGTGCCAATATGTTTATTATAAGGCCCGGTGTGCTGGCTGGAACAAATGGCATCTATGGGCAGAGTACCGGAGGTGACTTCGTTATCGAGATCACACCTCAGAGTACTGTCGAAGGAAGCACCAGCAACATGACCCTGAAAACGCCGGTCTCAAAATTTGACGTGGGTATTGTTGACGGGCTTACCTACAGCATCACCAAATTCCAGAAGCCCTTAAAGATAGTTTATGATTATAACCAGGCAAGCTGGTACAAACCCGGTACTACATTTGGGTACTATCTGCCGAAGGGAGCAGAGATCTGGCAGAAAACGGCTGCGTCGGGCAGTTTTGATCCGGACAGCAGAAAAGGCCTGCTTTCATTTGAGATGCCCGTTCCGGGCAAAATGGCAGCAGCTGACCAGGGCCTTGAATTTTACGGGGACATTTCCAGAAGCTATGCTGCAAAATCAATAGGAAACGTAGCAGCAGCCCATGAGCTCAAGTCTGTGAAGGGCGCGAATTTTGAACCGACGAAGAACCTGACCCTGGGGGATGGCGTAAAATTCATGCTTGATGTAATGGATGCCGATTATGGACAGGACTTTATGACATTGGCTGTAAAGGCAGGAATAATAAAGAGTGCAGACATCGGAAAGTCGACTTCAGGCTGCACAAGGGAACAGCTGATATCAATGGCAATGAGAATCTGTGAACTAAAAACATCACAGAAGTCCTCATCGGATACAGCGGACATGTCTGTTTACAAGGATATAAGCCAGGTCACTCCATCGCTGCTTCCCAGACTTCGCTTTGCCCAGGAGAACGGATTGATAACCAGCAGGTTCACCGATACCCTTGGTCCGAAGGATATAGTGACACGTGCAGAGGCCATGGTGATCCTTGAAAAGGTACTGCGTTATTCCGGCGAGATTTGATTTTCAAAAAACATGCTTTTCATCCAGTAATGGATAGAGATATAGAAATTTTTCATGTATAGGCCCCCTTTTATGAGGCAATAATTTTATTGGGATCGTAATGCAGAGGTTACGGTAAACAATCAGGTGCCGATAAAAAGGGGGATTTACAATGAAACGATCATTTCAGGTCATTTTTGCTTTTGTTCTGGTTATTTCCATTTTTATTATTATGATGAAGCAGGATAAACCTTATAATCCGGCCGCTGAGGCTGTGGAGAAGGTCTTTTCCGAGACGGGGGCGGATGCAGTCAGCTCGGAAATATATGTGCGCGGAACATCAAAGAGGAAGGTCCTTGATGAGTCTGATGCCCGCAGCTTGCTGGAAGATATAATAAATGGGATCGGAGCGAAGTATTCAAAAGACATATCGGTTCTCAACACTGTATATAATGACTATACAGAGTGTATAGAAATCAATTACATAATAGATGAAAATAAGACCATACAGATGTCGTTATTTAAGGATACGGATAAGGATAGGGACAGTACTAAACTGACTATCAGCTTAACTGATACATCGCGGGAGCCGGCTGTCCGGTCAAACACCGCTGCTGTCGCAGACGTTCTGCGAAGGCATGAGATAGAGTTCGATACTAATATATCATTGACAGGCAGCGTTGATGGGAAAATGGAAAATGATGAAATAGAGGATCTGTACGTAAGGTCCTTCAGGAGCATTGGCGCTGACAGGGTGGAAGGGATAGATGATAACGGTCTTGTAAGTGTTTCTGCATTTTCACCTTCCATTGGAGAGTCTGTCAGGGTCAATGGCAGAAGGGTGAATATAAGTATGGCGGCCCGATACAATTCATATGAAGACAAGACTTACATATGGCTTGCTACACCGGTCATTACCACAGAGTACTGACAGGCAGCCCGTGAGATATACAAATGATGATAAAGGGGAGAATGACTTGTCAAAACTGATAATTTCTCAAACCAGACCTCTAAAGGGCAGAGTCCGTATCAGCGGCGCCAAGAATTCTGTGCTGCCGATCATAGCAGCCTCGCTGCTTGCGGATGGGAGCAGTATTATTGATGAGATTCCCTATCTGAACGATGTCAAAATAATGTGCGATCTTGTAAATTCACTGGGCGCTTCGGTCGCTTTATCCGATGACAGGAGCAGGCTGGAGATAAGCTGCAGGTCACTGTCAAATACAACAGCGCCATATGAGCTTGTTAACAAAATGCGGGCGTCATTTCTTGTCGCAGGGCCGCTGTTGGCAAGGACAGGCCATGTGAGGATATCGCTGCCGGGGGGCTGCGCAATAGGTTCAAGGCCGATCGATCTTCATCTCAAGGGCTTCACGGCTCTTGGCGCATCGATCACGCAAGGCCATGGCTACATTGAAGCAGTAAAGAACGGACGGCTGACCGGAGGGAAGGTTTATCTGGATTTTCCCAGTGTAGGTGCAACTGAGAATATTATGATGGCCGCTACTTTGGCTCAGGGGAACACTGTTATTGAGAATGCCGCGATAGAGCCAGAAATTGTGGATCTTGCCACATATCTGACATCGATGGGCGCTGAGATCAAAGGAGCGGGAACAGATACGATAAAGATATTTGGCGTCAGTGAACTTAAGGCTGCAAGCCACACTATAATCCCCGACCGTATAGAGGCAGGGACCTTCATGGTAGCAGCTGCCATCACAGGCGGAGATGTAGTTATTGACAATGTTGTCACAGACCACCTGAAGCCCGTCACGGCCAAGCTCAGAGAAGCCGGAGTGGAGGTGTCGGAGGAGCTGACCTCCATACGGGTGAAAGGAAGCAGGATCCGGCCCGTCGACATTAAGACCCATCCATACCCCGGTTTCCCGACAGATATGCAGTCCCAGATGACTTCGCTGCTGAGCATTGCATGCGGGACCAGTATGGTGATCGAGACTATTTTTGAAAACCGGTTCATGCATGTCTGTGAATTGAAAAGAATGGGTGCAAATATAAAGGTCGAGGGCAGGAGCGCGATAATCGAGGGCTGCACCAGGCTGACAGGTGCAAAGGTCAAAGCCACAGATCTCAGAGCCGGAGCAGCGCTGATAATCGCAGGACTCTGCGCGGAAGGAACTACAGAAATATTGGATATCGATCATATAGACAGAGGTTATATCAGAATAGATGAAAAGCTGAGACGGCTCGGAGCTGATATAAGCAGGTCGGAAGAAGAGTAGCCGCTTTCTGAAGGACAAAGTATGCGCATGGCCGCATACTTTTTTTTTATGTGAATATATATTTACAAAAAAAGATAACCTGCTGTAGGGGGTCCTGATGAAGAAGCTCATATACTATGCGGGGGCAATGATCGTAATTGTCATACTGCTGCCGATGCTTATTGTAAGAAGCTGCGGCCCTGCTCCGGTGCCGGAACCAAAGGATGAAGAAATACCAGTCAAAGCCTGTGAAATATCAGTGTATAACCATACCACGGGAGAGGCTTCAACTGTAGATCTGGAGGAGTATATAAAATGCGTCCTTGCGGCTGAGATGCCGGCCGACTTTGATATGGAGGCGCTAAAGGCGCAGGCGGTGGCGGCCAGGACTTTTGCATACGGCCGCATATCAGGCACATACAGATCCAAACAGGGTGTTCATGACGGTACAGATGTCTGCACCGACTCTGCTCATTGTCAGGCATGGATCAGCAGAGAAAGCGCCATGGATAAGTGGAATATACTGTTTGCATCAAGGAACTGGGGCAGGATCAGCAAGGCGGTAAATGAAACCAAGGGTATTATAGCAGTATATGACGGCAGTGTTGCCAATACTCTTTTTCATGCCAGCAGTCCGGGCAGGACGGAGAATGCGGAGGATGTGTGGGCAGGAAAAAGTGTGCCTTATCTCAGAAGTGTAGAAAGCAGCGGAGATGAGGCTTCCAAGGGATATATCGCTTCTGTTGCAGTCAGCGTCGGAGAACTGGCGGAGAAGCTTTTCAAAGCCTACCCCGATGCCATACTGGAGGATGATATCATAAATAGCATAAAAATAATGGATTTTACTGCAGGAGGAAGAGTAAAAACGTTGAAGATAGGAAATATCACTCTAAAGGGAACAGAATTCAGATCTCTGCTGGGACTCAGATCAGCCTGCTTTACCATTGATTTTGTTGATGATGACCTGCTGAAGATCACAACCACAGGACACGGCCATGGAGTCGGCATGAGCCAATGGGGTGCAAATGCGCTTGCCAAGACCGGCGGGACCTACAGGGAGATACTGCAGCACTATTATACCGGTATAGATCTCATTGCCATATCTGATCATGAGGCCATGGTAAAGCCTGATTAACAGGCGCTTGCCGGACTTCCTCCAAACAAATATTTTTACCTCCCATGTATATAGCTGCCATATACGGCAACAATAATATATGGAGGTGGAATATGTGAATATGAAAAAATCATTTCCAGATGAAAAAGGTAAAAAATTAAAGGAATTTCTGGACAAGAGAGGTTTTTATATCGTTCTGTTGCTGTGTATTGCTGTTGTGGCCGGAACCATGGTTTTTGTCACTACCCGAAGAGCCGTCGACAGGGATTACGAAGCTGAAAATCTTTCTGATGAGTCCGGCGTAGATCTTCCGGCTCAGGATGCAGCATTGAATGAATCCGAAAAGCTCACCGACAAGCTGACTGAAGATCCTGTAGTATCAGTGCCTGATGATGACTCTGATATCGGCAGTCCTGCATCTGTCAACAAGGACACTACAGCCAAACCAAAGGACGATGACAAGAAGACTGAACCGAAGAATGATGCAGCGCCGAAGAAAACAGATCCGGCAAAACCCAATGCACCAGTCAAGCAGCAAAGCTTCCTGATGCCTGTTGACGGTGCGGTTTCACTTGAATATGCGATGGACAACCTGGTATATTCAAAGACACTTGAAGAGTGGCGCGCACATCAGGGCATCGATATCGCGGCAGACAGAGGAACTCCTGTTAAGGCTGTTGCCGACGGAGTGGTCTGTGATGTGAAAAATGATCAGTTCTATGGAATATCTGTAGTCATCGATCATGAGAATGGACTGAAGACGCTTTACAGGAATCTGGCCGCGGATGACACAGTTATCATTAATCAGATGGTAAAACAGGGAGAGATAATAGGAAGCATCGGAAATACAGCGATGGATGAATCCTCAGAGCAATCACACCTGCATTTCGAGGTACTGAAGGATGATATCAACCAGAACCCGACGGAATACCTTCCTAAAAAGTAAGATCATCCGCTCCATGCAATAGTACAGCTTATATCAAACAGGGATGAAAACGGCTCCGTATTTAGCGGGTCTGTATCATCCCTGTTTTTGTCTTTATCCGATTTTTCGCCTTTCAATTCATATAGACGGCGTACAGGGCATATATATACTGTAGGCATGAAAAACATACAAAATGGCCAAGAGGCTCCCGATGCCTTCATATACGAGTGATTTTTTCATATTCTCCATAGTATGACTTGAAGAGGGGGTATAAACAGTTGAAGGGATATATCGAAGAGAGGGCAATAGAACTTGCTAATTACATTATTGATAAAAAGACTACAGTAAGAGCTGCAGCTAAAAAATTCGGTATAAGCAAAAGCACTGTGCACAAGGACGTTACAGAAAGATTGATAAGGGTGAGCCCCGAGCTTGCTGACAACGTGAGGGTCATTCTGGAGGAAAATAAAGCTGAAAGGCATATCAGGGGAGGAGAAGCAACAAAAGCCAAATATCAGGGCAGCAATCCGAAAGCAGTATAAAGTGAAATATGCAAATATCGCCCCAGGTCTTTAGCCGGAACCGCCAGTGAGCCGTTCCGGTTTTTATTGCATAATTTGTTGCATAATTATTTTATTATGATAATATTATTTTAGCAAGTTTACATCATTTACTAAGATTTCTTGGAAGCTCTGAGCTTCAACAGATAAAAGGCAAATGAACGAAGGGGTGTTTTTATTGAGCCTGGGACATGATATAGGCATAGATCTTGGTACTGCAACGGTACTGGTATATATTAAGGGCAAGGGTATAGTTCTGAGGGAACCCTCTGTGGTTGCCATCGACAAGAACACAAACAAGCTCCTTGCGGTAGGCGAGGAAGCCCGCAGGATGCTTGGCAGGACCCCGGGCAACATAGTTGCAATTAGACCGCTGAGAGACGGAGTCATATCGGACTATGACATTACTGAGAGAATGCTGAAGTATTTTATAAACAAGATCTGCGGAGGCAGGCTCTTCAGACTTTTCAAGCCGAGGATAATGGTATGCGTCCCAAGTGGGGTCACAGAAGTCGAGAAACGCGCGGTCATAGATGCTGCAATGCAGGCCGGCGCCAGAAAGACATATCTGATTGAGGAACCGATCGCAGCAGCCATAGGAGCGGGAATAGATATATCAAAAGCATGCGGCAGCATGGTAGTCGATATAGGCGGCGGTACTACTGATATAGCTGTTATATCACTGGGCGGCACGGTTGTTTCCGACTCTATTAAGATAGCCGGAGACAAATTTGATGAAGCCATAGTCAGATATATGCGCAAGAAACATAATATAATGATCGGTGAACGTACAGCCGAGGAATTAAAGATAAACATAGGTACTGTTTATCCAAGAGTCCAGGAGGTCGCGATGGATGTCAGAGGACGAAACCTCATATCCGGACTTCCGAAGACCATTTCCGTCACATCCTCTGAAATGATGGAGGCTCTTGAAGAGCCAATGTCAAGCATCGTTGAGGCAGTTCATTCAGTGCTGGAAAAGACGCCTCCCGAGCTGGCGGCCGACATAAGCGACAGAGGCATCGTGCTTACAGGCGGAGGCAGCCTTGTGTATGGACTCGATAAATTGCTGCAGGAGAAGACCGGCATAAATGTCATAATAGCTGATGAAGCCGTATCCTGTGTGGCGCTGGGCACCGGTGAAGCCCTCAATGATATTGAATCCATAGAACAGAGCGCCATTGCCGAGGGCAGATACAGAAGCAAATGATTCTGGATGGATATGTAAACTGATCGATAGGACCGGGAAAACACCCCGGTCTTTTTTATGTTAAGCAGCTTTGCTTTTTCTCCGATAATAATAGTGAGGCAAAAGCAGTCTCAATGAAATGAAATAAAAACATCCGTCATCGGCAGGCTGTGACCGGGACAGGTCGAGAGCCGATGATGTCAAGGAGTACATATGGTACGTGGATTGTACACTTCGGGCTGGAGCATGCTGGCCCTTGAAAAGAAAATGGATACGATATCAAATAACATGGCCAACTCCAGTACCAATGGCTATAAAAAGGATACTGTCGTTCTCGAAAGCTTTCCCGAAGTGTTGACCAAAATAATCAGGGATTACAGCACGGCATCGGGCAGGCCCCGCAACATAGGCACTATGGAGCTGGGCAGCGATGTAGGTGAGGTTCACACCTATTATACACAAGGACAGCTCAACAGAACGGAAAATGAGCTTGATATGGCTATCAGGGACAGCGACACAGCATTTTTTACAGTAGCCGTACCTGACAACGGCGGAAATGTCAGAGCATTCTATACCAGAGACGGTTCGTTTTCAAGGAGTGCTAATAATAGCCTGGTAACGAGCGAGGGGTATACAGTGCTGGGCGAAAATGGTCCAATAGTGCTTCAGGAAGGACCGTTCATTGTCAGTGATGACGGAACGATCATTCAGGATGACGAAGTGATCGACAGACTTCTTATTACAGAGTTTGAAGATCCAGCTGATCTGAGGAAATATGGCAACAATCTTTTGCAGGCAGCAGGAAATGCACAGACGCGCGGATTTTCGGGTACCATTCAGCAAGGCTTCGCAGAGCTTTCAAATGTGAATATTATACGTGAAATGGTAGATATGATCACGGTCATGCGTTCTTATGAAGCTAACCAGAAGGTGCTGCAGGCAATAGACAGTACGTTGGATAAGGCAGTTAATCAAGTCGGAGTAGTCAGATAACAGTAAATATAGAAGCTTAAAACCCTGATGTTAACACAAGGGGTGACATACAGAAATCGGGAGGTAACTATTTTATGATGAGAGCACTTTGGACAGCAGCTTCAGGTATGAATGCACAGCAGATGAATGTGGATGTCATTTCAAATAACCTGGCTAATGTCAATACAACAGCATATAAAAAAGAACGGATCGAATTCAAGGATCTGTTGTATGAAACAATGGAAAGAGCAAGGGTCTTGGCTGATGGTGGCAGACCAGTCAATCTGCAGGTAGGCCATGGTACGATGGCGGTTGCTACCGTGAGGAATTTTGAAAAGGGAAGCCCGGAAGAGACCGGAAACCCGCTGGATTTCTATATCGACGGCGATGCCTTTTTCATGGTGCAGGGTCCGTTGGGTGATATTAATTATACAAGGGATGGCAGCTTCAAGATAAGTCTTACCGATATGGGGAAAATGCTGACTACATCGGACGGCTATGCGGTGCTTGATGAAGTTGGAACGCCGATAATCATTGACGTGGATCTGTCGGACCTGAAGGTCTCCCAAAGCGGAGAGCTCAGCTACATTGATGAGGATGGCGTGTCTGTACCCACAGGACAGGTGCTCGGCATGGCATACTTTGAAAACAGGAACGGGCTGGAGGCTATGGGAAGGAACCTGTACAAGGCTACACAGGCTGCAGGAGAGCCGGTACTGGCGTTGGACTCCACACAGGTCAGTCTTGTGCTGCAGAATTATACCGAATCATCTAATGTGAAGACGGTTGAGGAAATGGTAAAGCTCATAGTAGCTCAAAGAGCGTATGAACTGAATTCCAAGGCTATCCAGTCGTCGGATGAAATGCTGGGCATAGCCAATAATCTCAGAAGATAATTTTGTGGTATACTGATAAGGGGCGTAAATAAAAATGGATATAGGTAAGATCGACAGCAATATAATGAGCAGTGTAGTAAAGAATGCAGGTAATGCTGTGGCCCAGTCAGCAGACGATGATTTTGCCAGAAGGCTTGAGGCGGCCGCAAAGAATAGTGACGATAAGGAACTGAAGAAGGCATGTCAGGAGTTTGAGGCACTGATGCTGGATATGATCTACAAGCAGATGAAGACAACTATTATAAAATCTGAGCTTGTAGAGGAAGAGCCCGGCAGGGAAATATTCCAATCCATGCTAGATGAAAAGCTGGTGGAGCAGGCTTCCAAGACCTCGGGACTGGGACTTGCAGATTCGCTTTACAAACAACTTTCCAGACAGTATGGCAGGCAGGCTCCGGCTATTGAGGGGAATACAAGGAAGAGTGAGACAGCGGTTGAAGAAGAAGCTAAATAACAGACAAATATCCATAATGTTTATAATCGCCCTTGCATTAGCTATTGCAGGGCTTTTTTTGTTCTTGTCCGAAAGAGAAGGTGTCAAGGCTCCCATTGAGAAAGGGCCCGGTTTGGAGGAAGAGCCCCAGGTGCTTCAGCCGGATGAGCCCAAAGAGGACCCGGTCAGATACACACACCGCTCTGAGACTATTAATGGACTTATGCAGGAGATCAATATCCTGGAGATAAATCCGGGAGATTCCAGAGTGAAAATAAAGCCAGTGTTATCATTTGACCTGATATACGGTTATGAGCTGCTTAGCGAAATGGCAGCCCGAAAGGGTGCCTATTCGGCCGTCAATGGGGGATTTTTCAGGGATTTCGGCCTGCCCTCCGGAATGGTTGTGATCGATGGGAGCCTCTATTCGGCGGCAACGGGGGATTATCCTGTTTTTATCATCAGGGACGGAAAGGCAGAACTCAGTGTGATCAACAGTGAGATGTTGGTATTATATGGCGATAATACGGCCGCGGCTGGGGAAGAGAGCTCGGGAAATCTTCAAATCGACAATATCAATTTTCCTGTCAAAGGAAATCAGACGGTTGTCTACACACCGGCATATGGAAAAACCAACAGAGCCGATCGGAAGAATATCACAGTTACTGTCGAAGATGGGATCGCAACTAAAATCGCAGACTATGAGAAGGCGGCGGCAATACCTGAGAACGGCATGCTGATCACTTTCTATAATACGGCAGGATATGCCGGCAAGGAACTGCCGATCAGAGTGGGTGACTATGTTAGATTTACACACAGCCCTGACATGACCGGAGATGTGCAGGCGTATGAATGTGGCTGCATGCTTGTAAAGGATGGCAATTCAGTCGTTGGGGAGAGAGATCCGTGGGTAGGTGTACTTACTAATCACGACCCAAGGACTGCAGTAGGCATAAAGGAGGATGGCACAGTTATCCTAATGACTGTGGACGGCCGGCAGCCTGGATACAGTGCAGGCTTTACCGGAAAGGAGCTGGCCGATTATCTGATAAGCCTTGGAGCGGTAGATGCTGCTATGCTTGACGGAGGAGCTTCAACTGAAATGCTGCTGGAGGGCAGCCTTGTCAGCAGGCCATCCTATAAAGGCCAGGAGAGAGAAGTCGCCGGAGGCATCCTTGTGCTTATGGAATAGTAAACGGGGGACGGCTTAGAATGTTATCCGGTTTGCTAAAAGTAAAAGAACAACTGCTCCAGCGTGTTCTCGAGCTGGAACTCGAAGCTTGATAAAAGTAGTTTTTCATATGAGTCTGCAGCAAGGAATGGATTATGCGCTATGTCAGCCTCACTGATCCAGCCAAGCCTGCTGTATGCATGCCAGGTGCCCTGGCGGATGATCATTTCCTGTATATACGATAACCGCTGTCCCATATTGCAGAGATAAAGCCCGCAGCTGTATGGACGGATCGTATAACCTGAACATAGATTGTTGTTCAGAAAACAGCATTGCATATTTGCCTTTTTTGCCATTATTACAGTTTCGGCATTGTTGTACTCAAAAAGAAGGGTGGCTTCGAGCTCTGTTATCGAGGCCGATCTGGCCATTTCTTTTATAGCCTTTCTTCGAAATGCCATATCTGGTTTTTCAGGCAGTGTCAGTACTGTTTTCGAGGCCTCATCGAATCCGATATCGAGTCCGTCGAGCAGTCGCGGAATGTCAAAGCCGAGTACCGGGATATTGTCGCTGCAGCATTCTCCGCAGCCTTTGCAGCCATTTGTTTTCAGCCCTGCAGCTTCCGTCGAGATCCTGTATGATTCAAGTGCTTCGGCAAGCTCTGTCAATGTTGTATCGAGATCATAATATTTTAGCTCAATATCGTTTTCCTCTATAGTAAATTCTATCATTTAACCTGTACCTCATTTCATTTGTTAAGATAATATTATAACATTAAATCATGAACAAGTCGGAACACTTTTCCTTTTTGTCCAGTCTAATATTTGGTGCTGAAAATTTTGGCATTAGAATAATAATGAAAAGGGTGGATATTTGTGAAAAGGAAGTTAGCCGCAATACTGTCACTGATCTTAATCTTCACGCTGCTGCTGCCAATGGGCGCTTTTGCAGCTGAAATGGACAAACAACTGGAGAATGCGATAAAAATCGTAAAAACCAAATTCGCCATACCTGAGGATTATAAGTTCTCCTCAAATATCAGCACATCGGAGACGACAAAGATCTATTATCTCAGCTGGCGCAGCAATGATACCGTGAATATGAGCAGTATCAATGCGTCTGTTGATGACAAGGGAACGATCCTGAATTACAACAGATACTTGTCGTACGATTACAAGCAGACTAGAAAACTTCCAAACCTCAGCAGGGCAGAGGCAAGGAATAAGGCTGACCAGTACATAGAAAAGATAGCTCCGGGACTTATTAAGGAATTAAAATATGAGGACGAATACCAGGACAATATAATGGATACCAGCTACTATTTCAGCTATTACAGGATAGTTGACGGTGTGCCGTATTACAATGACAGGGTCAGCGTCACTATCAGTCGTGAGAACGGTGACTTGCAGGGGTATTCCCGTAATTGGTCTCCTGACCTGCAGTTCTCTTCCTCCAAGGGAGCTATCGGTCTTGAAAAAGCAGAGACCGCTTATACTGAGAACCTTGGACTCAGGTTGATATACGGCTATTCAATGGAGGAAAGTGTACTTAAAACATTCCCCTTGTATGCCCCTGTATATGACAACAACGATTTTGCTGTCGATGCTTTTACGGGTGAAAGGTATCGTCTGACATCCAGGTATTATCTACGGGGCTTAGGAGATTATGGAGCTGTAAATACAACGAAGGAAATGGCTATGGATGAAGCAGGAGGTGTGAGGCTCAGTCCGGAGGAGCTGAAGGCTGTAGACGATGCCGGTAAGCTGATGGATGAGAAAAAAGCCGAGGAGCTTGTCCGCAAAGCCGAGTTTTTGAAACTAAATGATGATTATAAGCTTCAGAGCTACTACCTCAATACAAACTGGCCTGATAACAAGGAGTATATTTGGACGCTGCAGTTCATAAAGCCTTCAAAGGACGAGAAATACCCCGGTGATGATTATATAGGCGTATCGATAAATGCAAGAACAGGCTTGATAACTAATTTTAATATAAACAAGACCGGCAGCAGCGACAAGAATCAGGCAATCAACGACATAGCCAAGGTCAAGGCGGCTACGGACGCCTTCCTCTCTAAATACTATCCACAGTATTACAAGCAATTGGAGTATGACAAGATATCCAGTGAGGAATACCTGGCCGATAAAACAATACCTGCCAACTATTATAGCATCAGATATACGAGGCTGGTCAACGGTACTCCATTCCCGGATAACGGCGTAGGCTTCAATTATGACAACCTCACCGGTGAGATAAACAGTTTTAATCTGAGCTGGTTTGAAACCGAATTCCCTTCAGTTGACAAAGTAATAGGGGTGCCTGCCGCAACCGACAGCTTGTTTGAAAAAGTTGGGCTTGGTATGGAGTACAGGTATGAATACCCTGAAGAAGTAACTCCCATTATAACAAAGGAAGGTCAGACTACAGGCAAAACAAGGCTTGTTTACTTGCTGAAGCCAGGCAAGCCGCTGTATATAGATGCATTTACAGGAAGTATAGTATATAGGAGCGGCGAAGAATATAAGGAAGCGACAAAGGTCAGCTATACGGATATCAAAGGACATTATGCCGAGAAGCAGATCAGCGTGCTCGCAGAGTTCGGAATTGCTCTGGATGGCAGTGAATTCAGGCCATCAGAGGATATGACGCAAAAGGATTTTCTCACTTATCTTTCAAAGACTCTGAACTATTACGGCCCTGTTCTGACCGAGAAGAGCACACAAAAGGATATTGATGAAATGTATGCCTACCTGATCAGGGAGGGAATCGTAAAAGAAGCTGAAAGGTCACCGAACAGTGCAGTGACAAGGGAGGATGCAGTCAAATTTATAATCAGGGCGCTCAAGTTTGACAAGGTTGCTGATATTAAGGGAATATACAACGTCAGCTTCAAGGACAAAGCAAGCATAAGCCCGGACCTGTACGGCTATGTTGCAATAGCCTCGGGCCTCGGAATAGTAAGCGGGAACGGGGGCAATTTCCAGCCCAAGAGAAACATCAAAAGAGGCGAATGTGCTGTAATGATATATAACTATCTGCAGCAGTAAGCGTCGGGGTCAGGCTTGAAAAATTCCGGGGTCAGGCTTGAAAAATTCCTTTATTTTAATAAAGGAATTTTTCAAGCCTGAC
>JAEYRV010000008.1 GCA_023435305.1 Bacillota bacterium
ATATTTAACTTCAATATTCAATAAAAAATCGGCGCGAAATGCTTTGTTTCTAGCACTTCACGTCGATTTATAGTTCTTGTCCCTAATACTATTTGGAATTATTTTGCTTCATGCGATTACCGTGCAAGTCGATTTTGCACATTTGAGCCACTGTGTATACCATATCGGATATGTTCATGATAGAATTCTTTTGGCCCGGATTGGAACTGTACTCATTTCTAATAAGGGTGCCGGCCTTTTTGCTGATTCAGGAATTAATGACGATATCGCATTTTGATACGATATCTAGTTCTGAGAAATACCGGTTTTCCAACGGTATCCATAAGGAAATAAACTTTTCATACATAAAGGGTCCGTTTCTTTCGAGTATACGGCGGCTTTGCTCTTGTGCGCCTATACCAAGAAAGATTTTGAGGTCATAGCTTTCTGCCAGAGTAGGATGCATACTGTAAGAACCCTCAATGATGTTTAACATTTTGGGTTTGACATTAACGATTTCATCCAGCGAACCTTTTGAACAGTCGTATATTTGATAGCTGAATTCCTTACCGCTATTCAGGCCGTCGATCACTTCTTTCCTGAAGCGCACATAGTCAACATTCCCTCCCGCCTCCTTCAGACGTTCTTCTGTCTTCAGGTCAGGTGTCAGGAAATAGTGATCCATGTGAAAAATATTACAGTCGTATATCTCTTGAAGCAGAGCTGCCAGACAGCTTTTGCCAGCCCCGCTGTTTCCCTCTATCGCGATGTTTACAGAGTGCTTATTTCCGGATCCGATACCTGATGAATGTTTGTGCAGCTTGTTCACCAATGCATCTATCCTGCAAAACACCTCAAAGTAAGCCTTGAATACCTGACTCACGACACGGTATGCGGGGGAATATGCTTCGCGATAGCGTTCGCTGTGACTTACCGGAGGATAGCCGTTGATTTTATATGAGGAAAGGTAATCGTCAAGCTCGTCCACAGTATACGGCAGGATCTCTCTATCGCACAAATCCCGCAAAACCGCAAGCTTGACTTCAAAGCCTTCAATACTTCCCTTGTTGGAATTCGCGGTATAAACAAAGAAGCTGTTGATTGTTTCGAGGTTTATAGGGCAGTTTCTTAGTTCACACAAATTGAGTCTGCATAATCCATCACCTATATCCTCAAACAGCTTACTGTCAGTCGCATGGCCGATCTTGCAGCCCATCCGCTCAGCATCATCACATGTGCTGCAATCCATAACTCCAGAGCCAGAAGTGTTAAGGACGCTTATCTTCTCATCCCTCAAACGCTCCAGGCTCCCAGCCTTGTCAGTTACCATATGTCCGCCTGCAAATTCACTCTGATAGATCAGTTTGACCATATCCTGTATCTGCATGCGGGGATATTTTTCATAATGACTGATAATAACATTTTCCATTCTGTCTGAATTACTCATCCTTTAATAAATTGCCTTTTTTCAGGGCTATAACAATGGCCGGTATTATCACGATCTGCAGAATTATGCCTGGAATGGCGTTCACTACTGCACCTGCGGTAAACATCTGCCATGTGAACTGAGTCTCACCGAAACTATAAATAATAAAACTGACTATGCCCCAGACAATCCTTCCGAGAATCATAGAAATGATCAGCGACACGTATATATAGATATTCTTCTTGGGCAGCATCTTATATAAAAGCCCTGTAGCCAAACCATACACCGCCAGTTCAAACGCCATGGCAACCGCAGTCGGGAACATAGGAGGCATACCAAATAGTACACTTCTCAGAAGCGGTACTATAAAACCTACCACCAGGCCCAAGGGTCCTCCGCACACAAACCCCGCCAGTAATACTGGTATATGCATGGGCAGCAGTCTGCTTCCTATACTCGGTATCTGACCTGTTAAGAGCGGCATTACGAGTCCCAGCGCGATAAAAAGCCCGGCAAAGACTATCTTTTTTGTTGTTATTTTTTTCATTGTACATCCCTCACAATACAAAAATTAATGTTTGCCGGCGGGCGCTGATGCATAAAAAAACCACGCAGATCACGCCTCCCCGGAATGTTTCCTTCAAGAAACGCTAATACCTTCGTGGTATCGCAAATTCAATAATTTGATTAATGCAAAAACTCAATCGCAAATCATTTTTCCTCTGACTTCTGTCAGCAACTTTGAAAAGTATAACATATTACTGTGTGATATTTCAACCACAGTCAAAAATATGTCAAGTCACCGTAAAATATGCTCCATAACATATCTGGCTACACCATCGTCGTTGTTTGTTGCGGTCACAGCATCCGCCGCCTGACGCACCTCCTCGATTGCATTGCCCATGGCAACACCTGTGCCGCAGTACTTTATCATTTCAATATCATTGTAGTCATCACCAAATGCAGCAATTTCAGTTCTTTCAATGCCCAACCTCTTCGCGATGCGCTTAACTGCATTGAGCTTTGAAGCATTTCTGTGCATTACAAGGCATAATGTTTTACCGTCTGAAAGCTGTCCATACAGATCAGGAGTCAGCAGAGACTGTACTTCTTCATATTCCTGATCTGAAGCTATTTCAATTATGATCTTGTCGGCATCCTGCTCCGGAAGATCGCTAAAATCTGTCCAAACAGATGAAGCCTCAAGTATCTCTTTCTCCTTTTGATTTTTGCCCCATATTGTTATCACATCAAAATTTGCATAGATCATGTCATTTATCTCGACAGCAAGCTTTTTGCCGGGATACTTTGCCTGCAGTGTCTGTAGAATATTAGCAGCGTCACTGGCAGGAATACTGCTGCACTCTGCATTTTCTCCATCCAGCAATGCCGCTGCCCCATTGTGATAAACTGCCGTGCTGCATGCAACCTGGTCCATCAAATGCCTAATCGCCCTATATGGTCTGGCTGTTGCAAAGACTATCCTTATTCCCGCCTCACAGGCTTTTTTGAGCACTTCCTGTGTATATGAAGAAATGGTTTTGTCAGTGCGCAGCAACGTCTCATCCAAATCCAGTACAATCATCTTTATCATCTCAAACACCCCAAAAAATCATAATACTCCATAGCCTAATACAACCAAAGGAGTCATCCACACCCGCTTCCCAAGCAGGTAATGAGCTGCTGCAAGCACTAGCAGCGGAACAGCTAATACATTGATTGCCCAAATAAGTACATACTGCATTTTAGCATCCCTTCTGTCAAAGCTTCCCTCTTCTTATGACACAGACAAGCCTTCTTTCATCTTCTTTGGCAGCTTCCCCACTACAACAGTGTATGAATGGTCGATCATAGACCTTAACTCATCATCGGAAATACCTTTGTTGAGGTATATCGTATTGAAGTATGGTTGAAGCTTAGGCGGACAGTGATAGCCGCGAACAACAGCATCCGGGTATTTGCTTCTCAATATCTCACCCATGACCCTGTCACAATTGAGAGTTATCTTATAGTCCTCCGGCTTGGGGTATATCTGTGCAAACAACCTGTTTGCCACTTTGATGCACATTGGGATATCTCCAAAAGGAAAATCTATGTATGCACCGTTTTTCCGGAGACAGTAGCTTATGATCTCATCTGCCGTCATAAACCCTCCAAATGCTGGTATCTATGTATTCGTCCAATATCACTGCGCAGCTGTGTGACTACTTATGATTTACTCAAAATCCTTGAATAAAAGGCTTGGCTGAATGCCATTGTTATTCTGATATTTTCCGCTGACATATTTATCATACTCACCTTCTATAGTATGATAATATATCTGGCAAATCTCAACATCCGGGTACACCTTCACAGGTTGTACACAGAAGATCTCCAGTGTCCAGAAACCGCTGAATCCAACATCACCAAAGCCTGCGGTAACATGTATGAATAAACCGAGCCTGCCGATGGATGACCTTCCCTCCAGCATGGGCACACAGTTTTCAGTCCGTGTATGCTCTACGGTTCTGCCCAGATATAATATGCCAGGTTCTAGTATCAGGCCATCTTCAGGTATTATAAGCTTTTTTGCCCTGTTTTCCTTCTTCATATCTAGCAAGTTGTTCTCATATACCAGCAATTCATTGTGCAGCTTGAGGTTATAACTATTAGGGTTTAGCTGCTTGTCATTATAGGGTTCGATAAATATATCCCTGCCCAGTCTGTTTCTAATTTCGTTCCCGGAAAGAATCATAGCCTTTCTCCTTCGGATACTAGTATCTTTTAATTTTGAACCATTATATACCATACAAGGTAAGCATGCAATATAGCATCCACCTATAAGCATGTGTTTCTACACCACCTGCCAGTCATGTATTACAATACGAATTCGGCAGCAAGGAAGTACTTGTCATAGTCACCTGTTTCTCTGAAATCCAGGATATCCTTTATTATGCGGTATTCACCCGGCTCAAGGCCTCCATAGAGCAATTCCCACTCCAATGTCCGTTCACTTTTGCCCTGAGGATTCAGAATATATCCGATACTATTGAACACATATTCCCCATCAAAAGTGACAGGTACCTGAAACCAGCTTCCGCCGGTTTTCCTTTCAAGGACAAAATATTCTCCGTATATGCATTCACTGTCTGTTTTATTTTCGAACACTACCGTCAATCCTACAGCTGAAGCTGTCCCATCCTTTACTGCCATGGACACGCCATCGAAGTCATTTATGTTCTCAAAAGCCGAAGGCTCCGGGTTTGTTGCAGCTTTGTCCGCAGCCCCGGTTTGCCCTTCGCTGCCTGTATTATTATCAGAAACATCTTCATTTTTTGGGGAGCCTTCTGATCCTGAGCTGCCCATTACATTTTCAGAAATGCTTTTGTCACTTCCGACAGCGTCTGTTCCTGCATTTTCAACGCCAGCTCCATTAAGATTAGAACAGCCTGCCGCAATTGTCAGGAGTATTACTGTACAAATGAATAAATATAATGGTTTTCTCATTTTTATCACCCTCCCTTCTACTTAGACGCCATTTGCCTGCCAAAAAGTTCACACAGAGAATAAATTCCTGTACAGTTGCAGTGTGTATATCCGGGATTGATCAGCCGCTCAGTTCAACATTTCTATCAATATGAGCTTTTTGAATGACCGCCAATACAATAACCACAACGTAACCGATGATTGCAGGGATTGCCGCTTCAACACCGAATCTGCCGCCGGTAATAAAAATATTGTCGCTCTCGATCGTGTAATTTATTTGAGACCCATATTCTATCGGCTGTGATGCAAATTTGAAAAAACCGATGATCAAAGTATTCCAGACGGTATGGATAGCTGCAGAATTGAATACACTGCCGCTGGCGTAGGTTACCATTGAGAACATGATTCCAACAGTCGTACCTGCAGCAAATAACAGGAGTACATCTGCCGAGCCCATACCATTCGCCAGGTGAAGCGCGGCAAATAATACAGATGGCACAATGATCGCCGCCTTTCTTTTCCAGCGGTTTTCGACAAGCTTCATAATATATCCGCGGAACAGCAGCTCTTCGGTTATACCAGCAGAAAGTCCGACTTTCAGGGCATAAACGATATTACGGATGACAGGCTCGCCATTCCCATAGCTTACCGTGCTTTTTACAAACAGAGTATAAAACAGGATGACTGCTGATGGAAGTAAAACAGCGATGATCACCCAAAGAAAATGAAAGCCTTTTCTTGTTATCCTGAAATATGCAAAATCAAGGCGAAGTGCCTTTTTAATATAAAGATTCAACGCCAGGACAAAAAAGACGATTTCCAGCAAACCTCTCATAGCCAAACTAAAAGCAGGCAAATCGATTTTGCCAATAATGTAAAGCATATCAACTATGATCCCGGCAGCAAGCGTACTTAGAATATAGATCACGAATCCGGCAAATATATGGAATATGGCCTTTAGTCCAGATTTGTCATCTTGAATATTCGATAGCGTTTTCCACATAATACTCTACCTCCAAAAACGTATTTGCCAGTATATACGAAAAACCCGTCAAATTGTTGTATCCAGTTTATCATTTGATGCTTGCAAGGCAGATGTTTAGGTGACTACTATTGCCCGCTGACTTTTTGTACTGTTATACGGCCGGCAGAATCAAATTTATATGTATACCAGACGTTCCCCTCGGAATCAAGTATCTGCTTGTTTTCCTTGTCCAGTCTCAGATCATATCCGCCTTCTATCGTATCTTCACTGTATACGATGCTCCAATCCTTCAAATCGACCACATGCAGCCCCATCATATTTGTCTCTGCAAAGTATCGGTCATTAATGAACCCGACCAATGATGAAAAATGCCCGAAATATTGCTGTATGTCGGGATGCTTGCCATCCATGCTGTGAAATACTACATGTGCCCACTCATAAAGACCGGAGGATCTCATATCGAGCCAATCCCCCTCAACCGCATATGCAAACGTGCTGCCGTCCGGTGACAGCACTCCTTTTTTTTGCCTGATTGCATCTTCCTGCTCGGCCAGATAACTGTATATCCTGTAAATCATGCATTCAGGATAGTCCATATCGAATACCGTGACCGGCTCGTAGGTCTCCTCGTCCCACTCGCTCTTTCTCTCCGGAAGGACAGGTATATCGCCTGAATAATCGGCATATACACCATAGGACAGATCCATACCCGAGGTGGAAGTGAAGCCGTAGTCGCAAATGATTGTCAACGTACCCCTGCCCCACTGTGTTTGTTGGATCCTTTCACTATCAAGGAGTCGATTCCATTCGTCCATTCTCTCTTCTGATGTATCTCCTGTATAGTCTCCGCCATACCAGTCGCCGGACTTTGATAAAATAACAAGCATATCCTTCATATCATCCGGCAGAGGATATCTCTTCCTGAAGCATATACTGTCGACGAGCTGAGTGTCATGATCGATACGGAAAGCAATATAAAAGTCCCTTGTTTTATAACCATAAAGCAGGTATCTTTCATAATTGTAGGCAGCTTTATCAACAGAATTTGTGGTGCCGAACTGACAATTGCCGAATGTATCAAGCACCTGCTGGAGTGTACTGCCGATACCGATATCACCGATTATTTTCCCTTTGGAATACTTCGTGAACAGCAGCCTGTCAAATGCCCCCAGCTCCCATAACTTCTCATCGGAATAACGTTGGGTGAACTCTTCATCTGATAATTTGATGTAGTCCTCAGCTGCCTGACATAATGATATATTGCTCAGTTCGATAAACTGCGGCTCTTTGAGTCTATATGAAGCTTCAGCGGCTGTCATACTCCCTTCACTTGTCTGCACTCCACCCGTGACGGAATCTTGATTTTTGCCGGCATCAGCCTTACTCTCTGAGTTTTCTGCACCATTTTCCGCATCATTATCTGCATCATTATCTGCATCATTATCCGTACCGTTCTTTGTACCGCTATCAACATTGTCTGCAGAATTTAGTCCAACAACTCCTTTGGGATCTTCTCGGGTTTGATCCACAAATGTCACACATCCAGCAAATGACATTATCATTGAAACAATCAACAATAATGTTAGTATTCTGTTTTTCATACAGATCCCCCTGACTCAAAATGCCATTTAAACTACTTAGCAAATCATATCTGTTTTCTAACAGTTTTATATTCATCGTTGAACTGAAAATACGGACAGTTATCAAATGATTTTTGCAGGAACCTTCCATACTCATCCTCATCCAGATCAACTACACATACACAGCAGCCGCTTTCCTCATCGAACTCAAAATTTATACAATGTTCGCAATTTGCTCTTCCAGCCATATACTTTCACCCCCATTCATAATGATCCTTTATCAGCGCCCAGCTCCGTTACGGTTCTACTTTTTATTTATCAGTATAAGTCCGATGATGCAAAATACTGAGCCGAGCACCTTCGTTAATTCAAATCTCTCTTTATAAAATATTATGCCGATCGGAATAAGCATCAAAGCGAGTAATATATTTGCCACCAGCGAACCGACACTGATATTCCAGCCTGCCCTATAAGCCATGAGATACCCGAACTCCAGTCCGATGATCGATAAACCGAGTATTATGCTTGTCCAGTTAAGCTCCCTGAAAGATTCTATCAGACCCTTTTCAGGCCTGTTAAAAATAAGGACTGCCGCCGTAATAACAATAGCCGTCGTATACGTAACCAGCAAAGCGACGAAAGGGTTTGCCTTCTCCGGTGTCGATTTCTGGCTGATATTATACATAACATTTGATGCAACTATCAAAAAAATCGAAAATACGTACATGAACATGCGGTCCGCTCCCCCTATACGCCCCATCCGTTACTTAAAACATCGACCATTTTATCTCCCTGAAGCTCAAAAACTATGACGAACTCACCTTCATAATATCTGCTGTCAACGATGACTTCCATTATTCCGTCTCCATTGACATCAGCAATCGATCTTATTTTATCCACATAAGTAATGCTGTAATTGTTATATTCAAAGTCATATTCATCAACATCGCCAGCGTCAAATATTGTATCTGAGGTATATATAACATAAGAGACAGGGATGTTTTGAACTTCCCCATCTATGATCTTTCTAAGTAATATAATAGAATACTGGCCTTTTTTAGCGGCAATGTCAATATACTCATAATCCAGGTTGGAAGCCCAGATCAAGACCTCGTCAATGCCATCTCCTTCGAGGTCAATACGGTAATTTTGTTTGATCACGGCTTCCGCATCAGGCAAGCCTTCTTCAGCAAGTATATCTTTAACGATCTTTTTATATGTTTCACTGCCTGTGCCCTGCGATACCGGTACTCTTGGCAGCGCATCCCACTCACCGCCTACTGCCAGCAGGTATTCACTTTCACATGCGACCGTTACAGAAACAGTATCGATTGGGTCCAGCAGCTCGATTTTACTGCCTGTACCCGTGCCGACAAATTTATCAAACGCATAACAACTGTACTTTTCTCCGCCTCTAATGTAATCAGTCATATCCTCTGCGGTTACCCATTCACCATCACTGCTATATCCCCCCAGCAGAAAGTCCAATGCCACGATAGGATCGATTCTTCGGGTGCTTCCATTGTTTCCTTTATCCGTACTGCCAGCTTCTTCCGCCTCGTTGCCGGAAATTTCATCTTTATTACCCGCCTCATCAGCCTCTCCATTATCTCGGGATTCCGCTGAGCCATCCGCTGAGCTGTCCGTTGACACACCACTGTCCTGCCTGTTTACACCGTTGTTTACAGCATTGCTTTGCTGGACGTTTTGCCTATCAGTATCTTCACTTCCCATACAGCCCGTGTTGAATACCATGGCTAAAGCGACTAAAAGCACAATAAAATACTTCATTTCTCACCTCATTACACTACTTGACGACATATCTCTGTGGTCTTATTTAACCCAATTCATCCCCTGAACCGGCCTTCCGTGCCCTCTTGTACCTTTCACCGTCTTTTTTGGTAAGCTTTATATCCTTTATTCCATCTGCAGTACAAACCTCAAGCATAATATGTCCTCCCCTTACCTGCGGGTGTCTCAGCACACGCATTCCAGTGTAATCCGAGGGATTTCTGGCGAAGGCCATATAACTGAATTTCTCATCCTCATACGGCGCTTCCCCTCCTTTTAACTGCTTATGCAGACGGCTCCTGGCCACCCGACAGGTAAAATGGCACCAGTCATCCTTGCTTTTAGGGCATTCCGCCTTATGGGTACAAGGTGCTGCAATATGCGCACCGCGTTCAAGCAGAAGACTCCGTGCCTCGTTCAAATGACCAAACCCTGCAGGTGTACCTGGCTCGACAAGCAGAAAAAGCATCTGCGCCGAATCCCAGAGTTTCTCTATTGCACGTTTGCGTCCATCCTCCGTCATTTCATTAAGTACATATGAAGCTATTATCAGATCAGCCTTACATGGCACTGCATCAGTATCTAGATCATACTCAATCCACTTTGCTTCCCGCAGCACCTGCGGTCCGTACTCCATAAGCTTACTGCCAAGTTTTCTCATCGCGCTCTCACGCTCAAGGCAGATCAGATCTTTTAGATCCAGCAGTTCTGAGGCAGCCCAGGAGGCCGCACCTGTTCCGGCTCCGATATCGAGCATTGTTTGCGGCTTACATTTAACCTTTCCAAGAGCCTGTTCCAGAGATGAGTAAACAGCGCCATATGTTGCAGGCATCCTTGCCGCTGCATAAGCAAGTGCCTCACTGTCTCTGGTCAACAGCCGGCCGCCATTGCCCCCCTGCTTTCTGTATTTTAAACTGATGCTCTGCGAATCAGAGATCATTTGCTCCAGTTTTGTATCCTTCAGTTGGATTTCTAATGCTTCCCGCAATTCAAAGGGCATTTCCATTTCGCGTCTCTCCTGATATTAATTCTCTGCTTTGATCTCATCCACAACTACTTTAGGTATCACCATTGCATCCTTATCATTCGACCAGACTTCAAACTTCAGCGGTGCGGTCATAGACGCTACTATTTTAAATCCTTCATTCTCCATACTTTTTGATATTTCATCAAACTGAGCTTTGTACTCATCCATGGATATATCCACAAGCTCCGTTCCATATGAAAGATGGTATCCATCGGCTTTATCAAAATATCCGTTTCCCCATGTAGGGTCTGCAAAATGCCATTTCCCGCCGGCATAAAATTCCACCCAGGCATGTGAGCCGCTGTTTGCAGCGTGTGACCAATCGCCGGCCTCCTTCAGATTGTTGAAAACCAGTCCGGAAACAGGCCTTGCAGGTATCCCGGCAGCTCTGAGCATGGCAGCTGTAAGATTTGCATAATCATTGCAGACCCCTTTTTTCTGTTCCAGTATTTTTGAAGCGGGCAGTGTAACTGCATTAACTTTGGAGGTTCTATCCGCCTTTACAGTTTTAGTAACAAATGCTGAAATCCGCTTAGCTGTAAGGTAGTCATCATTTTCGACCTTAAGTGACAGTGCTGCTTCAATTATACTTTCATTATCCGAGTCCACATTTTCGCCGGGCTGCAGATATTCGTCCACTTTTTCCATGTCCCATGTCTGTTCTCCGCTAAGCAGTTCGACAGTATACTCTATCTCAATAGTCCTTTCATTACCGTCACCAACAATTTCGGCATGAAGGACCTGATAACCGTTCTTTTCCTCAAAGCTGTATTTATCCACATTGTTCACGGCAAGGCCATCAATGTGCTGATAACCATAGCCTACCGGCAGATCGACCATGAGCAGGGATTTTGAGCCTTCGCTGGATTTGAGCCTGTATGTCTCTTTGACTTTATATGACCTGTCCTTTGCTGTATAGCTGCATGCAGTAAGCATATATACCGCAGTAATAGTTAACAAAAGAACCGATATGATAATTTTCCTGTACTTGTTCGACATCATTTTCTTTCCACCTGTTCCATATTGATACACACTTTTAAGTATAGCAGATTATTTACATATCTCCGTCACTTCTACCACATTGCTCAGTGCCCACGATAACCGGTAAGAAACCTTAATGCATAAATGGAGCTGTCAATGATCCTGTTTTTTGTCTTCCTCCACGAATCAGAAAGTACATACTGGGAATATCCCGGCTTGTTTATCAGATCCCAGAAGCCGTCTGCATTCATTTGATTCCAAACCCAGTTGCAGTATCTTTTCTTGTAATGCACCCAGCCATTTAGACGTGACAATATGGAAAGAGTTCTCATCCAGTTGAAAAAATACTTTGTATCACTTATATCGATGAACACTGAAGGCTTCCTGTCATATACGTAGTACATCCCCGCATCTCTGTCCAGACAGTAGTCAAGGATCATCTTGTCGAGTCTGTCCGTGAGTATGCCTTTATGTGCTGTAAGTAAAATGACACAATAATATGAGTAGAATGGAATAGGCCTCTTTGTCCTAATTTTGAAGTGCTCATACTGAGCAGCGGCTTCTGCGGCAGAATCATAACGACCGCTGGCGAAAGCCGTCTCAGCGAAGCTCCTCCATATATTGATCTGTTTTTCGAGCAGCGTATTTTCGGGGTCGATCAATGACAGATTTGCCGCTGTAACAAGCGGCATGAACATATCAAGCCACCACCCCGGATGATCCTGCTTCTCGCAGCGCTGATGCCAGATATCTTCACCCCTCAGTACAGTTTCCATAAAAGTCCCGATTTTATGGAAGCATGGATGGGAAAGCTCCAGCCCTAATAAAAGCCCTCTCCTGAGTACAGCCTCGGAATCCATATGAAAGCAGCCCCAGCATCCATCCTCTGATTGCTCACTTTCGAGCTTTTTCACATACCCATGCTCGAGCACATTCTTGTAAGCCCGCTTATATTCACTATCTTCAGGATCTGCATTCAAGAATTCCTTCAGCAATATGAATCTTGGTACAGGATCAGGATCCATTCTCAAAAGGACTTCAGCTTTTTCCCTGATATCGTCGTCACTATATAATAAGTTGCCGCCAGATACATCGTTGTCCATTTTTCCACCTCCATGTATTATCATGTATTACATGCCTGTTATAGCACCTTTTAATTTCGGCCCTTCAATACGTACTTTCTAACAAGGCCGGTATCAATGGCATATACCAAAACTGTTCCTATGAAATATGCAAGCAGATCCATCGGATCAAAAACCGAACCTATGACTATACGGGCGACTCTACTGTGTTCAAGGCCAAGAATATCGATGATCCTGAAATACTGCAGGAATTCAACTATAAAAGCTGCTGTCAGCGTGAACAAAGCAAGCTTTAATGGTTTTGCATCAATAAAAACCTTTATTAGAAAATACATCAGCGAAATGATAACCACATCGCCAATAAACCCACGAACAAATCGGGCTTGAGAGAAAAGCGCTACAATCAGGACACATATCGCAAAGCAAATTATAGTCAATAATATATAAACAATTCTTCTCTTCAAATCCCCTGCCCCTTTCTTATCACTGTCTCAGAAATATCAGCAGCTTTGTTCCGATTTCACTGCTTCTGTCTTCAGCGTTTTGTTCTCGATTATCAGCCAGATTGTGAATACAATTTCAAAAGCAAGCATGACAGCAGGAACAAGATATATTTTATCTGCAGTGAGATTACAGCCTATGATCAGAGCGCCCAGCGTAACAATGATAGACATGATAAGATATGCTTTTGATTTGTATAACCATGAGAAAGGCAGCAGATGTGCACCAAAAACCATAGCCAGAACCATTACCATATTCTCAGGCGCATCATAGAAGGCCCACATGACGATTAAAATGTACAGCAGTTCATTCAGTGAAAAAAGAATCCCCAGTCTATTCAGTGGATTGTCCTTTGCCGAGAATTCAGCCTTTATTATCTTGGAAATAAGGTATGACAAAGGCAACAGAGGAACACTGAGACAAAAAGTATACATATTCCGGATCCCAACGCCTCCTAAAGGCAGAAGCCAGACAATCAGTATCCCCGACCATATGAAAACAGATGCGAGTATGAATGACATTCCTTTCTTACTTCTTATAGCCAGATTAGATCTTAACTGATCAACATCCATTCTAATTCTCCTTTGCATACAGCAAGCAGAACATATCTGCTCACTATTTAGGTCTGTATTTGACTGCCTTCAACTACCCAAAACCACCCTTACTGCTTTATCAAACGAACAACCTTAATCATTTATTTAATCCTGGTCCATAAGTTCCTTTTTCTTTTTTTCAATCAGCATCTTTACCATGAGATCATTTTTCTTAGCCTCATCCGTCCCACGGCCGGTTTCCAGCTTAATGATATCTTCATAGGAAAAACCTTTGACATTGCCCCATCGTTTCCATGGTTCCTTGTCATATATGCTGTGATTGATATATTTCAATAAATCAAGTGAACCCGGAGCATAATTGTAAGTGCCCATATTTGCAGGATCAGTTACAATCTCCCCGGTACCGGTATTATATACCGCTTCAAACCTGCCATCATCCGTAATGAATTTGACATTCAAAGCTCCATTCAAATCCCCGTAATAGTATAAGTGATATTGCGCACTGAACATACGCCATTTATCTTCAGCTGCCAAAACAATCATATCTTCCAGCCTGACAGGAGCATTGCTGTATGAATTCAAGGTGTTTCGGAAAAAGTGCATACGCTCTGTGATCTGATCCAGTATCAGAATGTACCTGTCAAAGGTCTCAAAGAACCTCATATTGTTAACATGTACATTTAGCGCTGTGACGTCATTCTCCAGATCATCCATCATCTTATTCAGCACAACACCTGCTGCGATCTTTTTTACTCTGTTTCTATCGTACCAGTGGCCTCTTTCACTTGTGATTTTTTCAAACAAGCGATCGATTCCAGAAAAATACTCATCTGATAAGAAAACCACATCATTGTCTGTTAAATACTCAAATACGGCAGCATCAACCTCATCGGAAAACGATCGGTGTAAATATAAATTGCTGTACAGCATTAGAGAAATCACTGCTGAAAAAATCAAACCGATGATAATGATTTTCTTAGTCATAAGCGCTGTCCTGTACTATTCGATTATACCTGTTTCCTGCATATAATGTCTGCAAAGCTCATGCTCCCATACCCATTATTTCTTCAAGATGATCCATCAAATACCGCTTGCCGGTGTCGTTCATCACAACCATATCGTATTCCGACCCATTAAAGGATCTGGTTATCATCTCGAATCCGTATTCACTTGAATTCGAATTGGTTACTGTCCTCGTCTTCCCTGTAGCAGAGTTGGTTTCCTCCCCTAGTACACCCAATCTCTTGAGCCTTCTGTTGATCTCAACTCCGGTGAGCTTCTTGCTCACACTTTGATCTATGCACATATTGACAAGCTTTGAGAATTCAGTAACACCAATCGGCCCCTCAGGCAAGACGACCATTCCCTTTTGCTCCGGTGATATGATGAAGTTTGCCAGTTTGCCGTTTTTGCCATATGTACCGTTCATAACATTGTCCAACACTTCGGTTATGAAATAGAAGCACCGTATTATTTTGGGGTCATTCAAAAAGCTTTCATCATTGATCGGTTCACCATCCAAAGGGTTAATACCCCTTGCAATTCTCATCAGTACAGTTTTAGCCTTATCCATTTTTTCATAATTACTTACCATATTAACGCCTCCACTCAATAAAATAAATTCTGATTACATTTTATTCCATATTGAACGAAGCCGCAATAAATTTCCGAACATTTGTTCTATTATACTGTTATTTCCTGTGCAGAAAATCTGCAACAACTTGTATTAAGCCGTCTCACAATATCTCACGATTCATCATCTTATTCAGATATTGAGTCATATTATTGTCATCATCTTTATTATACATATACCCAAAGTATTGACCGACGACAGGCGCGACTGTGCGGAACAGTTCACATGCCGCAAAGACAGCAGACCATAGCATTTCAAAGTCAGAATATGTTTTTGTATAAAGCTCGTACATCTCTGCTGGCAGGTATTTCTTAAAATATTTGCCCCACATCCCAACAGATACGGAAAATCCCGTTCTGGTTCCTATATACCATTCCAGCATTTTATCGAGTTCTGCATGTACTATTTGATTGTACATCTTCATCGCATAGGGCTGCTGATCCCGCAGGATCCCTTTGGCGACATTGTTCAGGCACCACCAGAATTCATTACAGCAGCCGTCAAATCTCGATCCGGAAGGTCTTTGTACCAGATAGCCGCTGTCATTTGACGGCGGGATAGGCGGCAGGATACTATCCTTGTCCAAAAGCGGGACAGTCAAGGTGTCTGCTGTGTACTCTTCCTGCATGGCTTCCCTTGTCTGAATGTGCAGATCAATACGGTTGCCGTCCTTGAAAAGCATCAGCCAGCCGTAAGACTTGCTATAGTCTGCATTCTGCCCCCAGCCAAGGTCATTGGAATCGGGTTCCTGCACCATTGCGATCTCTCCAAACACAGAGATCCACCCCTTGTCTGCCAGGAATGACTCCGTCCCTGTAACGACATATACTATATCAAAATCCTGATAATTATCTTTCTGCACTTTTGGATTCGCCCTTGAACCGTTCATATAGACCGCCCGTACGCGTTCATCCTTTTCTGCTGTGCCAAGTATCAGTTCGAACATTTCTTTTTCTGTCCGCATCATTCACAACACCACGATTTGCAAATTTTTTAGAATTCTATCAGCCAGTTTGTTAATACATTATATACCAATTAATACTAACACACAATGAATTACATTACGGCTGTATCAATATGCTGTATCAATACTTGTCAACTTTCTGACGAAAATATCCGATAATATATATGATACATATAACCGGTCAGGGATGACTGGCAGCAATCCAGCCCATATGATGCAAGGAGGCATATAATATGAGGATCGAGAGCTCATCTGTTTCACTGTACGGCAAAAGCTCGTCAGCTGAAATCCACACTAAAGAAGAATCCATGAAAATGTGGACAGGAAATACAAGGCCGGTCTTTGAAGGTGAAAATACGCCGGCATCTGCTGCAGCTGCACTGGGTTCTCCTATGAAAGATATTCTGCAGCTCTCCGAGGAAGGCAAGCAGGCCCTTGAAAAACAAATCGCAGAATCTTCCGGAACCAAAATGTATACAGATGATGAATTACTGGAGATAAACGATAGAGATAAACAGAAGATCTACCTGCTCCAAAAGATGATCGAGACATTGATGGGAAAAAGGATCAAATTTGTACTGCCAAGGAAAATAGATATTGACAGGAGCGGCGGAAATACAGTCATATCTTTACAGGGTGTACAGGTTCAGACTGCACAAAGACAAGGCTGGGGACTGGAATATGACCTTCATGAAACACACTATGAGAAGCAGTCCATGTCCTTTACAGCAATTGGGTCTGTGAAAACCGCCGACGGAAGAGAGATAAAATTTGACCTTGACCTGAATATGTCCAGGGAATTTGAATCAAGTCTTGATGTATCCATCCGCGCAGGTGATGCAGTGTTAAAGGATCCTCTTATCGTGAATTTTTCCAACTCCACCGCTGCTCTGACAAACAACAAATACAGCTTTGATATCGATTCAGACGGCGTACAGGACCAGATCTCCTTCGCTGCTTCCGGCAGCGGCTTTCTCGCCTTTGATATCAATAATGACGGCACGATCAATAACGGCCAGGAACTATTCGGTCCGCAAAGCGGAAACGGCTTTAATGAGTTGGCACAGTATGACGAAGACAAAAATGGCTGGATAGATGAAAATGATGATATTTATGACAAGCTGCGTATTTGGACAAAGGATGAAAACGGTAATGACCAGCTGTTTGCATTGGGTGCAAAAGGGATAGGCGCAATATACCTGGGCAGCGCAGCAACTGCCTTTGACCTGAAGACCAGCAGCAATGATGCCCTTGGCAGCATTGCAAGAAGCGGCATCTTCCTTCGGGAAAACGGTACCGCAGGCACGATCCAGCACGTGGACCTGGTCGTATAAAAAGGGGGTCAGGCTTGAAAAATTCCTTTACTTTCGGGGTCAGGCTTGAATAATTCCTT
>JAEYRV010000005.1 GCA_023435305.1 Bacillota bacterium
TGCCTCCGGCTTCCTTCAGATTCCCCCTCACGGAGGACACCCTTGCCCTTGGCTAATGGTTGGCAACTGCCAGCCCCCATAGCGGACTTTCACCGCTAAGTTACGCGCCATGCGTGGCGCACAAGAAAAACCCCAGAAACACAAGTTTCTGAGGTTTGTAATCTCTTGTATAATCTCTTTTGATTACCTCTTGCTGAACTGAGGCGCCCTTCTTGCCTTCTTGAGACCGGGTTTCTTTCTTTCCTTCATTCTCGGATCTCTTGTAAGGAAGCCTGCCTTTTTCAGTGATGTCCTGAACTCTTCGTCAGCCTTGAGCAATGCTCTTGCGATACCGTGTCTGATAGCTCCTGCCTGTCCGGTAAAGCCACCGCCGACAACCTTGCACAGTACGTCGAATTTCGACAGTGTATCTGTGAGTGTCAAGGGCTGTTTAACTATAACCTTAAGGGTTTCGAGTCCAAAATAATCATCTATTGGTCTCTCATTTATTATTATTTTACCGTCACCGGGTACAAGCCTGACTCTGGCGACTGATTTTTTTCTTCTTCCTGTTCCGTAATACTGAATTTTTGTAGCCATCGTTATACTCCTCCCTCCTCATTAAACATTGATTTCCAGAACTTCCGGCTTCTGTGCCTGATGCTCGTGTTCAGCACCCTTGTAGACCTTGAGCTTTGTGAACATTGAGCGTCCAAGGCTGTTGTGGGGGAGCATACCCTTTACAGCAAGCTCGATCACCCTTTCAGGGGATTTTGCCATCAGCTGACTGTATTTCATTTCTTTCATTCCGCCCGGCCAACCTGAATGATGCCTGTAAATCTTGTTATTCAGCTTGTTTCCGGTCAGTACGATTTTTTCGGCGTTGATCACTATAACATGATCTCCTGTATCGACATGAGGTGTATATGTGGGCTTGTTCTTGCCTCTCAATATACTTGCGACCTCACTTGCAAGCCTTCCCAGCGGCTTGCCGTCGGCATCGACTACATACCATTTCCTTTTAACTTCTTCGGCTTTTGCCATGAAAGTCTTCATTATATTACCTTTCCTCCTCGATCACTTCGCATATATACTTTAAAACCGGCCATTAACGCAGCTCTAACAGGGCCGGTCTTTTTGGCACTTTAATATAATAATACAGTTTCGCCTTGAATGTCAAGTGCAAAATGCGATAATTTTAATTTATCTCTCATTATCTCTATTTTATTGCCTTATTATACCCGTATCTCTCCCATAATCGTCCGTCATTTCATTTTTTACTCGGTTGTTCATATTTTGTGAAATGCCGGCCATTCACTCGAAAGCTGAGACTTTACTTGAGAAACGGGCCAATCAGCTATCACGCGTGGACCGAAATTCAAGTATAGTCCTCGTTTTTCCACTCGACTGGACCGAAATTCAAGTATAGTCCTCGGTTTTCCACTCGACTGGACCAAATTTCAAGTATAGTCCTCGGTTTATTGAAATATATCAACAAACACATGACATAAAGTAGCTATTCAGCGATTATGTTAACACAAAGTGGCTTTTATAAGGACTATACTTGAAATATCGTCCAACAGGCACCTTACTTGTAAACACAGAGATTATTATCCAACAGGCATCTTGCTTGTATTCATAAGAAACATCGCCCAACAGGCACCTTACTTGTATTCAAAAAAAATATCGTCCAACAAACACCTTGCTTGTATTCATAAGAAATATCGTCCAGCAGGCATCTTGCTTGTATTCACATACTGCCCAAACTCCGCCTAGTAGTACACTTCCGAAAGATACAGGCCGTGGGCCGGCGCAGTCCTGCCTGCCTTCCTTCTGTCAAGGCTGCTTATGATCCCCGGCATATCCTCAGGTTTCAGTTTTCCGAAGCCGACCTCTATGAGGGTACCTGTGATGATGCGGACCATATTGTAGAGAAAGCCGTCACCCTTTATAGAAAACTCGATCAGGCGACTGCCAGAAGCCGAAATTCCACCCAAAACAAAATCATCATTCTCAGAGACAGCAGAACCCTTCCCAACCACACCGCAGCTGGAAGAAGTGCATGTGACAGCCGCTTCAGTTATTGTTCTTACCGTTGTCTTTGCACTGCCCCCCGATGCACTGAAAGCATAGAAATCGTGTGTCCCGGTAAAAAATCCAGCAGCTTCATTCATAGCATAGATGTCCAACGGGTAATAAACATGGTATGCTCTGTGGCGGAGAAGTGCGGATGGAAATGTGGAATTGTAAATCAAATAAGTATATTTCTTTCCCTTGGCACTGAAACGCGAATGAAATTCCGGAGCAGCCTCCTCGGACAATTTTACGACAATGTCCTCAGGAAGGATCGTATTGAGGGCAAATGAAAATTTATCAGCCGGTATGGCGGACTCAGTGAAAAAGTTGCACACAAAGCCCAGCGCATGCACGCCGGTATCAGTCCTGCTCGAACCGGCCAGCGAACATCTCTCACCTGTAAGCCTGCATACTGCTGCGGTCACAGTATCCTGCACTGTGACCGCATTCTCCTGGCTTTGCCAGCCATGGTACGCCGTACCGTCATATTCTATTGTCAGCCTTATATTCCTCTTCATATTTTCGCTCTTACCTTAACATCCTTTATGGCAGGTGAACTCCTGCATTTACATCATCGAACATCTTTTTGCAGCCCCTACTCAAGCCAGCTCAGCTGCTAGTGTGCTAGTTCCAATAAGCCCGATATTGCAGTGCCTATCAGTGAGCCGACGTCCACCATAAACATCTTTTTGCAGCCCCTACTCAAGCCAGCTCAGCTGCTAACTCAGCAGTCCCGCTATTCTTGCCCCTGCTCAAGCCAGCTCAATATCCATTGTTCTAGTTCAGCAAGCCCGCTATTGCAGTGCCTATCAGTGAGCCGTTATCCACCTTTACAAACTCACAATAAATGCCTTTTGTATCATTGGTATATGTCCTTATATAGTAGTCGAGTTTACCCCTGAACAATTTTGACTTATAGAAGGTGGAGCCATCAGCGGTTACACATACGGGCTTAAGAGGATCCTTGCCCTTGCCGGTTTTCTCGATAACGGCGGTCAGGCTGAAAGTAATGAATTTTGCTATCCTCTCAATTATATTATCGATCAGGAGGAACATTACAGTACGGTCATCGCTGCAGTCTGACTTTATGAAGCAATTGGCCAGCGTATTGTCCCCATACGGGTAGTAAAGAAAATCATCGATTTCCTTTGATGCCAGCTCTTTTATGCTGTTAAGCCTTTCAGCCGCTTCAGCTGAAAACAGGCCCTCCTGGACTGCCTTCCTGATGACCGCCAGCGTCAGATTGCCCTGATAAGCGCCGGAGACCGTCTTCTCAAATACATGATCACCAGGGTTAACAGTGTCATTGTCGAATTCCACATCTATTTGTCCCCTGGGGACCTTGGTGTATACTCCGGATTCGACATTTATCAGCATCGATCCGTCTTCTGCAGCCAATTCAGGGATCTTCACAATATTTTCGCATTTCTCGGCATAGCAAATGTTTGTACCGGTCCCAAGTATGAAGCCTATATATCCGTCGAATATCCTGTCGGGTGAGGCAGCCTTGCCGGCGAGCAGTGTAGCCACGGTGTCATTAAGGACGATAATGCTCCGGTCATTTGTGAAGCCGCGTTTTTTGAATACCTCAAGTAAATTCCTGCCCAGCAGCTCACCATTTACATCCCTGACCTTCACTTCCTTGCTGAACATGATCAGCCTGCCGTCCTTGTCCGGCATGATTTCTGTGGGATAGGAAAAACAGAAGCCTATTTTGTTGCTTCTATGGAGTACGGGCTGGATATAGTCCGCCATCGTCTCAAAAAACTCTTCTCTTGAGATCTCTCCTTTGGAACCAGGCATGGGATAATTTTTGAAATCCTCGGTGACCAGCTTTTTATTTTCGTCAAAATGTATCACAGCCACTCTGAAATTGGTGCCGCCTGCATCAATGGCGATAATCGGCTCGTTGAGCGGTATCTCCTTGTCCATTCCGATGTATGTCGGAATCATGAGAAGAGAACCTGTCCCTTCCAGACCGTTCTTCATTTCATCGATAAACAGGCTGCAGTTCTTCTCCAGGTCGACACTTTCCGAATCCATTCCGTATTTTCTGAGAAAGTTCCCTACCTTGCCTCTCAATTCCCGCATGTTATACCTCCAACAAAATAAATTGATTAAAGAAATTCCAGCAGCAGCAACCCTGTGAAAAACAAACCGGCCGCCGCAATTATCATTGTATCGGCTTTAGTAAACTCCAGCTGCCGCATTCTGGTCCTGCCCGTCCCTCCTCTGTAGCACCTGGCTTCCATTGCCGTTGCCAGTTCATCCGCTCGTCTGAAGGCGCTTACGAATAATGGCACCAGTACAGGCACAAAGCTTTTTGCACGCTGGATCAGGTTCCCTGTATCAAAATCCGCACCCCTTGCTGCCTGGGCCTTCATTATCTTATCCGTTTCTTCCAGCAGCGTCGGGATGAACCTGAGGGCAATAGACATCATCATTGCCAGTTCATGTGCCGGCAGGCCGATTTTTTTAAACGGAGACAGCAGCTTTTCTATCCCATCCGTCAACAATATAGGCGTAGTTGTGAATGTCAGCAGAGAGCCGCTTATAATTATCAGTGCCAGCCGAACAGCTAGTTTTAGCGCAAGGGAGATGCCCTCATATGTGATATATTTAAGTGGGACCGTCTGTGATATCGGTGTACCGCTAGTTGTAAATATATTAATGACGGCCGTGAAAATGATTATAAACAGCAGAGGCTTTAGCCCTCTGAGAGTGTATTTCATAGGAACGCCTGAAATTATAACCGACACGAGTGTGAATAATGTCATAGCTGTAAATGTCCAGAAAGAGTTGATCGTGAATATCACAATCATGAACACTAACGATAAAACTATCTTTGTCCTCGGATCAGCCCTATGTATCACCGACTCACCGGGAATGTACTGCCCGATGGTTATATTGGTGTTGATCATAATCCTATGCACCCCTCTCTTTCAGGTGCTTGAGCAGCTCATCCCTGGCAGCGGCTACTGTATAAGCCTTATCATTTATATCAGGGAACAGTACTTTCAGTCTTTTCATCAGGTAAGCCACCTGTGGGGCAGACAGCCCTATACTCTCAAGTCTTTCAATATCGGAGAACACTTCCTCCATACGGCCGTCCATTTCCAGATGTCCGTGGTTCATGACGATTACCCTGTCCACAAGCCTTGCTATATCTTCCATACTGTGTGATACAAGTATCACTGTCATACCCATCTTTTCATGAATATCCGTTATGAATCCGAATACCTCGTCACGTCCCTTTGGATCAAGGCCGGCTGTCGGTTCATCCAGTATCAGTATCGAGGGCTTCATGGCAAGCACCCCCGCTATGGCTACCCTTCTTTTCTGGCCTCCCGACAGTTCAAACGGCGATTTCTCAAGTAATTCACTGCTAAGTCCGACTGCCTCGATAACACTGTATATTTCCTTTTTTGCATCTTCCTCGGAAAGGTTCTGTTTGCGCAGTCCGAAGGCTATATCCTTATACACCGTCTCTTCAAAAAGTTGATGCTCCGGGTATTGAAACACAATTCCTACATGACGGCGCAATTCCTTGAGGCCTTTACCGGCCGTATCTATGCCATTGATCAGGACCTTACCTGATGTAGGCTTTAAAAGGCCGTTGAAATGCTGGATAAGCGTTGACTTACCCGAACCCGTATGTCCTATAATGCCGACAAATTCACCATCGCCTATCTCAAGGTTTATGTTCTCAAGAGCCGCCTTTTCAAAAGGCGTTCCCTGCATGTATATATATGATAGATTTTCTGCTGTTATAGACATTAAAACTCCTAAAACCTCTCTGGCTTTCCTATTTATTATCCCTAATGTTTATAATTATAATGGTAATAAAAATAACTGCAAGCATTTTATGGGGACAGTCCTCTCACATGCAGCAATTGATTCCTCAATTGCTATCCGGCATACCCCCTGTAGAGGACTGTCCCCTCACAAAGCAAATCGAAGCAATAAGTAATTCAAGCCAGTAAACATGGCTAAGCCAAATACATTATATAATGTGAACCTTGCTATATATTTACCCGCATTCTTCGGATTTTCACTGCTGTAAAATTTATATGAAATAACGCTTGCCAGTGATGCTATTATCGTCCCCATGCCTCCTATGTTAACACCAAGCAGCAGCTCCTTCCAATAGGAGGTAAAGCCGGATAAAAGTATAGCGCATGGAACGTTGCTGATGACCTGGCTTAGCAGTATCGAACCAAAGTAGGTGGCATCACTGCTGTTGACCAGACCCTTCATGAATTCACGTACAACCTCGATATTTGACAGATTACCGATGAAAATAAAGAAGCAGACAAAAGTCAGCAGTAATCTGTAATCAGCCTTGAGCAACAGCTTCCTGTTTATTATACCAGTACATAGTACAACTGCTCCAAATGCGATTCCATAATGGATCAGTCTAAAAACAGAGAGAACGATGACTAAAAATACAATGCCCCATATAAAGGCAGTCCGTTTATCTCCCAGTTCCACCCGTTCCAATGATACCTGCAGCTTTACAGCAGGAGATCTGCTATTAAGCAGTAGGAGCCAAATAAGACCAAGCATTGCGAAGGCTCCAACAATACTGAAAAACTGCGATATACTCAAGTCATAATATGAATACAGAAAGAGATTCTGAGGATTTCCCATAGGTGTAAGGCTGCTGCCTATATTGGCCGCCAAAGTCTGGAATATAACTGTCTGGGTCATATCGATCCCGGATTTTTTACCTATCAGCAGTGCCAACGGTACAAGTGTGAGCAGGGCGACGTCATTTGTAAATACCATAGACAGAAAAAAGCTCATAAGTATGAGTACCAACGAAACACGACGGCAATTGCTGCAACGGTTTAGTATTCCGACAGACAGCTTGTCCAACAGATGCAGCTCTTCAAATGCTTTTACTACGATCATTATGTTGAACAGACATGCCAACACCCTGAAATCTATATACTCCAGCTTCGGTACAGCAACAAAACAGCTTGATACAGCCAGCACAAGTGAAGCTGTGAACACGATATCTTTTTTGAAAATACCAGTTATTTCTCTTATCTTCCCTGTTAAATAGGGCACACGTAAAGTTTCCATCATATCCCCGCGATTCTTATGTAAAATAGTTTATTACTAGAATAAGTCGAATTTTGTCACAAATCAATATAAATATGGGGACAGTCCTCAGCATCTAGCAATTGATTCTTCAATTGCTATCCGGCATACCCCCTGTAGAGGACTGTCCCCAACCGCTTTCTTCGCTACACATTCTTTCGATAAAGTGGTACAATATGTGCAATCATATTAGATGGATAATGAAGCGAAAGGAATCACCATGGCCGATAATGAACATTACTATACAGAGCGTCCTACCTCCGAGATAAAGGAGCAAAGCTTTACACAAAAAATCAATAATGCAGAACTGTCCCTAATTTCTGTAAGCGGAGTTTTCTCCTTTGAAAACAAGGTAGATAAGGTCTCTGAACTATTGATCAGAACCTTCAGGCCATCAGGAAAGGCCGTGCTCGATCTTGGCTGCGGCTATGGCGCAATAGGGCTGTTTATAAAAGCACTGTTCAGAAATCAGACAGTGTGTCTTTCAGATATTAATGAGAGAGCAGTTGAATATGCCATGCTAAATGCAAGGAACAACCGACTTGAAATTAAGGCAGTAAAAAGTGATCTGTTCTCGGCATTTGATATGGTAACCTTTGATGATATAGTGACAAATCCACCTTTTGCAGCGGGGAAGAAACTGCTTTCGGCACTTATCGAACAGTCATATGATTATCTGAATCCAGGTGGCTCGCTTTGGATGGTGGCATACCACAACAAGGGTGGTTCGACCTTGAAAAAGATGATGGAGGATAGATTCACAAATGTCCTTGATATGGAGAAGAGCGGCGGCATAAGGGTATACAGATCTGTCCGCCTCTGAGCACCTCTCTGAGCACGCCGCTGAGCGTGCTGAATAACAGTGCTTGCTGTGCCCTATTTGATCGATTCCTCCAGATATTTTACAGCTTCTTCAACAGTAAGAATATCGGTGGGAAAGTCGAATCCGGATTTATTCAGCTCATACATCAATTCGGTGACCTGTGGTACATCCAACCCAAGGCTTTTTATCTTCTGCACGTCCCTGAAAACCTCTTTTGGCGTACCCAGCATTACTTCGCTGCCCTCGTTGACCACAAGTATCCTGTCGGCCTTACCGGCCTCATCCATATGATGTGTGATATGAACTATAGTGATGCCCTCTTCTGTATTCAGCTTCCTCAGAATGCGCATGACTTCCTTCCTGCCAATGGGATCCAGCATCGCGGTAGCTTCATCAAGGACGATGCATTTCGGTTTCATGGCGAGGATACCCGCTATAGCGACTCTTTGCTTTTGCCCGCCTGAAAGCTGATGTGGCGCATGCTTCTTAAATTCATCCATGCCGATCATTTCCAGAGCCTCATCCACTCTTGTCCTGATCTCCTTTGGAGGTACTCCGAGGTTTTCCGGTCCGAATGCCACATCTTCCTCAACTACAGTGCCAACGATCTGATTGTCAGGATTCTGAAACACCATTCCTGTTGAGCTTCTGATATTCCATAGCAGTTTTTCATCCATCGTATCGAAGCCGTCAACAATAACAGTTCCTTCAGATGGCAGTATAAGAGCATTCATCAGCTTGGCAAGAGTCGATTTTCCAGACCCGTTCCTTCCGAGCACAGCAAGAAACTCACCCTGTCTGATATTCAGGCTTACATCCTTCAATGCCTGCACATCTGTCCTGTCCTCACTGTTTGATCTGTATACATAACCGGCATTGGCGATCTCAATAATATTCTTGTTCGATGACAAACTTACAACCCCGTTTCCATTACGCCTCTTCAAACAAAATCAGGGATCGGCCTTAACGGCAAATCCCTGGCTTTTTTGTTCATTATCAGCTTTTTACTTGGTCAACTCAAGAAGTACAGCCTCAGCTCCGTCGCCTCTCCTGGGTCCAAGCTTGTAGATCCTGGTGTAGCCGCCGCTGATGCCCTTGAACTTAGGTCCGATTTCATCAAAGAGCTTGTCAACTACGTTTACATAGTTGCCCTTTTCATCCTTGACCCTGTAGATCCAGTTCATAGCCCTTCTCCTGGCATTGAGCCTTGAAGGATTGTCAACTGTGACCATCTCGGTTTTCTCTTCCCTGTCAACGACCTCATATTTTCTTCCGTTCTTGGAAGTTGCAGTCTTGGTTATTTTCCTGCCTTTGCTGTCAACCTTTGCAGCGCTGACCTTTATCTGTTTTGACGTAAAATTGCCGTCTTCTTTTATAGCCATAGCGATCAATTTTTCAGCAATAGCCTGAACTTCCTTTGCTCTGGCTTCAGTAGTCTCTACCTTGCCGTTGTTGAGCAAAGCAGTAACGAGATTTTTCAGTATTGGCCTTCTCTGATCGGTAGCACGTCCCAGCTTTCTCTGTGTAGGCATTACCCTCTTACCTCCCTAACTCCTTTTTCATTCCTCGCTCGGAGCAAGTGACAGTCCCAAAGCATTGAGCTTCTGGAGCACTTCCTCGAGTGATTTTCTTCCGAGGTTCCTGACCTTCATCATGTCCTCTTCAGTCTTGTTGGTCAGATCCTCAACAGTATTGATACCGGCTCTCTTCAAGCAGTTATATGACCTCACTGAAAGATCCAGTTCCTCGATGGTCATCTCGAGTACCTTTTCCTTCATGGTCTCTTCCTTTTCAACCATGATCTCAGTATGCTTCGCATGGTCGGAAAGGTCTATGAACAGATTCAGATGCTCGCTCATTATCTTTGCGCCCAGACTGATGGCTTCATCAGGCTTGATGCTGCCGTTTGTCCAGACTTCCAGCGTGAGCTTGTCATAATCGGTGATCTGGCCTACACGTGTATTCTCTACGGTGTAGTTGACCTTTCTGACAGGCGTATATATGGAATCAACAGGTATTATACCTATCGGCTGTCCTGCCTGCTTGTTCTTTTCTGCCGGTATGTATCCTCTGTTCTTATTGAGCACTAATTCCATGTAGAATCTGCTCTCACCATTCAATGTGCATATATGAAGATCCGGGTTAAGAATCTCCACATCAGAGTCTGCCTTGATATCTCCGGCTGTAACAGGACCTTCCCCGTCTGCGTCTATATAGACGATCTTGGGTCCGTCGCTGAAGAGCTTCATTGAGATATTCTTGACATTGAGTATGATCTCTGTCACATCCTCAATGACTCCGGGAACAGTAGAAAACTCATGCAGTACACCATCTATCTTAATAGATGTGACAGCAACTCCCGGCAAGGATGACAGCAATATCCTTCTGAGGGAATTCCCCAGTGTTATGCCGTATCCTCTCTCCAATGGCTCTACTACAAACTTTCCGAAGCTATTATCCTCAGTGGACTCTACGCATTCAATTTTTGGTTTTTCTATTTCGATCAACAAAAACCCTCCCTTAACTTACAATTTTGTTTATATGAGGGCAACTGATTCGCAATCCTTAAATCATATTCAGTACTCTATCCTTAATACCCTGATGCAAATCATACTGGAATAGTCAGTTGCTTCATCAGTCCCGGAGCGGCGGTTTTCCGCCCTGCTCCGGAAACCTGCTATTAACTGGTTATTTCCGTCTTGTAAGGTATAAATAACAAAAGTACCAATATTACTTGGAGTACAATTCGACGATGAGATGCTCCCTGATCGGAAGATCTATCTCTTCCCTTGCCGGTGCGGTAACAACCTTGCCGGTCAGATTCTCAGCGTCAAACTCAAGCCATTTCGGAACCACCTTGCCGCCCGCTATATCAGTTATGGACTTCATCTTCTCAGTTCCCCTGAATTTTTCACGTACTGCTATAACATCGCCGGGAACCAAAAGTATGGAAGGTATGTTGGCCTTTTTACCATTCAGTGAAAAATGTCCGTGCCTGACAAGCTGCCTTGCCTCCGGTCTGGAGGTCGCAAGTCCGAGCCTGTATACAACGTTGTCTATCCTGCTTTCAAGTATCTGCAGGAGGTTTTCACCGGTTATGCCTTTTTTCTTAACAGCCATATCAAAATAACTTCTGAACTGGCTTTCGAGTATTCCGTAAAATCTTCTTGCTTTTTGCTTTTCACGCAGCTGCATACCATATTCTGAAACTTTCTTCTTCTGCTGTCCATGCTGTCCAGGAGCATATGCCCTCTTGCTGACAGAGCATTTGTTGGTATAGCACCTTTCACCCTTCAGAAAAAGCTTCTCGCCCTCTCTGCGGCAAAGTCTGCAAGATGAATCTGTATATCTTGCCATCTATTTTAACACCTCCATATTACACTCTTCTTCTCTTGGGTGGCCTGCATCCGTTGTGCGGAATAGGCGTTTCATCTTTTATAAGGCTCACGTCAAGCCCTGCAGCCTGCAATGCCCTGATTGCGGCTTCTCTTCCAGCTCCGGGTCCCTTGACATAAACCTCAACGGTCTTGAGGCCATGCTCCATAGCTGCCTTTGATGCGGTTTCTGCTGCCATCTGCGCTGCAAACGGCGTACTCTTTCTTGAGCCTCTGAAACCGAGTCCTCCGGCGCTTGCCCATGAAAGTGCATTTCCTGCAGTGTCAGTGATCGTAACTATTGTATTATTAAACGTTGAACGTATATGAGCTGCTCCGCGTTCAATATTTTTACGCTCTCTTCTTTTTCTGGTGGTTCTTTTTGCACCAGTAGTCTTAGCTGCCATCCGATAATCAACCTCCTATCTCCATTATTTCTTTCTCTGTACTCCTACAGTTCTCTTGGGACCTTTTCTCGTCCTTGCATTAGTCTTGGTCCTCTGGCCCCTGACCGGCAATCCGTTCCTGTGCCTTCTGCCTCTGTAGCAGCCTATTTCTATCAATCTCTTGATATTGAGAGAGATCTCTCTTCTGAGGTCACCCTCTACTTTGTATTCCTTATCGATTAGTTCTCTGAGCCTGCTGATTTCATCATCGGTCAGATCTCTTACTCTTGTATCCGGGTTGATAGCTGTTTTCTGCAAAATTTCATTTGCTTTGCTTCTACCCAGGCCAAAGATGTAAGTCAACCCGATTTCTACCCGTTTCTCTCTGGGCAGGTCTACTCCGGCAATACGCGCCATCTTGTCAAACACCTCCAAATATTTCCTGACAGTAAAATAACCTATTATCTTAGATAATTGTCTGCAGGGTCCTTTATATAGGCCCAGCCTTTATAATCAACATCCGGATCACGTACGGTTAAGCGCACATGCAGCCGCTCCGGTATGGTCAATTCAATTTCATCCATGGAAGGACAATTGATAATTGACAGCAAATCAAGCTAAAATTATATCATATACATATGACTAATACAAGCCTGTTTGCAAAATTTCAATTATCAATTCCATCCAAATAAACCGGCATGGTCCATTCGTTTACTCAACCCTGTTTCTGCTTGTGCTTCGGGTTTTCACAAATTACCATTACTCTGCCTTTTCTCTTTATGATCTTGCATTTTTCACATATAACTTTTACAGAAGGTTTTACTTTCATTTCCAACACTCCCTATCGGTTTAATCTTTAAAATCACATTCAACAGCCGCTATGGCTATTTCGCTCTCCAGGTGATCCTGCCGCGGGTCAGATCGTATGGCGACAATTCGAGTGTCACCTTGTCACCCGGCAGGATCCTTATAAAATTCATTCTCAGCTTGCCGGATATATGAGCAAGTACCTTATGCCCGTTCTCCAGCTCTACCTGAAACATTGCATTGGGCAATGCCTCGATGATTTTTCCCTCAACTTCGATTACGTCGTCCTTTGACAATACTCAAAACCTCCTTTTCAACTGACAAGACCAGCAAGAGCTTTCCTTACCTCTGCATTTGTAATTCTGCCGCTGCTCTTAAGTTTTTCCGCAAGACCTTCAGCTACTTCATCGGTAATTACCAGATGCTTGATTTTCTTTCTCTTGGGTTTCTCAACTCTTCGAAGATCGCCATCTGATATTTCTACGTAAAGATCATCGATCACCTTTACTACGATGAACCTTCTGCCGGCATCTCTGCCAGCCCTGGAAACAACTATCCGGCCTACAACAGCTGCTATCAAACACACTCACCCCTGAGTTTTGTCATGATGATCGGTTCTCCATCGGTTATAGCTATAGTGTTTTCATAGTGAGCAGATAATTTACCGTCAGCTGTAACCACAGTCCACTTATCACCGAGTATCTTTACATTATATACTCCCTGATTTATCATGGGCTCTATCGCCAGAGTCATTCCGGGTTCCAGTCTCGGTCCCCTGCTGCTTGTTTCATAGTTCGGTATCTGTGGAGACTCCCACAGTTCCCTGCCTATGCCGTGTCCGACATAATCCCGGACTACTGAAAATCCATTGGTTTCGGCGTATTGCTGTATGGCTCTGGAAATATCCGATATACGGTTTCCCTTTATCGCATACTTTATTCCCTCAAAGAAGCTCTGCTCGGTAACATCTATCAATCTGCGGGCTTCCTCCGATATGTTCCCCACTCCGAAGGTCCTTGCAGCATCTGCGCAATAACCGCCTAAGCTGGCGCCCATATCGATACTAATAATATCTCCATCTTTTAACTCTCTTAAACCGGGTATGCCGTGTATTACCTCGTCATTGACAGATGCGCAGATGGTTCCGGGAAAATCCGGTCCGCCTCTTACAGGGCAGGGAACACCTTTGAATAACGGCAATGCCTTTTGTCCTGTGATAAAATCCTCTGCGATCCGGTTCAGCTCTTTTGTTGTGATCCCGGGTCTTACTGCATCTTCCACCAGTTTAAGCGCTTTAGCTACTATTTCGCAGGCTTTCGACATTTTTTCAAGCTCTGATCTCGACTTTATTGTTATCATTCCGTCAAACCCAGCTTTTCATAGATTTCTACTGTCGTCTCTTCTACCCGGCCGGCTCCGCCGACCTCGGTGAGTATGCCCTTCCCCTTATAGTAGCTGATAAGGGGTTCTGTCTGTATATGATAAGTTTTTAACCTGTTTATGACTGTCTCTTCCCTGTCGTCTTCCCTCTGGATCAGCTTCGCACTGCAGTTTCCGCAAATACCTTGCTTTGCATGCTCACTGGTTCTTACATGATATATCGTATTGCATTCGGGACATACCCTTCTTCCGGAAAGCCTTCTGATTATCACTTCATCATCGACTTCGATATTTATGACCATATCGAGCTTCTGACCCATCTCATCCAGCATCCGATCGAGGCTTTCAGCCTGTGGTATCGTGCGTGGAAAGCCATCAAGTATGAAACCGTTGGTGCAATCGGGTTCTGTAAGTCTGTCTTTCACTATTCCTATCGTTACTTCATCAGGAACAAGCGCTCCACTGTCAATGTACTGTTTAGCGAGCTTGCCAAGGGGAGTTTCATTTTTAATATTGCTTCTGAATATATCACCGGTGGATATATGAGGTATCTCCAGCTTCTTTGAAAGAATAACTGCCTGAGTCCCTTTTCCCGCTCCCGGTGCACCCAAAATCATTAGTCTCATTTTATTCTCCCGCATAGCTGCCTGAAACATCGTCCCGGCAGCTACTCCATGAAAGCCGGTATATGCAGTCCTCTCAAAAGGGTCTGTACAGGTACCGGCTTTATGCTCTTACCTTATTCCAAAAATCCTTTATAATGTCTCATAAGCATCTGCGACTCTACTGCCTGAACAGTATCGAGAGCAACACCTACGAGGATCAGAACTGCTGTACCGCCGAACCATATACCGGATATCTTTGTGACGTTGCCGAGAATGATCGGAGCAATAGTCACTACTGCCAGGAAGAAACCGCCGAACCACGTGACCCTGTTCAGGACCTTTGTGATGTATTCAGACGTTGCCTTTCCGGGCCTGTAGCCGGGAATGAATCCGCCGTTCTTCTTCATATTGTTTGCTATCTCTATCGGGTTGAACTGCATTACCGAATAGAAGAATGTGAAGAACAGTATCAGCAATGCATATATTACGATATACAGTACGCTTCTCTCAGGGTTCTTGAAAATTCTTACGAACCAGTTGTCTGCGTTGGCAAAGAACATGGTAATAACCGTAGATGGAAGCATCATTATCGACATAGCGAATATGATCGGGATAACGCCGGCAAGGTTTACCTTTATCGGCAGATGAGTGCTCTGCCCGCCGTACATTTTCCTTCCCACCACGCGCTTTGCATACTGGATCGGTATCCTTCTTTCAGCCTGCTGTACCCATATGACAGCTGCTATAACAGCTACGAACAGTAAGAGTATTCCAATGATGGCCAGTATTCCAAGAATACCGGTTCCGAAGTTGCCATACTTGTAGTTTACGATCAGACCTTCTACTGCAGATGGTCCTCTTGATACGATACCTGCAAATATGATCATGGATATACCGTTGCCTATTCCCTTTTCAGTGATCTGTTCACCAAGCCACATCAAAAATGCTGTACCTGCAGAGAATGTCAGCGTTATTGTGAGAAAACTCCAAACGCTTCCTCCGTCAATGATACCACCCTGGGCCTGTACTGTAATGTAAAGAGCTATAGCCTGTACTAAACCGAGTATAACAGCACCATATCTGACGTACTGCTGCAGTATTTTCCTGCCCTCTTCGCCTTCCTTCTGCAGTTTTTCAAGTGCTGGAATGGCTACGGTCAGAAGCTGCATAATAATCGATGCATTGATGTATGGTGAAATACTCATTGCAAATATGGATGCTATTTTAAATGCTCCACCGGATACTATGTTGAGGAATCCTCCAAGGGAGCCTGCTGATTCCAGCAGACTGGAAAACACCTTTGCATCCAGCCCCGGATTGGGTATATATGAGCCTATTCTGAAAACGATCAACATCACTACTGTAAACAGGATCCTTTTGCGTAGATCAGGAATTTTCCATGCATTACGTAGGGTTTCGAACATTCCGCCCATTTTATACCACCTCTGCCTTTCCTCCTGCAGCTTCGATCTTCTGGGAAGCTGTCTTTGTAAATCTTGCAGCCTGGACAGTAAGCTTCTTTGTAAGTTCGCCATTTCCGAGTATTGCCACGCCGTCGTACAGCTTCTTTGTCAATCCGCTGTTTTTGAGAAGCTCACCGTTGACTGTGGTTCCATCCTCGAATATGTTAAGAGCTGAAACGTTGATCTCAGCATAAACCTTTGCAAAATCCTTGTTATTGAAACCTCTCTTGGGCATCCTTCTGAAGAGAGGCATCTGGCCGCCTTCAAAGCCCGGCCTTACTCCGCCGCCTGCGCGTGCATTCTGACCCTTATGACCGTGTCCGCCAGTTTTACCGTTTCCCGAACCGACGCCTCGTCCTTTTCTGGTCGGAGCCTTTTTTGCACCGGCTGCTGGACGCAATTCATGTAGTTTCACCTTGTACACCTCCCTTATATTTCTTCTACGGATACCAGGTGTGATACCGTCTTTATCATCCCTCTGATCTGAGGGTTATCCTGCTGTTCAACAGAAGTGCCTATCTTTCCCAAACCGAGAGCCTTTACAGTAGCTTTCTGGTTTGCAAGGCATTTGTTTGTGCTTCTTTTAAGAGTAATTTTAAGCTTAGCCACCACAGTATCCTCCTAACCCAATATTTCTTCTGCAGTTTTTCCGCGCAGTCTGGCTACTTCCTCTACAGTCTTGAGCTGTGAAAGCGCCTGGATAGTTGCATTAACCATGTTGATCGGATTGTTGGAGCCCAGTGATTTAGTCCTGATATCGCGAATACCCGCGAGTTCGAGGACCGCTCTTACAGGACCGCCTGCGATAACTCCGGTACCTTGTCCGGCTGGCTTGAGCAATACTCTGCCTGCGCCGTACTCTCCGATCGCTTCATGCGGAATAGTTGTTTCTACAAGGGGTACCTTTATAAGGTTTTTCTTGGCATCATCAATACCCTTCCTGATAGCATCGGGTATTTCTGTAGCTTTTCCGATCCCGCTGCCGATATAGCCGTTTTCATCTCCGACTACGACCAGTGCGCTGAAACGGAAATTACGACCGCCCTTGACAACCTTGGTAACACGTCCTATTTTAACGACCTTTTCTTTAAGATCTAATGTTCCAGCATCAATTCGCTGCAATTTCCATCCCTCCTCATTCAAACCTTGTTACGATTTGTTCAGTGCGACAATTAAAATTCGAGTCCGCCTTCTCTTGCTCCTTCGGCCAGCTCTGCGATCCTTCCATGATACAGATAACCGCCTCTGTCGAAAACGACCTGCTTGATGCCTTTTTCTATTGCCTTCTGAGCAACCAGCTTTCCAACTTCCTTTGCAGCTTCCTTGTTTCCGCCGTGAGCGATCTTTCCTTTGACCGCCTCGTCGATAGTGGATGCTGATACGAGAGTTGTACCCGTAGTATCATCGATCACTTGTGCATATATATTCTTTAAGCTTCTGAAAACATTGAGCCTTGGACGCTCAGGAGTGCCGCTGATTTTTTTGCGTACCCTGTCATGCTTTCTCAGCCTGATTCCGTTTTTGCTGGGCTTGTTAATCATATAAACTCACTCCCTCCTACTTACCTTTAGCGCCGGCTTTGCCTGCCTTGCGTCTGATTACTTCATAATCATACTTGATACCTTTGCCCTTGTAGACCTCAGGTTCTCTCTTCGCCCTTATCTTAGCGGCAAATTCTCCAACCTCCTGCTTGTCACAGCCCTTGACTATTATCCTGTTGGGGGCCGGAACATCTACAGTTATGCCTGCAGGCTCTTCCATTTCGACCGGATGCGAATAACCGAGGGTAAGTACAAGCTTATTGCCCTGTTTCTGTGCCCTGTAACCGACACCATTTACCTCCAGGGTCTTTTCAAATCCCTTTGTAACACCTTCCACCATGTTGTTGACAAGAGTTCTTGTCAATCCATGGAGCGCTTTGTGACTTTTCTCGTCTGAAGGCCTCGATACGAGTATCTGTGCACCTTCCTGCTTTATTATCATATCCTTGTGCAATTCTTGAGTCAAAGTTCCTTTCGGACCTTTTACAGTTACTACGTTGTTCTTTATATCAACGTTTACACCTGCCGGTATATCAATAGGCATCTTACCTATCCTTGACATTAAAGCACCTCCTGTTCTTGAGATTATGAGCTCTATCGAGCTGCTGAGCCCAAATGAGCCCTTTTCAGAAATTTTTTGCTGCCCTGCACAAAGTGCAGTTATATTTTAGAACAAATTACCATATAAAAGCAAGTACTTCTCCGCCAACGCCTTCTGCTCTTGCTTTTTTGTCCGTCATAACACCCTTTGATGTGGAAATAACTGCGACCCCAAGTCCGCCAAGCACCTTCGGAAGTTCATCCTTGTTGGCATATACCCTGAGTCCGGGTTTGCTGATCCTCTTGATCCCCGAAATAACGTTCTGTTTATTTCCCGTGTATTTGAGTGCTATCCTTATTACACCCTGTTTCCCGTCTTCTATTAACTCGACGTTTTTGATATAGCCCTCATCAAGTAAAATGCGCGCTATGTCCTTCTTGATATTGGACGCCGGTATGTCAACGGTTTCATGTTTTGCTGAGCTTGCATTCCTGACCCTTGTCAACATGTCAGCGATAGCATCTGTGATCTGCATATTGTTAACCTCCTTCCAAAATTAGTTACCAGCTGGCTTTCTTCACGCCAGGTATCTGACCCTTATAAGCCAGAACTCTGAAGCACAAACGGCATATCCCGAACTTCCTCATATAAGCATGAGGCCTGCCGCAAAGCTTGCACCTGTTATATGACCTGCTGCTGAATTTCGGACTTCTTTGCTGCTTTATGATCATTGATTTTTTTGCCACGTTTATCCTCCTTCCAATTACACTCCGAACGGCATTCCCATCAGTTTCAGAAGCTCTCTTGCTTCCTCATCCGTTTTGGCAGTAGTAACGAATACTATATCCATACCTCTTGCCTTGTCTACCTTATCATATTCAACTTCAGGAAATATCAGCTGATCCTTGACACCCAGAGTATAATTTCCTCTTCCGTCGAATGCATTTGCGTTGACTCCTCTGAAGTCTCTGACTCTCGGGAGTGATGCATTGAACAGTTTGTCAACGAAATTATACATCTTTTCGCTGCGGAGTGTCACTTTGCAGCCAATACTCATACCCTGTCTGAGTTTAAAGTTGGCTATTGATTTCTTTGCCTTAGTCACGACCGGCTTCTGTCCTGTAATGATCGTCATATCATTTACTGCAGCATCCATAGCTTTGGGGTTTTCTTTTACTTCTCCAACTCCCATGTTCACTACTACCTTCTCGAGCTTAGGAATCTGCATAGGGCTGCTATACTTAAACTTTGCCTGCATTGCCGGTACTACTTCATTTAAATATTTATCCTTAAGTCTGGCCATTAGACCTTAACCTCCTTTCAAGAAGAGTATTTATTCTTCTTTTGCTTCTTTCTGTGTGTCGATTACCTCTCCGCACTTTTTGCATACACGATCCTTCTGACCGTCTTCATGAACCGTCTTGCCTACCTTAGTCGGAGTCTTGCACCTTGAGCATATCAGCATCACCTTTGAACTGCTGATCGGCGATTCCTGATGGATTATGCCGCCCTGCTGATATCTGCCCCTGGGCTTCTTATGCTTAGTTGACATATTTACGCCCTCAACTATTACAGACATATCCTCGGGATTGACACTCAGGACCTTGCCCTTCTTTCCCTTATCCTTGCCTGAGAGAACATAAACATTGTCTCCGGTTTTGACATGAACTTTATTTGACACTTTTAGCCGCCTCCTCTCTCACTGACATCCAGCTTATAAAACTTCCGGTGCGAGTGAAAGTATCTTCATGTATTCCTTTTCTCTCAACTCTCTCGCAACAGGACCAAAAATACGTGTTCCCTTGGGGTTCTTATCTTCTTTGATTATAACTGCTGCATTCTCGTCAAATTTGATATATGATCCGTCAGACCTTCTAACGCCCTTTTTGGAACGAACTATAACACACTTGACAACTTCGCCTTTTTTTACAACTCCGCCGGGTGTTGCATTTTTAACCGATGCAACGATTACATCGCCAATGTTGGCATATTTTCTCCAGGAACCGCCGAGTATCTTGATGCACATCATTTCCTTGGCTCCTGTGTTGTCTGCTGATTTCAGCATGGACTGTACCTGTATCATACCAGTACCTCCTTCCGGTTCTTTTGAAATTCGGCTATTAACGAGCCTTCTCTACGATCTCGACAAGTCTCCACCTTTTATCCTTGCTAAGCGGGCGGGTCTCCATCACTTTTACCTTGTCGCCTATGCCGCATTCATTGTTCTCGTCATGAGCCTTCAGTTTATATGTCCTCTTGACAATTTTCTTGTACAAGGGATGCTTTACACTGGTTTCTATTGCAACGACGATCGTCTTATCCATCTTATCGCTGACTACCTTGCCTACTCTGGTCTTTCTCAACGCTCTATCTGCCAATCAGGATTCCTCCTTTCATCACGCCTGCACGCCTTTTATTTCTCTTTCCCTTATCACAGTCTTGATACGGGCTATTGATTTCTTAACGTCCTTCAGCTTCATCGGGTTTTCCAGTTGGTTTGTGACAAGCTGGAAACGAAGTTTAAAAAGTTCTGATTTCAGTTCACTCAATTCCCTCTGAAGTTCTTCCTGGGATAATTCCTTCATTTCACTGACTTTCATTCGTTTCACCACCCATTTCATTGTTGCGGGTTATGAATTTGGTCTTCATAGGAAGCTTGTTCTGAGCAAGTCTCATAGCTTCTCTGGCCGTTTCCTCCGGCACTCCCGCAATCTCAAATAATACTCTTCCGGGCTTGACTACTGCAACCCAGTACTCAGGTGAACCCTTGCCGCTACCCATACGAGTTTCAGCAGGCTTCTTTGTGACCGGCTTGTCAGGGAATATCTTTATCCATACCTGACCGCCTCTTTTTGTAAAACGTGTCATCGCTATTCTGGCAGCTTCTATCTGATTGCTGGTTACCCATGCAGGTTCAGTAGCCTGCAGACCGAATTCACCGTTTGATATAAAATTGCCTCTGGCTGCGACACCGGTCATTCTGCCTCTGTGAACCCTTCTGCGCTTTACCCTTTTAGGCATTAACATTACCGATCGCCTCCTTCTGCCCTGACTTCCCTCTTAACAGCCGGAAGCACTTCGCCCTTGTATATCCAAGTCTTGACTCCGAGCTTTCCGTAAGTCGTATTAGCTTCTGCAAAACCATAGTCGATATCCGCTCTTAATGTCTGCAGCGGTATAGTTCCCTCATGATAGTGCTCTGTCCTTGCTATTTCTGCGCCGCCGAGCCTGCCTGCAACTGAAGTCTTTATTCCTTTTGCTCCAAGCTTCATGGCTCTGGACATTGCCTGCTTCATTGCCCTTCTGAAGGATATTCTCTTCTCCAGCTGTGATGCAATGTTTTCAGCAACTAATTGTGCATTGACCTCAGGTGATTTGATCTCTGTGATGTTTATAAGAACGCTCTTACCTGTGAGGCCTTCAACTTCCTTGCGCAGTTCTTCGATGCCCGCACCGCCCTTGCCTATTACAAGGCCTGGCTTTGCTGTATGCACATTGACCTTGATCTTGTTTGCTGCTCTTTCGATCTCGATCCTTGCAACGCCGGAAATATATAATTTGTTCTTTATATACTTTCTGATCTTTGTATCTTCAACTAAATATTCGCTGAAGTTTTTTGCATTGGCGTACCATTTGGTATCCCAATCCTTGATTATTCCTATTCTCAATCCATGTGGATTTACCTTCTGGCCCATCTTCAAACCTCCTTCTTAAAGTACTTGTCATTTCAAAAGTGAGTACCAACTTATCTTTCCTTCAATACTACCGTTATATGGCTGGTCCTCTTCCTTATCCTGTTTGCCCTTCCCTGTGCTCTCGGCATTATTCTCTTGAGAGTAGGTCCCTGTGTAGCATTTGCTTCAGCAACGTAAAGCTCATCTCTGTTGAGATTGTTGTTGTTTGTTGCATTTGCCTCAGCAGATTTCAGAAGCTTGTAGATTAATTCGGAAGCAGCTTTGGGCGTGTATCTTACGATAGCGTATGCCTCATCGATACTCTTGTTTTTGATAAGATCCAGGACGATCTTTACCTTCCTTGAAGATATCCTGGCATAGCTTAAACGAGCAGTTCCTTCATCCTTGCCTATACCAAGAGCTTTTCTTTCTTTCTTGGTGAGCAGAGCAGGTTTCTGAAACAGCTTGTGAGTCTTGTTATATTTATCCAGGATCTGATCCTTATCTTTCAGAAGTTCTTCTTTAGATAAAACCTTCTTTTCCAACTGGAATTCCTCCTTTCGGCAATAAGCTTGTTACTGTGCACTTGATGTGCTTTTATGGTTTATAATACACGATACATCTCCAGCCAGCCCGCTTTGTCCTCTGCCGTGTACAGCCAGCCGCCGTTAGCGGGAGAACCTTGCGGTGCAGCTGTCAGCCGGCTCTTACTTCAAAGATGTCGACTTTTCAGTATGGTGCCCATGTCCTCTGAAGGTTCTGGTCGGTGCGAATTCTCCAAGCTTATGTCCCACCATATCTTCAGTTATATATACAGGTACATGCTTTCTGCCGTCATGTACTGCAATAGTATGTCCTACCATCTGAGGATAAATCGTCGATGCTCTGGACCAGCTCTTGAGTACCTTCTTGTCGTTAGTCCTGTTCATATCCTCGATTTTCTTCAGGAGCCTCAGGTCAACATATGGTCCCTTTTTTAATGATCTGCTCATAAGGTGTTAGTCCTCCTTTCCTTACTTCGGATAACCGCAGTGTGATTATTTCTGATTCCTTCTCTTGATTATGAATTTATCGGATTTCTTCTTCTTTTTCCTGGTCTTGTAACCAAGTGTAGGTTTGCCCCAAGGAGTTACCGGACTCGGTCTGCCTATCGGAGACTTGCCTTCACCACCGCCATGAGGATGGTCTACCGGATTCATAACAACACCGCGTACTGTAGGTCTTACACCCATCCATCTCTTTCTTCCGGCCTTGCCTAACTTAATGTTTTCGTTTTCGATATTGCTGAGCTGTCCAATGGTTGCCTTGCACAACATGCTGATCATTCTGACTTCGCCTGAGGGAAGTCTTACCTGTGCATAGGCGCCTTCCTTTGCCATGAGCTGAGCTGAATTGCCTGCTGCTCTGACAAGCTGTCCGCCTTTTCCGGGTTTGAGCTCTATGTTGTGTATCATGGTACCTACCGGTATATTGGCCAGAGGAAGTGCATTGCCCGGCTTGATATCGGCGTCCGGACCTGATTCCACGATATCGCCAGCTTTAAGTCCGACAGGTGCCAATATATATCTTTTTTCTCCATCTACATAGTAGAGAAGAGCAATATTTGCAGTCCTGTTGGGATCATACTCTATGGCGGCTACCTTGGCATTTATGCCGTCTTTGTCTCTTTTGAAATCTATGATCCTGTATTTCTGTCTAGCACCGCCACCTATGTGACGTACGGTTATCCTACCGTAAACGTTTCTTCCGCCGCTTTTTCTCAAAGTCTCCACCAGAGACTTTTCAGGCTCCTTCTTTGTGATCTCCTCAAAAGTGGAAACCGTCATGAACCTTCTGGCGGGAGAAGTAGGACTATACTTTTTTACTGCCATTTCTTCTCACTCCTTAATCTGAAGACGTAATAACCTGTTTGTTCCGACCGTTTTGCTTCGCAAAGCCGAGTCTTTACTGTGTCACTCCGTACTCTTCAATACTGGTTTTATACTTCTTTGTATTCACTACTTCCTTGCCGCCCTTGGCCAGATAAGTACCGGGCTTGGGATCAAGGTCTATCTTTACGACTGCTTTTTTCCAGTCAGGTCTCGGGCCTACATGAGCGCCCATTCTTTTGACTTTTCCTTCGTAATTGATGGTATTGACCTCAAGTACCTTTACCTGAAAAAGTTTTTCAGCAGCCTGCCTGATTTCCGTCTTTGTTGCTTTGACATCCACTACAAAGGTGTATTTCCCTGCAGCTACATCGAGGTTGCTCTTTTCAGTTATGAAGGGTCTTAAAATAATATCCTCCGGTGTTCTCATTACGCGTACACCTCCTCGACTTTTTCAACTGCATCCCTTGTGATGATGAACTTGTCATATTTAAGGATGTCAAAAACATTGATGGTATTGACAAATGCAGTTTTGATACCGGGTATGTTCCTTGCGGATTTCTCAACTGCTTCGTTCTTGCCGCTGAGTACTACAAGCGCTGTGGTGTCTACCTTTAATGCGCTGAGTACGCCTGTCATCTGCTTTGTCTTGATAGCCTCGAAATTCAACTGGTCAAGAACCAGAAGTTCGCTGCCGTTGAGCTTTGATGTGAGTGCCGACTTAAGCGCCAGCCTCTTGAGCTTCTTGGGCATTGTGTAGGAATAGCTTCTCGGCTTAGGTCCAAGTACGATACCACCCTTAATCCACTGTGCCGAGCGGATGCTTCCCTGTCTTGCCCTGCCTGTGCCTTTTTGTCTCCAGGGCTTGATGCCGCCGCCTCTGACCTCACTCTTTGTCTTGGTGGACTGTGTGCCCTGCCTTCTGTTTGCTAACTGGTTCTGCACAGCGAGATGCATTGCATTTTCATTGACATCTATACCGAAAATATCATCATTTAAATCGATCTGTCCGACCGTCTCGCCTTTCATGTTGTATAAATCAACCTTTGGCATAATCGCTTCCTCCTCCCATCTGTATTACTTTCCGGATTTAACAGCTTCCCTGACTGTGATAAGAGCGCCCTTCGGTCCCGGAACAGCGCCTTTGACCAGCAACAGGTTCCTTTCACCGTCAACTCTTACTACATTGAGATTCTGGACTGTTATTTTATCCAATCCCATGTGGCCAGGTTCGTGCTTGCCCTTGAAAACTCGTCCCGGGCTAGTACCTGCACCCATGGAACCAACTCTTCTGTGATACATGGAGCCGTGTGTCTCAGGTCCTCTTGAGGTACCGAACCTTCTTATGACACCCTGGAAGCCCTTACCCTTGGAAATACCGCTGACATCTATCTTGTCGCCGTCTGCGAACATATCAGTGACCTTGATTTCCTGACCGACTTCATATTTGCTTATGTCATCGGTTCTGAATTCCTTAAGATGCCTTCTTGATGTTACCTTTACCTTGGCGTACAAACCCTTTTCAGGCTTGTTGAGCTTTCTCTCGGGAATTTCCTCAAATCCGAGCTTTAATGCAGTATAGCCATCGTTTTCTACAGTTTTCTTCTGAACAACGGCGCACGGTCCGGCCTGTATAACGGTAACCGGGATAACTGTGCCGTTATCATCAAATATCTGAGTCATGCCTAATTTCTTGCCTAGTATAAACTTGTTCATCCTTTACCTTACCTCCTATTATCATTGGTTCATGATCTCTCATGAACATGATCTCACATGTGCGCAAATCCTAAAGCTTGATTTCTATGTCGACGCCTGCCGGCAGATCGAGTCTCATGAGAGCATCGACTGTTTTGGGTGTAGGCATCAGTATATCTATAAGCCTCTTGTGAGTTCTCATTTCAAACTGTTCGCGCGAATCCTTGTACTTGTGGGGAGCTCTGAGTATAGTCATGATCTCCTTCTGTGTAGGCAGCGGAACTGGTCCTGAAACCTGTGCACCGGTTCTCTTTGCAGTATCAACGATTTTTTCGGCTGACTGATCAAGTATCTGATGATCGAACGCTTTCAGCCTGATTCTGATTTTCTGGTTGTTTGCCATACAATAACCTCCTTAATTATGTTCGGGGTGTTGGCCATCATCACCGGCAGCATTGATTCTGCCTTGACGAATGCCGCCTTTTGGTATGTCCAAGTACGGTATCGCTGTTCTGTCTGGCTGCTTTCCCCTTGACTGTTACGTACAACAAGCATTTTATTCTGTACACTATGCCGGGTGTTTCCTGTTTACTTATTTTAAAACCCAGGCTGCTTACAGGACCTTTCGGTCTGTAAAAACCTGGGCTGTACTTTACAAACAGACACACTTGTATGTGCTCTCGCAAAATGTACAGTGACTTGTCGCCCGGTTTCTTGAATCGGACATTCTCCGTGAAAGTTACCTATTACTAAGAATAGCAATCTCCCACATCATCGTATGTCATGTCACAGCAAGTGATATTTTACTACATTGAAAGCAACAATGCAAGTACTTTCTGCAAATATCCTATAAAAAAACTACAGTTTTTTTGCGCCAATTAATTCCTACTCTCTCACCCTGCTTCTTTGCCTTGAAAAATCCTCGCTGTCCATTGCGGAAGTCTCCTGGCTGCTTGTGCCTGAGGATGGGATCCCATGCTCCTGCCGCATCAGTTTTTCAAGCTCCAGCTGGTTCTTCGCTCTGACTTCCTCAGCTCTGACAAGCGCATCAGCTCTGATTTGTTCAGTTTTCAGCTTAGTCTTTGATATAGAGTCGGATAATATAGCCGTAATAGTGATAATAAACCCGACTCCGATCGCAAATATGGGGATCAAGTTTCCATCTATATACATATGACACCTCAATAATTTTGTTATACAGCACATCCGCCCTGCCTTTCACATCTCAGCAAAGCACAGTTTGCAATGCATAACATTACTATAACTGGTATACAAATCTAAGTCAATGCTTCAACAGATCAAAGCAGTTCTGTCATCGATCCATCAGCAAATCAAAGCAGTTCTGTCCTCAACTCATCACCCGATTTGGGAGACAAATAACCGAGAGGTATATCGAATACAGTACGAGCACCTGTCTGACCCTCACTAGCAAGTCTGTATGCGGCTCTTGCATATGCTGTCAGCACACTGGCTGTAAATTCCGGATTGCTGCCCAGCTCAAGATTGAATTCTATTTTCTGCTTTGTATCCATTCCTGTTTTCCCAGTTCTGATGACAAATCCGCCATGTGGCATACCGCTGTGGTTCGCTTTAAGCTCTTCCTCAGTAATGAAGTTAACTGTTGTATCATAATCAGAGAAGTAGTTGGGCATGTTTTTAATGCTCTCCGCTATTTTTCCCTTGTCGGCTCCATCCTCGGCAACTACATAGCATACTCTCTCATGCTTTTCACGTGTAGTCAGTTCTGGATTTTGACCTGAACGCACTTTCTCCAGTGCGCTATCAATCGGGATAGTGTACTGTATACCGTTTTTTACACCCGGGATCCTTCTGATCGCATCGGAGTGTCCCTGGCTCACGCCTTTGCCCCAAAATGTGTAATCCCTTCCCTCAGGCAGAACTGCTCCGGAGAACATTCTAAGCATGGAGAACAGTCCGGGATCCCAACCTATGGACATAAGGCCGATGGTTCCAGCTTTTTTTGTTACATCATCCAGCTTGTTGAAGTATTCAGGTATTTTCGCATGAGTGTCGAAGCTGTCGACAGTATTGAACATTGCAGCTATTTTTGGCGCCTGCTCCGGCAGGTCGGTTGCCGATCCGCCGCAAAGTATCATGACATCGATAATACCTTTATACTTCTCTATTTCAGAAATATGTATCATCTTCGCGGATGCGCCGACATCACTTGCCTCTCTTCGGGTGAAAATGGCTTCCAGCTGAAAATCAGAATTCTGCTTCAACGCCATTTCGACGCCTCTTCCAAGATTTCCATAACCGACGATGCCCACTTTAATTCTTTTATTCATTGGTGTTTAACCTGCCGGATCCGACAGGCAATCCCCCTCTCCGTCATCAATTTCTCTTCATTTATATTCTGTTCTCTGATCAAGAAACTTATAATAACCTCGTTATAATATAGCACAAGTTATTTTCCATGAATAGTAATCAGCCATAATTCTTTCATATATAATTTATAGCCGCCACTTATCAGGGGACAGTTCTACCATCTGCCTGGCATTTTAGCAGACATTCCTTTCAGGGGACAGTTCTACCAATGAGCGTCCTTCATGAAAAAGTTTTAGCAGAGGGACAGTTCTATCATCAAGTCTGTCAGATCGTCACGTTTTGAACTCGATCCAACATATATCTTCATACCGCGTACAGAACAGTTATTTCCCCGGGAAATAGGGACCTGGGTGCACAAAATTTTGACTTATGCAAGCCGATTTGCTCATCCTTACTGATATTTGGCCAGATAATGCACGTGGATACGATTTTATGTAACCAAAAACTAGCAAATACCCCTGTTTTACTCATGCAGCATCCACATAACTCAATTTTTTGTGCATGCTGCTATACAGTGCCTGCCAATATCGCTATACATATGAGACAATCCTTCTAAAAAGTCTTTAGACTTTTTAGAGTTTTTCGACATTATCCCAAAAGTCTGAAGTCGCACAAAGAACAAAGCCCCATGCTGTATAGCACAGGGCTTTGATATAAATCTGGCGGAGACCTATTTTCCCGGGCCGTTACCAGCCAAGTATCTTGGGCACTGAGAAGCTTAACTGCCGTGTTCGGGATGGGAACGGGTGTGACCTTCTCGTCATTTCCACCAGAAAAGTATATACTTTTTGATGTAACCGGTATGTACCCTGTCAGCCGCCTTATCTTGCGATCCTGCTGCCATACAGTGAACAAACCTTTGTTGCACCTTCAAAACTATATAATGTATCGCTTGTATCGTTTTGCTTTCGCAATGCCGATCCATTCATGAGAGACGATGTATACTCTTAACGTTAAAGACCTACTCTTTAATTTCTACCTGTTATCGATTCACTGAACCATCTGCTTGCGCTTTCGATCCTTTGAACCAATATTATTGGTCAAGCCCTCGACCTATTAGTATCAGTTAGCTCAATGCATTACTGCACTTACACACCTGACCTATCAACCATGT
>JAEYRV010000031.1 GCA_023435305.1 Bacillota bacterium
GGTGCCACCCGTGCGGCCCGTGCCGCCCGTGCCACCCGTGCCGCCCGTGCCGCCACATAAGCAAGCAGACGCGTATGTTTAGCGAACTGCTGAAGAGGGGTGACCCGGTATAAGCGGGTAAATGCGAATTTTAAGTGAACTGTTGAATAGGTATGCACCTGCAGGTAGGCCTGAACCGTGGCTGTCTGCAGGTGCTTTTGCTATATAAGCATGTTTTTACTGTAAGCTGGCTTTACTGTAAGCTTGCCGTTGCTGTAAGCTGGGCTTTACTGTAAGCTTGCTGTTGCTGTTAACCGGCCTTTTCTGTAAGCTGGGCTTTATATGATAGCTATCTTCTACCCCTGGTTAATGACAAGGCCGCCAGACTTGGGTAATACTATTGGGCAATAAAGGGGAGGGTGTGCAAAAAACAGGACTTTTGGGCATCATTTCGTTGATTCTACTTCAAATTTTCAATGATTATGGCATATAATGGGATTATTTATTTGGTTATGTAAACTCCGTACCCTCTAAAGCAGTATTGTGCCCCCCAAACGAGACCTTTTTTGCACACCGCGGTATTTTATAAACTGCTGCCCATACCTGAAACCCAATTTATCAATTCCATTTATTCTAAAATCAGTCTTATTCGCACACATAACAGCTTCATCAACTCAAGGTGGGTGTTTACATATAAAGTTGCAAAAAAATTATGGTCCAAATATCAAGTAAAGTCCTAATCAAAACAGTTTTTATTGAATTAATTCCACAAAGAGGATACATAATACGTGACATTTCACTTTATGTTAACTCCTTAGTGGCTAAATCTGGACTAAAGTTGAAATTTGGACCAGTCGTGATTTTAGCGGTGGCTCCTGTGGTAAGACCATCGGTGAGATCCTCAGTGAGATCCTCAGTGAGATCCTCGGTAAGATCCTTGGTGAGATCCTCGGTAAGATCCTCGGTGAGACCATCGGTGAGACCCTCGGTGAGATCCTCGGTAAGACCATCGGTAAGACCCTCGATGAAACAATTGGTGAGAAGGGCGTCGAGGACAGCGGCGGCTATATCGATTAGATTCACTATGGACACAACACATATATCCATTTGTATGTATAAGTGCTATAATTATGGGGTATCAGAAAGAGAAAGAAGAACAAATCAATAAGAAGGCAGGAACGAAATATCATGAAATATGGTTTCATAAGGACAGCTGCTGCGGTGCCCGTACTGAAGGTGGCCGCCTGTGGCTATAATACAGAACAAATAGTAAAAATGATAAATGAAGCTGAGGCAGATGGTGTTGAACTGGTTGTTTTTCCCGAGTTGGCGATCACAGCGTATTCCTGCGGCGACCTGTTTCAACAGGAACAACTGCTCCGTGGAGCTTTGACAGGACTGGAAAAGATTGCTGAAGCTTCAAAGGGTCTCAGGACAATCGCAATAGTCGGTTTGCCATTAATGGTTGATAATCAACTTTTCAACTGTGCAGCTATACTGCAAAACGGAGAGATACTGGGCATCGTGCCCAAAACATATATCCCCGGATATAGTGAGTTTTACGAAGAACGCTGGTTTGCATCAGGCAGAAATGTGAAAAGCAGGTTTGTTGAGTTATTCGGAAAGAGAGTGCCTTTCGGTACCGATTTATTGTTTGAGTCTATTGGCAGTGCAGCGCCTTTGGACGGCACATTTACCAGTGGCAATCAAACGTCTATTGGCAGTTCAGCGCCTTTGGAAGGCACATTTACCAGGAATGGACAAACATCTATAGGCAGCGCAGCATCTCTGGACAGTGCATTGGTTTTCGACAGCAAACGTATTTCTGTCAGTACAGCATCCGGAACAGACAGCGTATGCTTCGGAGTGGAGATATGCGAAGATCTTTGGGCACCAATCCCGCCAAGTTCGTATCAGGCTACTGCCGGGGCATCGATCATATTCAATCTATCCGCCAGCAACGAGATCATTGGGAAGGCTGAATACAGAAGAGAGCTTGTCAGGCAGCAGTCCGGCAAATGTATCGCCGGTTATGTATTCGCATCTTGTGGTGTGCATGAGTCGACTACTGATGTTGTATTTGGCGGCCATGCGATGATTGCCGAGAACGGCGGAATACTGGCAGAATCAAAGAGATATCTTCGAGACGGGAATATGTTGGTCACCGAGATCGATGTTCAAAAGCTCAAGAATGACAGGATAAAAAACACTACTTTCATGGAGGGCGTGCCGGAGTGTGATTATAGGAAGATCCCGTTCGTGGTTTATGGAAGAGATGCGGCATCATCCGACAGAGCTGCAAGAACGGTGGCTGACGATCCGGCGGCTTCAGAGTCGGCGGCAGGCGATAGGACGGCTTCAGAGTCGATGGCTGACGATCCGGCGACTTCAGAGTCGGTGGCAGGCGATAGGGCGAATACGGTGTCGACGACTGACGGTAAGATGGCGGCTGGGCCAACGACTGACGGGAAGGGAGCAAAGCCGGAAAAACTGACAAGATATATAGACCCGCATCCGTTTGTACCTTCTGATAAGACGTCCAGAGACAGAAGATGTGAAGAGATATTTGCCATCCAGACTGCCGGACTTGCAAAGAGACTTGAGCATACAGGCATAAAAAGGGCGGTACTGGGGATCTCCGGCGGCCTCGACTCAACGCTGGCATTAATAGTAACGGCAAACGCCTTTGACTTACTGGGCATTCCGAGAGATAACATCCTGGCAATAACCATGCCGGGGTTTGGAACCACCGACACTACCTATGAAAATGCACTACAGCTGATAAGGTCCTTTGGAGCTGAATTGAGAGAAATCAATATAAAGAAGGCCTGTCTGCAGCATTTTGAAGACATCGGCCATGATCCGTCAATACATGATGTAACCTACGAGAACGTGCAGGCAAGAGAAAGAACTCAGATACTGATGGATATAGCCAACAAGCAGAATGGCCTTGTGGTGGGGACAGGAGATCTGTCTGAGCTTGCTCTTGGCTGGTGCACTTATAATGGCGACCATATGTCCATGTATTCGGTAAACTGCGGTATTCCAAAGACCCTGGTCAAGTATCTGGTTCAGTGGGCTGCAGATAATGTGACCGATAAGGCTGCCGCAGAGGTTTTGAGAAGAATACTTGACACGCCTATATCTCCTGAGCTTCTGCCTCCGGATGAAAAGGGGAAGATACAACAGAAGACTGAAGATATAGTTGGTCCTTACGAGTTGCATGATTTCTTCCTATATCATATGCTGCGTTACGGTGCAGCGCCTAAAAAATTGCTATTCATTGCAGGACAGGCCTTTGAAGGCATATATGACGCACAGACTGTAAAGTCCTGGCTGAGGGTATTCATCAAAAGGTTCTTCTCACAGCAGTTCAAGCGTTCATGCCTGCCTGACGGCCCCAAGGTCGGTACCATAAGCCTTTCGCCCAGGGGCGACTGGCGCATGCCCAGCGATGCTTTGGCAGAAGTATGGCTAAAGGAACTTGAGTGAAATTTGTCATTCTTTGATCCGCGTTGACTATATGGCGTAAAACACTGATAATGTGGTCAAGGGTATCTCAATTAATCAAAGGAGTTATGTTGCCTTGCTGGAGAAGATGAGCGACTTCTTTGCTGCACGGATCGACGGCTATGATGAGCATATGCTCAATAATGTTGCAGGCTGCAAGGAAGGTTATATTAAGATGGCAGAGCTGATCCCGGATAAAACGGAAAAGCTCCTGGACCTGGGATGCGGCACTGGACTTGAGCTTGAGGAAATATTCAAAAGATTTCCTGAGGCAGCCTTCACAGGAATAGATCTAACGCAGGCGATGCTGGACAGGCTCGAGGAAAAGTATTGCGGCAGGAACATCAGTCTGATATGCGGAGATTATTTCAGCGTTGATCTGGGAGAGGACGTATATGATACAGCCATTTCCTTTCAAACGATGCATCACTTTTCCCATACCAGAAAAACCTGCTTATACAGGAAGATCTGTAACGCGCTCAAATCTGGCGGTGTCTACATAGAATGCGATTATATGGTGAATGATCAGGCAGTCGAGGATAAGCTTTTTGAAGAAAATGCAGGGATGCGTCGTGAAATGAATATCCCTGACAGTGAGTTGTATCATTTCGACACGCCATGTACGGTCGATAACCAGGTCGCTATGTTTAGGGAAGCAGGATTTTCATCAGCCCAAATGGTATGGCGTGTAGGAAACACAACTATAATAATAGCTCGGAAGCCGGGAAAATAATCATTTAGAAGCCGAGTCGACAATAATCAGGAGTACCGCCGTAATACAGCGGATGAGCAAATTTTCACTTGACAAAAGGCGCTGTGTGCCTTAGAATAGCATATGTCGCTGAAAACGTCATATACATGGTGGGCTTAGCTCAGTTGGTTAGAGTGCCAGGTTGTGGCCCTGGAGGTCGTGGGTTCGATTCCCATAGCTCACCCCATAAAGAAGGCTGTTGATACAGCCTTTTTTTTCATCTCAAAAACAGAATAGATGTGTCGAATTCGTGAATGATATAAAATAATATCTGTAATAGAAAATGAACAAGACATTCTGTTGTCATGTTCAAAATGGTATGATATTTACAAAACAATATGGGGTCGGTATTTACATGAAAATGAGATACCCACTTTTTATGACTGAAGGGGGCCAGGATTGTTATGAATATTGATTCACGCTGCGGATTGCATTGTACAGGCTGCCAATGGAAAGAAAGCCATGGCTGCGGCGGTTGTATCGAAACAATGGGACATCCGTTCCACGGCAAATGTCCGATAGCGTTATGCTGTCAGGATAAAGGCTTGATGCACTGTGGTGAGTGTGCTGCTATTCCATGTACCAAGCTGAGCACCTACTCCTATCTTGATCCTGAACATGGTGATAAGCCACAAGGCGCGAGGATAGAGGTCTGTCGCTGCTGGGCAGCTGAAAGCGGCAAGCAGCTTTGGAAAAATGTTCTGCTCACGTCAGCTGGATTTGAGGATAAGGATGGAAAACAAAAGCTTAATATTGTGGAACGTTTCCGTAAAATGCTTGATAAGCCTGTGAGTGATGCTAAAGTCCTGTTTATACATACAGCAGCTATAGACGACAACGCAAGGAAAATGGCTGATAAGTGCAGGAATGAATTGTTGCATATTGGCATTTTGCCGGAGAACATTGATCCATATGATATTGATGGCAATTTGTCTGAGAACGAAGCAATGAGTTATGATGTGATATATTTTACAGGCGGAAATACCAGCTATTTACTCAAGCGGATAAAAGAAACCGGTTTCGACACTATCATAAAAAGGATGGTCTACTCGAATAAGGTCTACATTGGTGTAAGTGCCGGCAGCCTCGTAGCTACTCCCAATATAGGCGAACCATTTGAAAAAAGCACTGTTGGACTGTGCCTGGTAAATGCTTACCTCTCAGTTCACTGCCCGGATAATATGGAAAAAGGAACAGATCTGCCGCTGCCGCACATTCCATTAACTGATAAGCAAGCATTGGCTGTTGCGTACAACGGGTTTGAGTTGATCGAGGGGTAGTTACAACGATATGTGTCCGGACATATTTCTTCCGGTGATATGGTAATTTTGCATGCTAAAGGGCATATTTCGTGACGTTGATCGAAAGACTAAGTTCCGCGACTAATGGCAAAAGAGTAAAGGTAAAAGCGGAATTTAGTTTTTCTTTGCGTCATGTTTCACGGCAGTTATTTACCTTGACAAATGGCGCTCCTGCCTTTATAATTGACTTTGCGTTATTATTTGATGGGATGTAGCCAAGCCGGTAAGGCACAGGACTTTGACTCCTGCATCTCGCTGGTTCGAGTCCAGCCATCCCAGCCAATACGGGCCATTAGCTCAGTTGGCAGAGCACTTGACTTTTAATCAAGGTGTCCCGCGTTCGAGTCGCGGATGGCTCACCATCAACGTGGCCCATTGGTCAAGCGGCCTAAGACACCGCCCTTTCACGGCGGTAACACGGGTTCGAATCCCGTATGGGTCACCATTTTATGCCTTGGTAGCTCAGTCGGTAGAGCAGAGGACTGAAAATCCTCGTGTCGGCGGTTCGATTCCGTCCTAAGGCACCATTTATGAATGTTTAAGAAGTTGCTTCTTTATAACCACATTGCCGGATGGCAGTGTGGTTATTTTTCTTCAGGAGGAGAGCTTATTTTGTCCCTATTGTCAATAGACACAAAATAAGCTACACTATAAATTGATTCCTTTTCACATCTTGCTCAGCCATTGAGATTATGAGTAACTGGAGGAAACCTTTGTGAAATTGAATAAAGTACTGGTTATGGTTGCTATGCTAGTGACG
>JAEYRV010000009.1 GCA_023435305.1 Bacillota bacterium
TGTTTTTATACTTTATCCAGCCCAGCCTGGGTAGCCTGATCCTGTTATTCTCTATTTGTATATTTCCATTGACAGGCTGTGTACGGTAGCTGTGAAAATGATTGTGCTTGCTTTTATACCTGGGAAAGCCTCTGCCCTTGAAAAAATTTTCATATGCTTTATCCAAATCACGCAAGGACTGCTGCAGTGCGATTGAATCTACTTCTTTCAGCCACACATGCTCCTGCTTTAAGGATGTCATATCACTTGAGCAATCATTATATGAAAACCTTCTGTGTTCCTCTTCCCAGCATCTGATCCTCTTTTCGAGGTAATGATTGAATACATACCTGACACACCCAAAGGTCTTATTGAGTATTTCCATTTGTTTCTTATCAGGATATATCCTATATTTATAACCCCTTAACAAGGCAGCACCCCCTTCAAAGAGCATACAAACATTTGTTCTATTATATCCCAAACAGAGGAAATCCGCAATGCTTCAGGAAATATTCGCATACCACTATTACACACCCTGAACAATTCATCACCCACCTACGCCCTCGCTTCTGCGAGATATGTAGCTTAGAGGTGGGCGTCTTCTTGTATTTCGTGATAAAAATGGGTTGTAATGAGAAATAAACAGTGAAATGTACCCCGAGATGCTATTCTCCGCTAGCGTATGTACTGGTCAATGCAATCCTTGCAACAAATATTTTAAGATGTCTCATGAAAGCCCTGGTCTTGTGGGCAATTTTCATACCTGCTCTAAATTTGCCGTCGACCGGAATACAATACACTACCTCACATTTAATATCGTAAGGGATCTTATCCAATATAATGGGTATTCCAAGGATACTTCCGACGTCGATCTCATTCTCACATATTACACCAATACCACCGACAGATATATCGATTATCATCAGATCAATCGGCTTATCCAGCTCATACGGCTCCTTCGTAATATCCTCATAAGCTATGCTGCAAGTGACTTTTTGCATATATCTTATCCTGACGAAAAGCCTGAGGTCTGCACGATGTCCTTCATCGATATAGTTCATGAAGGTTCTGTCATTTCCCCATACTATCTCATCAGGCTCAGCCGCACCAGTTTGTGATGCTGTCCCGGCATTATTCTGCCCGCCATTTTGCTGCGGCTTTTGTGATTCATCCTGCAAAATTTCATCGGTCCGGCGTTTATCCAACTCACTGAAATTATCCCTGCCGGTCCTTCTCCTGCCCTTGCCGGATTCTATAATGAGTCTGTCAGTCATGGCTGTGACTCCTGTCCAGATATATTCTGCTCTTACATACATCGTACCATTTTCCGGACCATCCAAAAATAGGCGGTATGTACTACCTGATAGGACCATGGCACTATCTGCTGTCCAAATATTTTCTTTTACGTTACAGACAATAATGCTATAATCTATAAAAACGAATATTCAGGAGGAACATATGAAGCAGGATATGATACTCATACTGGATCTGGGCAGCACCAGAAATACCGATATTGCCAGAGCTATACGCTCACTCGGAGTATACAGCGAAATATACCCCCATGATATAACAAAAGAAAAACTGGCCGGATTACATAATCTAAAAGGCATTATCATAAACGGCGGAGAAAATAATATAGTGGATGGTGCCGCCATTGATGTTTCGGCTGAAATATATGATGCAGGCTGTCCCGTAATGGCCGTCGGGCATGGTCCGGCAAAATGCGCTGACAAGCTGGAACTTTGGCCAGAAACCGAGGACAGCATCAAGGATGTGCTGAGATCATTCATTTTTGATAAGTGTAAGGCTGCTCCAAACTGGAACATGAAAAACTTTGTTGAAGACCAGATAGAGCTTGTCCGCAGACAGGTAGGCGATAAAAAAGTGCTTCTCGCATTGTCCGGAGGCGTGGACAGTTCAGTTGTGGCCGCTCTGCTGATCAAGGCTATAGGAAAACAGCTTGTATGCGTACATGTCAATCACGGTCTGATGCGTAAAGGCGAGTCGGAAAGTGTTATTGATGTTTTCAAAAATCAACTGGATGCAAATCTGATATATGTCGATGCAAGCGAGAGATTCTTATCCAAGCTTGAGAATGTTTCGGATCCGGAGAAAAAGAGGAAGATAATCGGCAGTGAGTTTATTCGGGTGTTCGAGGAAGAAGCTCACAAGCTCTCAGGCATCGAGTTCCTCGCTCAGGGCACTATTTATCCCGATATCGTGGAAAGCGGCACAAAAACGGCCAAGATGGTCAAGTCCCATCACAACGTGGGCGGATTGCCCGAAGATCTGAAATTCGAGCTTGTTGAGCCCCTCTATTACCTGTTCAAGGATGAAGTCCGCGCATGCGGCCTGGAACTGGGACTGCCCGAGACGATGGTGTTCCGCCAGCCCTTCCCCGGACCGGGTCTCGGAGTCAGGTGTCTTGGCGCCATAACCAGAGAGCGTCTGGAAGCAGTCAGAGAATCCGATGCCATCCTTCGGGATGAGTTTTCCAAGGTCGGCCTTGACAAGAAGGTCTGGCAGTACTTTACCATCGTTCCCGACTTCAAATCCACAGGTGTAAAAAACAATGCCAGGAGCTATGAATACCCGGTGATCATCCGCGCTGTAAACACTGTTGATGCGATGACCGCCACTATTGAACAGATAGATTGGCCTGTACTTCTCAGGATCACCGATCGTATACTGGCGGAGGTACCCAACGTAAACCGCGTATGCTATGATCTGAGCCCCAAGCCCTGTGCCACCATTGAGTGGGAGTAAGTAATACAGTCCCGAAAGCCTTGAAAACACTGGGATTTCGGGACTTTCATTTGCCTTTTGATAACGGTTTGATAACAAGTGAACTAAACCGATTTGTTTTGTTTTCTGCGAGTGACCCAGTGGCTTGCAGGTAATAAGCTCCGGCGCAGAGCATAGAAAAACGGTCTTGTTGATTCCTTTGAATCAGCAGGACCGCTTTTTTTATTTATTCAGCTTTTTCAGCAGCGCATCGCTGAGTTCCTGAGAAGGAACCTTTGCCCATCTTTGCGTGGTGTCGAATTTGGGATATCTATAGCGCCATTGATCGTATTCCTCTTTGGTGATCTCCCCTGTTTCCAGCTTTGCAGCCTCCTGCCTCCAGGCAGTGAGCATATCAAACATGGACACATAGGTTGTGCCTCTATTCTTGTCCAGACGCAGGCACACTTCTCCTTCGATCTCACCGATCTTTAGGCCGTAGATATCTTCCAGCGCAAACAGGGTGTGCATCAAACCGATTTCACTGTCAATGTTGGGCAGATCAAGAGCCTGCGGAGAGACCTCCAAAACATTGGCCAGATTGTTGGTCAGATCATCTTTTGGCGTTCGAGTGCCGGATTCATACTGCGCCATGCGAATATCGGCGGTTCGCTCCGGAAAGCCAATCGCCATTCCCAAGTATTTCTGTGTTATACCTCGCAGATTGCGAATAAACCTGATCCGCTCACCAATAGCCATAATAGCCAACTCCTGTCTGACAATGACTTTGTATAGACAGCATAGCAAATACGTTTAGGTATGTCAAGAAGAAATAAAACAAATTTGTTTAATATTTTTCTGCAAACCATCTTGACTTAAACAAATAAGATTAGTATAATCAAAGACAGTTAAACTAATATGTTTAATATAGGGCGAAAAATTAAAACCAAACGAGCAAGAAAGAAGGTGTTCTGATGGCAGGCAAAATGTTCATGCGTGTGGAAGAAGTAGCTGAGGAACTGGATATTTCGGTTCCCTATGCGTACAAGCTCATCCGAAAGATGAATGATGAATTGAAGAAAACCGGCTGTATCATCATCTCGGGGCGGATAGACAGAAAGTTTTTTCACGAGAAATTCTATGGAACAAAAAATGAAGCAGAAAGGGGTATCTGATAATGTCAGTATATAAAAATCCAGATAGCGGAACTTGGTATTCCATATGCTGGTTCACAGATTGGAAGGGAGTGCGTAAACAGAAATGCAGGCGTGGTTTTACCACGAAGAAACAAGCCCTGGAATGGGAACGTGAGTTTCTAATGCAAAGACAAGCTGATGTAGATATGACCTTTGATAGCTTTGTACAGCTCTATGAGAAGGATATAAAGCCAAAATTGAAGCTGAACACCTGGCTGACAAAAGAAAGCATCATCCTGAAGAAAATCCTGCCGTATTTTAAAGAACGCAAAATGTCAGAGATCACGGCAAAGGATATCATGGATTGGCAGAATGAAATTCGCAGCCTGACGGATTCAAAAGGTAAACCGTACTCCACGACCTATCTGAAAACCGTTCATAACCAGTTCAGCTGCATTTTCAATCACGCCATCAAATATTACGGATTGCAAATTAATCCGGCAGCAAGGGCCGGTAACATGGGCAGCGAGGAAAAGAAGGAAATGCTGTTCTGGACGAAAGGCGAATACCTGAAATTTATCGATGCCATGATGGACAAGCCGCTGTCCTTTTATGCCTTTGAAATGCTCTACTGGTGTGGTATTCGCGAGGGTGAGCTTCTGGCACTTACCTCTGCGGATTTCGACTTTGCGGGCAGCAGCGTATCTATCAATAAATCCTATCAGAGGCTCAAAGGACAGGATATCATCACTACCCCCAAGACAAAGAAAAGCAATCGAGTTATCAAAATGTCGCAGTTTCTCTGTGACGAGATGCAGGAATACATCAAGATGTTCTACAGCGCAGGTAAGAGTGATCGAATATTTCCTGTCAGCAAGCACTATCTCAAACACGAAATGGAACGCGGCTGCAAGGAAACGGGAGTGAAGAGGATCAGGATACACGATATTCGTCATAGCCACGTTAGCTTGTTGATTGACATGGGATTTACCGCTCTGGCGATTGCCGACCGGGTGGGGCATGAGAGCATCGACATCACCTACCGCTATGCACACCTTTTCCCGACACGTCAGACAGAAATGGCAGAAAAATTAAACCTTGAAAGGGGAGCTTAATCATGTCACTAAAAAATCGGGACGAACATAACCGTTGGAGAAACAAAACCGTAGCGTTCCGGGTATCGCCGGAGGAGGACGAACAGCTTGAAATTGCCGTCAAGCTGACCGGACTCACGAAGCAGGACTACATCACCCGGCGGCTGCTCTGCAAGGACGTTGTTGTACAGGGCAATCCGAGGGTATATAAGGCACTGCGTAACCAGCTCGCCGCCGTGCTGGAGGAATTGCGGCGCATTGAGGTGGGAAGCAAGGTGGATGATGAGCTGATGGATACGATTGATATGATCGCCGCCATTATGGACGGAATGAAGGAGGAAGCGAATGGTGATTGAAAAAGAAAAACCGGCTGTCCCGGTTCCGCCTGCGCCAACAGACGGGGAACAGCCGCTTTCTAAAAACCCTGATAAAAGTATAGCAGAAGAAATTTTCGAAAACAATCCCCCAGAGAAAAATTACGAAGAGCTGCTGCGAATGATGCAGCGAATAAACGACCCGGCCTATCTCCATACAGTGTCTATGAATGAGCTTTATGAAAATATCTACCAGAGCAGGCCACCTATCATCGGCGGTCTGCTCTACTCCGGAGCTTATATTCTGGCGGGGGCACCAAAGGTTGGAAAGTCATTTCTTGTGGCACAGCTCGCCTATCACATCAGTATGGGGCAAGCACTCTGGAATTACGAGGTTCACAAAGGTACGGTGCTGTACCTTGCCCTTGAAGATGATTACCAGCGTTTGCAGGAGCGTATGTTCCGTATGTTCGGAGTAGAAGGAACGGATAATTTTCACTTTGCCGTCTATGCCAAACAGATCGGAAACGGTCTCGATGAGCAGCTTGAAAAGTTCATGCGAGAGTACCCGGACACAAAGCTTATTATTATCGACACTTTGCAGAAAATCCGCGAGGCCGGCGGCGATGCTTACAGCTACGCCAATGATTATGACATTGTTGGCCAAATGAAGAAATTTGCGGACAGGCATGGTATCTGTTTGCTGCTGGTGCATCACACGAGGAAGCAGCCTGCCGGTGACAAGTTTGAAATGATCTCCGGCACGACCGGACTTCTCGGATGCGCTGACGGCGCGTTCCTGTTGCAAAAGGAAAACCGCACAGACCTCAATGCGACACTGGATATTGTGGGCCGTGATCAGCCGGATCAGCGGCTTTACCTTCAGCGGGACAAAGAACGTCTTATCTGGACGCTTGACCATGCGGAAACTGATCTGTGGAAAGAGCCGCCGGATATGATTATAAATTTTATTTCCCGGCTGGTAACCGCAGAAAATCCGGAATGGTATGGCAGTCCCACGGAACTGGTTGCTGCGCTCGACCTGGATATGAAGCCCAATGTACTTACCCTACGGTTGAACGTAAACGCTGGTCGCCTCATGCAGGAGCATAGTATCCGCTATGAGAGCAGCCGAACCCACTCTGGAAGATTTATCAAACTCATTCTTACCTCTCCTGAGGCGTGACGATGGTGACGATGGTGACGATGTTTCGAGGAGCGGCGGCGGTGTCAAAAACATCGTCACGACCGTCACGACCGTCACGGAAGCCCATACGCATCTTCGTCCCCACTGAGCGGTCAGAAGATTGCTCAGTGGACAGACGGAGAAAATGTTACGGCTTTTCTCCGCATCGGGCAGCAGAATGTTTCGAAAAACAGTATGCGGCCCATGCCGGGATTTGCATAGTGGGGCCCACTTGCAAAACACGGCGGAGGCTTCCGCAGAAGCCGCAAACTTGCTCTCTGCCCACAGGCAGCCCACGGCACTTTGCAGCCCGCAGGGATGAAAGTGTCATAGTGGGTTATTACACTTTGAAAAAGTGCGTTCTCCGGTGGCTTTCAGCGTATGTCAAACTTGAAAAAGGAGGTGCGATGCCAATGGCAAGAAATGATGGTGTTGACCGCATCAGCGCAAGAAACGTTAACCTATCAAATACAAAAATCGGTAACACCCAAAGACATAATGAACGCGAAAAAGAATCTTACACAGATCCTGATATTGTGCTGGAACGCTCCGATTTCAATATTCATTTCAAAAAGCCCGCTGATGATTACGAAAAGATGTTCATTCAACTAGAAACTGAAAAGGTGATCTCTACCCGTGGCCTGAAAGAGGATGTCAACCTGTTCGGCGAGCTGGTCTTCGATGTAAACTCAGCATACTTCCACAATCACGGCGGTTATGAATTTGCAAAACAGTTCTATGCGGATGCGTACAAAGCAGCCGTTGAGATCGTCGGCGGTGAGCAGTACATTATTTCGGCAGTTATGCACGCCGACGAACGAAACCAAGCCATGTCTGAAGCATTGAAACAGGATGTTTATCATTATCATATGCACGTCGTATATATCCCCGTCGTGGAGAAACAAATCCTTTGGTCGAAGCGATGCAAAGACCTATCTCTGGTCGGTACGGTTAAAGAAACTGTTATGCAGGTGAGCAGCAGCAAGAAGTGGCTCTCCAAGGTTGCACTGGATGAAGGCGATAATCCGATTATACAAAAAAACGGCAAGCCGGTGCTGCGAAAATCTTATAGTGTTCTTCAGGATGATGTTTTCGATTTTATGCGAGCCGCCGGTTATGACGATGTGGAACGTGGTGAGCGCGGGAGCTCTGAGGAGCACCTGACCGTGACACAGTTCAAGATCGAGAGGGAAAAACACCGGCTTGAAGAGCTGGATACAGCCAAAACTAAGGCACAAGCTGAAATTGTGCATCTACGGGAAGAAAAAACCGATGCTCAAAATGAAGCCAATGAAGCAAAAGCTCGGCTGGATGATCTTGCACCGAAACTCAATAAGATGGAGATGCTGGCTGCAAAGTATTCCGATGATCCGGAAAAATTGATACCGGATGCTGGGGCGATGGAAAGCGCGAGAACCTACCGGGAGAAAAAGGTCAAGCCACTTCTTGCGGGAATCGTGAAAGTTCTGCGCTCAGTGTATCATGCCTATCTTGATCTTGTCAGTAAATTTGAACGACTGCAATCTTCATATGCGCGAGAGATCAGTAAAAATAGTGCGCTCTCCGACAGGATAGAAGACCTTGCCTCTGACAATCAGGCTTTACGGAATGTGGCCGATAATTATGAGCGCATCAGCCGAGTTTATGGGCCAGAGCGCGTGGCGGCAACTGTTGAAGCGATTAAGCGGCAGGAACAGGCTGAAAAAGAGCAAAAACGTATTTCTGGAAAACTGCATAACCGGGTATCTCGCTGATTGACCCTATAGCAAAGAACGCCACGAGACGGTCAGCGCATTAAAAAAAGAAACGAAATTTAACTGGAGGGTTAAACAATGAAAAAATTTATATCCTGCGAATTCAATATGGACACTGGTTGTGTTGAACTGCGTTTCAGTGATGGCAAAATGATCTCCATCAACTGTACGGCGGTCGAAAATGAGGTCGCCGACAACCGATTTGAACGATTGGAACTGAACTGGCTAATTTATAATGACCCGAAAGCATACGCCGATTTGATTCTGAATGGAGAGCCTGAGAAATATCTAAAAGCGGTTACAGTATACAAACCGTTTGAAACTAACTTCAATGACAGTCGGATCAGCTACGCCAAGCGGATTCTACTCAACCAGGACAGATTATCCTGGTTGAGTAGACAACACAAAACGGCAGACCGACCTGAGCGTCAGTTCGGTCTGCCGATAAGTTATTATTAAGTTTCATTTCTTGAAGCATCGCGGTCTTGGCAAGAGTGACGCTGACTTCAGTATGAATTTCAGCCCAATATATTTTCAATAAATCGTTCCAGTATGACCGCAACCTCGGCTCTGGTGGCCGTGCCCTGCGGGACGAAGCTTCCACCGTCGCGTCCCGTGATGATGCCGGTGCTCTGGCAGTACAGGGCCGCGCTCTCCGCATAGCTTGAAATGGTACCGGCGTCGGGATAGCTCAGCGCGGTATCCATATCGTCGGGCAGGACGCCGAGGAAATCAGCGAAGCGGTACAGGATCGCCGCCATCTGCTCGCGCGTGACCGGATCGTCCGGGCCAAATTCGCCGTTCCAATAGCCGTCGAGGATGCCGTTTTCCGCAGCCCAGTCCACATATTTACCATAATAGTCACCGTAGTCACAATCAGTGAAGACATGGGTGCTCATGGTTTCGATTTCGCCGTAGCTGCGCTCATAAAGCCGACCGATGACCGTAGCGAACATCGCGCGTGTCATGCCGGAATCCGGTGAGAAGGCATTAGCGCCTGTGCCTAAGAAGAGCTCGCGTTCTGCTGTGAAGGCAATATACGATGCCGCCCAATGTCCAGAGACGTCTGTGAAGCTCTTGTCGTTCCGTATTACCGAAATTGTCACACCTTCAGGAGTGATATACTTTCCATTTGCTGCGAAGCCGATAAACACCCGGTTTCCTTTTGCGCCCATGTAATACGGCAGACCCGCGGTTTCATCATAAGTGCCTATACTGTTCACGACCAGAGCGTAGGGCGAAAACTCCGTAGCCTCAAAGACAAGGTACCAGATGCCGTTAATCTGCTTGAGCTGAGACGCGAGTGTTGTAACAGTTCCGTCATCGGCTTTATGGGCTATTGAGAGATGCTCTTTCACATCCAGCAGAAAATCCGGTATCGGCAGGGAAATCGTCACGGCATAACCGTCCATCGGTTCAGTTTTTGTATTCGTTCCCTTGATATATAAAGAAATGTCAAAGGGGTAGACATTATTCCCCGCCCCAAGACCGAAGTTTGAGGCTGACTCCGTAGTATCCTTGACCTTTACTTCAACTGAGTTTGAAAACGCACTTGTCATATTAGCTTCGGCCCGAACCGTGCCCTGTGTGCCGCTGAAAAGCCCGCTGCTTGTTTCAGTTACCGTGATGGTGCGGGGGGTGATACCGCCTCCGGAGCCGCCCGCTGATGTAAAGACAGCTTCCACTGTCACCGCGTATGCGGGCATGGTGAAGGTATTTCCGCTTACGCTGACCACCGTACTTGTGTCGCCCGTTCTATACACGCTCCACGACGAATGCGTATAGCCCGAAGCGGGGACAGCCGTCAGCGTTACGGTATCGCCCGCCGCCGCGCAACTAGCTTCCGCTCCGCCGACCGAAACGGTAAAGCTTCCGTTTTCGTCAAGCGCCTTGGTGATGGCGTATGTGGCGGCGGGTTCCTCTATAAAGACAGCTTCCACAGTCACGGCGTATGCGGGCATGGTAAAGGAATTCCCGCTTACGCTGACTGCTGTGCCCGGATTGTCTGTCCTATAAACGCTCCATGACGAGAAGATATAGCCTGAAGCGGGAGCAGCCGTCAGGGTCACGGTATCGCCCTCCGCAGCGTTTTCCACTTCCGTGCCGCCCACCGAAACCGTAAAGCTCCCGTTTTCGGCCGCTTCCTTGGTGATGGTGTATGTGGCGGCGGGTTCCTCTATAAAGACAGCTTCCACCGTCACGGCGTATGCGGGCATGGTAAAGGAATTTCCGCTTATGCTGACCGCTGTGCCCGGATTGTCTGTCCTGTAAACGCTCCATGACGAGAAGATATAGCCTGAAGCGGGAGCAGCCGTCAGGGTCACGGTATCGCCCTCCGCAGCGCTTTCAACTTCCACGCCGCTCACCATAACCGTAAAGCTTCCGTTTTCGGCAGCTGCCTTGGTGACGGAGTGAGTGGCGGCGATTTCAAGGTATTTGTCGTTTTCCGAATAAGTATATGTACCGTATATGTAGCTCCCCTCAGGGGCGCTTGCCTCGGTGTTCGATTTGTATTTATAGGACGAGGGGAGAGCAACCGAGTTCCCTTCGGCATAGGAAAGCGCATTCGTACTGCCGACTGCCGTGAGTGTGCCGCCGGACATAGATATGCCTCCGCTACTGGCTTTTATGCCGTTTTCACCAATATGAAAATCGTTGTCCGTTTCAGGCGTTATCGCGGCGACGCTCCCTGCGCTGTTGATCGCTACCGTCGGGCTGCCGGAGGCCGCATAGGCGATGCCGTTCCATACATAGCCCAGATATACGTTGTTGTTCGCGTATATCCCTATGTTTTGTGAGCAGATGTCCACCTGTGAACTGCCGCCGATGGCCACGTTGCCGTCATAGCTGTGCAGGCCACAGCCAACATCATCGTATGTGCTCCAGTCGACTATGGCGATATCAGCACTGCCGGAAATCCGGATATCGTTATATGCCCATACCGCGTCGCCATTGTCGCAGAGTGTTTCAACTCTTACCTCAGCATCGTCAATTGAGACTCCGCCATCTGATGAAATGACGCCACAACCAAAGCTAATAGAAGTACACGCTATGACGTTCAGTTCCGTCTGGGCTCCGGTGACCGCAATGTCGCCGTACGCCTTGATGCCATCCTCTCCGGAGGTAACAGAGACCGTGCCGTCGGCAAGTGAAAATTCACCAGCGGCATCTATCCCATGATCAAACGATGTAAATGAAACCGTCGCACCGCTTATGGATACGTCCCCGTCATACGTTTTTATGCCGGAATAAGATCCTGGGGAACCAGTAATACTCAGGCTCCCTCCGGTATCGGAGGAAATTGACAAACTCCCGCAGTAAATGCCATAGCTCCGTATCGGAGTTTCCGTTGTTCCGATAACGCTGTCACCCTCGAGCACAATACTCAGGGCAACTCCCCGCGCATAGATACCCATTCTATTGACTGAGTGGAAGCTCGTTATATTGGCATCCTTCAACGTCAGCGTCTGGGTGGCTTCGTCATATTTGACGTTGTAGCTTTCGGCGCTCGCGCCGGTGTTTGTTATGCTGCCGCTTCCGTCATTGAGCCAGTAGGAGATATTCCCGCTGCCTGTGACGCTGGAAACCAATACAGTGCCGGAGTTTGTGTTGTCGCCGCTGACGTAGACCTCGGGACAGGAGATAATTTCAATGTATTTATAGCTGTCGCTATTTGCAAACGCCGTGCTGGGGTACAGCGTATAGTTCGTGTCCGGTTCAGTGGCGGAAGTGTTTGTTCTGTATTTGTAGGGATTCGCGGTCACCGAAACGGAGCCGCTGGTATAAATGCTTTGCCCATAGGTGTTTGTGGCGGTGACCTTCGCCGAGCCGCCGGAAACTGTAAAGTTGCCGGATGCCCATATGCCGTTTCCTTTTCCCCCAGCAGTTACTGAACCGCCGGAAATTGTAATACTCCCCTGTGAAGCGGAAATGCCTGTGTTGCCATTAGCGGTAACGGTTCCTCCTTCTATTATAATGTTCGAGTATGGGGAGTAAATACCACTACTTGATGTACCAGCTGTCACAGTTAGGCTACCGCTGCCGCTGATACCGACATTTTGGCTTACGTAGATAGCGTCTCCACTGCTGCTCACATAGTTTGAACTGTCGTCAACAAGCACAATGTTCAGCGATGAATTACTATATATACCGTGCCCGCTGCTGTCCGTGGTCGTAATATTAACCCCGTTGAGCGTCAGTGTGAAGCTCTCGATGCCCTCGTCAAAGTTCACAGAGAATAGGTAATCGTTTGCATTGCCTGTCTGGGTATAGGCATAATCGCCGCTTCCTGCCGCTTTCCAGTAGTAGGTGGTTCCTGTCTCCCAGGTTGATTCGGGAGAGCTAGATGTGTAGTCAAACACAAGTGTATTACCCACATATAGCCTATAGATCGCAACTGCCTGAGCCACCGACGGCAGAAGGGTAAGTACCAAACACAGGGCCAGCAGGATACTAAGAACTTTCTTTTTCATTTCTCTTTTTCCCCTTTACTCTTTGATTTGCCGTAGAGAGTACGTTTTTTCTCCGTTTCGGCGCGGCGTTTTTCAATGCGTGCGTCGATTTTCTCCCGCAGGCATATGGGACAGCCCGAATTCGCCTTTGCGCGGGAAGATATCTGCGTCTGCCAGGAATGGTCCTTTTCGCATTTCCACCAAACTGTGGCCGTGCTGGTACGGGCAACACTCTCAGGTGCCAGTGGCGCGTTTTTCTCCACGTCCCATTCGCGCAGCAGATACTCCTTGCCGTACTTGACACAAAAGCTGTGTAAGCTCATATCCGCCCTCCTTTCAAAGACTTCTCCGGATATCCGCGTCTTGCCTTTGCAGACACTTCGTGTTATTATGAGCATACACCTAGAGTTAGCTTAAGAGTCAAGAGACAAACACGATATTTCGTGTTTTTTTGACAATTATTTCAGGGAGGTTCCGAAAATAATGCCGAAACCGGAGGGACTGTTTTCCATTGGAGAGATTGCCGCCGTTTGCGGCGTGAGTATTGACACGCTGCGGTTCTATGAAACAAAGGCGCTGATAACCCCCGCGCATATTGACCCGGAATCCGGCTACCGATATTACAGCCGGAAAAATTTGCTTCGGCTTCGCACAATGTTAGGGCTAAAAGACGCGGGGATGTCCCTGTCGGAGATCAGGGACTATATGGACGGAGGAAAGCATACGGAGAATAAGATCGCCGAGCTTACGGAGCGGCGCGATCTGCTCAATCGGGCTATCGAGAATATGAAAATTCGCGGCACCGCCCCCGGCGATCTGACAGTTCGTGAGATCGAGCTGCCAGAGAGACTGTGCCTTTGCAGGACGGTCAAGGCCAGGGACGGAGCCCATGCGCTTGCGGTCATCGGCGAATTCTATGATGATCTGATTCACGCTGGAGTCCCGATCAGCCGCGCTTGGCCTGAATTCTGCGAGTATCCGGATAACGGGCTGTTGAAAGGTGAATTCCCCGTAACGGAGTTCTCCGTCACCGCTTGCCTGCCCGTGGATAAAAAAAGCGCACCGCCAGAAGCGGTGCGTTATCCTGCCGGCAGAGCGCTGGCGGTCAATTACAAGGGCGGTTATTACGATTTGTGGAAGGCTTACGCGGCTCTGAGCAGATATATAGACGAAAGCAGGTACGTTCCGACGGGTTATCCGCAGGAAATCTATCTGGAAATTGAAGCGGATGGCTCGGTGCGCTTGGATGAGCCGCAAAATATCACCCGCGTAATCGTCCCGGTTAAAAGAAACGGATAATGAAAAGCCGCATATTTATGCATAAAATAAGCCGGACGGTACTTATATGCATATTATATTGTAAAGCAGGCCTTAATTTGGTATAATACAAACAATAAAACTCATTGCTTCTTTGCTGATAACATTGGCTTGATAATTTTTTGATAACGGGAGTCAGACGACACCGTATACGTTGGAGAATAGATATCAAAATGAGCAAATAAGAGTCAAACCACCTAAACAGTATTGTTTAGAACCAGAGTTACCTTGGCGAGTGGGCGTGAGCATCTGCATTGCCGGTATTGAATACACTCATCAAACTCGTAACATCCAAATAGATCTTCGCCGCTTTTTTCCTTTAGAGAGGAAGTGGACGATGAATCAACTGACACTGATGCCGGTGTCGAAGCAGATAGATCAACCGGCGCCAAAGACGGTATTGTAACAATGATCCCAGTTCCTGAAATAATTATACATAATAATATGGCGATGGAAATAGTTCGCTTGCCCGGCCAGTTCCCGCACCGCAGTGCCAAATGAAGCACCAGCCATGTCACAGCAGCAGAAAACCCGATGACGATAACATCTGCCGGTGCCAGAGCAATACCCGGGAGTCCTTCAAAGAACCAACCGATACCAAAACGGTACAGCCCTCCATCCATCATGGCAGCCTCGCCAATGTACATCCCCAGAACTGTTACAGCAGATAACAATACTGGCAATCCCAAACCAAGGTATTTGTTTTTGCCCAATTTGCCCAAGCGGAAGCTTCCGGCATACACTCCCACTGCTGAACCGGATACGGCAAAGAACAAACATGTCAGTATAGATGCCAGCGGCGTCTGAATAGCTTCCGCCTGACGGAAAAACGCAGTGGTATTGGCGAATACGCAAAGCGCCACAAGTGCCGCCGTTGCTATACCCTGTAGGATGAGCGGTCTTTTCCTGCTGCCGGTGCCACTTCGTATCATTTGTGCAATACCATAGACAAGTCCGCACACCATAGCTATCAGAATAAACGAGACTAAATAATAATGTATCTTGTATGTATCATTTGCCATGACATAAAAATCCCTGTCCCGGGTAGCATATGCCACCGACTGTTCGCGTGTCAGCGGTGAAACGGCGCATAGGCTGGCCTGCCAGATGTCCACTTCGGCAGATGGCAGTATGGTTACTGCAGAGCCGGAAGTGAGCGATGCCGGGTCAAACAGCGCCATAGCAGCAGTATTGATCTGCATGCTCTCGAAGAACTGCTCGATAGCTATAAAGGCGGCAAAAGCACCTATGAGCCCAACCGTAAACGGCACACGCTTTATCTTGCAAATCAAAGGCTGGAATGCAGCAAACAGGATAATAGATAAACACATCGCTGCATACGGGACAACATATTTGGCATATTGCTCCGGCTCTATCACTCCATTGGCAATATTGAGATATGCCATGCGCACACCATTTATCAGCGGATATGCCGATAAAGCCAGCAATACGGCCAGAGTCAGCCAGTAAAATCTTCTTTCTCCCATATGCTTCAAGAAAACAGCTGAGTACTCACTGCCATCCTTGCTGGTATTTTTATTGCTTAACACAGCTTCACCCCCTAAGAGACGGATTAGTAATCAGCACCAGCGCCAAAGCCAGCAAAAATGCAGCCGAGGCAACAGCGCCAATCACCGTCATCCTTCTATAATTCAGCACATTCAGGATTCGGACCTTTACACCGGAGCGCCCGAAAGCAGAGGAGATCAAAAATTTCTTATCCTGCGCAAAACGCAATAACGTTGCAGCGTAATCCCTGCATTCATCGCTGTTGAACCTGCCGCTGAGCAAGACAGCTTCATCACAGGACAACTCCATATCCTTGAAAAACAGTTTGAGCATTATCCATACAAGCGGATTGAACCAATGCACACAGGCAATTCCAATAGCCAAAGCCCTCCACAGATTGTCGAGCCGCCTTCGGTGGACATTCTCATGAGCCAGGATCATCGCGCCCTCTGTGCTGTCAGGGTCAAGCCCTTCAGGGAGTATAATCCTGGAACGGAACACGCCTGTCAATACAGGTGACAGTACCATGTCCGAGCGATATAAGTTATCTCTTATGATGACTGCTCTTCTGAGTTCCTTTTGGGTCAATGCATATAGAATGCATACAGCCAGTAATAATGCAGCTGCAACGATTGCCCAAACTGTGGAGCTGATTATAAAGACTTGTCTCCAAGCCTCTGTTTTGTATTCAATGGGAGTATAGCTGTCAGCCGCGCCAATCATGTTCATGATCGATAAATTAGCCTCATCGGGTATAGGTGCTGTACCGTATATAATAGTTTCAATGGTGACCAGTCGCTTTACAAGACCTCCTGTAAAGTTAAACAGACTCAAGCGGGATGGCAATGCAAAAGGCATGGCCAGCCGAAAAAAAGCCAGGACCCAAGCGGGATAAATAAAACGTCTTGGCAGCGGTTTGAAAAGCCGCAGCAGTAGTAGCGCAGCAATTGTGAAGCAGGATGCAATGCTCATGTTTATAATAAGGTAGAAAATATTGCTTGGCATCTGCATCACTCCTTCCGTGTGTGCTCGTCGGGATAGAAAACACTGCTTGGCATCAGTATCACTCCTTCTGTGTGTGCTCGTCAGGATAGAAAACACTGCTTGGCATCAGTATCACTCCTTCTGTGTGTGCTCGTCGATGAGCTTCTTGAGTTCATCGGCTTCTTCAGCGGAAAGCGTACCATCTGCCATAAAGGATGAGAACAAGGCTTTGGCTGATCCTCCAAAAAATGATTTGAGTACTTTTTTAGCTTCATACCGCCCCACATCCTCCTGCGTCACCAGACTGCGGCAGATGAAATCAGGCTCTGTGCGCTCTATAGCTCCCTTTGCGATCAGCTTCTTTATTACAGTGTAGGTCGTATTCTTGTTCCATCCGATTTTATCCGAAGCAAGCCTGGCCAGCTCCTTAGCGGTTGTGCAATTTGCTACACTTTCCGTCATGCCGTCCGTTATGCCTTTCGTTATGCCTTTCGCTGCGCCTTTCGCTGCGCCTTCCGTTACGCCTTCCGCTGCGTCTTCCGCTGCGTCTTCCGCTGCGCCTTCCGCTGCGTCTTCCGCTGCGCCTTCGCATGCCCACAACAGTTCCATAAGCTTCAGTTCACCATCAAACAGTTTGATTTTCTCCATGTTTTCACCTCAGACTATCGCAATAGTATAAATACAGACTATCACGATAGTCTGTCATAGTCAATAGGAAGTTAGCCACTAACACAGTCACCCAAAGGAAACCTTGTATGAAAATTAATACCAATCCAACTAATCGATAGGTGAGTGTACATTTTTTTGAGTTACGGGTATGATTTCATTAAATTTATTGAAAGCATTCTATGATTAGGACACATAATATGGCTATAGTAACATTATGGAAACCCCTAAAATGTCCATTCCCCCATTATTTCCCCACAACTCAATTTTTCGCTCATGCTGCTCCAGTATTTCCTATTTTCTCATCCGCTTTATAGTTTTAGGCTCTACCGTATAACCTAAGGATCAGTGGATTTAAAATCAAGCCCTTCCTTCACCTGCGAATAATAGCATGGGAATGTTGCTCCACACAAACTGCATTGTATGTACTGGCTGGCCTCAGTCTGTTCACGTTTGTCATACAGAAACGGCAAAAATTCAGTATCATTTTTCAAGCCGGGTGCGTCATTGTCGATCACATAGGTATAAACATACTTAGCTTCATATTTCATCGATAGTTTTCTGCTTTTGCAAACAGGACATTCCAAATGGTTATCTTGCATATTGCCCTCTCAGTTAATCAATTTTATTATTGGTCCATAATATTGTCTGCAACGAGACCCTTTCTATGCAAAAAGCCCCGGAGCATATGCGTCCGGAGCTTACAGTACTCGCCATCCCCGCCTTTCAGGGGTTCAGTTGTGCATCCGATACCTACCACGATCGCCATCCCGGCCTTTCAGGGGTTCAGTTGTGCATCCGATACCTACCACGATCGCCATCCCCGCCTTTCAAGGATTCGGGTATGTATAAATATCCCCCTTGTAATTTCTGAGCACATCCTGCTTCTCATCCGCACTGACCAGATACCCGGGATTTATCGGGATCTTACCGCCGCCTCCGGGTGCGTCTATGAAAAATGTCGGCACTGCATAACCGGAAATATAACCCCTGATTTTATTCATTTTTTCGATGCCCTGAGCGACCGGAGTCCTGAAATGGCCGATTCCCTCTGAAATATCGCACTGGTACAGATAATAGTTTGTCGAAATAACTCGAGTCCACTTCCAATAGCACTGTTCTTATTCCTGCTGATTCAAAGACCTCTTTTATTGCTTCAATGGTGTCAGGCGTATCATACTCAGCTTCGATATCTTCTGCCTCGGATCGAATACCCTTTTACAGACTGTACGCTATTCCTGCGACAAGAGGAGGAGGGACAATTTCACTGTCTGTCATTTAAAGTCACACTTGGTTCATGATCATATTTGTATTACAGTTTTTGTTAACTGTAATATATGCGTTCATTTATAGCAGAACCTCCATAGAAATAAATCGCTGAAAAAACCAGTGTAGAGTGGATTTGACATAAGTCGAACTATCTGCAAAAATTGTAAACTGCTTTCGTTTCTAGCAGTTCAGGCAAAACGCCTTTCCCGGAGCGCTCACTGGAAGTCGATCCTTTCAAGATACAGGCCGCATGCCTCGGCTATGTACCCTGCTGCTTTCCGTTCCTTTGATTCAAGTATGGCAGGTATGCTGCCGGCATCGAGCTTTCCAAGCCCCACCTCGATCATGGTACCGACTATTCTTCTGACCATATTGTGCAAGAAGCCGTCGCCGCTGATGCGTATATCAATGAAACCTTCATTTTCGGTAATTTCTATGGAATAAACCGTGCGGACCATGGATTTGCTTTTAGATTTTGCATTTGTGAACGCAGTAAAATCATGCTCACCGATGAAATACCCGACAGCCGCTTCCATCTTAACGATGTCCAGCATTTGTTCAACATGCATGCTGTACTTCCTCATAAAAGGATTGGGATAATCACGATTCCATATCTTATACAGATAGGTCTTCTCAAGAGCATTGTACCTGGCATGAAAATTGCCGGGCACTAATGATACCTCCGTCACACTGATATCCTGTGGAAGATATCTATTCAAATATTCTTTTACCTCCGCCGGCGTAAAGTCTCTGTCTGTCTTAAAGTTAGCAACCTGTGCCAGCGCATGTACACCGGCGTCGGTTCGGCTGCTGCCAATTATCTCAATTGCTTCCCCGACCATTTCCGACATTACGCTCTCTATCTTTCCCTGAATCGTGTTCTCAGCGCCGCCAAGCCGCTGCCAGCCCTTGTACCGGCCGCCGTCATACTGTATCACAATTTTGTAATTATTCATGAGCATTCTCCATTTCTCTATCATTGTAACATGAAGCCAGCTGTTTTATAACGCATCGCTCAGAGAAATTTTCGTTTACATGATTTTTCATGTGTGTTTCAATGCGGCGGGCTGCCTTGTGATAATAATATTTCATAGACATAAATCAAATGATATAATGGTGTTGTTCCAGAATTACCATAGAAAGTTGCGCTTGTAGTGCAATGGGCGGCGAAACAGAATGAAGAATCAGCTTATTGAGTTTTGCAGATCAATCAATATTGAACACGTAGGAATCGCTCCTGCCGAACCCTATCTGGATTTTGAGCAAGTCTGGCTCAAACAGATCGACAAAGGCCATATCAGCGGCTTTGAGGAGAGGGATATAGACCGGCGTGTTTATCCGGAGCTTACATTACCCGGTTCAAAATCAGTGATCGTATGCCTTTTCCCATATTTCTCCGAGGCCGATCATAGTGCAAACCTGACAAAATCCGCCTACAGTGTAGATTATCACCTGATTGTCAGGGAAAAGCTCGCAAGCATCGGAGAATTTCTTGAAAACCATATTGAAGGGTTCAAGTATAAGGCCTTCGTCGACAACGGCCCATTCAGCGACAGGTACCTGGCGCTCAAGGCCGGTCTTGGCTTCCGCGGGATCAACTGCCACCTGATCACAGATCAATATGGTTCATACGTTTTTATAGGATACATCCTGAACAATCACCCCTTCGAGCCGGACGTCCCTCAGGACAGGACCTGCCTCCAATGCATGGAGTGCGTCAGAAAATGTCCCGGCCAGTGCATCATGGGCGACTTCACCATAGATCCTCAGCGCTGCAAATCCTACATAACACAGAAAAAGGGTGACCTTTCAGCAGAAGATATTGAAATTATGAAAAAGCATCAGTTGATCTGGGGCTGCGATGTGTGCCAGGATGTCTGCCCTCACAATAAAAATCCCCGTATTACGATGATGGAGGAGTTTAAATCGGAGCTGATCCATAATATCGATATAGAGATGCTTGAGAAGCTTTCCAATAAGGAGTTCCAAAAGCGATACGGCAACAGATCCTTCAGTTGGCGTGGCAAGGGTGTCCTGATAAGAAACCATGAGATCATCAATGAGAATAAAGAACAGAATGGCATGTGAGGTGATCTCATGTTGGACCGCGGTGTGCAAAAAACGCCTCTTCTGGGCGCAAAATACTGTTCCGGAGTCTCCACCGCCTCGATAATAGAACAAATAAGCTAGAAAATTGCCCCTGTCATTGAACTATTTCAACAAAATCAATAAAATCTTGCCCAGAAGACGCCAAAATTGCACACCCCGCTCCATATTTCCTAATCGTATTTCCCAAGCTGACCTGCCAACTGCTGCAAATCCATCTGTTTAGGTTTTCGATGCTGCACAACACTACCTGGTTGTTGTTCGGGTGTCTCAGTATGGTTTAGCCTGCTATATTTGCTGCAATATTGTTTTTTGCTATAATGAATTACATGATTACTTTTATGGAGGTCAGAAATGGCTTGTGATTCAAAAACAAAATGTACATGTTCATATCCATGTTCAAGACATGGCAAATGCTGCGAATGCGTAGCATATCACCGCAGGAACGGAGAGGTTCCAGGCTGCTTTTTCTCTGCCTCCGGCGAAAAAACATATGACAGGTCCATCGAAAACCTTTACAGGGATCAATGTAAGAACTCCTGAGCAGATAGTTTACTATAGGAAACTGACTGAACGAACCAGTAAAAATGAGCATTAGGCCGTCATTCTAGTAACGACTCAATGCTCATTCTCCCTGTTGTATAATTCAAAACATGCTTATCTGCTCCACATGATGTTTGTCTTCATATGTATGCATATATTTGAACAACTCATCATTATCACAGACGATGCCGTTGTCCGCACACTCTTTATAAAATATCTTCATCAGTCTTTTATCATTATCGCTTTCAATCTCATATCTGTATCCATACTTGCTGTGATATCTCTGCCTGAGTCCGGGAAAGTGCTCATCGAGCTTATCATAGAAATACTCCCTGTTGCCGTCACGGAGAGTAAGACCAATGCCAAAGCAAATGATCCCATAGACCTTCGCTTCCCTGCAATAATTCAGGATCCCCCTCAGGTTTTCCTCTGTATCATTAATAAACGGCAGAATAGGATCCAGCCATACAATTGTCGGTATGCCGCAGTCCCTCATCGCTTTCAGCACCTCAAACCTGCGCCTTGTCGTGCACACTTTGGGTTCAATAATACTGCACAGGTTTTCGTCATAGGTGGTCAGCGTTATTTGTACAACGCATTTGGCCTTGCGGTTAATACCTTTCAACAGTTCCAGATCCCTGAGAATAAGGTCGGATTTTGTCTGGATAGCCAGCCCGAAGCCATAGCTGTCTATAAGCTCCAGGCATCTTTGTGTCAGCTTGAGCTCTTTCTCTATGTGCATATATGGATCACACATGGCGCCGGTGCCGATCATACACTTTTTGCGTTTTCTACGCAACGCGTCCTCCAGCAGTTCAAGCGCATTGGTCTTGACTTCGATATCCTCGAAATCATGCTGCATATTATAGCACTTGCTCCTGCTGTCACAGTAAATGCACCCATGTGTGCACCCACGATATAGATTCATTCCATTGCTTGGAGACAGGATCCCCTTGACTTCCTTATAATGCATAAACACTCCATCTTCATTGACAAATGTTATTCATACTGTTAACGAACTATAACTATTATATAATAGCTAATGTGACAGCACCATGTCATATTCATCAGTTTACGTCCGGATTTCTACTGTTAATAGTCCAAATATACAATCAAAGCACAACCAATAAGCAGAAAACATAATATGCAATAAAAGTATATGAAAGGATAGACCCATATGTATAACATGTGTAATATGAATCAATGTCCCTTACATAATAGTTCCACGGGGTATGGCCCGCAGAATATGTACCTGACCTGCGACAACTATCCCTGTTATTACAATACGCCAGTGTACAACACGCTATTTAATCCTTACTACAGCCAAATGATGCCTCAAGCAATGTCTCAGCAGCTCCCTTATCAATATCAATATGAGCCGGATACCGGTAAATCAAAGGTCGGCGAATACACAGAATTGAAGGATTATGGTCCTGCCCCCTTTGTAATAAATATTGAAAGCGCAGCGAATCAAAATGAGTATTTTCGTACAGTTTTATGGACAGGTAAGCATTTGCAGCTTACATTGATGAGCATCGGAGTCGGAGAGGACATTGGTTTGGAAATCCACCCGGAACTTGATCAGTTTATTCGGATCGAGGAAGGTCAGGGAATTGTGAAAATGGGCGTCAGCAAGGACAGACTTGATTTTCAGCAGATTGTAAATGACAATTATGCATTCATCATACCCGCAGGCACATGGCATAATCTGATAAACACCGGAAATACGCCAATAAAGCTATATTCAATATATGCTCCGCCTCAGCATCCCCATGGTACGGTACATAAAACAAAAGCTGAAGCGATGGCCGCAGAGGAGTAAATACAGCAGAGCGGGATCATTTGCTAATCCCGCTCTTAACACACTAACTAATACTGATTGAACTGAGTCTCAACATTGTTGCTAAAGGTTAGGAAACATTGCAATACTTCTATTTAGAATGCCCTGCATATATGCAATTGAAATACCATAATTGGTGATAGGCACCTGCTGGTCGGCAGCGCATTTACCGCGGTATTTCACTTCCCTTTCATTGAGCATGCAGCCTCCGCAATGGATTATCAGAGCGTATTCGGACAGATCTTCCGGGAATTCCGTTCCGGAAGAAAATCTGAAGTTAATCTGCTTTCCCGTATAGCTTTTTATCCACTTGGGAAGCTTCTCAGTACCGATATCGCCGCATTGCCTGTGGTGAGTGCACCCCTCCGAGATGAGCACTGTATCTCCATCCTTCAGGGAATCCAATGTCCTTGCACCCTTCACAGCAGCTGAAAGGCTGCCTTTATATCTGGCGAAAAGTATGGAGAACGAGGTCAGCGGAATATCTTCAGGTGTTTCAGCCGAAACCAGCTTGAACGCCTGACTGTCGGTTATGACAAGGGCTGGCTTTTTCCCCAATGATGCCAGTGTATCCCGAAGCTCTGTTTCCTTTACAACGATAGAGACTGCTCCGGTATCAAGGATATCCCGTATCGTCTGCTGCTGAGGCAGGATCAGCCTTCCCTTGGGAGCTGCCTTATCAATGGGGACTACTAGTACAACAAAGTCGTTTGGGTTTATAATGTCTCCGACAATCCTGGATTGAGGTTCATCGGTGACTGCCAGCGCTGCGATCATTTCCTTCAGCTCATGAATGTGATAACCTGTCTTAGCACTTACATATATCTCATTCTGTGCCGTGCTCTGTGCCATACTCTGCACAGTACTCTGTGCCGTACTCTGTGCCGTACTCTGTGCTGTACTCTGTGCTGTACTCTGTGCTGTACTCTGCGCTGTACTCTGCGCCGCAACCTCAGCTGTCTTTGCCTCACCCTCACATCCCGATATATCGGACTTATTGTAAACAATAAGATGATTTATGTTCTTATCTTTAAAAAGTGCGATCAGCTCTTCGTCTTCTTTTGATATACCCTCGACGGCATCAATGATCAAAACAGCCACATCTGTTTTATTCAACACCTGGCGGCTTTTCTTGATTCGCTGTTCTCCCAGAGCTCCTACATCATCAATACCCGGTGTGTCAATAATGACAACAGGCCCGATTGGCAGCAGTTCCATTGCCTTATAGACGGGGTCCGTTGTTGTGCCCTTTATATCAGAAACGATGGACAGGGCCTGGCCGGTAACCGCATTTACAACACTTGATTTACCCGCATTCCGCTTGCCGAAAAAGCCTATGTGGATACGTTCCGAAGATGGTGCTTCATTCATTCCCATTTTATTATCCCCCTTCCTCCTGATCAGGACCTGAAATCAGAACCTGAAATCCCGACTTCCATTTGCTATGTCGATAAGGTTTTGCCTTGCGATCCTGCCGACCTTCTCATTGGGTATATTAACAATCTCCCTTTGGATTAAAGCTTCTCCAACCGTTTTAGTTCCTGCGGCGGCATAATCCTCCAGATACTCCTTCAATGTCATAAGGGCATTAGGATGGCAGCAGTTCTGTATCTGCCCGCTCTTGCAAAGGCTCATGAACCTGTCGCCGGTCCTGCCTTCCCTGTAGCATGCGGTACAGAAGCTGGGTATATAGCCTAGCTCCATCAGCCACCTGACCACCTCGTCCAGTGTCCTTTTGTCGGAAACCTCAAACTGCTCGGAGTTTTCATCCTCAGGTTCAGGCTCGCAGTACCCTCCTACGCTGGTCCTTGACGCTCCGCTTATCTGTGATACACCAAGATGCAACACACGTTCCCTGCACTCCTTACTCTCCCTGGTCGATACGATCATTCCTGTGTACGGTACAGACACACGTATACACGCTACTATTTTGGCAAATGTATCATCGTCGATACCATTGTTAAAAGCAGACGGATCTATATCATCGGCTCTGCGGATCCTCGGGACGCTTATGGTGTGCGGCCCTACTCCAAAAGCCGCTTCCAAATGCTCGGCATGCATAAGTAATGCCGCAAATTCATAACGATAAAGCTCCAGCCCGAAAAGCACACCCAGCCCCACATCATCTATGCCGCCCTGCATAGCCCTGTCCATAGCTTCCGTATGATAAGCATAGTTATGCTTAGGACCGGTCGGATGCAGCTTTTCATAGCTTTCCTTGTGATATGTCTCCTGAAAAAGGATGTATGTTCCAATACCGGCATCCTTAAGTTTTCTATAATCTTCAACGGTAGTTGCCGCAATATTGACATTGACGCGGCGGATAGCACCGTTCTTATGCTTGATGCTGTATATCGTATCTATACACTCAAGGATATAATCCAGCGGATTGTTTACCGGATCTTCTCCTGCTTCAATGGCCAGACGCTTGTGCCCCATGTCCTGCAAGGCAATCACTTCCCTGCGTATCTCATCCTGGGTCATTTTCTTTCTGGCTATGTGCTTGTTCTTCAAATGATATGGGCAGTATACGCAGCCATTGATACAGTAGTTCGACAGGTATAACGGTGCGAACAGAACAATTCGGTTGCCGTAGAAGTCCTTTTTTATCTGCTCTGCAAGGGCATACAGTTCCTTGTTTTTATCCTCCAGCTCACAGTCCAGCAGCACTGCCGCCTCCCTATGTGAAAGTCCTTTGCGCAGCTTTGCCTTTTCGAGTATGCAGTCGATCAGTGCAGCATTGTTTTTGTTCTTCTCCGCATATTGCAGCGTCTCAAGCACCTCGTCATGGGAAATGAATTCTTCAGCTTTTGATGATTTTGGATCGTACATGATAAACCCCTTTCTTAATCGGGTCAGGCAGTTCCGTCCAGTGGCGGCGCCGGCTTTCCCTTCAGTGATGGGATCCTTAAAGGATCGATTTATGGTCTCCACGGGATACAGCAATACGGCAGCCAATACTCTCCACTCTCTTCTGGAGGCAGTATCTGCATTCCGCTGCTTCATCCCCTGTGCAGATTTTGTTGTCATAAAGCATATACTTTTGTCTGACACTGACAGGTGATAAATTAGGCATTACAACATTTGCACCTGCCAGTATCCCAAGCTCACGTCCTTCGGGATGGATAGTCCCCAGCGCAGTGGTTGCCGGCAGCAGTACGGCAGGCAACATAAGTCTGATAATCGCGAGCAGATATAGTGTCAGTTCCAGCGTTCCGGCACTTTCGTCCGCGAACGGTGTTCCATGGTGTGGAATGAATGGACCTATCCCAACCATGTGCGGCTCCAGTTCCTTTATGAACATCAGATCGTCCACCAGGCAGTCGGTGGTCTGGAACGGAGAACCAACCATGAACCCGCAGCCAACCTGGAATCCGATTTCCTTCAGATCATACAGGCATTTTTTCCTGCTCTCCAGCGACATGACCTCCGGATGCAGCTTATTATAATGCTGTGCATTCGCTGTTTCATGCCGCAGCAAATACCGGTCAGCACCGGCATCAAAATAAGCCTTGTACGTCTCATGGCTCTTCTCTCCCACAGAAAGCGTCAGTGCACAGTCGGGATATGCGCTTTTTATTGCCCGAATTAGCTCTGTCATTTTTTCTGTTGAATAATGACCATCCTCGCCGCCCTGTAGCACAAATGTACGAAAACCCAGCTCATATCCGGTGCTGCAGCATTCCAGTATCTCTTCCTTTGTGAGTCGGTACCGCTCGGCATTACAGTTACTTCTGCGTATACCGCAATAAAGGCAGTCATTTTTACAATAATTTGTGAATTCAATGAGTCCTCTTATGTAGACATCATTTCCATAATTCTGAATACGTACAGTCCTGGCCTTCTCGAAAATGTACTCCGAAAGCTCTGGGCTCCTGTTATCTATCAATGCCTTGTATTCGTCCGGTTCAAGAGACCTTGTCAGGTATAACTTGTCTATTAGCTGCTTCATCATTTACCTCATCAATTCATGTCTGCTGTTATTTGTCATATTCTCATTTATATTTCACAATTCATCTGACTCAAATGATACCTTCGAATAAGCCGCCTTTGTGCTTACTCCCGGCAGCTTGCCGAGCTTCCCGGAAAGAGCGCTGATCACATCATTTGGCGCATCGACAGCAATACTGATAATGCTGATGTTTCTTTCGCGGTATGGAATGCCCATTCTGCCAATAATATATTTTCCATAGTCATGCAGCACACTGTTTAGCTTCTCAACCGATTCGTTGTCCTCTACAATGATCCCGATAATAGCAACTCTTGTTTCCATTCGTTCAACCTCCTATATTCCTCAAATGTTCGTATTACATATATCTTCGATCCGGTTCACCTGCCGGTCATACAAATCCTCTTTCACATCCATACAGAATACCGCCTGCCATTCCTCTTCACATCCATACAGAATACCGCACACCATTCCTCTTCACATCCATACAGAATACCGCACGCCATACCTCTTCACATCCATGGCATATGCCGCTTCCATAAGCTTGATCCAAAATAAAAAAGCGCCCCGAAAGGCGCAATAATATCGTTACCGAAATGTATATATCGCTGTGCCTTTCGCCTTATATCGGATCGATCATGGGCCTCCGCTGCGTTTCAGCTAAGATTGTCCCGTGACAGCTTTGTATTTGGCGTCAGATGCTTATTTTTTTTACTGCTGCTTTGTCCAAAGATAATTCTCGGGACTCGGCTTTCACTTATTATTTTACAATATTGATAATATTTTGTCAATGTCTTCAGATGCATTTGATAGCGCGCGCACAGGCCATGTACAAATCACTATCAACGGCATGAGCTGAGGATAATGTTGCGCAGCTTTCGTACAAGCGGGGTCGTGCCTGTATCAGTTTTCTGCATCATGAACAGGATGGTCAGTTTATCACTCGGACAGTTGCAGAAGTATACACCAAGCCAGCCATCCCACCCATATTCACCAGGACTGCCGATTATCCCTGCCCTGCTGCAGTCGGTCATAACGCGCATCAGATTGCCATAGCTGTGCCCGCAGAGTGTTAACCATGTATCAAAACCTTGCTGCTGAACCGCATTCAAGGTTGCTGAAGTCATATACCTGACTGTTCCTGGCAGCAGAATTCTTGTGCCGTCCAATTCCCCCTCATTCATGAGCATTTTGGCGAATTTTGCATAATCATCGATAGTGGAAGCCAGACCAGCTCCCCCCGATTCAAATGCTGGCTTTCTGTCCATAGCATTAATGATCCCGAGATTATTGCCCGTATAATGTACCAGCCCTCCCTTGCCATCGCTTGCATATGCCTTTGCCATGCGGGCCCTTTTCTCCTCAGGCACCCAGAAGCCGGTATCGTGCATCCCAAGTGGCTCAAATATCTCCTTGTGCAGAAACTCACCGAAGCTCATGCCGCTGACCACTTCCACGACTGCCCCAAGAACATCCGCCGATGTCCCGTATATCCAGTAGGATCCAGGTTGATATGCGAGTGAGCATTTCCCAAGCCTGTTCATGGCCTCAAGAGTACTCATCGGGTTATCGCCAAGGAGCCTTTTATCTATTTCGGCGAACACCTCTCCGGTGTCCAGACCCGCTTTGTCCTCGCCTCCATACACCAGACCGGAGGTCATGGAAAGCAGATCCTTGATGGTCATTTCCCTTTCAGTCGGCACGATACTGCCATCGCTTTTCTGGACCATCTGGTTTCTGAATCCCTTGAGAAATTTGCCGACCGGCTCATACAGATCTAGCATACCACGCTCCATAAGGATCATGACGGCAGATGCCGTGACCGGCTTGGTCATGGAGTAGAGCCTGAAAATCGTATCCCTTTTGATGGGGAGCCTTCGCTCGATATCGGCAAATCCATCCTCATGGTAAAGGATCTCCTTCCCCTCATGGATAACCAGCAGGTTTCCTCCTGCTATGCCATTATTGTCGATTTCCTCTCTCAACGTTTTTCTAACCAGTTCGACCCCTATATTACCAATCATGTCTGCCTCTCCTTCCATTTTCTCTTTTCCTGAAATGATTCTATTGACCGCCATGTTTACTGAATTTAAAGCCCTGGATATTGAGTTCTTCCCTCACACTAATGCACAGCGTGGTTATCCCTTTGAGCTGTTAGGCCTCGCCCATACCGGTTATCACAAATTCCAGTTCAGATACGACCCCCGGCGTCCTTCGCCCGTTCCGGGCAGTGCAGCGAAGCCTGAATTCACCGTCGCTCAGCGCTGTAACACATACTCCGGTACCATTGACATCGACCTTTGCGATATTCGTAACTATACCTTCAGGTGTAACAGCCTTCCACTCGATATCTCCATAAGTAGTATTCTCAGGCAGCAGCCGTGCAGATATGGTTGCAGAAGGATTTCTCTTGTTAAGATGGTTCCTGCCGTGATTAATCAGCTCGATTTTTCTGATCGGTATCTCATAATTGGGTTCGGATCTCGCATTCTCCATCAATGAAGATACACCATATGTTTTTTTGCATTGGGTCGAATTATCATACGAGGCACAGATCGATGAAACGAAAATTGGCGGATCCTCAAGCACCGTATTACACAGTATCGCACCGGATGCTGCGGTAGTTGCTGCCACTGTGGTAGCTGCGGTAGCTGTGGTAGCTGCGGTAGCTGTGGTAGCTGTGGTAGCTGCGGTAGCTGCGGTAGCTGCGGTAGCTGCGGTAGATGCGGTAGCTTCGGCCGCTGCGGTAGCTTCGGTAGCTTCGGTAGCATAAAATGTTACCTCCTGCGTCTCCAGGCCTGGCGATGATACGGTTATTCTGAGTTCTCCCGCTTCCTGCCTGGCAGCGATCATTGCCAGCAGCTTACCCGAGAACAGCCTGCGGCTGGTTCCCTTATATGCGTCACAGTCTGTACTGTCCCCGTTGTCCAGGCCCACCAGCCGGCCTGCTCCGCTCACAGTCACTTCTACTCTGTTGTTTGCATTTGCTACGGGATTTCCATCCTTGTCCTCCATGGAGATCTCAACGAATATCATATCCTGTCCATCCGCCAGCATGCTGGCTTTGTCGGCTTTCAAGACGATCCTCGCAGCGTCGCTGAAGGAGCTTTGGACATCTGTCGCTATGACCCTGCCGTTCTCATCATAGGCCACTGCCTTTATGACACCCTTCTTATATGGCAGCTGCCATTCTCCACTCAATTGCATACCTTTTTTATGATCGATTTCAAATACGCCTTGTGATTCATCATTGAAAAACAACTCTGTCTTCGGTGCATTTGAATATATCCTGATATCGATGATCTGGCCCTCATTAAAGTCCCAGTATGGCAATATATGTACCATCGGAGCCTTTTTACAGTTGGTCCACTCAGCCTGGTACAGGTAAAAGGAATCCTTCGGGAAGCCCGCGGTATCTATTTGTCCAAAATATGAATTCTTTGTGAAATACGGCGTCGGCTCCCCGATATAGTCGAAGCCGGACCAAATGAACTGCCCAAGAGAAAACTCCGCATCCCTGTCGTCGATAATATTTCTCTGACTGCTTTTTGCTCCCCAGCTGGTGGTGCAATTACCCAGTGATGAGCATTGTTCGTCCTCGTGGGTCATGACTGTCCTGTCGGCAGGGAAATGGTATACCCCTCTGCTCTGTATCGTAGAGGATGTTTCGCTGCCAAAGATGACCCAATGCGGGTGCTTCTTGTGGTGTTCCTCATACAGCGATTCGCTGTAATTATATCCCGCCGCCTGCAGTTCCTCTGCACACCTTTGGGCATTCTCCCACCACATATAATTTGAACCAATGGTGATAAAGCCATTATGACGGGGGTCATGTTCCAGCACAAGTTCCCTCAGCATCCTGGTGATCTCGGCTCCTCTTTCACTAACATGGGTGTCATATATTTCATTGCCGATGCTCCACATCATCAGGCTTGGATGATTCCTGTCCCTTCTGATCCAGGCTGCAACATCCTTTTTACACCACTCATTGAAAAACCTTGCATAATCATATTCTGTCTTTGACCTCTCCCACATATCGAAAGCTTCTGAAACGATCAGAAATCCCATTTCATCAGCCAGCTCCATAAGCTCCACAGCAGGCATATTATGTGCGGTCCTGACGGCATTGACACCCATCTCCTTCAGTATCGTGAGCTGCCGCCTCAATGCAGCCTTGTTCACTGCCGCCCCCAGCGCACCAAGGTCATGGTGCTGGCAGGCCCCATGCAGCTTCACATGTTTGTCATTCAGGAAAAGGCCCTTATCACAGTTCAGTCGAAGGCTCCTGAAACCAATGTCCTGTATGACTGTATCCATAATAACACCATCGACAACAAGCTCGGATTTGAGCTTGTAAAGGTACGGATCATCAAGACTCCACAAGTGCGGGCCCTTAATAAAAAGCACCTGCCTGTCTGTTATGGCACCCTCTTGTAAATCGGTCTTATGCTGAGATATAGCAATTTTGCCGCCGGCTACATCAACATCACAAGCCACATCTCCTTTACAGGCAGCAATTCCACCGCCGGCAGCACTACTTCCTTCACAGATAGAAATTACACCATTAACTGTATCTCTATCGCTGCATGCAGTTTCATAACCGGTTGAAACACCGGCATTGGGAACAGCCCCACCACTGGCTGCGGGCTCAACAAAATCGCTGCCGATAATTGTGTGTCTTACCAGCGCAGTCCTGCACTTGCCGGTTTGGTCAACTACTTCCGAATCAATATCCACCCTCCAGCAGTTATCCGACTCCGAGTCGGTCTCACTGGTTCTCCTTGTTGATATGTAAATGCCATCCGGTACAAAGTGCACCGGCTCGGAGATCCTGAGCCACACATTCCGGTAGATACCGGCCCCTGAATACCAACGGCTGTTTGGGCTCTGATATACTACTCGGACCTTGATTTCGTTTTCACCTGGCTTAAGGTACTTGTTTATTTCAAATTCAAATGTAGAATATCCATATTTCCATTCACCTGCAACACTGCCATTGACAAATACAGTGGAATCCATATATACGCCTTCGAAGCGTATACTGACAAGCTTGTCAGCAATATTCGCTGAAACATCCTCTGGAGCAATCATTGCAGCTCTCCTTGAGTCCTCACCTGCGATTATCGCCCACCGACCCATTACAGCCTTCAGGTCAAAGCATTTCTTATACCAGCCTTCACCCGTCTCATAGAGATTATTTGTATCATATATCAACCAATCATGTGGAATATCCACACCGAACCACTCAATATCACTCTTATCCAGAATTTCCGGTATTGCGTCCAGCTTCGTTTTTGTGAATTTCCACCCGTCATTAAAAAGCAGCTTCATTTCAGCCCTCATTAAGCATCTGTTCTTTCTGTCTTCTATTCTACCCCAAAGCGGCTGCCGGCGAAATACCTTGTTGCCGTATTTTCGTCAACTATTATCATCTGCCGGTTTATGGTTACATAATCACTCCTCGAAAATTTATGGTCCATTTTTCAACTAAAGTCCTGGTAAAATAAAAAAAACTCGTACTTTATTTGACATAAAGAGTATATGCTTACTTTATGTAAATCATTTCAATCCCAATGAGGACTATACTTGAATTTTGGACCAGTGACCCCAATAAACGAGGACTTTACTTGAATTTTGGACCAGCCGCCCCAGTGAACGAGGACTTTACTTGAATTTTAGACCAGCCGCCTCAGTGGACGAGGACTTTACTTGAATTTTGGACCAGCCGCCTCTTTAACCTAAAGTGGATGGTGCCGGATTAACCTTGCCTGGGGCCGCAATATGTATATAATTATTTTTTCTGTTGCTTGTATTGGATAAAAGTGCTAAAATTTTCGAATAACAGTAAATAGCGAGGTCTACATGGGTAAGTTTATAGAATCAATGAAGGTATCTTTCAAACAGCTGTTTGTTTACAGATGGACCTTTGCCATGTCTGTTCTGACACAGCCGATACTCCTCATAGTGAACCTGATACTTTTTACAAGTATATATACATATAATAACGCCACTGAGATAAAGGGCTACACTCTGGAGCAGATAGCATGGTATTCCATATCCCTCAACATAGTCAATGCCTTTATCTGGAACAATGTCGCCCATGATATCTCCCGTGACATAGTATCGGGAGATTTCGCCATGCACCTGCTCAGGCCTTATCCGTTCTTCCGTTTCAGGCTGGCCGAATCGGTGGCGTCCAGGATCATCGCACAGTTTATGGACTTCCTCCCCGGCATGGTCGTTTACAGTCTGATATTGTTCCCGCACTTTTTGACGCCATTGTCCTTTATAAAATATGTGCCCATAGCTATTCTGGCCTCGATGGTCAATTACCTGTTTTCCTTCATCCTGGGTCTGACAGCAATGTCGCTTAAGAACAACACCTCCATCATTTGGCTGAATGATCTGTTCATCTACATAGCAGGCGGTGCGATCATACCGATGGAGTTCTATCCAGACTGGCTCAACAGGATACTGGATTTTCTCCCATTTAAATATATCATTTATTGGCCGATCCAGTTCTTCCTGAACAAAGAGACCATCAGGCCTCCGGAAATGATGCTCAGGACAGTGCTGCTGGAATTGTTATGGATAGTCGTCCTATACATTATATATAAAATAATGTGGAAAACGGTCACAAAGAAGTTCTGCTCGGCCGGAGGTTAAGGAATGAAAAAGTTAATCAGGCTATTTGGCTTGTTCATACTGAATACTAAACTGAATATTGCAAAGCAAATGGAGTACAGGTTCAACTTTGTTCTGACTTCCGTTATCGCACTGATTTTCTCCTCCATCAGCCCATTGCTGCAATACCTGATATTCACGCAGACAAAAGGTTTTCCGGGATGGAATCTGGATCAGATAATTCTGTTCCAGGGGGTCCTGCTGATCGTTCTGGGCTTGCAAAACCTGCTTTTTGGCGAACTTCAGTGGTTCATAAGCAATCTTATCTGGAGAGGCGAGTTGGACAGGCTGCTGCTAAAACCCTACCCACCAATCGGGATCATTCTTACCAGCGGCTTCAGTCTGAACAGTACCGGCTCCATATTGGCCGGAATCGCCATTGCGATCTATTCGGTGGTAAAAATGCAGCTGAGTATTGGATTTTTTCAGATAGCGCTGTTTCTGGTATATATCGTAGTTGGTGTGATACTTACCATGTCGCTTCATGTATTATTCTCCTGCATGGTTATCGTTCTTGTCAGGCTGGGCAGAATGGATGAGATATTTGGTTTTCTTTCGAGGTTTGGAGAGTATCCGATAGATATCTATTCCAATGCTCTCAAGTTTATATTCACCACTGCAGTTCCATTTGCCGTTTGGGCTTATATACCCTCGAAGGTCCTGCTTGGGGCGCTGGATGTCAGCATGGCCTACAGTCTGGTATGCACGGTCCTGTTTTTCCTCGGAAGTCTGAAGTTATGGAATATATGCCTGAAAAAGTATTCAAGCGCAGGAGGCTAGAAATATGAATAAGAAAACGAGTACAAATATGAGTGAAAATATAACTGAAAACGTGATAACGGTCAAGGATCTGAAAAAAACCTTCAAGGTCCATCAAAGGGACAAGTCAGGACTGCTCTCATCGTTCAAATCGCTTTTTGCGCCTAACACCATATATATAGACGCTGTGAAGGATATTAACCTGACTGTGAAAAAAGGTGAGATCCGTGGATTGATAGGTCCTAACGGAGCAGGCAAGTCCACCACCATAAAGATCCTCTCAGGCATACTGTTTCCGTCCGAAGGCGTCGTGGACGTCCTGGGCTACACTCCCTGGACACAGAGAGAAGACCTTGTAAAAAGAATCGGCGTCGTCCTGGGACAGAAATCCCAGCTCTGGTGGGATCTGCCCCCTGTGGATGCCTTTGCCCTCAACAAAAAAATGTATGAAATACCGGATCAGCTTTACAAAGATAATCTGGAGTATTTTTCAAAGGTTCTGAAGATAGAAGAAGTAATCAAGAAGCCGGTCAGACAGCTCTCACTGGGTGAAAGGATGAAATGCGAGTTCGTTGCAGCCATGCTTCACCATCCGCCTCTGGTGTTCCTTGACGAACCGACCATCGGCCTGGACATGATATCCAAGGAAGCGATCAGGACATTTGTAAAGGATGTAAACAGGACCAAAGGCATCACATTCATAGTAACGACCCACGATATGGGCGATATCGAAGACCTTTGCCAGAATGTGAGCATCATAAACAAAGGCACCCTTGTATATGACGACTCTATCGAAAAGCTGCATACATTTTTCGCCGACAGAAAGGTTATCGAGCTCAAGTTCTCCAGAGAAGTGAGCGAAGCCGAGATAAAAGACCTCGACGCCGAGCTGTTCGACCCGTTCACCGCAAAGGTCGTCATTGACGCGACAAAGACAGACGTCAAGTCGGAGATTGCACGCCTCCTCGAAATACTGCCTGTCCGCGACATAAACATAAACAGTATAAGCATCGAAGAAGTAATAAAGCAGATATACGAGCAATAAAAAGCGGTTAAAAACGGGGTGGGGGGTGTTTTATTATTATTTTTTTATTTTTTTTTATA
>JAEYRV010000036.1 GCA_023435305.1 Bacillota bacterium
GGGGTCAGGCTTGAAATATTCCTTTATTATTGAAAACAATAATAAAGGAATATTTCAAGCCTGACCCCGATAAAAAGGAATATTTCAAGCCTGACCCCGCTTTGTATTTTTTGTCGAAAATTTGTAATAAAAAAAGCCCAAATTTTTTACCACAAATTACATTATTGTGATATACTACCGTATGTCGCATGTAAATCTTGACAATATATACTGACAATGGTTTATGTGCTGCCATTCTTTTAGTCGGAGTATGAGCGTTATGGATATGATCAGCAATACCAAATTGGGGCGGAGGCTGCCCTTACTGGCACTTATCAGCGCGATCCCAGGGATCGCTGTATTTTTTGTATCAGGTTATCTGACAGGCAGGGGTTATCTGGCTGCACGCATAGTTATTGCGGTATTGGCAGCCTTACTGTTCTTCTCATCTTCAACAGCATTGATGTTTTGGCTTTTGTACAAAGAAAACAGTTCATTTATAAATGAACTGAGAAACAGGTTTTCAAAGGATAAACTCAATGAGCTGTATAACAAAAGCCATGCGGGGAGGATGTTGGATGCCGAGGTCGCTGCGGCTAAGGAAAGGAACATGCCTGTCAGTGTAATAATGCTGGCACTTGACCATTTCGGCGAGATCAATGCTTCCTATGGTCAGGCCGTTGGCAGTCATATACTATCGATTTTCAATCTGGCTGTCCTGAAATGCCTTAGGCCTTCGGATATCATTGCCTGGTACCGTAACGACGAAATGATAGTCATACTGCCCGATACAGACGCGGATGCTGCCAGGGCGCTTTCCGAAAAAATATGCTCAGAGGTAGCAAATACCTATATCCCGCCCGTGGATGGCGTGACCATCTCATCGATCCATTGCAGCGCAGGAGTATCTGAATATCCGACATATTGTGATGACGGATACACTCTTATCAGTACCTCCGATCTGGCACTTTTCCTTGCAAAACGTTTCGACAGGGACTGCACCAAAGTATATGGGAAATGCTGAAACAGTAAAAAAGAGGACTTCTCAAATCACATTATGACTTGAAAAATCCTCTTACGTGCTATATATCAGTTATACCCGTCACTTCTCAGAAGCGGTTTGCGTCTGCTGCTTCCTGGACAGCCACTGCTACAGAAACCGTTGCGCCGACCATCGGGTTGTTGCCCATTCCGATAAGTCCCATCATTTCAACGTGGGCCGGTACTGAGGATGATCCTGCAAACTGAGCGTCAGAATGCATTCTTCCCATTGTGTCAGTCATGCCGTAAGAAGCAGGACCTGCCGCCATGTTGTCCGGATGGAGAGTTCTGCCGGTGCCGCCGCCTGAAGCGACAGAGAAGTACTTTTTACCCAGCTCGTAACATTCCTTCTTGTAGGTGCCTGCTACCGGGTGCTGGAATCTGGTCGGATTTGTCGAGTTACCGGTGATGGAAACGTCAACCTTTTCCAGATGCATTATAGCAACGCCTTCTCTTACATCATCAGCTCCGTAGCATCTGACCTTGGATCTTTCACCCTTGGAGTAAGCGATCTCTCTGACTATATCAAGCTTGCCGGTGAAATAATCGAACTTTGTCTGAACATATGTAAAACCATTGATCCTGGAAATAATCTGAGCAGCATCCTTGCCAAGTCCGTTGAGTATTACCTTGAGGGGCTCAGTCCTTACCTTGTTGGCGGATCTTGCTATACCGATAGCGCCCTCTGCAGCTGCAAAGGATTCATGTCCTGCCAGGAATGCAAAGCATTTTGTGTCCTCGCGAAGCAGCATAGCTCCGAGATTTCCATGGCCCAGACCAACCTTTCTGTCATCTGCAACAGATCCCGGGATACAGAATGCCTGAAGGCCTTCGCCTATTGCTTCGGCAGCATCGGCAGCTTTTCTGCAGCCCTTTTTGATAGCTATGGCTGCACCGGCTGTATAAGACCAGCATGCATTTTCAAAGCATATCGGCTGGATTGCCTTAACTATATTGTATGCGTCTACGCCAGCGTCGTCACATATCTTTTTAGCTTCTTCGATCGAGGCGATGCCGTATTTTTTCAGAGCGGCATTAACCTGGTCTATCCTTCTTTCATAACTTTCAAACAATGCCATGTCTTTGACCCTCCCCCATTATTCTTCTCTCGGATCGATGACCTTTGCAGCTTCATCAAACCGACCGTACTTGCTGGTTGCTTTTTTGATAGCTTCATTGGCATCAATACCCTTCTTGACCATTTCCATCATCTTGCCGAGGTGAACAAATTCATAGCCAATGATTTCGTTGTTCTCATCAAGTGCGGTACGGGTAACATAGCCTTCCGCCAATTCCAGATACCGGGGACCCTTTGCCAGCGTTCCGAACATGGTTCCGACCTGGCTCCTAAGGCCCTTGCCAAGATCCTCAAGGCCCGCTCCTATCGGGAGGCCGCCTTCGGAAAATGCAGTCTGTGTCCTGCCGTATGCGATCTGCAGGAAAAGCTCTCTCATAGCAGTGTTGATAGCGTCGCATACCAGGTCAGTATTCAATGCTTCAAGAACAGTTTTGCCTGGAAGTATCTCAGATGCCATTGCAGCGGAATGAGTCATGCCGGAGCAGCCGATGGTCTCGACCAATGCTTCCTGTATAACTCCATCCTTAACGTTGAGGGTAAGCTTGCAGGCTCCCTGCTGCGGTGCACACCAGCCTATTCCATGCGTCAGGCCGGATATATCCTTGATCTCCTTGGACTGTACCCATTTCCCTTCCTGGGGAATCGGCGCAGGACCGTGATTGGGTCCCTTTGCCACACACGTCATTCTTTCAACTTCATGTGAATAAATCATTCTATGACCCCTTTCCAATTGAATATTGTGATCCGGCTATACTGACGGATCATCCATTAACCGGTTTTTCCCGGGTTTGCTTCGACTTGCGAGTTTCATGCCGCATATGTGCAAAGCATGGCAGATATGCCAACAATTATTTTACTATAATATTCTCAAAAAGTATATGTTAATTTTTTATCACACAGCAAATTATACATAGCGCCTTTGAACAAGCATATTACGGAACAAAGCGGAGTGCACATAAACGGCCGGATCGAAGTTTCAGACGGGTTTTTTCTTTCATATTGAACAAGTATCTACTTATGATAAAATTATAATAAGAAAATGTATTATGATGAGGTTATGATGAAAAATAATATCAAAAGCACCGGCAGTAATAGCTCGATCCACCTGAATCAGGCAGGCTACAGAACCGCAGACAAAAAAACAGCTCTGATAACAAAAGAAGTCAATCGGTATTGCGTATACAAAAGCAACGGCGGCCTGGTTTACGAGGGCGAAGCCGTGGCATGGAACCCCGACCCAAGCGGAGTGCCGGCGGTTGATAAAAACAGTGGTGATAAACTATGGACAGCTGACTTCACAAATATTACCGACAATGGTACCTACTATATTGAGGCAGGTAACGAGCGATCTCCATTTTTTGAAATCGGGGATTCAGTATATTCAGACGTAACAAAAGCTATACTCAAGATGTTTTACTATCAGCGCTGCGGAGGCGGCGGGATCAGCGGCGAATATGCAGGCTGCTTTGCCCACGGCCCGTGTCATTTGGATAAGGCATCATATTATGACCCGAACGATCCTGTATACGGAGGCGTAGTGGCCGATGTGTCGGGAGGCTGGCATGACGCCGGGGATTACGGGCGCTATATCACTCCGGCAGCCAAGACAGTGGTAGATTTGATGATGGCATCCGAGCTCTTTCCGAGCATTTCCTCGCTGGACTTCGGCGGACCCTGCAGGCTTTCGGATGAAATCCGTTATGAGCTTGAATGGATGCTGAAAATGCAGCATCCCTCGACCGGTGGTGTTTATCACAAGGTTACTACACAAAACCACTCTCCTCAGGGCATAATGCCGGAAAACGATCTTGCACAGCTTTATCTCTCTCCGGTATCCGCCCAGGCGACCGGCTCATTCGCAGGTGCCATGGCCCATGCTTCAAGATTCTGCCTCGCCCAGGATCCGGTATTTGCAGACAAATGCATCAAGGCGGCTGAAATGGCCTGGAAATGGCTTGCAATGAATCCGCAGCAGGAAGAGTACAAGGATCCTTCCTTCTTCCGGACCGGAGCTTACGGCGACAATATCTCCTTTGATGAGAGATGCTGGGCCGCGGCGGAGCTGTTCAGCACGACCGGAGCTGATGAGTACCTCTCCTTCCTGAATGATAACCCTCTGCCGAAGCCGGGCTTTGGATGGAGAGACAATGGTTCCTATGCCATGATCGCATTTTTGTTGTCGGATAGGGCAGATAAAAACAGCACCCTGCACAATAAAGTGAAGGATTGCTTCATAAAGGACGCCGACCGCATTTATGAAACAGCAGAAAAAGATGGTTATGGAATCAGTCTGGAGCATTACCCCTGGGGCAGCAACATGGACGCGGCAAATAATGCCATGACGCTGCTTCTGGCATATATATCGGACCATGATCCTAAATACAAAAAATCCGCAATGGATCATTTTCATTATCTTATGGGCAGGAATGCAAACGGGATCAGCTATGTTACGGGCTGCGGAGAATATTGTGCAAGAAACCCCCATCACAGACAGTCAATGATCCTTGACAGTGCAGTCCCCGGCATGCTGACCGGCGGTCCCTTCGACAGGATAATGGAGCTTGAAAGGGATCCGGCATCAAGACTGTTCAGCAAGGACACTCCCCCGGCAAAATGCTATGCGGACCTGGCCGCAAGCTTTTCATCCAACGAGATATGCATATATTGGAATTCTCCACTGGCATTCGTACTTGCATTTCTCAATGAAGAAAATGTATGAAATTAATAGTATAATGAATATATCACAAAAAACAGACGGGGGTTATTTATGAAAAAACTTGTCATTCTATTTATAAGCATATTGTTGCTTTCTCTGCCTGCATCCTGCACATCATTAACTGGAGGGGGCGGCGATGCATCCGCAGTGAAGGGATCTGAGCTTTATCAGGATGGTAAGTATGAAGAAGCGATCGAGGTTCTGAATGATGCAATAGCAAAAGGAACTGATAAATATAAACTGTCAGAAGTTTACAGCCTGATCGGCGGAAGCTATTTGGAGCTTGGCGACTGCGATAATGCTATAGAGACATATAAGAAAGCTCTGGATGAAGACAATACATCGGTTTCAAACTGGGTAAACCTGGGTGTGGCATACCGTCAGAACGGTGATCTTAACAATGCGGAGGACAGCTACACAAAGGCTCTGGAGATCGATCCCGATTATGCCGAGCTGCGCTCCAGCCTCGGTACACTTTATATAATCAAGAATGAACCGAAAAAGCTATAGTGGAGTTTGACAAAGCTATCGAACTTAATCCTAGCCTGGCGGTCGCTCATGGAAATGCTGCTTTGGCATATGCCATGGTCGGGGACTTCGAGAGGGCGGAGGAGCTGCTCAAGCAGTCAAAGGTACTGGGGTATACGAATGCTGACGAAATTATGAGCAGGATCGACATGCTGAAGGAGTGAATCATATCGGAAGCAGGAGGTGCAAAATGCGATCAACCGAAACAGACCCATGTCCGTGCAGAAAAAAAAGCTGCGAAAGACACGGGAAATGTGAGGAGTGTATAGAATACCATAAGACAAGCAAGTGGGAGCCATATTGTATCAGGAAAAAGGTCAACAATACCACTAGGAAGGATAGGTGACGATTCATGGCAAGATGGCAATATCAGACGGTCCAATTCGAAGCAAAGGGAGTTATGGGCGGCATCCTTGACCTCAATGTGTTCCAGAATGAGCTGAATCAACTGGGCTCAGAGGGATGGGAGCTGGTGACATGTTTTGACACGAATATGAGCCAGGGCCAGTCCAGATATGTTATAGCAGTATTCAAAAGAGAGCTCCTTTGAGTCCTTCAACTCTCAGCATTAATCGTTGCTGGGATATGAGTAAAATAGGAGTATTTATCTATGGCCATTTGTAAAATCGAAGAAGGTAAACGAAATGAAGTCGTTAGCCTGACAAGACAGAACTGGGGCTCGGATATGATCGTATCTGGCGGCAGGATACATAAAGTCGGAGAGCTTCCGGGCTTCCTTTATGCCGAAAACAATATCATCAAGGGAATGATCCTCTATTCGATATGCAATGGAGAGTGTGAAATAGTATTGCTCGAAAGCTTTGAAGAAAACAAAGGTATCGGCTGTGCATTACTGGCAGAGGCAGTGGAGGCTGCAAAGGCTCATGGCTGCAGCAGAGTATGGCTTATTACGACAAACGACAATACAAGAGCAATAAGGTTCTACCAGAAACGCAATTTTGATATGAAAGCACTACACCGCAACTCCATAGTAAAATCCAGGCAGCTTAAGCCTGAAATACCGCTGTACGGCAATGACGGGATCCCAATATTGCATGAGATTGAATTTGAGCTTTTGTTAACTGCTGACTGAATTGTTGGCTCAAGGAGTAGAAATGAGTAAAAGAAAGATTACACTCGACCTTTCCGGGCAAAGATGCAAAGAGCTTCTAAAAACCGCGGCGAAAGACTTTAACAATGAACAAAAGACATTTACCATTTCAGAACGCAATGCCACACCAGTATTGCGTACTTATATATCTATGCAAAAACGCATTAACCTGCTGGATTGCAGGATCGGCATCCATTCGAAGGACGGCAGGACAAGTCTGGATCCTTCCTGCATGCCGTCAGTCTCCCTTTTGGTTTACCTGGTGATTTTACTGCTGGTAATGTATTCTTCAAGAGCAATTTACAGTCCTGTTAATGCCGAAACAATATTCTGCATCTTCTTGTTTATTGCTGTCCCTTCATTTTTCTGCGTTCTTGAGATGAAATCATACAATAGATTCTGGGAGCATTTCAGTAAAATCGCCCAGCAGTGGAGAATTGATCCGGTTTGTGAGGCAGAACAGCATTAGCCGGCTCTAATACAAGGCAGATATATTATTATTCATGTTTAGCAGGACAAACTTGGCTTTCTCCAATATATTACTGTATAATATACATATAGATTATCGGAATTGGGGTATGAAAATGAAAAAAGCTCCAGGAAATGAACATATAAATGAAGAAAAACCAGCTCAATATATAACGGACTTTGACCTTTATCTTTTTAACGAAGGCAGCCACCACAAGATCTATGAGAAGCTGGGCGCCCACCCCCATACTGTGAACGGCCGGAAAGGCATTCATTTTGCGGTCTGGGCCCCATCAGCAAAATCAGTCAGCCTGGTCTGCAACTATAACTATTGGGACGGCCGGAGCCACCCGATGCAGCCCATCGGCAGTACGGGAGTTTGGTCCGTATTTATCCCTGATATAACGACCGGTGAAATGTATAAATACGAGATCAGGACACAATCCGACGAAATTCTGCTAAAATCCGATCCGTATGCTTTTTTCAGTGAACTCCGTCCGGATACTGCATCTGTTGTATATGACCTGGATGGATACGAGTGGCATGATGGCGACTGGATCAGGTGCAGGGATTCAGAGAACACCTTTGGTAAGCCTGTATCCATATATGAAGTCCATCTCGGCTCCTGGGCCAAGTCACATGACAACGGCTTCCTTTCCTACAGGGAACTTGCTGACAGGCTCGTATCCTATGCCACAGACATGGGTTACACACATATTGAATTATTGCCTGTCTCGGAACATCCCCTCGACGACTCATGGGGCTACCAGGTGACCGGCTACTACTCCGTCACAAGCCGTTTCGGACGTCCCGATGATTTCATGTATCTTGTGGATCAGTGCCACACACACGGAATAGGCGTAATAATGGACTGGGTGCCAGCTCATTTTCCCAAGGACGGGCACGGTCTGGCGAAATTTGACGGCACAGCGCTGTATGAGCACAGCGATCCGCGTCAGGGCGAGCATCCTGACTGGGGCACGCTGATATTCAACTATAACCGCCATGAAGTGAAAAACTTCCTCATTTCAAACGCTGTCTTCTGGTTCGAAAAATATCATATCGACGGTATGCGGGTAGATGCAGTCGCATCGATGCTCTATCTCGACTATGGAAAGAAAAAGGGCGAATGGATACCCAACGAATATGGCGGCAATCAAAACCTCGGAGCAGTGCAGTTTCTCAAGCAGCTGAATTCCACGGTATTCAACTATTTCCCGGGAATTATGATGATAGCTGAAGAATCGACCTCCTGGCCCATGATAACAAAGCCGCCATACACCGGTGGTCTTGGTTTTTCTTATAAATGGAACATGGGCTGGATGAATGATTACCTCAGGTATGTCAGTATGGATCCCATATATAGAAAATATCATCACAACCTCATCACATTTTCAATAATGTACGCCATGAGTGAAAACTTCATACTGGTGCTCTCCCATGATGAGATCGTCCATGGGAAACGGTCGATGATTGGAAAAATGCCCGGTGACTACTGGCAGAAATTCGCCGGTCTCAGGGTCACCTACGGATACATGTACGGGCATCCGGGCAAAAAGCTCATGTTCATGGGCAACGAATTCGGCCAGTTCATCGAATGGAACTTCCGCCAGAGCCTCGACTGGCACCTCTTGGATTATGAATTGCACGGCAAGCTGAAAGATTATATAAGAGACCTGAATAAGCTGTACACGACACAAAAGGCTATGCATGAGGTGGACTTCAGTTATGACGGTTTTGAATGGCTCGACTGTAATGACAGCGATCATAGCATAATATCCTTTTTGCGTAAGGGACGCAGCAATGATGACGTCCTTGTATTTGTGTGCAACTTCACACCTACAGTTTACAACAACTACAGGGTCGGTGTTCCCTATGACACTCATTATGCAGAAATACTGAACAGTGATTCGGAGTTGTATGGCGGAAGTAATGTTGGAAATCTCGGAGGCGTACACTCTGAGGAAATAGAACATCAACAAAGGCAATATTCGATCAGCATCAACGTACCGCCTCTTGCAATGGTAGTATTTAAGCCGGAAAACAAATAGGGAATTAAATTCTCTTTAATTAAACAACTTCTCAAGTTTTTCATAGCTCTCACGGGTCAGCAGGGCGTCCTTTTCGGTTCCCTTAAGCTTTATAATATAGGTCCAGCGCCCGTAAGGGTATATTTTGCTGATATAGTTGATATTGATGATATATGACTTATGACATCTGAAGAAGATACTTTCATCAAGCTTCTCTTCAAGTTCGCTCAAACCATCTGATGTGGTATATCTGTCCTGAAGAGTGTATATGGCTGTAGTCCCGTCCTCCCGCTGAACCAGTATGATCTCATCCATATCTACGACGCTGATGCCTTCCTTGTTTTTGATCATCAGCTTCTTTGGGGTATTGGCACCTTTGATCTGTTCTTTCTCATATAAATCCGGTTTTATATTTTCCGTACCCTTGATCCTGTCCAGTGTTTGTTCGAGCCTGTTTACTTTGAACGGCTTTATAAGGTAATCAAATGCATACACCTCGAAGGCCTCGGGCATATATTCCTGATGCGCAGTCGCAAACACTATTATAGTCTTCGGTTCAATGTCGGCTATCCTTTTTGCACATTCCACGCCCGTCATACCGGGCATCTCAACATCAAGAAAAACGACCTCGGGGCGCAAAGCTTCAAAAAGGCGGAGAGCGGCAGCGCCGTCCTCCGCCTCACCCAGGATCGTGAAATCGCCGGATTTTTCCATTGCCTTCCTTAAAACCAGCCGCATACCAATATCATCATCTGCTATCATTACACGTTTCGACAAATATCACCACCGGCCTCTTCTTAGACATTTGGGCCTGCCAAGGACCTCCGACATGACAAAGCCTCTCAGCAGGTTATCACCTGAAAAATCCAGTTTCAATCCGTCAGCCATTATTATGCCGGCTGTATTATTGACGCCCGCCTGAGCATTTACCTGGCCTTTGCTAACGGCCTTATTCGGATTCTTAGCAGACACCTTCATACTGCTGTCAGGCGTCGGGGTCTGACTTTTCACCGGCACGCCATTACCGGCGGCTTGAGCAGGTTTATTTGCATGTGCAGGAGCTGCCGGAGTCATGGTCGGGCGGGAAGCGCCTGCAGTAACCGCACCCGAAGGAGCCGGTACCCTGTAACCTCTGCTGCCGTCGCTGCGTTGACCCGATGCGGGCTGCGGCCTCTGTGGCACCCTTTGGACACCGCTCCTGTTTTCCTGCATCCTGATGCCGGGACGAACAATACCGGGATCCGGCGAAAGGCCGGACTTCATTTCCGGGCTTAACGAAAATGGATTGTTGATTGATTTTCCCATGACAATATCCCTTTCGTTCTATTTGTCGCCAATTTTCTCGTTTCCTTCAGTCTTATTGAGCTTGGAGATAGAATCCCTCATATGTGTATCCGAAACAACATTCTGCATGTTGTAGTAATCCATAACGCCCATATTCCCATTGTTGAGTGCGCTTGCCATGGCCTTTGGCACCTCGGCCTCGGCTTCCACGACCCTTGCCCTCATCTCCTGGACCAGCGCCTTCATTTCCTGTTCCTTTGCTACTGCCATAGCACGTCTTTCTTCAGCCTTTGCCTGTGCTATATTCTTGTCAGCCTCGGCCTGGAAGGTCTGGAGCTGAGCACCGATATTTCTGCCGACATCCACGTCTGCGATATCGATTGAGAGTATCTCAAAGGCAGTACCTGCGTCGAGGCCCTTGTTCAATACCGTTTGCGAAATCAGATCAGGATTCTCGAGCACATCCTTGTGGGATGTAGAACTGCCAACTGTTGTTACTATACCTTCGCCTACCCTTGCTATGATGGTGGCCTCACCGGCACCGCCTATCAGTCTGTCGAGGTTTGTTCTGACCGTCACCCTGGCCTTGACAAGCAGCTCGATACCGTCTTTAGCAACAGCCGATATGTTCGGTGTTTCTATGACCTTGGGGTTTACACTCATTTTCACAGCTTCAAGTACATCTCTTCCTGCCAGATCTATTGCTGCCGCCCTGACGAACTGAAGATCCATATTTGCTCTGTATGCGGCAATAAGAGCATTGACCACCTTGTCAACATTGCCTCCTGCCAGATAATGAGCTTCAAGCTGGTTTACATTGATATCAAGCCCAGCCTTGCGCGCCTTGATCAACGGCAGTATGATCTTGCTGGGGATGACTCTTCTGAGTCTCATTCCTACAAGAGTGAAAATGCCTACCTTCACACCTGCCGCAAATGCCGATATCCACAGGCCGACAGGGATAAAATTGAAAAACAATATGAGAAAAACTACTATAGCAAATACGATCCCCACTGGTATTAAAACTTCCATACAGATCCGACTCCTTTCAAATTATACTCAAAGAGATTTATATCGGACCTGCAAAACTGTATGACTGCTCTGCAGGTATTCGATACTGTTTTACTTGCTGTTTTATAAGTATTCTGTGTTTAAACAGCAAGATATGTCTACCCTTAATACGGTATCAGGATGGTTTTTGTTTCACGACGATCCTGAGTCCTTCGATTTTATCTATGATCACGGCAGATCCCTTTTGTATGAAATCTCCTTCGGAGACCACATCAAGCCTGACTCCATTGAAATCCGCCGTTCCGGATGGCCGCAGCACCGTAAGGGCAACACCCTCGCTCCCGACTAGATAGTTGAGATCGTCTACACCGGAAAACTTTACATCATCGTCAATAGAGTTGTTAAGAACCAGATGCTTTGAAAGACGGCCCTTTGATGCAGATTGAAGCACAAGTGTAAGAGCCGCTCCGAGTACCGCCAGAATGATCACGATCAATATCAGCGCCTGGAGCAAACTCTGAGCATAGAGCACAACACCCGCCACAAGCAGTATTATGCCAATAATGCCCGGCGCTCCAAAGCCTGGATGGAGCATCTCTATTATTACAAATATAAGTCCGCCGATTATACATAGCAGCGGTATCCAATCGATACCTGATAGTACTGAAACTATATCCATAAATACACCTCCCCGAAAATAAATGATTTTTATCATCTGTACTTATTGTATTACTGCTGCCCTCCTGAATAAATCCATGTTCTTCGAATTATACATTTCAGTTATTGATTTGTCATAAAAGTTATCTTTTATGTATCATTTGGCAGATGAATCAGTTGTACAACAGAATCGGCAGCAGCTCATACAGGTCTATCTCGGAATGCTCCCTTCAAAAAATGTCCAGCCTTTCACCCATGATACACCAATGCTTCCGCCTGCATTCTCCAATGTCTCTCTGCAGATCGCAAGTCCCATTCCCTCACCTTTATCGCCCTTTGTTGTAAATCCCGGCTCAAATATCCTGCCGGCCAGCTTTTCAGGAATTGGCACACCACTGTTCATTATTCTAAAATAGTAATTTTTCAAATCCTCATAAAGCTCTATCCTTATCGATTTATCACCTTTGACCTCGAGAAGCGCATAAATCGCATTATCGATCAGATTCCCAAGTACTCTGCAAAACTCCCAGGAAGGAATAACCAGATCCTTAAGCTGGGTCCTTACCTCGAGCTCCATATTTATGCCCTGCTTTTCACATGCCGTCAGCTTTGCCTGAAGCAGCGCATTTACAGCAGCAACGGAGGTTTTCATTATTTTGCTGACCTGCTGTATATCTCCATAAACCTTTTCTATGTACTCGCCTGCCGGCTTGTATTCTTCCATTTCTATCAGTGAGTGGACTACCTGCAGATGATTCATGAAGTCATGTCGCTGACTGCGCAGTGTAAAATTCAGCTTTTCGAGCCTTGCCAGAGTATCCTGCAGCAGTCTGAACTCATGGCCTGTTCGTATGAAGCCCGCTCTGTTTCTGAAAGCAGTCGCGCTGTTTATGATCACCGCCGCCGCGATAACGGCAAGAAGAACCACGATCCACGGATCGGACAGCAACTCCGTCCCCATGCCCATATCGATGATATACAGCAAAACAGCAGCTATCAATGCGACCTGCACAAGGTTGATTATAATTATCAGTAATGCAGTCATACCGGGATCAAATCTTTTTTTCACAGATCATGCCCCTCCCAGATAATTCAATATTAAGTATATCCTGTTTGGGCAATACATTCAAGGCAGAACACAAAGCTGTACAATAGTAAGATGCCGGTATGAAAAATCACCTGCCGATAAACAATTTATCAACAGGTGACCCTTCGTTTGGTGGGCACTATAGGGCTCGAACCTATGACCCCCTGCTTGTAAGGCAGGTGCTCCCCCAGCTGAGCTAAGCGCCCGATGAAGTTTTAATGAAACAGGAGGCCGAAGAAGCATCTTGCGTCCTCCTGCTTCAGTGGTGACCCATAGGGGACTCGAACCCCTGTTACCGCCGTGAAAGGGCGGTGTCTTAGACCGCTTGACCAATGGGCCGTAATAAATTATGCATATGGTTATTTTAAATAATCATATGCATATTTTTATGGTAGCGGCGGTCGGAATTGAACCAACGACACTGCGGGTATGAACCGCATGCTCTAGCCATCTGAGCTACGCCGCCATATTCTGCACGGGCGCAAAATAAGTATGCCCCGTATGCGCTTTACTATTGTAGCAGATGATGTAACATAAAGTCAATAGAAAAGTTTATGGCATTAGTTACCATACTCACATCATTATTGTGCGGGCAGATTTATTAATGAATGTATAAAATGGACACCATTACTCATAATATTTAACCGATGATTTATATGAAACCGGAGGTATCATATGACCGACAAACAGGAGATTCTGGATAAAATCAACGAACTTGCCACAAACATGGACCTGAACCACTCACTAAGCAACACGAGCAGTATCGAGGAGTTTCTGGACAATGTGGAAAACCAGCAGTATGAGGAGTATGACGAAATCGAAAGCCTCTACAATGAATTGATGGAGCTCTCCTACTATGATGATGACGAGGAGCTGTACTAGCTACCACTTTTCTGTGAGATGCTCCCAGTATCTGCGCGGCAGAAGCTGTCTTTGGAGCTTGGGATTTCTTCTGGAGGGTATCTCCAGCGTAGTAAAAAACCTTTTCCAAAGCTTTGAATACAGCTTCTCCTCATCTGTGACATCGGGCACGTCATCGGTTGAAAATTCCGAAACGATCCATTCTTTCAAATTGTAAAGCGCAGCTATTTCTCTTCTGACATCATGAATGATCCATTTCTGATCGGAGAGCCTCTCTGCAAAGTGGGGCGCAAGCAGCTCCACAACGTTGTTGTCCGGGCTGATGGTGGAGTAATAGATGCCCTCCCCGACCTGCCTGAACCGAACAAAGCCCAGCAGCCTGTGTACTTCGAATCCAAGCCTGCGGTTTATATCCATTACTCTAAACACCGTATCATTTGAAAGAAACAAGTCTACGCTGCTTCCCATTTTCCAGCCCAGCTTCAGATAACGGTAAATAAGCGTGCCTGCATCAGGCTCCTCGGAAAGGAAGGTATGATAAACATTTTTCAAAGCGTCCCCGGATATATTTTTCCATATGGACTTATAAACCCTGTCGGATTTAGCCGGGTCAGTCTGTATATACGAGTATGAGGCAAACAGATCCTGCTGCAAACCATCTTCCGACTGTATTGCATCAGGAGCCTCCTTTCGGTAGAAAGCCTCAAATACTGCCGTGAGTATACCTTCGAAACTGCCGTCATACACATAGATCAGCATAATAATTCACCCGCCACACTGGCTGCCAGATCAGCATCATAACTCACCCGTCACGCTGACTGCCAGATCAGCATCACAACTCACCTGTCACGCTGGCTGATATATCTTCAGCCGTCGGCACTCCAAATGCAGACGCCATATCGGACCTTGCTGCAGAAGCAGACAATAAAGCCACAGTATGGCTGCCGACTCTTGACTCAGCTTCAGTCAACGCTGCCAATGGTCTGGCATTCGCTGGACCCCAACCTCTATTGTCAGCCCGCTGGCTGCCAGTGCCACCGATAACTGGTTGGCTGGGTGTACCATATTGGCTGGGTGTACCATATTGGCTGCCCGCCTCCATCAGCCTTTCTTCATATATAATATCCTGTGGTTTTCCGATATTCCACTGAGCCTCCAACTGACTGAGCGGAGATGGCTCGGGCGGAAGAAAGCTCAGCTGGGTGTAACCTGTACCCAATGCAGGGAGCCGCTCCCTGCCGGCCAACAGATTCATCCTGACAAAGCTCTCAGATGCCTCCAGCTTGTCTATATACTTCCCCTTGCAGGTAATGAAAAATCTTGCTCTTTTCAAAACAACACCCAGTTTCTTAACATCTGCAAAGTCAAGCTTCTGAATCCTTCTGGCATCGACGATCCTCTGGGCCGACCGCACACCGATACCAGGCACCCGAAGCAGCTGTGAATAATCAGCTTTGTTGATTTCCATGGGAAACAGATGCAGGTTACGCAAAGCCCAATCGCATTTCGGATCGAGCTGTGTATCAAAATTGCTGTGGGTATCGTCCAGCAGCTCATCGGCCTTGAAGCCGTAAAACCTCAGCAGCCAGTCAGCCTGGTATATCCTGTGTTCCCGTAGCAGTGGCGGCCTTATCGAATGAGGCAGCGCCGGATGGTTTGATACCGGCACATATGCGGAATAAAATACCCTCCGCATACCAAAGCGCTTGTACAAACCTTCTGAAAGCTTGAGTATCTTCACATCCGGATCCGGAGTCGCACCAATGATCATCTGCGTGCTCTGCCCTGCCGGAACAAACTGGGGCGTACTTCTGAACCTGCTTCTGTTGTCATCCGTTTCATTGATCTTTTCATTAATAAAGCCCATAGGGCCAAGTATTGCTTCCTTCTTTTTCTGTGGCGCCAGCAGCTTCAGACCGTCATTGGTCGGCAGCTCTATATTGACGCTCATTCTGTCTACATAGTGCCCGGCCTTCTCTATCAGTGCAGAATCGGCACCTGGGATCGCCTTTATATGGATGTAGCCGTTGAAACGGTATTGCTCTCTCAGCATGCGAACTGCCTTTAGTATCATTTCCATCGTATGGTCGGGTGATTTGACAACTGCAGAGCTGAGAAACAGCCCTTCTATATAGTTTCTCCTATAAAAATTGATAGTGACTGATGCAATTTCCTCAGGTGTGAAGGAAGCACGAGGCACATCATTTGAAACTCTGTTCACACAATATGCGCAATCATAAATACAGCAGTTTGACATGAGTATCTTCAGTAGTGATACACACCTGCCGTCGCCTGTGAATGTATGGCATATGCCTGTAGCAGCGCTATTGCCCAGGCCTCCGGGCGTATTCTTCCGCGAACTCCCGCTTGAGACACAGGAAACGTCATACTTTGCACTGTCTGCCAGCACCGTCAGCTTATCCATTATTTCCATTCAGAAATTCACCCGATTCATCTTCGTATTTACGCCTAACTACCTTGTATGCCAATATTCTATCATAAATCACAGAATATATCAAACATATGTTCGATATATAACATCTCAAATTCGGGAACCCTGCATAAACACCAAAATCCCCGGGAAGGCCCGGGGCTGTGGTAAATAATTGTTATAAGGATGTATGAAAAGGTTATGTGTCAATTATAACTGCAAATTGTTAAGAAAATTCGAACATTATGTTAACAAATCGTAAATTTATGGGACACAGATATTTTTCTGTATCCCCCTGTACTGTACTATGGTTACATAATGCTGGACATCAGGCACTATGTTATCCTGCCTGTTTAATTAGGAGGCGCAGACAAATTATAATATAGCAGTCAATAACCTCCCCATCATTTGAAAAAAGCCAGCCAATATCCCTATGTTGAAAAAGGGAGTTGCAAAAGGCTAGCCTGCATCTCGAGTCATCGGCGGCGAGTGACCCGCACCCTCATTTGAGAAAATGATCTGTCCCAAAGTTGTTCACAAGGCAATCTGAATGGCAATCAGTCCTGCCGTGTCTTCACCCGCGTTACTAAAAATCTACTTGGATGAATTTTCAAGTAGGGGCAGCATTCTTGTTGTATTTCGATAACATAACACGTGAAAACCCGAATTATGTATTCTAAATATGGAGTAATTACAATA
>JAEYRV010000049.1 GCA_023435305.1 Bacillota bacterium
GGATAGGATATGATTTCAAACAGAGGATCATATGCTAAGAGGGCATTCGATAGTTGTGCAATGTCTTCTGCCGCATCGTCGCAGATGGCAATTTGGACTGACATGTCACGCTGCCTCCTAATTGCAATAGATTTGAACCCGCAGCTCAGTATTGCTGCATACATGATAGACCTTCTTTTACATAATAATGCTATTATGCATGATATCATCATGGCAGCGCAAGTATGCGACCGGAATGGCATAATGATTTGCTTGTGTAGTAGGGTGTTTTTAGGCCGCACCATCAGTATGTTAAGTTCTGTACTCTACAGGAGTCAGCTTTTTCATATTTCGCATTATTTTTAACCCAAGTGGTTATTCGAGCTTCGCATTATGTTTAATTTACCGCTTCCTAATATCCAACGCCCCTCCGATATCTCGGAGGGGCGCTTTGATGTCTTGCCATCCATCCACGTATTCAATACATCAATGGATTACCGAATTAGCATTAAGCCCTTAATTCAAAATCGTACCGTCGATTGCATTAATCACGACAATTACACCTTCCTTATCAAAGGTCTCCACCCGTTCTCCATTTTCATCGAGATCCGTATACGGACAATTCTCAGGGTCGTATCTGCTAACGGCATGACCCGCGAAGTACCATGCGGGTATCACCATGTAGCCTTCACTGTCAATGCTTGGCACGCGCTTCATGCCAAGACCTATATCATCGATTACAATCGTCTGAGAGACGATATCCATGCCGTCCCATGAATAATTTGACGCAATATAATTTTCAAACGTACGTTCAATAGCATGGAAGTCAAGAAGCTGTACATTTTTGTTAAGAATACTTTCAACCATTGTAGGGCTGTATCGTTCGAACGCTCTTAAATGATTTGTGTTTTTGTAAACGTAAATGCTTATACTGTCATCCGGCCAATAGGACCCTTCATAGCCGGTGGTACGGACATATGGAACACCTTCGTAAGAAGGCATATATACGACTCTGTACATGAACTCAGATTCTTCTGTTCTATTTATCATGTAACTTTGATTTGGATATAAATTTCTTATAAGTGATTCCGAGAATTCAATCAATGTATCCAGAGAATCGAACATAGGTGTACCTATAGGTTGAAGTGACTCATCGTCCATCGCGTCGATAATAAACGAACTGCCTCGCTCATCATTTTCTGCGCCTCCTGCGCTATAAAATAGTTCGCCGCGCTTTATGTTGTTTGTGTAAATGAAAATACGAGGTAAATCATCATTGGTTGTTTCTAACATTGAAAGATCAAATATCGTCGGCATATCAGGTGCAGCCGTATACACATCTGTCAATAATTTATTTCTTCGCTCTAGTGTGTCCCTATAGTCCTCCCGAGCTACTTCATCGTTCGGCATTAGTTCGTTTATATGTTCAATATTCCATTGATTGTTCTTAAGCTCGCTTAATATCTCTTGTTTCGTAAGCCCTTCAAAAGTGTTATCATTCAACAAAGGCGTACCAAGGTAATAGTTTGATGAAATGTAGCTCAAAACCGTTTCTATATCTGTGAGTTTAACTCGTTCAGGTTTGATTTTCACGACTGGAAACTCATTTACTGCCGGTATTTTTATGTCCGCATCAAATGAAAGAAAAAGCGTGTTTTCTCGTATTATGACGTCTTTCTTAAGGAATGAGGGGAAGGTAGGTTGCTCCATGGTGGATTCGGGCGCTTGAATATTATTTTGGAGCAGATTGCCACTTTTATTGGACATAAAATCCTTTATCGGGGTTGCCGCACATGCGTAGCCTACGCATAAAATCATTAAAACACCTAATAACGTATAGAATTTCTTTCTACAAGTTGTTGCCTTCATGATACATTGCTCCTTTGCTTGGTCGGCACATGGACATGTGCCGAGCAGATCTACTATAAGTAATGAATTGGATGTCCCAATCTGGTACCAAGTGGTTTATCCTGACTTCATGTGCGACTATAAAGCCTGGAACTTAACCGCTTCTAATCCAATGTGGTATTGCCTTAGTTAGTATCATGCTTTATTTTACCAAAAATTTGTGTCAGAGTTGTAAATAATCAAAATTAAACACTCGCGGACCTTTTTTAATTAAGATTCGGCATTGCTTTTATGTTCATCTGACATACAATGAAAAGAAAGACAAGAGCAGAGTATCGATGCCTTTATGAAGCGTTAATTAACTGCTGCACAGTTTCAAGAGCCTATGTGCCAAACAAACTTCCCATTATGTTTGGCTCAAGTGTTTATACAAGCTTCCCATTATGTTTATTCATCAACTTTACATTGCTTTTGAATTTCGCAGATTTCAAAAGTTGTGTCAGGGTTAATGGCACCCCTTGAAAGAGCGTGTTTTAATCACGCTCTTCCATTTTTACGGATTATGTAATACTATTGCAATATAAACTGACCGCAGTCACCTTGCGTCATGCCAAAGAAGCAAGGCAAAAGTAATGCCTTATCATAGCGAAAACTGAAGCATAAAAGCAGGCGATACAAAGCGGACAATATATAAG
>JAEYRV010000056.1 GCA_023435305.1 Bacillota bacterium
CCTTTATTCGTAATTGCGAATAAAGGAATTTTTCAAGCCTGACCCCGATCTTTTACCGGTCTACGTCCAGTATTTCATCTGCACCTTCTTCTGATGCGTCTTGTACCCCATCTTCACCAACATCCGAAGCATCTGCCATTTCACTTTCATCTTCATCTGATGTGTACGGCATTACATTAATACCTTCAAATGAAGAACCCTGTACTCCGCCATCAGCCTGAGGAACGGTACCGGCAGGGATTGTAAGCTCTTCAGAAGTTTTAAGGTCTGCGCTGTAAAGTATCACCGTGAATGCTTCATAAGTGTTGCCTGTGCTATCCTCCGTCAGATAAGTAGAAGGACAAATGGGTCTTATCCAGCAGTTGTCACTGTAGTAGCCAGCGGCCCCGCTAAACCGAGTGCCGATCAGAGTCAAGCCTGGTCCAGCTTTACAGTTTTTCACTGTCGTCATGACGCTGTAATTTGTCGCACCAACAATGCCGGCGGTATAATAACCGCCCTCCAGCGTTACCGTACCAATGTCTGCTACTATGCAGCCTTCAATGATGACAATTGACCATGCCATTCCAAGAATACCACCAACATAGCCATGCACATTCTCTCTCCTTGCCAGCTGTATACTACCCCTGCTGATACAATTCCTGATGATTGGTGTAGAAGACGAAGATCCGCTTGTTATACCTGCAATACCTCCTATAGTCCCCCATGGATATGTCGATGTAAAGTTTCCGGTATTGATACAATTACTCACTGTACCGCTGATAAAACGACCCACAATGCCGCCAATGTAACCATCTCTTGACCACGTAAAGCCGACTTCGTTTCTGCAGTTATCTACGGTGCCGTGCTGCATTTCACCAACAATGCCTCCGAAGTAGATACGTAAATCACCATCCACAGAGATACGGCTGGTGCAGCCACTTATTGATCCGCTTGTAAGCTCTCCAACAATACCGACTGTGGAGTTGCCAACATTATAACCTTGTTGGATATACATGCTTCCTTCTAATACAAGGTCTTTGACAGTTCCACCGTCAACATACTGGAAGAGCCCCAGTCTCATCTCATCATAATCTGCTGTCCATTTTGCATCCAACCCGCTTACGGTAAAGCCCTGACCATCGAAAGTCCCATTGTATGCTTTGTTTTTGACAATGGTATCGTATGCACTTGTAGCACTCGCATTATAACCGATTGGCGTCCAGTTTTTATACTCATCGAGTACGATATCATTGCTCAGCTTTACATCGAGCCAAGTACTGCCTGTATTGACAAGGTCGCGGAATCTTGCCAGACCGTCCTCGTCAGAGATGATCCATGCATCGCTTCCAAGGGCAAACGTCCACTGGGCTGTGTAAATCTTGTTTCCATAATCGCCTTTAGGTATCTTATAGATATTTTTACTTGTTCCCTGTTCCCTCCATCCTGCAAAAATATAGCCTGGCTTTCCATCAGGAGTTGGAGGAGTTGGCAATACTACCTTTTTAGTTGTGCTGTAGCTGTATGTCTCGGGGCCGCTTTCAGTCCAATATTGACCGTCTACAATATACGTGATTGTGTACGAGTTCACATCATTCCAGTTCGCTGTAAAGGTTTTGTCTCCTGTTGTACCCTCGGAGATCACGACATCTTTCTTCGGTACAGTAATGCCGTCATATGTCCAGCCGGTAAAGCTCTTCGCCGGAGCCCGGGGCTCTAACAGTGTAACAGTATCTTCTACTGTATAGGTGGCGGGATTCTCGTTTATACCGTTTAGCGGAATTCCATTATAGGTGATGTTATAGTTGATGATCTCCCATTGTGCGGTAAACGTCTGAGCCTTTGTCACCATATCCGTTGCAGGACTCCAACCAATGAACTGATAGCCTGTTCTCGTCGGATCCGAAGGCTTGATGCTGCTGAAAGCAGTACCGTAAACAACATTTTCCTTGACCAGATCCGCTGCACTGTTGTTGTAAACGAAGGTAATGGTATACTTCTCAGGCTCCCACTTTACATAATAGGTTCTTGTGCCCTCCCAGGTCTGTGTGCCATCGATCGCTGCCTGGACATCTCCACTGAAGTTTGAAGCAAGATACCATCCCTTGAATATGTGTCCCGCTTTTGTGATCTGGGATGCAGCAGGAAGCACTGTTTGCTGGTCATAGGTGTGAATTGTCGCACCATAACCGGACAATTCTCCGCCATTCAGCTCCAGATTGAAGCTGTACGTTTTTGCCTGCCAGGAAGCAGTAAGAGTTATATTCTCCGCAGGCATAGTGTTAATGGTATATGGACTGCCATCCTTCAACCAGCCAACAAAGGTATAGCCAGTGCGAGTCGGGTTTGCCGGCGGTGTTACCGCTGTGCCGAAGGCCTGCACGATCGGGGCAACCGCACTTCCTCCGTTGCTGCTAAATGAGATTGTGTAATTGATAGGCGTCCACACAGCATTATATGTTGTAGCCGCTGCAGGCATTTTGCCGGTAGGAACAGGGCTCCAAGCTAGCGAATGCCCCAGCTTTGCGGCATTTGGCTCAGTAATGTCGGCATCGAAGTATACCAGCCCCTGCGTATAGCTGTTGGAAGCACTTCCTCCATTCAGCTTCCAGCTGAGGTTATACCGCTTGCGCTCATAAAACAGCTTAATCAAACGTTTGCCGTCTGCCGAAATGGTGGTATCGGTCACTATTTGTCCGTTGACCTCGCCATTCTTATAAACAATGCCATTGCCGTTTTCGGCTTCCAGTGTGCCATCCCTTAATGCTGCCAGAGTCAGTACAGAATCCGCTGTTCCTGTTAAATTGTCAGTTTTATTGGCATCAGCAGGATAACCGCCGCTGGTTTGCATAATATAGTGCTCTACCCTGTAATTGACCTGACCGGCTATCCATTTCGCATAAACAGTCAGCGAATGGGCAGGCATTTTTCCGTCAAATAGATTTTCGGCGCCTCTTTCCAGATACCATCCGCCAAAGGCATACCCTTCCCTTTCAGGAACTGCAGTATTAACTGTAGCACCATGTCTGAGAGTTTTAGTCTGCTCACCGCTCAATGTGCCTCCGTTGGCATCAAAGGTGATGGTAAATGTATTGCGGTCGTAGTAGAGCTTCAGCACCAAGGTGCCTTCAGGTATAACTGTTCCGTTGCTTACAGTCCCACTGGCATTAGTGTTTACTGTATAGTTCGGATAGTTTTTTGGGACTGCATTTACTGTAGTGTCGGTCGTACCACCCAAATTGTCGGTTTCTTGCCATACATAGCCGTCATTATTGGCATTCTGCAAATAATGCTCTACCTTGTAAAGCGTATCTGTATTTGCCAGCCATTGGGCTGTGAAACTTGCATCTGCTGTTCCTACAGTACCGGGCAAATTGGGTGACCAGCCATTGAAGGAATAACCCGCCCTGACCACAATTGGAGGTGTCACAGCAGCACCGTACAGCTTGGTTACATTAATGTCGGCTTCTCCATTGCCGGGTGCATAGGTGTAAGTTTTGTTCAGTCGGTCATAGAAAAGAGCAAAAGTGACACTTCCTGTTGCCGGTAATGTGTGATCCGGCTTTACAACATTGTCGACCTTGCCTTCCTTGTACACGATGCCGTTTTCTAACAGTATCGTGATGTCCTTCAATTCAGCCAGCGTGATCACATCACCTGTTTTTCCTTTGCCGTTATCAGTAGAATGCAGCTCATAAGCACCTTGTGTATTCATCAGGTAATGCTGTATCGTATAAGCCTTTTCACCGGGCGCCTTTTTGCCGTAAACTGTGAGATCTCTGCCGGGCATGGGGCTGCCGAAGGTAAATGGTATCGTCAGATCTTCATCCTCAAACCAGCCTGCGAAAACATATCCCTCCCATTCAGGAGCCACAGGTGCGCTCACGCTTGCCCCAAAGCGTACCTGCGCGGTCACATGCTCTTCTGCACCGACTGTGTAGGTAATATTGAAGAAATTCCTGTCATAGTACAGTTTTATGACCAGGTTGCCGTCACCCTTGATTTTCGTTACGGTCACAGTCTTTCCTTCCACAGTGCCGCCCGTATATGTCAGACCACTTGAAGGTGATGCCAGGCCGGCTAATGTGACGGAAGTATCCGTTTCACCGCTCCTCTGCTCCACACTGTCAAGGAGGTAGCCGCTGCCTGAGATCCGCTGGATATAGTGCTCGACCCGGTATGGAGTATTCGGATCCGCTGTCCATGCAGAAATATAGGTAACATTTTGTGTCAGCGTTATACTGTCTGCCGGAACCTGCTTTCCGCCCTGAAGGACAGTCGGCCAGCCTGTGAATCCGTTAAAAATGTAACCGCCTATGGATAGCTTGGGTGCATATACTGTCGAACCATACTTCCTGGTATAGGTAACAGGGTTCGTATCAGGATTGGTCACGTCCCGCAGCTCTCCATAAGTAAAGCTTGCAGAATATAGTTTGCGATCATAATAAATATTGACCACAGTACTGCCGTCGGGAAGGATGACCTGCTGCAGGAATGGCTTGGGATCAAAGCCGTAGTATTCTTTCGCAATGGCGGCGGTATATCTTTCAGTTGTGCCCTGTCCGACATCCGTGTGCACCAGCGTATAGCCATTGTCATTAAGGTTTTGCTGGTAATGGCGCACAGTGTAACGTGTATCGGTTGCCGGATCCCACTTGGCGTACACAGTGGTGTTTGTCGAAGGCATTTTGCCGGGGAATGCATAAGTCCAGGTGAGCTGGCGATTCTCATACCAACCGGCGAATACATATCCCTTTTTAGTTGGAGGAGCAGGCGGTGATATTGCAGCTCCCTCACCCCTGAAGATCATGTTGACCAGGCTGCCTCCGTTGGTTTCGAACTTTATGAAACGCCCTGATGCAGGATCGCTCCAACTGAGCTTGATCGTTCTGCTGATGGGACGGGAGGTCATTGCCAGAGGAGCGCCGAGCCATGTGATGATCATCTCGCCGCTTTCCTCAATGCTTCCTTTTACCGGCGATACAGTAATGGTATCCGTATTTGTATCATATGAGAATACAGGATTGGTAAAAGTTATTATGAAATCAGTATCATCAATAGCCTTCTCATCCTGCTCACCGGACGTCAGATCCAAATACTTCATTGTAAACAGACTATCGGGCAGTGTCAGGGTCTTGTCGGCATACCAGGTGAATTGCGGAGCATTCTTCCTGCTGTAGGCAAAGTCATAGATGTTTTCCGCATCTCCGGCAGACCACAGCGGCCAGCTGTTTTCGTACAGTGTCGGGTTGTATGTCAGCTTGCTGTTGGAGAATAGCTGCGCCTTAAACTTTATCTCCAGATATGAACCTATTTCTATATACATAGCACCCAAACAGCTGCTGTTCTTTCCTCCTGATTTTGACCAACTATAGCTGTAGTAGAAATAGCCCCACAACTGTGCATAAACTCCTGCCTCAGCGCTGATTCCAATGCTGTCGAGCTTAAGGGAGAAAAGGCCCACAGCTATCTCAAATTCGATACCCGCCCGTATCCCGGCAGTACCCATGACGTAGAAATCGAATTGATAATGTGATTCCTCAAGGTCTATCGTTTCGTTGGAGCTTTTCTTATGAAAGAGCATAAGCGAGAAGTTGTATCTTTTCGCATTGCCATACTCGAATGTCATACCAAGGGTAACATACAGGTTGGCGGATACCACAAAATCTGCGCTCACACCGTATACCAGGATGTGGAACGGATCCACCGAACCGGATACATCGAATATTTCGGCCCTGACTAGTTCGATCCAGCTATCTCCGGCGTTTTCCATCATCGCGGCATACTTGTCGGCAAGTCCGCCGCCGTTGGTGCCCGCCCATTCGATTTCCTCGCCGTTTTCGTCCACAAGCTTTTCACCAAGGAACTTCTCCTTTTCCTCCATCAGTTCGGTGATTTGCCTGCCGATATCCAGTATTCTTTGTTCTGTATTGTTTCCACTGACATTTTTCCAGTCGAAGGCCTCGTCCTCCTCACCTTCGGTATATGCCGTCGCGGTGATGCCGATAGCGGTAAAGGTACCGACGTCGATATTGGCATTCAACTGATAATCATAGATGTAAGGGATGATCCATGCCCATTTCCAAATGGCGCCGCCGCTGGTATTGACAGAAAGCAGCACTTCCTGTTCAAAAATAGCCTGAAGGCGGATAACGATTTTATTACCGTTCCCGACATCGACCTCAATCTCGATCGTCATCGAAAGCTCTGCACGGACGCCGTATCTGCCATCGAAATGCTGGAGGACCTTCCCCGCAGCAACAGTAGCTTCGATCTTTTTCTCCGTTATCTCTGCACGGCGGTCCGACATTAGTTCCATCTCACCGATGTTCAGCGGAGTACCGTCATCGTGGGTGATACTGTAGCTTTTAAGAGCCATGTCGCCGGAAAGCTCACTAAAACCATCGGTCTCCATTGCCAATGCCGCCAGGTATTCGGCGGCTTCATCGACAAATCCACTTTCGATGGCCTGTTTTTCCATGTCTGCCTCGATCTGCCTGATATCTTCTTCAGTAAGCTCGATTTTCTCTTCCCGCTCACTGTAAATATCCATAGAGGTTAAAACTATTTCGGGATCGACCGGTGTATATGTGATGATGTAAGTCTGCAGGTTTACTCCTGCCGGCTCGACCTCAAGAACCTTAGCATAGCCTGCCAGCACACTGCTTTCGCTTTCAAGCTCACCGGTATAGAAGGCCAGAAAATCGCCCGGGTCTACAGTTGTGGTCGCATCGAGTCCCATATGCGCATATTCACTGTCATAGACAAATGTAGATACGGGGACTGTAATAGAATTGTTATTTGGATCCCCGTCTGTATCTGCATCAGCTCTTACCGGCAGTACATCCGGTTTGAACAGCACCTGCTCCGCATTGGCAGCGTTATAGGTATATGTGTTGCCGCTGATATTTGTAACAGTAATGTAGGATACATTTCCGTCTTCGGTAGTGCCTGCGGTTTCGCCGTTTCTCAGATCCGGTCTTGTACCGGAAAAAATTGCTATAACGTCACCTTCCCTGATACCGCCTCCATCATAGTCGAATGTACCGGTGGAGGTGTTCTCACTGACGGACATTTTTCCGGCTTTTGTGGCTGATGCGGCGAACAGCCCGTCCAAAGCCGTGCCGGTCATGTTTCTTACATTTTCAGAGGACAGATAGATTATGCCGTCGCTCAGACTAAGGTTTTGTACCGGAGCCATCCCGGTGATGAAGTTGAGTGTGCGTATAGCAGATTGCTGCTCTATTCCATCTATTACGAACAGGGTCGAACTGCCGTCTGCTAGTTCAGCCTTATATGTCTGTCCAGGCGCGTATTCTGCTGAAACGGTAAATGCTCCGCTGCCTGAGACTGTATATGTCAGCGTGGTATTATTGGCGGTAATGTTTTTGATCGTCAGTGCGGCTTTCAGCTCATCTTCGCTGTCCGCCCTGACCTGGAATTTAAAATCAGTGGAAACATCCGTCTTTGTTATGTAACTGGGAGTATCAAACTCAGAGACAGTGCTGATATCGTCAGACATGTCTGCATAGAGCGTCATATTGCGGTTTACAGTATCTCCGCTTGCTGCTCTGAGGCTCATTTCTTCATCATAGTACCATCCCAGGAATATTCTGTTTTGCTGATATGGAGTAGGAAGTGCAGAAATTTTAGTACCGGCAGCATATGTACCGGTTGCCGGAAGTGTGACAGATATATCTGACTCACCTCCACCCAGTGCAAAAACAACTTCATAATATGTCGTGTGACCACCATTATTGCCGCCGTTATTACCGCCACTGTTATCTCCGCTATTACCGCCACTGTTGCCGCCGCTATTGCCGCTGCTGTTGTCATCGTCCGAGGGTTCGTCGGACTTGTCCCCTGTTTCTTCCGACCCTTTATCCTCAGGTTTTTCTTCAGACGTATTTTCAACAGGCCGATCCTTAAGGCCCGCCTCTATAAGGCGATTGTCAGTACGCATCATGAAGGTGGCTGTTTCCGCACGGGAAGCATTTTTGTAAGGATTAAAGCTGCCCGTCGAATCATCGGCAAGCATGCCGCATGCCCAGAGCTTCAGTACCGCATCTCGGGCATAATCGGCAATAGAGTCGATATCCTTTGGCAATGTTTGAACAGTTGCTCCGGGATAAGTGAAATTGTATGCATCAAGAAAGCGAACGGTGAATACCGCCATCTGTTGACGGCTCACCATACCATCGGGGTCGAATCTCCCGTCTCCGACACCTGTGGTTATCCCCATCTCGACCGCCCATGCCACATAGGGTGAGTAATAGGTACCGGACTTGATGTCGTCGAATTTTGGCGCTTCGGTATAACTTGATGTGTCCACACCAGCCATACGTCCAAGCACCGTAACAAACATTCCACGGGTCATGGAGCCGTTTGGTCCGAAGGATGTTGCGCTGATACCTGAGAAGAGCCCGTTCTCATGGGCATACTGTACCGCATCATAGAACCAGTCCGTTTCCTTTACATCCGTAAAGGGTGTACTATTTGATGACGGCACAGTATCTCTGCCTTCACTCAATCCTGCAAATACTGTGGCAGGCACCATGGTAAATACCATACACAGTGCAAGAAACATACTTAGTAGTTTTTTTGCCATATTCATTTCTCCTTAAAAAAAACATATGTTGCTGCATCTATAAGCTGTATTTATGTATCTTTTCGGGAATTAAGCCTCAGTTATCTATGTCACCTCCGGTTCTCATAATTCAGTTCAATATCTTGCATATTTTCCTCGTCCACAGCCCGAAAGCCCATAATCAGGGCCGGGATACGGTTCATTGGCTTGCGCAGTATGTAGTTATAGCTTTTTAATGCCTCACGCAAAAGCATCCGGCTGGTTTCCAGCATACCCGCAGATGAGCGCGCATCAGGGCCGTCCCATGTCTGTGCATACAGTCCTTCATGCATACGCAGCTGTTCATAAATGTCGGCAAGGCTGTTTCGTTTTGCCGAAAGTTCGGCATGGGCGGTCATAAACCATATAGTAACAAATCCTGCTGCAAAGATGCCCGCAATAATACATGCTAATAAAGTGGGCACATAGGGTCACACCTCTCCTTTGTATTTACGAAAAGAATATCAGAAAAATCCATAAAAAATCATTTTTTTGCCTGAATGGTGGTGGTTTTCTGCCTGAATTGTCAACCGGTTAACCGGGGTCAGGCTTGAGAAATTCCTTTATTCTCAAAATCGAATAAAGGAATTTCTCAAGCCTGACCCCGTCGCCCTGTTGAAGAAAATGCAAACTTACAGTACAATGATTATGTAAAGTGAGAGGGGGCGGGACAGCTGAGGATTGCTATTTGTGATGATGATATTCGAGATCTGCTGCAGATCGCTTCTCTGCTGGAATCGTATCAGAATGTCCGCAAGGCGGAGTTCTCCTATGTGAGCTTTCATAGTGCCACAGAGCTCCTGGCCTCCATGGAAAGCAGGGATTACGACCTGCTCCTGCTGGATATGCTGATGCCCGGCATCAACGGCTTGCAGGCTGCCCGCGAGATCCGGGAGCGAAATAGTCACATACGGATCGTGTTTCTTACCTCCTCACCGGAATACGCAGTGGAGAGCTACAGCGTGCAGGCATACTATTATATTTTAAAGCCAGCTTCGCAGGAGAAGCTCTTCCCGATCCTGGACAGGCTGCTGAGCGACATAAAAAAGCCGGAGGACTCCCTGCTTATCAAAACCCAGTCCAGCGTATTCAGTCTCCCATATGGGAGAATTGAATACATAGAGGTCAGTGCAAAAAAGCTGTATTTTTTTCTTACAGACGGCAGCGCGCGGGAGGTAACGGGCAAGCTGGCGGACTTTGAACAGACTCTGCTGAAAAGACCCGGTTTCATGAAGGTGCATCGCTCCTATCTCGTGAATCTGCAGTGGGTACAGGAACTTCGGCAGGGAGAGCTCATCACTGCGTCGGAGCGGCGTGTACCGGTATCAAGAGCCGCCTATCCCCAGGTACGAACGGCCTACACACAGTTCCTGTTCTCTGAAGCGGATGATTTGGTGCAGGACATGAGAGGTGCTGAATGATAACTACTTCCATTGGACTTATACGATTTGGTTTTTCTCTGATCTTCGGGGTGGCACAATCGGTCTGCTTCGCAGGAATTGAGAAAACGAGAAAAAACAGGCTCGCGGTCAGCCTCTACTGCCTGATACTGCTTATTGTGCAATTCACCAGCTGGCGGTTGTTTGGAATCGAACTGACATCAAAATTATATCCGTTTATCATCCATGTACCGATGATTCTCTTTCTCACCCTGTATCTGAAACGCCCCTGGTTGATTTCCATTGTAAGCGTGCTCTCCGCCTATCTTTGCTGTCAGGTGCCCCGATGGATCGGAAGTATTGGAGGCGGAATCTTCGGCAGTACGCTTGTTGAGCATATTACCTATATAGCAGCCGTGTTTCTGGCATATTATTTCTTTCGGGAATATGTTGCCGAATCTCTCACCCAGCTTATGGAGAGGTCCATCAAGTCCTGCCTCCTGCTAGGTGCTGTACCGCTGTTTTTCTATTTATTCGATTACTTTACCACGATCTATACAGATCTGCTTTACAGCGGCTCAAGGGGAGCGGTCCAGTTCATGCCTTCTGTACTTTCGATCGTTTACTTCGTATTTATTATCCTCCACTACATCGAAATGCAAAAGCAGGTGCTGGCTAACAGAGAAAAAGATATGCTTGCAGCACAGCTCCACGGTGCACATTCAGAGCTTGTATCCCTGCGTCAGATGCAGAATATCGCTGCTGCCTACCGGCACGACATGCGCCATCATATTGCGATATTACAGCGCATGGCTTCCGAAGGCAGTTTGGAAAAAATGAAAACGTATCTTAATATTACACAATCCGATATAGAGGCAATCACCCCGATCCGCTTTTGCGAAAATGAAACAGTCAATTTGATTTTGTCAACCTTTTCAACAAAGGCAAAGAATGCGGGAGTAACAATGACGGTGGATGCAAAACTGCCGGGTTCGATACCCTTAAGTGACACAGAGCTTTGCTCCCTGCTCTCAAATGGTATTGAAAACGCAATATTCGCTGCTGCAGCCTACCCGGATGCTGAGCGCAGGGCCGTGTCTTTCAAGGCCACGGTACACAAGGCTAATCTGCTGATTTTAATAGAAAACTCCTATGATGGCAAAATTTCAATGAAAGACGGACTTCCCCAGGCATCTCTTGAGGGACATGGCTACGGAACGCGCAGCATCGCAGCCATCGCCGATGCCAACGGCGGTCAGGCCATTTTCAACGCCATGGACGGCGTCTTCACCCTGAAGATCATGATCCCGCTAAGAAATTGAGTATCCCCGGCTTGCGAGTAAATAACGCAGTACTACTTATTACTATGGGGAATAACAAGGGGAGGGTGGGCATTTTTTTGAGTTCTGGGGCAATAATCATCGATTTTATGGCAAAGAGGCCCAATAATAGCATACAATCCTGCATTATGTAATGTAATCTAAAGGGATCTCAAGGAATTCCCATACTTTTTACCACATTATCGAAAAAAATGTGCACCTTGAGTTTTTGGTTTTCGGGGTCAGGCTTGAAAAATTCCTTTGCTTCCGGGGTCAGGCTTGAAAAATTCCTTTATTCACCCAAGTGAATAAAGGAATTTTTCAAGCC
>JAEYRV010000003.1 GCA_023435305.1 Bacillota bacterium
CGATCCGCTGGCCATACTTCCGGAATGCAGGTCAGTTATCGTAGTTGCCATGAAATTTCTCAGAAGTACGCTAAAGACTTCGTCAACGATACCTTATACTATCATCCGGAACGGACTCAGCCGCGAAATAGACATAAAGACAACAGAGCTGTCCTATTTCATCGAGGAGCACGATCTGCTGGCAGTACCGACAGGTGCGATCGAACCCTGCAATTACGATACGGAAATAAATAAAACGGTAGGTCTGATATCTCTTAAAAATGCAGCTTGCCTGGCCGGACTCGGTGTCATCGGTAAAAACACGCTGCTCATAACACCAAAATATGGGAATATGGTATGGCTTGGCGGCGTACTCACGAATTCGGAATTGGAGCCCGATCCCGTTATGGAATACAATCCCTGCCGAGAGTCATGCAGTCTTTGCATTTCGAGCTGTCCGGTGCAGGCGCTGGACGGCGGCAAATTCATGGATCAGAACAAATGCTGGAATCATGCGTTCGGGGAAGAGGACGGAGGAGAGTGGAGGATCAAATGCTTCAAATGCCGGGCGGTCTGCCCCTACTCAAATGGATTTAAACTTCGGGAGAATACAGGTGTATAGGAAAGGAAGCTATATAAAATGGAACTTGAAAGAATGAGCAGCTTTTTTGATGTCAGGGCGGATTCTTACGATAGCCATATGCTCGATGAACTGGGCTTGGCCGAGTTTTACGATGAAATAGAAGGCAGTCTGAGGGACTGCCATAGACTGGATAAGATCCTGGATCTGGGCTGCGGGACCGGTCTCGAGCTTGAAAGGCTGTTCAGGATCAACGGAAAAGCTGAAGTAACTGCAATAGACTTGTCCGATCGAATGCTGATGATACTTAAGGAAAAATTCCCGGACAAACTCGGACAGATCAAATTAGTTCATGGGTCATATATGGATACGGATCTCGGAAGTGAAGCTTATGATTGCGTTTTTACCACTTATTCTCTGCATCATTTCGAGGTTGACGAGAAGCTTGCTCTTTACAGGAGGATACATGATTCGTTGAAACAGGGCGGATGCTTTATAGAAGGCGATTATACGGCAAAAACACAGGAAGAGGAGAGAGACCTCGCGGCTCTGAACAGGAAACTCCGTAAGGAAGCCGGAATAGACAGCGGATTTTATCATTTCGATATACCCCTAACCATCGAAACAGAGCGGAAGGTGCTAAAGGAAGCTGGATTCAGCAAGGCGGAGGTCCGAAGGAAATGGGAGAAAACAACGATTTTCATATGCAATAAATAGACCACGGTAATTTTTTATTGAAAATGGAAATAATAAGAGCGAAAATACTTCTGGCGGCGGGGGTTGGGATCGCCTAATGGTTATAAGTTCAAACGCTCTTTTTCACTTTACCCGCAGCATGGCGGATCTTGTAAGCATACTTGAAAATAATTTCACTGCGAGATTCTGCCTTGAAAACTATTCAAACCTGTTCAATGGTTCGAATGACGCATTCACAATGGCATTTCCCATGCTGTGCTTCTGCGATCTTCCCGTATCACAGCTTCGCAGGCACATGGATTTTTATGGCAGCTACGGACTGGGGATGAAAAAGGAATGGGGCATAAAAAACGGCATAAATCCCGTAATGTACATGCATCCCGGTTCTGATACCGCCGTTTATATCGGCAGCCTGCTCAAGTATTTTGATGGCTGCGCTGCGGATAATGATGCGGCTGTTTTCAGGAAATGCCTGAGAAGCATCATAAGGCATATAAAGCTTTACGAGGGCTTTGTTGACAAGGATGGGCAGCAGGTATCCAAACGGTTCTACGACGAAAGGGAATGGAGATGGGTCCCTTACATAACGGAAGATGAGGATTCCGATCTGCTGAGCCTCCCGGGAAACACTTACAATACACTCGAGGCTAGGCAGCAGGCATATGAAAAAGCGTCGGATGCCGATGCCGCCCGTCTGACCTTTGATCCGGACGATATTGATTACATAATAGTCGCGCTGGAGAGCGAGATCATCAAAGTTATAGAAGCAGTGGAAAAATTCGAGCGAAGTTATGACGAAAATACCTTAAAGATCCTTACAACCAGGATAATTTCAGCGGAACGCATCAGATCGGATTTCTGATTGGCAACCAAACAGTTTACATTTGCATTGCTGCTATGCTATTCTTATTATATTGACGTACAAACAGGAGGGCTTATATGGAAACATTTTATTATCCGGTAGTTGTTGTTGAGAGTGATGAAGAGCTTGAGATGGTAACAGGCTATTGCGATGAATATAAAATTAGCTTCCAGTTCCTGGACAATGAACCCGGCAGCTTTCCTGCGCATATTTTGCTTTACTGTGACAAGGATGATTTTTCACTTTTCCTTGAAAACATGTAAAACCGGCTGAAGGTGCATAACTTGGATAAATACAGCCGGTTTCATATTATTTGCCGATTACGTAATCCATTACGAGCGCGCCTATAATAAATTCAGCGGCCAGAACAAAACTTGTTTTGACGATTTCCTTAGATACCATATCAAAATAAGAGTTATACGGAAGTATTGTATTATTAAGTAAAACCAAAACAGTTCCGATAAGGAAAATCACAAAAAAAGTCAGGCAACCGTATTTGATCAACGCTTTCGGAAGCTTCCTCAGTTTACCGAAGGAAGTGAATATTTTTTCTATATTCTTTATTCTGTCCTTTTGATTGGACTGCATGACCTACGCCCCTTTCCCCAGTGACCTCATTCTTTTAATAACCATTACATGTTAACATAACACTATAGCTACGGCAACCATAAATGTTTACCAGCGTTATAGGAATCGTTAAAATATAACTACCGATACTCTTTTACGGGAAGATTTGAAGCGAGTAAAAATATACGATAAAAGCTAATTAAAAACGACGGTTTATCCGAGAATAGACTGTCTTTTTTCCATATTAATGTCAAATACTGACGATTAACATAAAATATACGCGAAACATTATTGTAGGACATGCCTGCTAAATAAGTTATAATATGCAATACAATTATTTTATTTTTTACGAGGGGGTAACCAAAAATGATAAGCAGGTTTCTTGAAAAGCGTGTAGAGATCGAAATGGAGGAACCTGGCAGGAAGCCGGGAAAAACTCTCGAACTTGAGTACTACCTTTTGGAAAATGAAGCCGGCGGGAGTGAAAGCGACAGTATTTTCGGTGTAGAGATCAGAGAAAAGAACCAGGGCGTGCTAAATGAAATAAAGAATTATTACAACATCTACAGCAACAGGGAAGATACGCTCAATCTGGTCAGAATTCTTGCCATGCATACTGTTACGCCTTCTACACTTCCATACGTACTCGACGATATATTGGGAACCTGATAATCAAAAGAAGGAAAAAAACATACCGCTGTAGAATATAAATATATATGAACCTCATCTTGAGTCTGGCTTGGGATGGGGTTTATTTTATAAAAAGTTCTTTGAAAAGAAGGATTATGAATAATTGTGTCGAATTCAATTAAAGTATTTTGCGGGATTGAACCTTGTTGCACGGCAGAAACTATCACCGGCTGCAATGGATTAATAAATTTTGCTAATATACCAATAATATCAGTGTGGTATGAATAATGCCGCTGCGGGGCTACAGAAGGATGGATGTTTATCAGGTATTCAGATGAGCTTATAGAAGAAATACGGATTAATAACGATATCGTTGATGTTGTATCTGAATATGTGAAACTCGAAAAAAGAGGTAAGAACTATTTTGGCCTCTGTCCGTTCCATAGGGAAAAGACGCCTTCCTTCAGTGTAGAAGCGATAAAACAGATATTTTACTGTTTTGGCTGCGGCAAAGGTGGAAATGTATTCCAGTTCATATCGCTTGCAGAAAAGATAGATTATCTTGAATCTGTCAGGTTGCTTGCCGACAGGGCGAAGATCGTGCTCCCCGAGAGCGAAGACGCGGGGGAAGCTGAAAGGGCAAAGCTTAAACAGCAGATACTGAATATTAATCTTATTGCTGCAAGATATTATAATAGCATACTGAATTCCGGAAAGGGAGAGGCAGCGTCGCAATACCTGATAAAACGGGTTATATCGGGCGGCACGGCAAAAAAGTTCGGACTTGGGTATTCTACTGACGAATGGGATGGCCTTTACAGTCACCTCAGATCGCAGGGGATATCGGAGGAACATATGCTGCAGAGCGGGCTGATCATGCAAAGCAGCAAAGGCCATCTTTACGACCGGTTTAAGGGCAGGCTGATGTATCCGATCTTCGATGTGAGAGGAAACGTGATCGGGTTTGGAGGCAGAGTATTGGACAACTCTCTTCCAAAATACATGAATTCTCCGGAGACACCTACGTACAGCAAGGGCAGGCACCTATACGCGCTCAACTTTGCCAAGAACTCAGGAGATAAGAGACTTGTGGTAGTGGAAGGCTACATGGATGTCATTTCACTTTTCCAGAGCGGCATAACAAATGCCGTGGCTTCGCTCGGAACGGCACTGACCGAAAGTCAGGGACGCATACTGAAGAAGTACGCGGAAGAGATAGTGATATCGTATGATGCCGATACGGCAGGCCAGGCTGCTACGCAGAGAGGCCTCGGCATACTGAACGATATAGGCTGCAATGTAAGGGTGCTTACGGTACCTGACGGCAAGGATCCTGACGAATATATAAGGAAGAACGGACCTGACGGCTTCAAAAAGCTGATGGACAACGCGCTGTCGCTTGTGGAATACAAGATAAAGGCTATAAAAGGCGGGCAGGATCTGTCGACTACTGAAGGAAAAATTGAGTTTCTGAACAAAGCTGCCGCAATCCTTGCCAAGGTGGACAACGTCGTAGAACGGGAAATGTACATAAAAAAATTATCCCGTGAATATGAAATATCGGAAGAGGCAATGCTTTCAGAAGTACTTAAAAAGACCAGACCGTCCTCGAAGCAGAGTCTCAGGATGACCAATCCTGTCGAAGCGATAAAAAAGAGTACGGTTATGGGCGACGAAGCGGAAGATAAAATATTGCACTACGAACGATTTATACTATCGTTATTATGTGTTGACAACAGTATATATAATATTTTAAAGGAGAAATTTAGGGTTGATCGGTTCACAGGAGCCGACAATAGGAGAATTGCAGAGATAATATACGGGAAAATAGGAGAAAAAAAGGATTTAACGCCTGCAGAACTTATGAGTCTCGTATCGCCTGAGGATTCGGGCGAATTTGCCAGGATATTGGAGGAGGAGTGCCACTGCGATGATAATCGCAGGGCAATTTTGGGTAAAATCAGGGATATAGATGTCGCAAGTTCTGAAAAGAGACAAAAACAGATACTGGAGTTCCTAAAGGACAAAGGAAAACTGCCAGAAGGAGATGTTGACAAATTAAAGCTGGAGCTGAAAAATATGACTCAAAAGATAAAAGATTTGAAGAGCACGCCAATTTGAACAGAGAAAGGAGGGGCGAATGATGAAAGTAACAAATAACGATGCGGGAAATGCGAACAGGAAATCCATATTGAAAGAACTGGTCGAAAAGGGCAAAACCAAAGGGATGCTTACCTATAAGGAAATCATGGACGCTTTTGAAGAAGTTGAGCTTGAACCCGACCAGATCGAAAAAATATATGAAACTGTTGAAAATATGGGTATCGACGTTGTTGGCGATATAGACGCCGAAATACAGGACCTTCAGAATACTGAAGAGGAACAACTGGACCTGACGCTTCCTGAAGGTATCAGCATCGATGACCCTGTCAGAATGTATCTGAAGGAAATTGGGAAAGTGCCCCTGCTGTCGGCTGATGAAGAAATTGAGCTTGCCCAGAGGATGGAGAAAGGCGACAATGAGGCAAAGAGAAGGCTTGCGGAAGCAAATCTCAGACTTGTCGTGAGTATAGCCAAGCGTTATGTGGGCAGGGGAATGCTGTTCCTCGATCTTATTCAGGAAGGCAACCTGGGCCTTATAAAGGCAGTAGAGAAATTTGATTATAGAAAAGGTTACAAGTTCAGTACTTATGCGACCTGGTGGATCAGACAGGCAATAACCAGGGCGATCGCGGACCAGGCAAGGACGATCCGCATCCCTGTCCATATGGTCGAGACCATAAACAAGCTGATCAGGGTGTCAAGACAGCTGCTGCAGGAACTTGGCAGGGATCCTCATCCTGAAGAGGTCGCAAAGGAAATGAACATGTCGGTCGAAAAGGTCAGGGAGATCATGAAGATCTCTCAGGAACCTGTTTCTCTTGAAACTCCTATAGGCGAGGAAGAGGACAGCCATCTCGGAGATTTCATACCGGACGACGATGTACCTGCCCCGGCTGAAGCTGCAGCATTTACACTGCTCAAGGAACAGCTGCTCGGGGTTCTGGATACTCTGACACCCAGGGAGGAGAAAGTCCTGAGACTCCGTTTCGGGTTGGATGACGGAAGGGCAAGGACTCTCGAGGAAGTCGGCAAGGAGTTCAACGTTACAAGGGAAAGGATCAGGCAGATAGAAGCAAAGGCTCTGAGAAAGCTCAGGCACCCGAGCAGGAGCAAGAAGCTCAAGGATTATCTTGATTGACGGGCGTACGGTTAAAGGATTATCTTGATTGACGGGCGTACGGCTCAAGGATTATCTTGATTGACGGGCGTACGGCTCAAGGATGCTAAAATTTCCTGTAATAAAATATTTGTAAAGAGAAAAAATAAACAAGGAGGCTGAAAGCCTCTTTGTTTTACCATAAAGTTTTATTACAGGGAGGATGTTTAGCGCCAATGGCGCGGATTTCCTCTAAAACATCCGAAGGAGGATGTTTAGCGCCAATGGCGCGGATTTCCTCTAAAACATCCAAAGGAGGTAATGACATGGATAAGAGGATCGGTTCGGAGGATCTGCCCGAAGTCGAGTACACTATGCATGACAGGTTGCTTAGGGCCTGGGAGAACTCAATGGAGCTTGTGCGGGATTTTGAAATGTATTCCAAAAGAATAGAGGATGACGAAGTCCGCAATGTATTCAAGGAGTTTGCGGAGGATGAAGGCAAGCATGCTTCAAAGTTCAGGGAACTGCTGATGGAAAAGAAAACGGAAGGCAAAACCTGAGAAACTTTTATCTTTTAGGTTTACCATTTTTTAGGTTTACCATAAAGTTTCATAATTTTTTATGAAAAACCTCTTGACCTGAGCCATATACGCAAGTATAATAGATTTTGTTTCATTCCTCAATAGCTCAGTTGGTAGAGCATGCGGCTGTTAACCGCAGGGTCGTAGGTTCGAGTCCTACTTGAGGAGCCAGAAACGCCTCGTTGATTTCACAATCATCGAGGTTTTTCTTATTTTACAAGATTGTTTAAGGCAATCAGACCCCTGGCCTTGTATTTCCCAAGGAAAATAGGGACCTGGGTGCACAATATTTTGACTTGTGCGGTTTGAGTTGTTCCTTATTAACAGTATTTGATCAGATAATGCATTTGGATACGGTTTTATGTAGACAAAAACTAGCCTGTAACTCTATTTTGACCATATTATTACCACATTACTCAAATTTTTGTGCATGCTGCTTTTGTAGCTGAACATTTTTGTATATGCTGTTTGTGTACCCGGTATTTGCTGTTAATTACATTTGTCCACCCTGCTTATATCGCTGATTCTACAGCTGTAGAAACTGCATAAAAATGTCAAGTATGGTATAGTTATATTCAATTATTTTCAAATTTTATGATGAATAATGAAACAAGAAAGAGTAACAATCGTCTATTCTGATACGTACTTAGTTAGTGGATACGCTAAGTATGAAAATTTCATAAAGAGAGAAGAGGATAAAAATGAAAAGGGTCACACTTACATTACTTGCAGTTACAATCTTCCTGTTAGTTGGCTGTACGGTGACAGTAAAACCCGAGCAGAAAGAGACAATCGTTAATCCATCGAGTTCATTTGAGGGTCTGTTGCAATATCCATCTGATAATTCGTCTACTGGTGGATTTGATGAAGATGAAATCAAGGATATGAGTAACGAGAAAATAGAATGTGCAGACTCATATATTACCGATGTCTATAGCAAAGTATCCATGAATAAAGAAAACAAGATGGAGAAAGCAGAATATAAAATCATTCAAGGGAAAGACGGAACGAAGTATTCTGCTGAATTGAGCTATGATAGTAAGGAATATACATATAGTTTCACAATAAATGATGAGAGCGGGATAAACCTGCTGTCTTTGACCACATATGCATCATATTATGGTGATGTATTCAGAATATTGGATCTCAACATGGACGGCTATGCAGATATACAGTTTCTAACAGGAGAAGGCACCATGAACAGCGTCTATGATTTCTATATTTGGAATGCAGCCGCCAGGAAATTTGTTAAGGCAGAATGTGAAGACGAACTGTTATTTATAGAACTTGAGATAAATGAAGGCTATATAAGATTGAGGGGAAGAAACGACTCCAGTTCAGGGATTATCACGGAATACAAGTGGGAAGGCAATAAGATGATCAAGGTGTCGGTAGATGAATATCATGCAGATGATGAGGATTCAGCTGAAAACAGCGACTGGAGATTTACTCAGGATGATATAAAAATAAATGACAAGATTATTTTAGGCATAACATATGAAGAATTACTGCGGACATTCGGAAATCCTGTTGAAACAAAAACCTACAAAATAAACCCGCCGGCGACAGAACCTGATTATTTTGAATATATTTATGTATGTGTATATGATGGATTCGAATGCGAGTTTTTCACCGGCCAAAATGAAAAAATTCCAGAGCCGGCAGATACAGTTTTCAGATTTGATATAACGAATCAAAGCGCCCATCTGGAATGTGAATTGTATATAGGGATCGATAAGGATGAACTGGATCTAAGATACGACATAAACAAAATATATAGGCTGAATGATGCTGAGAACTATGATTTGAGTAATATACAGAATGTACTATGGAGCTATAAACCGGAAGGATACTACGCTGATTATGAGAAAGCGGCGATCGTGTATCATGATGTCAACAGCTTCGAAGAACCGCTTGCCAAGGCGCTGGTGCTTCTCTTTGATGATGACATGGGTTACGATACAGACAGGGTTCAGCGCATAGTTTTCGGATATCCCACAGCAAATTGATTTTATGTGAACACGAGCAATAACAGGAACGCCAATAACAAGACCGGCAGTGCTTGACCGCAGTGACATCGCTGCAAACAGCGCTGCCGTTTTTATTTTCTGTATCTCTGAAGCCTTTCGAAATCCTCCGGTAATGAAATTTTTCCCTGAACTGATGTGTTATAAGACAAATAGAACCTTTTTTCGTTTATAATAAATGTATGGCATGAAAACATGCTGACTATTAGGGGATGATATACGAGATATGCGTTCTGTCCCGCTTAATGACGTGCTATAAGGAAGGAAAATCATGAATATTCAGATAATTACTGCTCCGCTTGTTGGCGGACTTATAGGGCTGATAACCAACGGCCTGGCAATAAGGATGCTGTTCAGACCAATGAAGGCCGTTTATATAGGAAAGTTCAAGCTGCCCTTTACACCTGGCCTGATACCGAAAGAAAGACCGAGATTGGCCCAATCGATAGGCGATGTCATAAGCAGAGATCTGCTAAACCGGGATACGCTTAGGACTACCCTCTTATCGGACTCGATGAGGGAGAGCATCAATTCCAAGATCGATGAAATGGTCGTCAGATATAGCCTGAGCGAAGAGACTGTCAGTGATGCCATTGAAAAAATCATAGCAAAAAATGTAGTCGATGAGAAGCTGGACAATGCAAAAGAGGTACTTGCGCTTACTATTACACAAAAAGCAATCGAGCAGGATATTGGTAAAAGCATTGTTGACTATGCTTATGATGAAATAATGGCAAAGACCAAGCCGGTGTTCAAGTCCATAACCAGTACAGCTGTCAGCTCGTTCAGGCAGCCGTTGGCAAACAAGATCAATTCGATGATCGATACAAAATCAAGGCCGCTTATAGAAAAATTCCTTGAGGATCAGGCCGATGAGATATTGAACATGCCAGTAAAGGATATTGTCGCTAAATACCATGACAAAATACCTCAGATTAAAATGTATTTATGGAGCATATATGAAGAGGCAATCACTAAAAAGCTTGCTGATGTGCTGGATACGGTGGGCATTTCAGAGGTTGTCACCAACAAGATCAATGAGTTGGAGCTGACTGAGCTGGAAGAAATGATAAACAATTTGATGAAGAAGGAACTCAATGCCTTGATATGGCTGGGCGGACTGCTTGGTGTGGTAATGGGCTTTATCAACGTTATCGTCGACATGTTCTAGAATTTTCTTTTACATTTCACTGGAAATTCTCTTGGTGTTTCCTGTCATTTTATTTACTTATTTTTAATCGGTTTATGTTATAATATATGTTATTATGTAGGAACAAAACGAAAAAAGGCCAGTCTAATAAATACCTATTATAAAAAATGTAAGTACACATAAAATATTGGTGCTTGAACAACTTGCACAAATGATGAAATGGGGGGCATTCTTATGAAATTGATCCAAAAAGCCAGGGCGTCTGTATTACTATTGGCAGTAGTGATGTTAATTACGGGCTGCACAGGAGGAAAGCTGCAGTCACAGCTGTCGGAGAATGCAGGCGGGACTGCGGATCAGCAGCAGGATAATCTGGCAGGATCAGAGGACGGTAGTGCCGGAGAAGAGGCGGGACAGGATGCTGCAAACGACGGTGCAGGAGATAGCTCTGCTGCCGAAGGAACCGAGGGCGCTGGCCAGGAAGATCCATCTGATGGAGCAGCACAAACTAAAGAAGATGTCCCTGTAAAGGCAAAAGCGCTTTATTTGACCGGCTGGACCGTTGGAAGCTCAAGTAAAGTTGAACATTATGTAGAGGTGGCAAATACTACAGAAATCAATGCATATGTAGTCGACATAAAAGACGATGACGGATTTGTAGGTTATGAGTCACAGGTGCCTGAAGTCCAGGCAAACGGCACATGGAAGAAAAAGTACAATCCTGACAATGTGCTGAAGGCATTTCACGACAACGATATATATGTTATCGGCAGGCTGGTAGTCTACAAGGATCCTGTTTATTCGCTGAAGAGACCTGATCTGGCGATAAAAAATATCAACGGCGGATTGTGGAAGGACAGAAACAAGCTGACCTGGCTCAATCCATACAACAAGGAAAACTGGGATTACACGATAAGCATAGCAAAAGAGGCGGTAGAGAAGGGATTTGACGAGATACAGTTCGACTATGTCAGATTCCCGAGCGATGGGAAACCCAAAGAAATGGACTTTACCGGTATAGAGCAGGAAAGATACGAGGCTATATGTGAATTTCTTGCATATGCAAAGGAGCAGATGCCGGGAGTGCCGATATCTGCAGATGTATTCGGAATAATATTCGAAAGCCCGAAGGATACGGAGCGCATAGGTCAGTATCTCGAATTCGTAGGCAAAGACATCGACTATATATCGCCGATGGTCTATCCGTCACATTATGCCTACGGACAAATCGTCAACAAGGTGAAATTCGACATCCCGGATCATGAACCCTACGGAGTCGTATATAATACCCTTGCAAAAGGTAAGAGCAGGATCGAGCAGGCCGGTGAATATAAAGCTAAGGTCAGGCCCTATCTGCAGGATTTTACAGCATCCTGGCTCAAAGTGAACGGGAAGAAAATGTACCAGGAGTACGGTGCGGAGCAGGTAAGACAGCAGATCCAGGCTGTGTATGATGCAGGCTACGAAGAGTGGATCCTGTGGGATGCCAGCAATACCTACCATGAGGAGGCCCTTCTCAAGGAAGGAGAAGCACAGGAAACCGGAGCAGCAGATACGGCAAACGGCGGACAAGACACAACCGAATGATCCCACTGCGTTAAAGCAGAGCGATCAACTAAATGCAAATGTAAATGTAAAGGCTCTCCTAAAATGGGGGCCTTTTTTATGGAGTTTTAAGTTGTCTCAGTGCAATGAAAGGAACCTGACCGCGCTTAATATCATATGGAGCATATTATTCCGTTTTATGCAATAGGTCATATTTACTAATTAATTTTACCGTTTCCATATTGACTTGTTCTGCAAAAGTGATACAATATACTGTGCCAGGAAAAAATATCTATACTAAATATAGTGTCAAGTTCGAGGAGGCCAAGACATGAATTTATCGGAGAACGCAGTAAAGGTCCTTGAAAAAAGGTACCTCACCAAGGACGAAACTGGTAAACTTCTTGAAGACCCCGAAGGTATGTTCAAACGGGTAGCCAAGGCGATCGCCTCGGCAGACAAATCTTTCGTATCGGCAGCAGAACTCAAAAAAATTGAAAAAGAATTTTTCGACTTGATGGCGAATCTTGAGTTTTTGCCCAATTCACCCACGCTTATGAACGCGGGACGGCCTCTTGGGCAACTTAGCGCATGTTTTGTGCTGCCTATCGAGGATACGATGGAGGGAATATTCGATTCCATCAAAAATGCAGCGCTCATACACAAGAGCGGCGGCGGCACAGGCTTCAGCTTCTCCAGGCTGAGGGCAAAGGGAGCTTCTGTGAACTCTACAGGAGGAGTCGCCAGCGGACCCATCAGCTTCATGAAGGTATTCAATGCCGCAACTGAGGCAGTCAAGCAGGGAGGAACCAGAAGAGGCGCCAATATGGGCATTCTCAGGGTCGACCATCCCGACATCCGCGAATTTATCACTTGCAAGCAGGATAATAAAGACATAACCAATTTCAACATTAGTGTCGCTTTGACTGAAGAATTCATGGAAGCGGCAGAAAAGGGACTTACATACGATCTGATCGATCCAAAGACCAAAGAAACGGTAAAAACGGAAAACGCCAGAGAGATTTTTGACATGATCATCGACAACGCCTGGAACAATGGCGAACCGGGCATCGTATTCCTTGACAGGATCAACAAGGACAATGTCACGCCGGAAATAGGCGAGATCGAAAGCACCAATCCCTGCGGCGAACAGCCGCTGCTGCCTCACGAAGCATGCAATCTGGGATCGATAAACCTGAATCTGATGATCAAGACAAACGGCGACAAGGTCGAAGTCGATTATGACAGGCTTGGAACCGTAGTCAGAAAAGCAGTTCATTTCCTTGACAATGTTATTGAAGTAAACCGCTATCCTCTGCCGGAGATAGACAACATGACAAGAGGCACCAGAAAGATCGGCCTTGGTGTCATGGGCTGGGCTGATATGCTCTGCAAGCTGGGCATCGCCTACAATTCACAGAAGGCCATCAAGCTGGCTGAGAAAATAATGCATTTCATACAGGACGAGGCTCGCAGCGCATCTGTCGAACTGGCTGAGAAAAAGGGAGTCTTCCCGATGTACGAGAAGAGCATATACAAGGATCTCGGCGTCAAGGTAAGAAATGCAACGACCACAACCATAGCTCCTACAGGGACCCTCAGTATAATAGCAGGCTGTTCCAGTGGTATAGAGCCCATATTCGCCATTTCGTACATCAGAAATGTAATGGACAATGACGAATTGATCGAGGTCAACCCCATATTCAAGAAAATATCCGAGGAAGGCAGCTTCTACTCGGACGATCTGATGAGGCGTATAGCTAAAAAAGGCTCTCTCCATGAGTTTGCCGAGATCCCTGAGGATATAAAGGAAGTATTCGTTACGGCTCATGATATATCTCCGGAGTGGCATGTCAAGATGCAGGCGTCCTTCCAGAAGTACACCGACAACGCAGTATCAAAGACTGTCAACCTTAGCCATGATGCTACACGTGAAGATGTCAGAGCAGTGTTCGAGCTGGCATACAGGACATACTGCAAGGGAGTCACTATCTACAGGGACGGCAGCAGAGAGATGCAGGTACTCAACATCGGCGAGGTCAAGGGCAAAGAGGCAGGCAATGCTGCAGCTCCGGCTGATGAAGCGAATGTCTGTTGTGACGCTTCGGGCAAACAGCCATGGATCGAACCGAGACCGCGTCCGGATATCACCACAGGCTTTACCGAGAAGGTCAAGATCGGCTGCGGAAACCTTTATATAACAGTTAACTATGACGAAAACGGCATTTGCGAAGTTTTCACAAATACAGGCCGCGCAGGCGGCTGCCCGTCGCAGTCCGAAGCTACGAGCCGACTCGTGTCCATTGCTCTGAGATCAGGTATCGATGCAAAATCCATAGTCGAACAGCTCAAGGGAATAAGATGCCCGTCAACCATAAGACAGAAGGATCTGAGGGTGTTGTCCTGCCCAGACGCAATAGGCCGCCTTATCGAGAAGGTATTGAAGCTCCAGAACGGCAACGGCAATGGCAACGGCAACGGCAATGGCAATGGTCACAGTGCCAGCGGTGGAAGCAAGGAGATTACAAACGGCAACGCGGAAGTAAGAAAAAACGCAGTTGCTAAATCCAAGGCCGATGCCGGCAAGCTGGACTTTATCCCGAGGCCTACAGGTAATTCACCGATGTATGAAGAAAACTATCATGATGCAGATATGCTCAATGACAAGGGTGACAGCTACAGCATCAGTGATACTCTTCATATGGCAAATTGCCCCGAATGCGGCAAACCAGTAGAGCATGAGGGCGGATGCGTGATCTGCAGGCACTGCGGCTTCAGCAAATGCGGCTGACCACCTGATGCGAAAGACCGCCTGATGCGAAAGATCGCCTGATGCGAAAGATCGCCTGAGCGGCTGACCGCCTGATGCGAAAGATCGCCTGAGCGGCTGGTACATATGTTACTCTGGGACTTATTATTGATACATAGTTTAAATTGATATACTCTAACTCCTCAGAAAATAGGGTGAAAACAAATTCATCCTATTTTTTTCTTATTAACTTGCATGAATATTGCTACTATGGACTTGGATGTGACATACGAATGTATAATGTATGTTTTTGCTGTATACGGCCATGTTACAATGTTTGGGTAATCGGGCTGACATGAGAAAATTTTAAGTAGAGTCCTGATACAGTCGACAGCCTGGTTCGTTTTTCAAGTACAGTCCAGGTTCATCCAACTGACTGGTCCGTTTTTCAAGTAAAGTCCTAGTACGGCCAACCGACTGGTCCGTTTTTCAAGTAAAGTCCTGGTACAGCCAACCGACTGGCCCGTTTTTCAAGTAAAGTCCTAGTACAGCCAACCGACTGGTCCGTTTTTCAAGTAAAGTCCTAGTACGGCAGACCGACTGGTCCATTTTTCAAGTAAAGTCCTAGTACGGCAGACCGACTGGTCCGTTTTTCAAGTAAAGTCCTAGTTTATTATGCATCTGGTCTACATAAAGCCATACTAGATTCATTATGTTCACTATTTATTGAATATATTCCATAAAAAATGAAATAAGTAGGACTATAGTTGAAATTTGGACCACCGAAGAAATAAAATGTCTTCATTCGATCTGATTAACTTCCCAAGCCCTTTTATGTGGAGCTGTTGAGGTATAGCTACATTATATTAACTCCAACAAAAGCCGCACCGGTATTGAATTTCAAGTAAAAGCCCGTACTTATCCCACATAGATGATTTCGTGAAAAGGCAGCACATATGTAAAATAGGATAATTTTGCGGATAGAGGCAGCACATATATGAAAAATAAGTTGATTTTGCAGACAGGGGCAGTAGTTCTGATTTCATATGACCGCGGTGTGCAAAAACCGTGTCATCTGGGCGCCCAAACTATTCTGGAGTCTACATAAACCCAAGAGTACTCTGATTATATGTCATAATCATTGAATACTTTCAATAAAATCGTTGATATTGTGCCCAAATGACACGGTTTCTGCACACTCCCCCTATTACCCAATAGTTATGGTTAATCCTTTAGCGGCAGGGGTATTCCACGACAGCTGAGATACGGATGTATACCGCGACAGCTGAGGTACGGATGTTTACCGTGACAGCTAAGGCATTGGGGTATCCTGTGACAGCTGAGTCACAGGAGGCATCCTACGACAGTTGAGGCTCTGGCGGTATCCTGAGACAGCCGAGGTACTGGGGCATCCTACGGCGCTGAGTCACTGGGGCATCCTACGGCTGCTGAGTCACAGGAGGTATCCTATGACAGCCGAGGCTCTGGGGCCATACCGCAATAGCTGAGGCTCTGGGGCCAAACCGCGACAGCTAAGGCATTGGGGCCATACTGCTGCAGCTAAGGTGCTGTAGTTGAATAGGTTGAAGTGTGATAATGAAGCAAAAGGTACGCCTTATTGATATGTGTAATAAAAATTATTTGTAATCGAAAATTTATCTCTTGAGTAATGCGTTATACGCTATAATAGTAGGTAAATAATTATTTCAATCGTGAGGAGAACATGAAAAACGTACTCAGACTTGTTAAATATGCAAGGCCATACTGGCATCTGCTGATCATATCAGCTGTCAGTACTATTGCTATCACCATCCTGAATCTTATTGGGCCTCAGCTGATATCGGATCTTATCGATATATTGTCGGGCAGCTTCAACGAGGGATCTATGGCTGCGATCCGTGATCTGGCGCTGATACTGGCTGGCACATATATACTCAGGATTATATTCAGATTTCTCAATAACTATTTGAGTCACAAGGCTGCCTGGAATCTGGTGGAGGATATGAGAGTGAAGGTATACGACCATCTCCAGAAGCTTTCACTCAGATACTATCAGGACAAACAGACGGGTCAGCTCATGTCCAGAGCGACAAACGACACCGCTACCTTTGAGATGCTCATCGCACATGTAGTTCCCGAGTTGTTCGCAAATGTCCTGGTGGTCACAGGGGTGGCTGTGATATTGTTCACCAAGAATGTGTATCTTGCGCTGATGACACTGATACCCATTCCATTTCTCCTGGTGGGTAGCTGGATATTTATAAAGAAGGTAAGACCCAATTTCAGAGTCGCACAGAGCAATCTGGCAGAGCTGAATGCGACCCTGCAGGATAATATATCCGGTATGAAGGAAATACAGATATTCAACCAGCAGCCAAAGGAAAAAGGCAGGGTAAAAAAAGGTGCACAAAATTACACTAATGCAGTTCTCCATGCTTTGAAGCTGAGCGCTGTATTCCATCCTACAGTTGAAGCCGTAAGCTCCTTCGGATCTGTTATTGTAGTGCTCATCGGCGGCTGGCTGGCACTGGAGGGTAATATGTCAGTGGCAGATATCGTGGGTTTCCTTTTATATCTGAGCCTTTTCTATCAGCCCATAGGCGCGCTGGCCAGGGTCATAGAAGACCTCCAGCAGGCTGTGGCCGGAGCAGACAGAGTATTTGAAGTGCTTGATACTGAGCCGGATATCAAGGATAGCCCGGATGCTGTCAATATAGGTCAAAGCATGGGGGATATTGTTTTTGATGATGTGAGCTTCAGTTATATCGATAATGTGCCTGTGCTCCAGAATATCAGCTTCCATGCGGCGCCGGGTGAAATGATCGCCCTGGTCGGCCCCACAGGGGTGGGAAAGACAACAGTCATAAGTCTCATTGCGCGTTTTTACGAGCCGGTATCCGGAAGGATCACGCTGGACGGCAGGGATCTGAGGGATCTGTCTCTTTCATCCCTCCGCAATCAGATAAGTATCGTATTGCAGGACATATTCCTGTTTAATGGTACTGTTGCTGAAAATATTGCATATGGCAGTAAGGACGCCACGAAGGACCAGATCATAGAGGCCGCCAAAACTGCAAGGGCTCACGAGTTCATAATCGAAATGCCTGAAGGCTATGACACTGTCATAGGTGAGAGGGGAGTCAAGCTTTCCGGCGGACAGAAGCAGCGCTTGTCCATCGCAAGAGCAGTTCTGCGCAATACTCCCATATTGATTCTTGATGAAGCAACAGCGGCTGTTGATGTTGAGACAGAGGCAAAGATACAGCAGGCGATACAGGAACTCACTGAAAACCGTACGATCATTGTTGTTGCCCACAGGCTTTCCACAGTAAAAAAGGCAAACAAGATACTGGTCATTCAGGAGGGAAAAATTGTCGAATCAGGAAACCATACTGAATTATTGGAGTATAATGGTGTGTACAGGCAGTTATGTGATATGCAGTTCAAAGATCAGCAAGAAAAAATTTCTTAAGCGAGGAACATTATACAAACCGTCGCAGTCTAACTACCTGTTCTGTACTATAGCAGGCAAAAGTACTGTAAAAAGGAGCATGAACGCAACTTGGAAAACATAATCGAATTGAAAAATCTCAGAAAGGTATACAGGGTCGGCGAAGAAAAGGTTATTGCGCTGGATAATGTCAGCTTGGATATAAAAAAAGGCGAATTTTGCTGCCTTCTCGGCACATCCGGTTCAGGCAAGTCCACCATGCTCAACATGATGGCCGGTCTTGAAAAACCTACAAAGGGCACCATAAAGATAAAGGGCGAGTCCATTGAAAAGATGACTGAGAAAAAGCTGGCTAAATTCAGACAGGAGCATCTTGGATTTGTATTTCAGTCCTATAATTTGCTGTCGATGCTCACTGCTCTTGAGAATGTCAGCATGCCGCTGACCTTTAAAGGCATACCGAAATCTGTCAGAGATAAAAAAGCAAGAGAAATGCTCAAGGCAGTAGGGCTGGAAACTCATCTGAAGCATAAGCCTTCGCAGATGAGCGGCGGTCAGCAGCAGAGGGTCGGTATTGCAAGGGCATTCGTTGCCATGCCGGAGATCGTTTTCGCCGATGAGCCGACAGGCAATCTGGACTCCAGGACTACCAAAGAGGTCATGGAGCTTATCACAAAAATGGCAAGGGAAAATAACCAGACGCTGGTCATAGTTACACACGATCTGGAAATTGCCAGATACGCGGATAGGATCGTCCATATACTGGACGGTAATATAGAAAAAATCGACATTATTAACGCCAGGGGGGTTTCAAATGAGGAAGCTGACAGTTTTATTAGCGGTTCTGATGCTGTGCCTGCAGGTATTTAGCGGCACGATAGCATACGCTGCACCGGGAGATGACAACATAACGATCTTGAATCATAGTATTGGAGGGGGTAGAACATCCATAAATAAGGATGAGACTTTTACACTCAGTTTGACATTAAAGAACATGGATGATCTTAATGCATTAAGCGGTATCTATGTTACTATAGATAGTTCTTCATCTTTTTATGGTAGTCCATCCAACGGTGGCTCGCTAGGTTCAATAGCAAATGGAGATGAAAGTGAATTACCTATGCCTGTTCAACTGGTATATAAAGGCACGGGCAATGATCTGAACCTTACGTTTACATATACAAAGGGTGGTGTAACTAGCACTGAAACAGAAACGATCTACATAGGTCAGGCTGTACCTGTCGACAATTCACCGTCTACACCAGTCGATACCTCAAAATATGTACCGAAGCTGAGTACGGACAATTCAGGCAGGATGCCGATCATTGCTGCCGGCGCCTCATACAAGCTGAAATACACTATCAAGAACAGCAGCTACTATCAGGCCAAGAATGTTAAGCTTTCACTGAAAATGTCTGATGCTGCAAAAGCTCCGCTGGTTCTTGAAAATTATGACCTGAGGCAGACTATACCCAATATCGACGGCAATGGTTCTGCTGAGGTTGTTTTTGATATCAATATTAATAAGACTTCTCCTGAGGGGATATTCCCACTGGAACTTAAGTACGAATATACCAATGCATACAATAACAATGAAGTATTTACATCAACAGACACTGTCTATTTCAAGATCGAGAACAATAACACGAACCCAAGGTTAAACGTGGCAGGCATATCTCTCAAGCCTTCGGCTTCGGTCACAGATGCCGTTACTCTCGAGTTGAAGCTGAAGAACCTCGGAAACCTCAAGGCGGAAGATATAAAGGTTACCCTCGGAGGACTTAAGAGCGGCGGTTTTACCGCATACAATTCCACCGACGTCAAATATGTGAACAGCATTGCTGGAAATGATACGGCTACTGTTACATATGAACTTATGCCTCCAACATCAGGCGGGGCGGGCAGCAATGAACTGTCCGTTAAGTTTGAGTACAAGGACGCGGCGGGAAATGACTATACCGATCAGAATCAGATATTTGTGCCGGCAGGCGAGGGTGAGGGCTCCAGACCGAGTGTAGAATTTGAGAAGATCACCTCTCCTCTGAATGCTGTAACCCCCGGCCAGGAATTCACCGTGGGCTTTGACCTCAAGAATAACGGCGGCGCATCAGCACGCAATGTCAAGGTCACGCTTTCTACGGATGCAGGTATCGTTACAAGATCCATGAATCCTGTATATCTGACGGATCTGGGAGCAAATAAGGCCCAAAAGATATCCTTCAAGCTGTTTGCCAACGATGACACAGCTACAAAGAATTATCCCATAGCCCTCAATGTGGAGTATGAGGACGCTTTAGGCAACAAATTCAATGCATCACAATATATTGGTGTATTTCTTGAAAACGATGCGGGCAAGACTGTTCCAAGGATCATTATTGACAACTACTCCATGGATCCGTTCCCGGTCAATGCAGGAGAGGACTTCACACTTAAGATGTCCTTCCTAAATACAAGCAAGACTGTGGATGTATCCAATATAAAGGTAACTGTCACATCAGATGACGGTACGTTTACACCGACTGATACGGGAAACACTTTCTACGTTGAAAGTATACAGAGGACCACAAATATTGAACGCGAGCTGGTCCTGCATGTCAAGCCGGATGCAGAGCAGAAATCTTACATGCTGTCAGTTAATTTTGAGTATGAGGATGAAAAGGGAAACCCGTATACTGCAAAAGAGACAATGAGCGTAAGGGTACTCCAAAGTCCGAGACTTGTGACCGGACAGTTGAATATGATGACCGAGACCTTTGTAGGACAGCCGATATCGGTATATCTGGATTTCTACAATATGGGAAAATCGACGCTGTACAATCTCATGATCTCTGTCGAGGGTGAATTCGATGGCCAGGGACTGAGCTATTATGTAGGCAATTTCGAACCCGGCAGGACGGATTTCTTCGATGCACAGTTCTCTCCCAGAAATCCCGGTCAGCAAAAGGGCGCCGTGCTGTTTGCCTTTGAGGATGCAAACGGTAAAATGACGGAGGTGCGCAAGGAATTTGATATCAATGTAATGGAGATGCAGATGGGACCGCCGCTTGATGAGAATGGAATGCCCATCGACGGCGGAATGATGGGACCGGATATGGGCGGGATGCCGGGGATGCCTGGCGGAGCCGGGAAACCCAGCATCTGGTTATATATCGGCATAGGTGCAGGCGTATTGATAGTTGCGGTGGTAGTATTTATCATACTCAGGAAAAGGCATGTGAGGAGAAAGGAATTGAGCCTGGATGAATAAGAAGGATATATTAAGACTGGCTTTTAAAAACTTCATGAGAAGAAAAACCAGATCCATCCTGACGATATCGGGCGTTTTGATCGGTACTGCGGCCATCGTGGTCATGATATCACTGGGCATCGGCATGAATGAAAGCTTCAAGAGACAGCTGAGCAGCATGGGAAGCCTTAATGTCATTGAAGTCAATCCATGGTACTTTGTCGAGGACGGAAAGGGAGGAGGATACTCAGGCCAGAACGTACTTGACGATGCTGCTGTTGCCAAAATAGCTGCCATCGAAGGAGTTGAGGCTGTGACTCCGTTCCTTCAGACTGGTCTGAAACTTGTATCAGGCAAGTATGTAACATATGCGAATATAATGGGTGTTTATCCGGATACACTGGAGGCCTTTGGCTATAAAGTTGCAGATGGCAGGCTGCTGACGAATGAAGATACCGCTTCATTACTTTTCGGCAGCAACACCCCATACGATTTTTATAATCCAAGAGCAAGAAACAACATGTACGGCGGCGGCGGATATATATATTTTGGCGGCCCGATGGGCGGGGGAGAAGACAGGCCGGAGCCTGATGTGGACGTACTCAACGACAAGCTTGAGATGACCTTCGACATGAGCTACGGAGAGCGCTATCCCGGAATGGGCGGTTCACAGGGCAGCAACAAGAAACCTAAGCTGTACAAGGTCAAGGGCGTCGGTATTCTGGAGGAATCCCAGGATGAGAGGGCTTACTCAATTTTTATGAACATAGAATATCTGAGAAAGATAATGAAGGAAAATGAGCGTGCCCAGGGTTCTCAGGGCGGACGTGTCGGCTCTCAGCAGGAGGGCTATTCGCAGGTCAAGGTAAAGGTCAAGGACATGAATGATGTTCAGAAGGTGTCGGACCAGATAAAGGCCATGGGCTTCGGTACATACAGCCTTACTGATGTGCTCAAGAGCATGCAGGAGACATCTGCTACAATGCAGGCAGTGCTCGGCGGAATCGGAGCTGTTTCGCTCTTTGTCGCAGCCATCGGCATCACCAATACGATGGTAATGTCCATATATGAAAGGACCAGGGAAATCGGTGTCATGAAGGTTCTGGGCTGTATGCTCGGAGACATAAGGAACCTGTTCCTCATAGAAGCGGCAATCATAGGATTCTTCGGAGGCTTGCTGGGACTTGCGTTCAGCTACGGAACCTCCGCGCTGCTCAACCGATTTGCGGGAGGGCTGTTCGGAGGTGGCTATTACTACTATGGATCCGGCGAGGAGAGCATAGTATCGCTGATCCCGGCATGGCTGGCGCTGCTGGCCCTTGGCTTCGCTACACTTGTCGGCATCATTTCAGGCTTCATGCCTGCAAGACGAGCAATGAAGCTAAGCGCCCTTGAGGCAATAAAGACGGAATAAAAAGCCGGTTCATAAGGACGGATAATGAAAGGGACGGGGGTCAACCCCGTCCCTTTTTTTATCTGTCCCTTTATTTTTTACTTTCCATATCGTTCTGACGAATTTCCTTTCTTTTTATCTTGCCGCTTATGGTTTTTGGAAGCTCGTCCACAAATTCTATGATCCTCGGATATTTATAAGGCGCTGTGATGTTTTTTACATGCTCCTTCAGCTCCTTCGACAGTACATCGCTGCCCTGCCAGCCCTTTGCAAGCACTATGGTCGCCTTGACCACCTGTCCTCTGACGGGATCAGGCACTGCTGTGACGGCACATTCAAGCACCGACGGATGCTCCATCAGGGCGCTTTCGACTTCAAAGGGTCCGATCCTGTAGCCGGAGCACTTTATAACATCATCCGAGCGTCCTACGAACCAGTAGTAGCCATCCTCATCGCGCCAGGCCACATCTCCGGTATCATAAGCGCCATTGTTCCAGACACGGGATGTTGCAGCCTCGTCCCTGTAGTAGCCCTGGAAGAGTCCCGGAGGCAGGCCGTTGTCAAGTCCCTTGATGATTATCCTGCCCTCGACACCTGGCGGGCAGCTGTTGCCGTCGTCATCCACGATATCGATATCATACAGAGGTGAGGGCTTGCCCATAGATCCCGGTTTAGGATCTATCCATTCGAAATTGGCACACAGGACAGTCGTTTCAGTCTGCCCGAAGCCTTCTATTATCTTCAGTCCCGTAGCCTTTCTGAACTGGTTGTAAACCTCCGGATTCAGCGGTTCGCCAGCCGTACAGGCCATTTTTATGCTTGAAAGATCGTGTTTGGACAGATCCTCCTTTATCAGGAAGCGGTATATGGTCGGCGGTGCACAAAAGGAGGTTATCCTGTATTTTTCCATCATATTCATAAGCTTTTCAGGAACAAATTTATCCATATCATAAACGAATATCGCAACTCCGCATATCCACTGGCCATAGATCTTGCCCCAGGCGCATTTGGCCCAGCCTGATTCCGAGACCGTCAGGTGCAGTCCATCGCTGCCGAGCTCTTGCCAGTAGTGGGCTGTAACGATATGGCCTATTGGATAAATGAAATCATGCACAACGATCTTGGGCATGCCTGTAGTACCCGATGTGAAATACATCAGCATATTGTCGTGGCCGCCTGCCGCGTCGGCCCCTGTCGGCCTTGTCCAGCTTTCTGATGCTTTTTCCAGCTCTTCATCAAAGTCCAGCCAGCCATCCCTCTGACGCCCGACGATGGCCTTGCATCTTACTGTGGGGGACTCCTCTAAGGCTTCTTCTATGTAAGTCAGTACTTCATGATCATCGACAGATACTATCATATTGACTGATGCAGCATTGTTGCGGTAAACAATATCCTTCTTTGTCAGCTGTACGGTAGCGGGGACTGAAATCGCCCCGACCTTTTCCAGAGCCAGTGTGCAGATCCAGTAATGCCAGCGCCTTTTCAGAAGCAGCATAACGACATCGCCCTTCTGGATGCCGTGGAATTTGAACAGGTTAGCTGCCTTGTCGCTCAATCTCTTGATATCTCCAAATGAGAATATGCGTTCATCACCTTCGTCATTGCACCATACCAATGCTGTCTTGTCCGGACATTCAGCCGCCCACTGGTCCATGACATCATAGGCAAAATTAAAGTTTTCCGGTATATTTACGCTGTAGTTTTTCTTAAAATCCTCATATGAATCAAATTCCATACGGGGTAAAAATCTCTCTAGCATCTTAATTAAGCTCCTTTAAAAAATGTGTGCTGTGATACGGAATACAATGTTATTTATCATTCAGGATCACAGTCAGAAACTTGCCGGGCTTTTCATCCACGGCTGTCTGGCCATGGGGTATGTTGGGATCGAAATACAATGAATCGCCCGGTTCCAGTATCAGCTCCTTGCCGCCAAGAATCACCTTGATCCGGCCCTCCAGTACAAAATTGAACTCCTGGCCGGGATGTGCCACCAGTGACATTTTCTTGTTCTCTTCAGGGTCGATAGTGACCAGGAGAGGTTCGACCTTCTTGTTCATAAAGCTGAAGGCAAGGCTCTGGAACCTGTATCCCTTATAGCGTTCTATATATGGGGCTTCTCCGCTTTTTACCAGACAATAGCTTTGAAGGTGGGGCGTTGATCCGGTCAGAAGCTCGGTCATTTCGACCTTCAATATTCCTGCTATTTGATAAAGCGTCGATATTGGGACACCTTCCAGTGCTTCTTCATATTTCAGATAGTCATCCAGTGGTATATTGAGCTTGTGGGCCAATGTATCGGCAGTGATGTCGGACACTTCCCTTATTTCCCGGATGCGGTCTGCGATTTGCTTTAACGTATCTGACAAAGCTATCCCTCCTCTTGTCATGTGATTTTGTAATGTATTTATCATAACACAATATATCCGGGTGTTTAAACAAAATTTCTCAATTGTGCCAAAATAAAAACAACAGAAAGAAGGGGGCAAATCCATTTAAATATAATATTTGAAAATATTAACCAATTGTTAAATTATTATTTCCCGCCAGAATGTATTATAGTTATGGAGGAAGCAGATAATGAGCGATCGTGAGAGGCAACTTCTAGAAATAGCTAAAAGCGGCGGAATAGAAGCGTATGAGGAGCTGATCGGCCCTCATCAGGTGACCGTCTACAATTTTCTGCTGAGCGAGTGCGGAAGTGAATTTATAGCAGGCCAATTGACACAGGAAGTATTCGTCAAAATCTTTACTATGTTGACTAAAAAAGCAGATATCGACAATCTATATGCGTGTATCTACAGGACAGCCATGGAAATCGGCAGTCAGACTGCACGTGAATCTAAAATGATCTCCTGAGATAAAAATCAATATGTTTTTCTAATTAATAACAAATCTATTTCTATAATATCAATAGAACCTATACCAAAAATATTGTAGAATAATTGTATCATATAATTTTTATGTAAAACGGGGTACAGGCATGAGTGATGCAAAGGTCAAGGTATTGGTAGTTGAGGATGAAGCGTCTATAAGAAAATTCATAGCAATAAACCTGGAGAGAAGCGGATTTGACGTATTGGAGGCAGAGACGGGTGAAAAGGCTGTCGAAATGGCTGAAGCATACAAGCCCGAGGTTTTGGTGCTGGATGTCATGCTGCCGGGAATCGACGGTTTTGAGGTGTGCAAAAGACTCAGAGACCAGATGCCTGACATTATCATTATAATGCTGACCGCCAGAGGACAGGATATCGACAAGATCACAGGACTCGAGCTGGGGGCCGATGATTACATGGTTAAGCCCTTCAATCCAAGGGAGCTGACCGCAAGGATAAATACGGTCCGAAGAAGGATGGAGAGGTCGAAAGCGCCTGAAGATGTTCCACTGGAGTATAAGAATCTGGTTATGGATCTTAAGTCACAGAAGTTTTTCAAGGATGGAGCGGAGATCGAGCTGACGCCTACGGAGTTTTCGGTATTAAAAATGTTCATGTCCAACGTCGGCAGGGCATTGAGCCGTAACGAGCTGTTCAATTCGGTCTGGGGCAAGAATTATTTTGGCGATCTGAAGACATTGGATGTTTACATAAGAAGGATACGCGAAAAAATAGAGGCGGATCCTTCAAAACCGCAGTATATAGAAACTGTGTGGGGCTACGGCTACAGGTGGTGCGACAAGTAATACAGATGCAAGACCGGGAGTAATTTGTATATGGTTCTGAGTATCAGAAAAAGAATGACCGTTGGTTTCATATTGATCATAATTCTCACGGTGCTTGTTTTAGAGGCATTGATAATAAACATAGTCCGTGTCAATTATTACAGTAACCTGGAGGCGAACCTTTACAATCAGGTAAGGGTGTCATGCGAGATGTATGCCAGGTATTTTTCTGATGCGCCATTATCCGACAATGTAATGAACAATGTGGATACATTCTGGAAGCAGACAAGCGCTCAGGTACAGATACTCGATATCAACGGCAGGGTACTGATGGATTCAATAGGGTATATTCCGGGTGAGAACGAAAGGATGCCGGATGTGGAGAAGGCGCTGGAAACAGGCAGAGGGGCCTGGTCCGGGAAGGCGCCTTATGACAGCTATGGCATTATGGCGGTATCAAGCCCGCTGACGGTCGATGGACAAACCGTGGGAGTGCTGCGCTTCATCAGTACCCTGAAGGGTGTTGATGAGGATGTCAGGTCCGTTTCCAATATTTTTATTGTAATTGGTATTGTGGTGGCCATCATTTCAATAGTCCTGAGCTTTCTGCTTTCAAATTCCATTGTTAATCCGCTGAAGAAGGTCACCAATGTAGCTGCGCGGATGGCATCCGGTGATATCGATATCCGCAGCAAGAGGACCTACAATGATGAAATAGGAAAGCTGTCCGATACACTCAATTACCTTGCGGATGAGATCAATAAGAGAGACAGGGTGAAGAACGAATTCATATCCTCCATATCCCATGAGCTGAGAACGCCTCTGACCTCTATCAAGGGCTGGGCCGTTACGCTGATGGAGGTCGACGGAGAGGACAGGGAGCTGCTGGAGACAGGCCTTGATATAATAGAGAAGGAATGTGACAGACTGACGGCCATGGTGGCTGAATTGCTGGACTTCTCGAGGCTGTTGTCCGGAAAGATGACAATAAGGAAGGAAAATGTGCAGCTGGAGGAATTCGTTGATACAGTAGGCAGACAGCTGGCTCCAAGGGCAGCCAGGGACGGTCTGCATTTCAGTGTGGAGGTCGAAGGCGAGCTGCCTGAGATACAAACCGATGGGAACCGGCTGAAACAAGTCATAATCAATATTCTGGACAATGCTTTCAGATTTACACCGTCGGGCGGAAGTGTGCTCTTCAAGTCGGTGGCAAGCGGAGGAGAGGTCGTATTTACTGTAAGCGATACCGGCTGCGGCATTCCCGAGGATGAACTGCCCTATATAAAGGAAAAGTTCTTCAAGGGGAGGAACAGCAAGCTTGGCAGCGGAATAGGCCTGTCAATATGCGATGAAATAATCAAGCTGATGGATGGCACTCTTTCCATTTACAGCAATGCCAACAAGGGCACAAGAGTAGTCATTCGTATACCTGCTGTCACGGAGGAAGTGAAAGTATGAGGAAGGGATCATCTGCATATTACATTTTGATACTTGCGTTGATTATTGCGTTCGTATTGTCCGGATGCTCCCAGGCGGCTCCTGAAAATGCCGAGAAGATAATGAGCCCGTCAATACAGGAGGTTCCCTTTGCCGGGACCTGGGCGCTGGAGGGCAGCCACCCGGGCGATACAGCTGCAGCGGATGGTGAAGCAGGTCCGATGGAAGGCGAAACAGTCGGATTCTCACAGAATGAATTGATGTTTGAAAACAAGATATATACCGACATCAGATACAAGGCAAAACGGGTCAATGTATATGAATATTTTTTACATAAAAAGACCGATCTGCCCGAAAATCTGGATATTGATAACGGTGAGATCACAGTGACTACCATCTATTCAGAAGATAATTTCCTGTTCGAGTTCATTGAAGATGGGAAAGGCACAAAGGCTGCAGTAATAGATGACAGCTACTATATAATGAAAAAGATATCTGATGAGTTCAGCAATGATCTGAAGATAGCAGCTTCCGAAAATGATTATGATAAGCTGGACGAATCAAGGAATAAAAATCAATCGCTTCGTTCTGGCCTTCTTTTAGGAGTTCGGATACCCGTAAAAACTGCTGACGGCACTGGAGATTACAAATACGGCACGTACTGGATCTCCAGCGATAACCGTTCTGTCCGCCAGATACTGTATGCTGATGATATTTATCTGCCTAGAATGGATGGCTTCTGGAAGCTTATTGTTGATAAAAGGCAGGGGATCTTCGGGATCGAAGATACCCTCAGCGCCTATAAGGTTTCGAACAAACAGGTAAAGCCTTCAACCGTGTTGCTTGAGAACACGTCAGGGAGGATCGGTACGAAAACCAGAAAGGCTATAGTTTATGTAGGAAATGACTATGTCTGTGTTGAAAATTCGATCTACGGCAGCCAGACCGGTTCCGCAGCCGGCTCCGCCGCCGGCTCTGCAGCAGGTTCTGCGGCTGGTTCCGCCACCGCTTCTGATGAAGTACCTGTTCTGCCCCCCGCCTTAGAGGAAAAGACATTGAGAACACTGCCGGTGGATAATTTGTCGAACATTGATGGAATAAAGATATCGGACATGGTGGGCGAAAACGGCACGATGGCTATGCAGAATGCCATTTCTGATGTACTTTTGGATTCGGGATATGAAGGCATAATAGTATTTGATGATGAGGTGCAGGAGAAGAACTTTGCGCTGTACAGAAAGACGGGACACTGGTTCTTTAAAGGCCGCATCGACCCCGATGGCCATGGGCAGCTGCCCTACATGGACTTCAGCCTGAACCTGCTGCCGCCTGCGAATATGGTGGCTTATGATGCGCTGCATGTTCCGTGGACAAACATGAAGGATAAGCTGCCTCATGCTATTGATATTTATACATCGCCTAATAAAGATATCGCCGTGATACTCACCCGCAGTGAGATCCTTATTTATGCCATAAAAAACAGAAGCCTTTCCGAACATCCGATAGCAAAGCTCCGGCTGGAGGAGGGCAGCGCTGTTATAATGGCAGAGTGGGGGATCGGAGATTATATGACCAGCTGGGAAAAATCATTCATCAGGAATAATTCGACCAGTGTGGTGGAAGATTTGCTGCAGCCTGATGGCGAGATGTCCGGAGCTGATGCATCAGAGAAATCTGAAGCTGATTGATCCCGGAATGCATCTCCCGCCTCTTTTTGTATTTCAGTCTGTATTCTTCTTTTGCTTACGACTCTATACCGTCTGAATATTTTTCAAATCGTATTGATTTTCAAACCAATATGTGCTAATATTACACAAACGGAACACAAATGTGCGTCCATGGTGGACAGTCAGGAGTAAATATGGATAACAGCTCAACATATTTCCTGGTAGACAGTGAAGTGCTCCCGGAGGTATTTTCCAGGGTAATAGAAGCAAAGAAGCTGCTGAGTTCGGGAAAAATCAAGACAGTGAACGATGCCGTCAGAGAGGCCGGACTGAGCAGAAGCGCCTTCTATAAATATAAGGACTGTGTATTTCCCTTTTATGAGACCTCCAGGGGAAGAGTGATCACACTTTTTTTCGTAGTTGAGGATTTTTCGGGAATACTTTCATGTATCATAAACAAGATTGCACAGTCAAAGGCCAACATTATCACGATCAATCAGAATATGCCGATAAACGGACTTGCGGATGTAACGATATCAATAGCAACAACGGGGATGACTATGGACATCGGCCAGCTGATGGAGAGCATAGGTGAAGTGGAAGGCGTACGCAGGCAGGAAATTCTAGCGAGGGAATAGATGTAACCATCAAGGGGAGGCTTGATTTTATGGATATAGCAATACTCGGATATGGAGTGGTGGGCTCGGGGGTGGCCGAGGTCATACGGAAAAACGGCCAGAGCATAGCGACCCGGGCAGGAGAGCCCATCAGGCTCAAAAAAATCCTGGACCTCAGGGATTTTCCGGACAGTCCCGACATTGAACTTTTCACCAAGGACCCGGAGGAAATTTTCGGCGATGCTGACATTAAAGTTATTGCCGAGACCATTGGAGGGACCAGAGCTGCCCATGAGTTCACAAAGAGAGCATTTGCCGCAGGAAAGCATGTGGTGACATCAAACAAGGAGCTTGTTGCTTCCCACGGACCGGAGCTGCTGAAAATGGCAGCCGAAAACGGCGTCAGCTATCTTTTTGAAGCTAGCGTAGGCGGGGGCATCCCTATTATCAGACCATTGAGCCAGTGCCTCGCTGCCAATGTCATAAACGGAATAACGGGAATATTGAATGGTACGACAAATTATATACTTACCAAGATGCGCAAAGAGGGCATGGATTTCAGTGATGCTTTAAAGGGAGCCCAGCAGAACGGTTATGCGGAGGCCGATCCGACCGCCGATGTGGAGGGCCACGATGCATGCAGGAAAATAGCTATTTTGTCGTCGATTGCATATAATGAATTCGTGGACTGCAATAATATATATACGGAAGGTATCTCCAAAATCAGTCTTGCCGACATGCAATACGCGGAGGCTATGGATTCTGTCATAAAGCTGATCGGTGTCAGCAGGAAAGAAGGAGACAGGATATTTGCCAGGGTCACACCTGCGATCATAAGCAAAGACCACCCTCTGGCAAATGTTGAGGACGTTTTCAATGCAATCGTAGTCAGCGGTGATGCAATAGGCGATGCGATGTTTTATGGAAGAGGCGCCGGAAAGCTTCCTACAGCCAGTGCAGTTGTAGCCGATATCATAGATATTGCGAAGCATAATGAGTGTACTACCAATGTATGGAGCAGAAAGGACGGCGACAATCTGGTTCCATTTGGAGAAAGTGAAACCGCATTCTTCGTCAGGGTGGCTGTCAGGCACAAATCAGAGGCGGCAAAATATATCGGCAATGTCTTTGGGAATGTAGAGTATATTAAATGCGAGAGTTTGGATAATGAGAGCGAGCTGGCCTTCAGGACTCCCATAATAGCTGAAGCGGCGCTTTCCGATCATATTGGAAAGCTGAAGGGGATCGCTTCAGTAAAGGATATTACTAATATTGTAAGGATACTTGCATAACAGGGGAGAACGCGCCAGAAGGAGGTAAATGCCTATGAGTTTGATCGTACAGAAGTATGGCGGTACGTCTGTGGCAAATGCAGAGAGGGTATTCAATGTTGCAGCGAGAGTCGTGGATACATACAAGCAAGGCCACTCTGTTGTAGTGGTGGTATCTGCACAGGGCGACACAACAGATGACCTGCTGACAAAGGCCTATGAGATCAATGAAAGTCCGTCAAAACGTGAAATGGATGTGCTGTTGTCCACCGGAGAGCAGATATCGATGGCGCTGCTGGCCATGGCAATTGAAAAATTGGGATACCATGTTGTGTCGTTGACCGGTCAACAGGCGGGGATATTGACAAACAGCCAATACGGAAATGCAAGAATAAAGAGCATTGAAACGGAAAGACTGTTCAAGGAGCTCGATGCGAAAAATATTGTAATCGTGGCCGGATTCCAGGGCTTGAACAAATATGACGATATAACCACACTCGGCAGGGGCGGTTCGGATACGACGGCAGTTGCCCTGGCCGCTGCGCTGAAGGCCGATATGTGCGAGATATATACGGATGTGGATGGAGTTTATACAGCCGATCCGAGGATTGTCAAGGATGCATCAAAGCTCAGTGATATTTCCTATGATGAGATGCTGGAGCTGGCAAGTCTCGGAGCGAATGTGCTTCACAACAGATCGGTGGAGATGGCGAAAAAATACGGCGTGGAGCTTGTGGTCAGGTCCAGCCTTAACAATTCACAGGGAACGGTAGTAAAGGAGGTAGGCAGCGTGGAAAAAATGTTTGTCAGGGGAGTTGCCCGGGATAATGATATCGCAAGGGTCGCAGTCATAGGGATCGAGGATAAGCCCGGAATGGCCTTCAAGCTGTTCTCACTGCTGGCCAGAGAAAGGATCAGCATCGATGTCATACTGCAGTCCATCGGCAGGGATGAAACAAAGGATATATCCTTTACCATAAAGAAGGCCGATCTGCAGAAAACACTCGAGGTGATCAATGCAAACCTCGGAATGTTCAATGCCAAGGAAGTCAAGCATTCCGTAAAATATTCAAAGGTTTCCGTTGTGGGTGCAGGAATGGTTAACAACCCCGGAGTGGCATCTACGATGTTCGAGGCCTTATACGATGCGGATATAAATATCCATATGATAACGACATCCGAGATGAAGATTTCAGTGCTGGTAGACGTACAGGAAGCTGAGCGCGCAGTCAATGCGATACACGAGAAATTCAAGCTTGGGGAGATCAACAGCTGAAATTGAAGTTGCATTGTGAAAATATTTATGCTGAATATGTTGAAATAAAAACGCCAATAGTATAAACTGTTTACGGAATGACAATTGAATACTTGTACAGGTACCGGCAAGATGCCGGTGCGGAGCCTTGTGCTCGAAGAGGGAAGTGGGTTTGAATCCCACGCGGTCCCGCCGCTGTAATAGAAGAGTTCTGCCGCAAGCCACTGGGAAACCGGGAAGGAGCGGCTGAGCGATGACGCTTAAGCCAGAAGACCTGCCTGTACGGTAACACCGTTACTCTACGAGAGATAGGGGGTGCATACGATGTCGATCGAACATCTGTACATGTATATTGAAGCCTCCTGACCTGTCAGGCGGCTTTTTTGCGTCACTGCTTGCTGCACTGCTAGCTGTATTGCTTGCTGCAACGCTTGCTGCACTGCTTGCGTCACTGCTTGCGGTGCCGTGTGCGACAGTCAGTCAGTTAGTCAGTTAGTCAGTTAGTTGTTGGCAGGCAGGGAATCTACACCAAAGCAAAATTGATCAAAGCAGAAAAATGCAAAAAAAAAGTAAAAAAAGCAGAAGAAGCAGAGGAAGCAGAGAAAAGCAGTAGGGTTTTCCTGCAGGAAGGGATTTGTCGTATGAGAGGATTGATACACATATATACCGGGGACGGAAAGGGAAAGACAACAGCGGCTGTAGGGCTTGGTGTCAGGGCCTGCGGGCAGGGCATGAGGGTGCTTATGGTACAGTTCCTCAAGGGAATGCCAACCGGAGAGATGTACAGCCTGAAAAAGCTGGAGCCAGGATTTATACTTTACAGAGGAACAGAAACAAAAAAGTTCACATGGCAGATGACTAGCGAGGAAAAAGACCAGGCCGCAACAGAGCAGTGCAGTATCTTTGAATATGCAGTCAATGCTGCTGAAAAAGGCGAGTGCGATATGCTGATAATGGATGAGGTGATGGGTGCACTGTCAACCGGTATGGTTTCCTATGAGAGCCTTCTGCGTTTTATCAGCAGTAAACCTGACAATCTGGAGCTGATACTGACAGGAAGGGATGCGCCATCCGAACTCACTGGAATAGCGGACTATATATCTGAAATCAGGGCTGTAAAGCATCCTGCCCAAAAGGGGATCAATGCTCGAAAAGGAATCGAATTTTAATTCTAATAAACTATAATTTGGAGGATAAACATGTTTATTTATAAGAAGAAAAGGTATTATGTTTTAATTGCAATTATAACGGTTGTATTAATGCTGGCTTCAATGGCAGGGTGCGGAAATAAGGGGATTGACCCGCAATCGGTACCGGAAAACAGTGCGGCATCCAGCAGCCAGGGTGCTGATGTGACAGCAGATACGGCGGCAAACGCAGTAACCCCGGCTGACACGGCGGCCTCGGCTGATACAAATGACACGGCAGATGGTACTGCTGATGCAAATCAGGATGAGTCAGCCAAGGCACAGAAGTTTCCAAGAAAAGTAACGGATGGCAACGGCTTTGAAATGACGATAGAAAGCGAACCACAGCGTATACTCTCACTGAATCTTGGCGCAGATGAGATGCTTTTCGGCATGATCGACAAAAGCAGGTTCGTATCGCTGACAAGGTATGTGGAAGACGAGGGGATATCCAATATTGCTGCCGAAGCGGTCGGCGTCGGAACAAGGACAACAATGGACCAGGTCGAGAAAATCATTTCTCTCAACCCCGATCTTATCATACTGGATACCTGGGCTGAGGCAAAATACTTAAAGCAGCTGAGGGATGCCGGCATTACGGTCTATGCCTTTAAAACCCCGGGGAACATCGATGAACAGAGGGCTGTGATACTCGAGCTGGCAAATGTTGTCGGAGCGGAAGAAAAAGGTCAAGAATTAGTGGATTGGATGGACGGCAAGCTGAAAGCTATCGAAGAAAAGCTTTCAAAGCTCAAGCCCGAGCAAAGGCTTACAGTAATGGACTATGGTGAACTGGGCAGCAGCGGCCTTGGCACCAACTTTGATGATATTGTAACAAGGGCAGGATTGATCAACGTAGTATCAAAGGCAGGTATCGAAGGCTGGCCTGTGATTTCAAAGGAGAAAATAATTGAGTTCAATCCTGACATTATAATATTGCCATCATGGTATTATGATCAGAAAAACACATTCGACAGCATGAGGGATACATTGAAAAATGACCAGAGCCTCAAAACAGTCAAGGCCATCAGCGAGGACAGGATCATTTCAGTGTCCAACCCCCACATCAGCGCTATTTCCCAGTATGTAGTGCTTGCAGTCGAGGATGTGGCCAAGGCTGCATACCCTGAGCTGTTTGAATAACGCGTACTTGTGGGTTAAGCTGCTCTCGAGAAGCAACGAAAATACGGTTTGAAGGGTGATTGTGCGAAAATGGCTGAGAATACCGTATACAGGAAAATGAGCAGGGTACTGCCAGTAATGCTGGTGCTCCTGCTGTTCGTGATAGTGCTGGCCGTCGCAGTGGGAGCGGTGTATGTGCCCCTCGACAGATCCTTCAGGATCATACTGTCCGGCATGGGATTAATAAAGGACCCTGGGCTTCCAAAGGACCAGATTTCGATTATATATATGGTAAGGCTCCCACGGGTCATAATCGCCTGCCTTGCAGGCAGCGCGCTGGCAGCCAGCGGGACAGTCATGCAGGGTATGTTCCGCAACCCAATGGCAGACCCGGGAATACTGGGAGTATCAAGTGGCGCCGGCCTCGGGGCTGTTACTGCCATATCGCTGGGGTTCTCGGTCAGCAGCATATATTTGCTGCCTCTGTTTGCGGCAGCAGGAGCAATTATTGCAGTAACTCTGATATATTTTCTTTCCTTAAGGAAGGGAAGCATATCGCCGCTAACGCTTATATTATCAGGCCTGGCAGTAAGTACATTCATCAGTGCTTTGACCCAGCTGGTACTTACAAACAGCAACGATTACGAAGTGAGAAGCTACATATTCTGGACCATGGGCGGATTGAACGGAATGATGTGGGAACAGGTCAGACTGGTGGCCGGTCCTGTAATTATTCTGGTACTGGTTCTGTGCATATTTTCCCGGGATCTGAACCTGTTGCTGCTAGGAGAGGAAGAGGCCCGTTCTGTCGGCCTCGAACCGGCCCGCTCAAGGAAGCTCCTCTTGCTAATTACATCTCTCATCACTGCCACAGCGGTATCGGTGTGTGGTCCGGTCAGCTTTGTTGGGCTTATTGTCCCGCATATAATGAGACTCATTACGGGGCCAGATCACCGTGTTCTGCTTCCTGCCAGCGCACTTGGCGGAGCCATATTCCTGACTGGCTGTGATATACTTGCCAGACTGCCGGCCTCAGGAGAGATCAGCGTTGGTATAATTACCTCGATGCTTGGTGCGCCGTTCTTTCTCTACCTGCTGATAAAAACCAGGAGGGAGGGTGAGATGTTTTGACGCGATTACTAAAGATCAACGGACTCGATTTTCATATAAATAATGTGAATATTTTAAAAGATATATCCCTGGAGGCTGACAGAGGTGAATTCATTGGCCTTATCGGCCCAAACGGCGCGGGCAAGACCACTCTGCTGAAATGCATCAACGGTATTCACAGAGGAGACGGATGCATCGAACTGGACGGCCTTGATGCCGGTATGATGAGCGCCAGGGAAATAGCGTCAAAGGTTGCCATGCTCCATCAGGACACATCTGTTGCATTTCCTTTCAAGGTGCTGGACATAGTGCTGACAGGCCGTTATCACAAGCTGGGGAGATTCAAACCTGAGGGTACTGAGGACTATGCCGCAGCACGTAAGTACATGGGATATACCGATACACTGAAGATGGAAAACAGAATGATAAACACACTGTCAGGAGGGGAGAGACAGAGGGTGCTTTTTGCAAAGGCCCTGGCTCAGGAAACGGACCTGATACTTCTCGATGAACCTTCAGCCAGCCTTGACATTGCATATGAGGAGCAAATATTCAAATATTCAGCGGATCTGTGCGGCAACGGGAAAACAGTCATTGCTGCTGTACACGACCTTAAAACGGCTGTCCGCTACTGCAACAGGCTGATCCTGATGAAAGACGGCAGAATAATTGCGGATGGGCCTCCCGAATCGGTCATTACCCAGGAGAACCTGCGGCTGGCATACGGCGTAAATGCTCTCGTGTACAGAAACAGAATCACAGGCTTTGTGGATTTCCATTTATCCGGCGGAAACGACACAAAGAGAGGAATGAAGGTACATGTAATAGGCGGGGGAGGCTCTGCCTCAGGCGTTATAAGGCAGCTTTTCGAAAATGGCTACACCGTAACGGCAGGCGTGTTTTCACATGGCGACAGCGACCTGGGCTGCGCGGATGTCTTTGGGATAAAAGCGCTTTCGTGCCGCCCATTCAGCGAAATAGACGACGACACGCAAAAGGAAAACATTGATCTGGTGAAAGCAGCAGATTTAACGATTTTATGCGATATGCCCTTTGGACATCAGAATATCAGGAACCTGGAGGCTGCATCATACGCGCCCTCCCTTGTAATAATCGAGGATGGAGAGCCTGGCAGCCGCGATTTTACGGGCGGAACTGCCCTTTCGCTCTACGAAGGCCTGAAAAAGAGGGCCGTCACGGCCAACTCGGCAAGATTGCATGAAGTGCTGCCATGATGCAGCTGGCGGTATATATATGATACGCCTAGTGGGAGTTTTCCTTTGATATGCGACCTTTGATATGCGACCTTGAGATATGACTTTTGAGATGTGAACTTTGAGATGCGACCTTTGATATACGACCTTTGATATGCGACCTTTGATATGCGACCTTTGATATGTGAACTTTGATATGCGACCTTGAGATATGACTTTTGAGATGTGAACTTTAAGATGCGACCTTTGAGATACAACCTTTGATATGCAATCATAGACATGTTACCTTGGACATGGACTCTGGACATGCTGCCTAATGTAAATTGTCATTGAAAAAGAACTTTTTTCAACCAACTGATATGTGCGGTGTGCAAAAACCAGCACTTTTGGGCACAGAATACTTGGATTTATTGTTAGCATACCATGATTAGGGTAAATAGGGGAAACATAACATGGCATAACGTGAGTTATGGAAACTCCGCACCTCCTTGGGTGCCCAGAAGTCCATGATTTTGCACACCGCGCTCTTGAATGTACAATACCCACATTGATATACGAGATTTCTGATGCATCTGGGATACCTGATGGGTCTGGGATTTCTGAGGTGCCCGGGATAACTGATGCGTTCGGGATATCATAGATGCCGTGATATCTTTGGGGTCCGAGAAATCTGAGACGTTCGCGACATCTGAGACGTTCGCGACATCTGCCATGCCCGGGATATCTGAGGCGTCCGGAACATCTGCCATGACTGAGATATCTTATTCGCCCGAGACATTTTTTCTATTCTGACATATCTCTACTTGACATTTAATGGTCATACCCTTAGAATTATCCTAATTCAGAATGATTTCATGCGATATGCCGATTTCAGAGAAATGCTTCTATGGTATCATTCAAAAGGGGGAATCGACATGAAGATTAACTCAACAAGAAAATTAGTTTTGAGCGGGTTGCTAATAGCGCTTGTTTTTCTTGCTACATATTTTACAAAGATACCAACGCCGCTGCCGGGTGGATATTTTAACCTTGGCGATTCGGTCATCATGCTGGCAGCAGTATTTCTCGGTCCGATAGGGGGCCTGATCGCAGGCAGTATAGGCTCTGCGCTGGCAGATCTGGCTTATGGCGGTTTTCTGTTCGTACCCATCACATTTGTAGTTAAGGGTATAGAAGGACTTATAGTTGGACTGCTGATATCAAAAATGCGTAAGACCGGTGGGATGAAGCACAGTCGGCTGATTATCGCAGTAGTTGTCGGAGCCGTCATTATGGTGTTGGGCTACTTTCTTGCAGAGGCATTCCTGCTGGGGGCATTTGACGATGCATTTGGCATGACGGCTGCAGTAGCGGAGCTTCTCCCCAACTCGGTGCAGGGTATACTCAGTGCGATTCTTGGGTACATTTTGATATTGATATTGTCTAAGACAGGCATAGATAAGCGTATTGGCTGATATCTCAGCTGGATACGTCCGGCTTTGCGTCAGGTTTGTCCCGGCTTTTTATTAAGTATTGATTGCCGGCTCGATACACGAAACAGGATTTACCGATTGTTTGCATAATCGAAATACATTATTAACAAATTCTGAACAGGAGGAACGATCCATGAAGCTGACGGTACTGGGAAATAACGGACCATTTCCAGCGGCGGGAGGCGCCTGCTCCGGATATCTGTTACAGAGCGAGTCTACTAATATTATGATTGACTGCGGAAACGGCACATTGGCAAATCTGCAGAAAAAACTCTCTATTGACAAGCTTGACGCTGTTATTCTGACACATCTTCACAGTGACCATGTATCTGATATGTATGTTATGAGGTATGCCATTGAGATCAAAAGAAAACGTGGCAGCTTTGACAGACTTATGAAGGTATATGCTCCTTCTGAACCTGCAGCGGAGTATAACAGGCTGGATGCAAAGGATGCATTCATACTTGAGGCTGTATCCTGCGACACGAAGCTTGACATTGGTGATATTAAGCTGTCCTTTGCAAGGATGAAACATCCTTATACGGACTATGCGATGTGTGCGGAATGCGGCGGCAGAAAATTTGTATTCTCCGGTGATACCTCATGGACCGATGATATTGTTGATTTTGCTCGGAATGCAGATATGTTGATGCTGGACGCCGGACTCCTGGAAAGGGACCTGACAGAAGGCGCTGTCCATATGACCGCCGCCCAGTGCGGCACAGCTGCTGTACGTGCGGGAGCCGGGAGACTGCTGCTGACACATTTTTGGCCTGAATATGATATCGAAGAGCTGCTTGCTGAAGCCCGTGCGGTTTTTCCTGCAACAGAGGCGGCAGTTATTATGAAAGAGTTCACGATCTGAGCGTTGTGGTCAATTATTCCGGGTTAGGCTACATATGGCAACCCGGTTGCTCAGGTTTCCGGGTTAGGCTACATATGGCAACCTGGTTGCTCAGGTTTCCGGGTTAGGCTACATATGGCAACCCGGTTGCTGGATTTCCTGGTTAGGTTACATCCGGCTGCCAGTTGCTCAAATTTTCTAGTTTTGGCCACAATCAAAAAGGCCTGTCTCAAATCAGTATTGAGACAGGCCTTTAAATTTACATATTCAGCTTCCTGGCGGGGGTTATCTGATCTTGAACTTCTTGAGCTTCTTGTCAAGCTCCTGGACAAGCTCATCAAGCTGAGCTGCAGAGACTTTCATTTCATCTATTTCCTTCAGCTGCTGTTCTGTGGTAGCCGCAACCTCCTGACTGGATGCTGCCGTCTCTTCAGAAACAGAGGAGATGTTCTCGATAGCAGATATAACATTGTCCTTATCTGACTGCATTCCTAAAACTGCATCGTTGACAGCCTTGATTTTCTCCACGATCGTGCCTATACCGTTTGCAATATCATCAAAGGCTTTATTCGTACTGTCAACTGCGATATTCTGTTCCTCGGATGCAGTACGCATCATTTCCATGGCTTTGATAGCCATTTGCGATTCCTCGCTGATGTTCTCCATCAGATGAATGATCTCTTCAGTAGACTGCCTGCTTTGGTCTGCAAGCTGTCTTACCTCTTCAGCAACCACTGCAAAGCCCTTGCCTGCTTCACCTGCTCTGGCAGCTTCAATAGCGGCATTCAAAGCGAGCATATTGGTTTGTTCCGCTATATCCTCGATTGACTGTACAAACTTGCCTATGTCTTTCGTGGTATTGGTAAGATTTTCGACAACAGAGAAGATTTTTTCTGTTGAATTGAAGCTTTCTGCAGATTTCTGTCGCAATATAATTACCGAATTAAGACCGACATCGTTGAGCTTGTGTATGTTGTCGGTTTCATCCATGACGCTTCCGTAGCTTTGTGAAACAAAATCGATCTGTTCGGATAATTTGTCGACAAGCTGAACACCATTCTGTGCATCGGCTGCCTGGTCAGATGCGCCTTTTGCTATCTCATCAACTGTCTTTGAGATCTCGGTTATGGAGCTTACTGTTTTGGAGGCTGTTGCTCCAACCTTTCGGGATGCCTGCATTATGGATATCGACATTGTGAAAAAGCCGTCGACAAGATTTCTTATATCGCTCAGAACTGAGTTAAGGACAGAAGCAATACCGGAGAAAGAGCCGAAGTATCTGGGTTCCAGGAACTTGGAATAGTCTCCTTCTTTAATGACCTCAAGTTCAGTATCAAACTGTTCGGATATCTTTTTTGACACTATAGTGTTTATGAGGCGCAGTACAAGATAGGTCAGAAAAGCTGTAACCAATACCAGAAGACCTTTGGAAAATTCTCCTGTGATCAACACGAATACGGCGGTCATCAAAACTCCTACTACTGCTGTGGCTATTAATGTAAGTTTACCCTGAAGTGAAACATGTTCATTGATCGTTTTTGACTGAGATTTCTTTTTTTCTGCCATATCCATCCCCCTCCACATAATGCAATACTATTAATTTCGATATTAAAAGATAAATTCCTCCTTTTATTTTATTGATGTAGAAAAATGTTGAAAAAAAATAATTGACACGAATTGTACAATTGTATACAATGATACAAATATACAAATCTTGAATAAAGTAAGGTGATTATATGCTGGAATTCAACAAGAAGACCAATACATTGGAGCAGACACAGTATCGTTATGCACTGCAGGATATTGCCGAACCCAACCTTTACAGGGAAATCTACGCTTATGACGAGATACCGAAATGCGCATTCAACCATAGAAGGGTGCCAATGTATCCGGCCGATGTGATATGGATCACAGACACCACCTTCAGAGATGGACAGCAGTCAAGGGCGCCATATACCGTTGAGCAGATCGTACAGCTGTATGATTATATGCACAGACTGGGCGGCCCCAATGGAATAATCCGCCAGTGTGAATTCTTCCTGTACAGCGACCGGGACAAGGAAGCGGTATACAAATGTCAGGAGAGAGGCTATGAATTTCCTGAGGTGACCAGCTGGATCAGAGCAACTAAGGCAGATTTCCAGCTTGCGAAAAGTATGAATGTTAAAGAGAGCGGCATATTGGTCAGCTGCTCCGATTACCACATTTTCAAGAAACTGAACATGTCAAGAAAACAGGCACTGGAGCACTATCTGAATATAATAAGAAGCGCTATAGAGGTAGGTATTAAGCCCCGCTGCCATTTTGAAGATATAACACGTGCGGACTTTTACGGGTTCGTAGTGCCTTTTGCGCTGGAACTTCGAAAGCTCAGCGAGGAGAGCGGTATACCGATAAAGATCAGGGCATGTGACACATTGGGCTATGGTGTATCCTATCCGGGAGCGGCGCTTCCCAGAAGTGTTCCCGGTATCATATACGGCCTCAGGCATCATGCGGGTTTCCCCAGCGAGCTGCTTGAATGGCATGGGCATAATGATTTTTACAAGGCTGTGTCGAATTCTGCCGCTGCATGGATGTATGGCGCATCCAGCGTAAACTGCTCACTGCTTGGCATAGGGGAGAGAACAGGCAACACGCCTCTTGAGGCTATGGTGATCGAATATGCTCAGCTGAGAGGGACGACTGATGGAATGGATACTACGGTGATCACAGAGATTGCAGAGTATTACGAAAAAGAACTGGATTACCCGATTCCTTCCAGGACTCCGTTCGTTGGGAAAAATTTCAACATGACACAGGCGGGAATTCATGCCGACGGCCTATTGAAGGATGAAGAAATATATAATATATTTAATACCGACAAGCTTCTCAAGAGGCCCGTTGGGGTCGCAATAAACCAGACTTCGGGAGCTGCCGGGATAGCCCACTGGATCAACGGTTACTTTGGCTTTGCAGGCAACAAACGGCTCGACAAGAGAGATGAGAAGGTAATGAGGATCAAGGATTGGGTGGATGAGCAGTATAAAAACGGCAGGGTGACCGCGCTGGGAGAAAACGAACTGGAAGAGGCAGTCAAACAGCTGGCTCCGGAGATATACGATCTGGTGCTGTAAGCGCCGGAACAGCTGCGAGCGCCGGAACTGCTGTGAGCGCTGTATGCGTTGTAAGCGCCGGAACAGCATAGCCTGCTGAACCTGCGTATGGCAATGGAAGCTGGCATTGCTCAGGAAATTGGCAAGAAAACAGAGATTAGAAAATGACTGAAAAGAGGTTTTAGTAATGGGGTTAAATCTTGCGCAAAAAATCATTAAAGAGCATCTTATCAGCGGTGAAATGATAGCCGGAAATGAGATCTCCATCAGGATTGACCAGACACTGACACAGGATTCCACAGGGACGATGGCATATCTGCAATTTGAAGCCATTGGCATACCGAGAGTCAAAACAAGGAAGTCCGTTGCATATATTGACCACAACACCCTTCAGGCGGGGTTTGAGAATGCGGACGACCACAAATATATCCAGACCGTCACATCCAAACACGGTATATATTTCTCCAGACCCGGCAACGGTATCTGCCATCAGGTCCAGCTCGAGCGTTTCGGAGTACCGGGCATGACGCTGCTGGGTTCCGACAGCCATACACCCACAGGCGGCGGCATCGGCATGCTGGCAATCGGAGCAGGCGGACTTGACGTGGCAGTAGCAATGGGCGGCGGCCCTTATTATATGATGATGCCCAAGGTCTGCCGCGTCACGCTCAAAGGCAGCCTGAAACCATGGGTGTCTGCGAAGGATGTTATTCTTGAGGTACTGCGGATCATGACAGTTAAGGGCGGCGTCGGCAAGGTCATAGAATATGCTGGTGAGGGCATAGCTTCATTGACGGTACCTGAGAGGGCAACAATCACTAACATGGGTGCTGAGCTTGGTGCTACCACGTCGATATTCCCGAGCGATGAAGTTACCAGGGCATTTCTGAAGGCCCAGGGCAGGGAGAATGACTGGATCGGGCTGCTGCCTGATACCGATGCGGTTTATGATGAAGAAATAACGATAGATCTGGGAAGCCTTGAGCCTATGGCCGCAAAACCCCATAGCCCTGACAATGTCGAGAAAATAGTCGACATAGGGCAGATCAAGGTGGATCAGGTGGCTATAGGAAGCTGCACTAATTCATCCTACATGGATATGATAAAGGTGGCAAAGATATTAAAGGGCAAAACAGTCCATCCTGATGTGAGCCTTGTCATCGCACCCGGTTCCAAGCAGGTGCTGACGATGCTGGCAAAGGAAGGAGCGCTGGCGGACATGGTGGCCGCAGGTGCGAGGATACTCGAGTCGGCTTGCGGACCCTGTATAGGCATGGGGCAGGCACCATCCACTAACGCGATCTCACTGAGGACATTCAACAGGAATTTCGAAGGCAGAAGCGGAACCAAATCAGCTGGTGTTTATCTGGTAAGTCCGGAGACTGCTGCTGCAAGTGCGCTGACAGGTGTTCTGACAGATCCGCGTACGATTGGTGAGGCTCCGGCTGTAAGCATGCCTGAGAGCTTTTTCATCAATGACAATATGGTACTTGATCCTGCACCGGAAGGCAATGATGTCCAGGTCGTAAGAGGCCCCAATATCAAGCCGTTCCCGATAAACAAAGAAATGCCTTCGGAGATAGAAGGTACTGTTCTTATTAAGGTTGAGGACAACATTACGACGGATCACATAATGCCGTCAAATGCAAAGCTTCTGCCTTACAGATCAAATATACCTTACCTTGCCGAATACTGCCTGACTCCCTGCGATCCGGAATTTCCGAAGCGGGCGAAGGGAAACGGCGGCGGATTTATAATAGGCGGGTCGAATTATGGGCAGGGTTCAAGCCGCGAGCATGCTGCGCTGGCTCCACTGCAGCTGGGCGTAAAGGGCGTGCTGGCGAAATCCTTTGCCAGGATCCACATGGCAAATCTGATAAATTCGGGTATACTGCCTATGACGTTTGCTGATGAAGCGGATTATGACAAGATAAACAACGGTGATGTACTTGTGCTGGAAAACGCAAGGGATCAGATAAAAGCCGGTAATGAACTGGTTCTCAGGAACAGGACAGCAAACACTGTGATAAAAGTCAAGACTGCATTGTCCGGCAGACAAATCGACATAATGCTTGCAGGCGGCCTGCTGAACTACACCAGGAATCAAAGCAGACAATAGTCAAGTCAGGAACTGAAGTTAGTATCAGTGCAGAAATGACCCAACAAAATTTAGGGAGTGAACAAATTGAAGGAATCCGGAGATTCGAATCCGCATTTCAATTCATTACACAGCAGGGTCTACAACCAGATCAGAAACGATATATTAAACGGTGTTTATGAGCCGGGTGAAAGCCTCATAGAAACAAAACTGTCAGAAGAACTGGGGGTCAGCCGTACTCCGGTACGCGAGGCGCTCAGACAGTTGGAACTGGAAGGACTCGTGCAGTCGGTTCCCAACAAGGGGGTGACTGTAATGGGCGTATCTGAGCAGGATATACAGGATATATATACGATCAGGATGCTGATCGAGGGTCTTGCAGCAAGATGGGCTGCCGAAAAGATAACGCCTGGTGAACTGGAAGAGTTGAAGGAAGCTGTCGATTTAGAAGAGTTCTATACGAAAAAAAACGATTATGGTCACCTGCTTCAATTCGACACAAGGTTTCATGACATAATTTTTAGAGCCAGCAAGAGCATGCCTCTGATGCATACGCTGAGTACCTTCCACCACTATGTGCAAAAGGCCAGGAAGCTGTCCATGAGCAGCCCCAGGAGGGCTGAGGAGGTACTGAAGGAGCATAAGGCAATTTTACAGGCTATCATCGATAAGGATGCAGAAAGAGCAGAGCAGTTGACGACTCAGCATGTAAAGAATGCCAGCAGCAACCTTCTTAATACGGAAATTAAAGACCAGAAATGAATGCTGTCATTAAGCGGCATATGGCTAGCCCCACCATTCCATGCAAGTGACGGAAGGGTGGGGCTTACTTTATTGAAATAAAAAAGCACCCTGTTTAACAGAGTGCTTTTCCTGGTGACCCATAGGGGACTCGAACCCCTGTTACCGCCGTGAGAGGGCGGTGTCTTAACCGCTTGACCAATGGGCCATGATTTCAATCGCAAGAGTTATTATAACATGGTATTGTGTCGTTTACAATAGCAAAATTGCATTTTGCATGTATTGTATGCAGGGGGCGGTTTTCAACAGTTTTCAGATGCTGCACTGCACTCAGGCCGGTCTGGCATAGATTACCGGCATAATTTTTCAAATCTCATATACAATCTTCTATATCTGAATAACAGTTATCCAATGGTTTTTGTATAAATGTATGGTATCATATAATATGTGGACTCAATAATATTTGTCAAGAAGGATCAAACAATAATGAAAGATTATTTTGAGGTGCTGAACGTCGAGGACAGCGCCGGAGAGCAGACAATAAAGAGGGCATATAAGGCAATGCTTGAGAAGTACCCCGCCGATCAGTATCCGGAGGAGAACAGAGAAATAGAGGAGGCCTTCAAAGCGCTCTGTGATAAGGCGATAAAAAGCGCATGTATCGAGTTCCATCGCATGGAAGCGGCTTCAAAGAAGGCATATGGGGATGCTCATGAGGCTATTGAAGCGGGAAATTACAGCATAGCGGCAAAGATATTGGAAAAAGTTTATAAAAATGAGAAGTATTCGACCCATCTCAATTACTTGCTCGGGATAGCATACATGAATCTTAATAAGCCTGTAAAGGCAATTAAAATACTGGAACCTGTAAGATACAAGTACCCTTACGATATGGACCTGGCGCTGTTGTTCATTAAAGCCTGTCTTGGAGCAAAGAAGTATAACAAAGCCATCTTCCTTGCTGAAGATTATTATGATCATGTAAAAAACGACTTTATGCTGGTACACCTTTTAAATGAAGGTTACATGCTGACGGAGGCGTATTCTGATGCAGTGATATTGCTGACTGAGGCCATAAAGAATCCTGCATTTAGCGAAAAACGTTACAATATGTGTGTTAAGCTCTCTTATGCAATGTTTATGGGGAGAAAGTACAAAGAAAGCCTTGATATAATGGATAAGCTTGTCAAGTTTCCTGTGGAACTGAGTGAGATAAATGAATCTTTGGAATTATTCATTCACATGCTTGATTTCTATATTAGCGGACAGAAATTTTCTGAGGCAGACCGCTGTGCCGGAGCTTTACTTAAGCTTTGCCCGGGCCGGGAGGATATTGCCGGCATCAAGGAAGGTATTGAGAATATATTAAAGCTTGAGCCTGAGCTGATTAATTTTGAAAAAGATGAGTTCATACCGGAGTTGCTGAAGATTTATACTACAAATGGCACTTTTCCAGGAGATTCAGTCGATATACCTGTGGAGCAGAAGAAGGCATATACAGTGCTGCTGGAATACCAGATATTAAATGATTACAGCAACTGCCTGATGTCATTGAGATACATGAAGAATAATTATCCGTCATTATACGAGCTTAAAGCGGACTTTTTCGACGGCCTGCAGGATACAAAGGAAAGAAAGAAGCTGTATAACAAGAATAAGGCCTTATTCTATCAATACCAGGGAGTTATCGAAGACATGATGAATGAATGGGATGAGGAAGACGGCGGCGACGAAGACGAAGACGAGTAGATGGTGTGTCGAAATGCAGAAATTATGCAGAAAATATGTAGAGATTATGTAGAGGAGCGGGTAACTGGTGCTTAAAAGTATAGGAAGTATGTACAGGTGCCAGGTGGGAAAATGTGTATCAGGTATCAGAATGTCACTTTATAGATTTTAGGAGTATAAAATGAAGCTTCCGGAAGCATTTAAGGAAAAAATGCTCAAGTTGTTGGGAAATATTGAGTATGATGAGCTGATGACTGCATTGAATGGACAGCGTCAGTATGGATTGCGTGCAAATACACTCAAGGTGGGTTTGGTGGAATTTACAGAAATGTCTCCCTTCAGGCTGGAGCCAGTGCCATGGACAAATGACGGCTTTTACATATCGGGAGATGATGCTCCCGGGCGGCACCCGTACTACCATGCTGGTTTGTATTATATACAGGAACCTAGTGCAATGCTGCCAGGAAAAGTGCTGGAAGCTGAGCCGGGCGACAAGGTCCTTGACATATGCGCCGCGCCGGGCGGTAAGTCTGTGCAGGTCGCTGCCACCATGAAAGGCAGTGGTTTACTTGTATCAAATGATATTAATGCGGAACGTGTTAAGGCGCTTGTAAAGAATATTGAGCTTTGCGGTATCAGGAATGCTGTTGTTCTGAATGAATCACCTGAGAAGCTGTCTGGGAGCTTTGAGGGCTATTTCGACAAGATCCTCATAGACGCACCTTGCTCGGGGGAAGGTATGTTCAGAAAGGATGAAACAGCGGCAAGAAGCTGGGAAAGCTTTAAGTGTGAGCGCTGTACTCAGCTGCAGGAGCCGATCCTGCATTATGCCGACCGAATGCTGAAGCCTGGAGGCACCCTTGTTTATTCGACATGCACATTTTCACCTGAAGAAGATGAGCAGATGATAGCAGGATTTATGAGGAAGTACTCTGGATATGAGCTGGCTGAGATACCTAAGGTTGCCGGTATAGAGGGAGGAAGGCCGCAGTGGGCTGCTGATAATGAGGCATCCGAATACAATGAGTTATCGCAAACAGCCAGACTATGGCCTCACAGACTCAGAGGAGAGGGACACTTTGTAGCCAAGCTTGTGAAGAGCAAGGGAGGCAGTCTGCCGGACATGGGTCATGTTTCGAGAACTGCGTGTGAAGAAATTGTCACATATGAGAAATTGCCCGCAGCATTTGACGAATTTATAAATGCAAGTATGACATATTTCCCTGAAGGCGTTTTTATGTTAAGGGGAAATAATCTGTATCATCTGCCGGAACCGCCTCCGCTCCTTGCAGGTCTTAAGGTGGCAAAATTCGGCTGGTTTCTTGGCTCTTATGAGGGAAACAGGTTTGAGCCATCTCACTCGCTTGTGACAGCACTCGACAAGAAAGCATTTAAACGATCAATTGATCTGAGGGCAGATTCAAGAGAGGTCAACAGTTATTTGAAGGGTGAGACACTTATGCTGGATGGCGAAAAAGGGCTTACTGCGGTATGTGTTGATGGAAAGACTCTGGGATGGGCAAAGCAAACCGGTGATATGCTAAAGAATATGTACCCGAAAGGCTGGAGGAGGCTAAGCTAGTTAGCTGCTATTCCGGTTCATCATAGACGGGAACCGTACCTGAGTACGAAAGTTGAGAAGCGTCCCCAAATGCGAAATGTGAGAAGCGTCCCCGCAAAATGTCCGTGTAATTAGACATATTCTAGGGAGGTAGTATGAAAAGTACCCAGCGATTGGACAAGGTGTTGTCCAATTTTGGATTTGGAAGCAGGAATGACATAAAAAGGCTTGTGAAGAATGGTCTGGTGGTAGTCGATGGTACAGCTGTCCGTGATGCGTCTATACATGTCGATCCTGAAAACAGCATTATTACGGTTGCTGGAAAGAAACTCAATTACAGAAAGTTCATATATATAATGATGAATAAGCCCGCCGGCATTATATCAGCGACATTTGATGCCAAGCTGAAAACGGCGATAGACATACTGCCGGAGGAATTTTCCTGCTTTGATCTGTTCCCTGCCGGAAGACTTGACATTGACACCGAAGGAATGCTGTTACTGACTAATGACGGTCAGCTTGCTCATGACATTTTGTCTCCTAAAAAGCACGTCGATAAGCGATATTATGCCTTGATCGATGGGCAGGTTACAGATGAGGATGTAGGAAAGTTTGCGGACGGTGTTGTGATTGATGATGGTTATAAGACTATGCCGTCAGAGCTGTTTATTATCAGGTCGGGAATTCGCTCCGAGATAGAGTTGGTTCTTCATGAGGGGAAATTCCATCAGGTGAAAAGAATGTTTGAAGCAGCGGGTAAAAAAGTAGTCTATCTTAAGAGGATTCAGATGGGCGGACTTAAGCTCGACGAATCACTCAAACCTGGAGAGTGCAGGGAGCTGACTGCTGAAGAAGTTAAGCTGCTCCAAACTTAAGCTACACGGTTGATCATCCTAAATCGATGTGTGATAATCCCCAAATAAAAAAAGTAAGAATTGTCTCCATTCATTCTTCTAATGAAAAAAAGTTCAGAACCGTCCCCAAGCAATCTTCTAATGTAAAAAGTTGAGAAGCGTCCCCAAGCAATCTTCTAATGTAAAGAGTTGAGAAGCGTCCCCAACAAAGAAACGTCACTGAAAACGAAAAGTTGAGAAGCGTCCCCAATCACGAAATATCATCGAATGCTAAAAGTTGAGAAGCGTCCCCATCATGGTTCGATGCGGGCGAGGGCGAATTGTATTATGTCGTCGCCGGTGTATTCTATATCCGGGTCGATACCGTCGCCCTGGATGTTGATGCCGGCCGGAGTCATCCATTCGAGGGTGGTGGCCTTTACGGCGTACCCGCGCCGAAGAGGCATCGTGAACTGGCCGATGCCCTTGCCGAAGGTTTCCGAACCGATAAGCTCAACATTGTGGAGGTTGTCATCAAGCGCAGCTATCATGTTTTCTGATGCGCTGGCTGAATTATTGTTCTGGAGTATGATGATTTTGTTATATTTCAGCGGCTGGTCCCTGTTAGAACGGAAAACGTGATCAAACCAACGGTAGCGGTCTGTTGCGACCACTGATTTCTTTGGAAGGAACATGCTTGATATATTGACCATGACGCTGATATCGCCGCCTCTGTTGTCCTGCAGGTCGATTATGATATTTGGCCTGCTGCCAAGTGTTTCAAGGTTTTCTTCCATAAATTTCTCTGTATATTTTGTAAAGTTTGTGAGCCTCAAATAGACAGTCTTGTCGGTCAGCACTTTGACCTCAGATAGAGCAGCCTCGTCCTTGTCATATTTGAGCGATTCCTGTAGTCCCTTGGGAGTGTACAGATAAGTATATCTGTCGCCTTTTTGTGCTCGTATTCGCTGAGTAACGACCGCTATGACCATGTTGTCAAAATCTTTTAAATATCGGCCCTTAGTTTCTGTGTCCAGGTATTCCTTATAAATATCATCCAATGTCTCTGTATAGATATAGCTGCTGGTCAAGAAATACTTGAATGCCAGAAAGTCATAGTTGAAATACAGGAACAGAGCAGTAATGACAACAAAAGCTGCCAAAATACCAAGCACAGTACGAAATTTCTTCTTGTAGCTTTTTAGCAAATCCTCAGTGGTCAATAGCTTTTTTTCACGTTTCTTCATTAAAAATAGTCTTCCTGTGGTTAATAATTCAAATAATTCGTCATTATTACTTTTTCATCCGCGTCAAGTCCAATGGCTTCGAATGTCAGGATCGTACCAGGATCGTTCCAGCAGCCACTGGCATCGGTTTAGTTCGTGATATACCGCTTGATCTTTTTGGTAGTGGTCTTGGCGAATTCCTCTTCACGAAGCTCAAAGTCCTTGACGTACTTATATATTACAAGGCTCTTGTTCACTTCCTTGACCTCTTTGCGGATGAGGTCATGCAGTTCTTCGGCAGATGGTTTGCGCCCTTCGAATTCAGCCTCTGCGGCTTCCATGTCCGGAACAATGGTGGCAGAAACGACAACATCTCCGTAAACCGGATCATCCTTTCCATATACGATGCATTCCTTTATGAAAGGACTCTTGCCCAGCAATGTTTCGATCTCTTCTGGATATATATTTTTGCCGTTTTTTGTCACTATGACGTTTTTCTTTCTTCCCGTAATGTGAACAAAGCCTGCATTGTCAATGAAACCAAGGTCGCCGGTGTAAAACCAGCCATCCCTGAGTACCTTGTCGGTATTTTCAGGATCCTGGTAATATCCCATCATTACGCTTGGCCCTTTGACAACGATCTCTCCGACTCCATCCATACCGGGCTGGTCTATTTTGACATCAAGTCCGGGCAGGGGGAGGCCAGCGGCGTTATCCTTGAAATCCACATCCCTGTTCAAAGCAACTATCGGGCTGCATTCTGTCAATCCGTAACCCTGGACGAAAAGGATGCCCAATTCCCTGAAGCCCTTTGCGACCTCAGGATCTATACCTGCCGCACCGCTGATAAATACTCTGATTTTGCCGCCGAAGTTATTGTGGATCGGGGCGAATAACTTTTTGGTTATGTCGATGCCGAATTTTCTTGCAATATTGCTCAGTTTAACTCCAAGTTTCAGTTTTTTTAGCATTTTCGGGTTTTTTGCTGCCTGATCCCAGATCCTTCTGTAAATGGCCTCGAAGATTAGGGGAACTCCCAGCATGACAGTTGCTTTTGACTCCTGAAGGTTCTTTGGTATATGCCTCAGACCTTCGCAATATGCGACTGCGGCCCCGCGGTAATGGGGACAGAGAAAACCGCAGGTGTTTTCATATGTGTGATGCAGCGGCAGTACTGACAGGAATATGTCATCTGGAACGATATTCAGCATCGAACTCATTGCCATCAGGTTTTCTGCAATATTTCTATGGCTTAGCATAACTGCTTTTGACTTGTCGGTCGTAGCTGAAGTAAAAAGAAGTATACGCATTGCTTCTGTGTCGATTTGTGCCTCAACGAACGATTTATTGCCCTCAGAAACCAATTGCAGTCCCTTTTTGATAAGGCCCTTTATACTGATAAAGCCATTGGTATCTTGATCTCCATTGCCGTCAGTATCACTGGGGGCTGCATCATCCATGATTATGTAATGTTTGATGAAATCAATGCGTTTGGATATATTTACGACATGTTCTTTAAGATTTCCCGAAAAAACTACTGCATCGGCTTTTGCCCTTACCAGCAGGTTTTCGATCTCGTTTTCAGGGAGTTCCTTGTCCAGAGGCACCACGGTCCCCGTACCATTGACTACTGCCATATAGGAAACTGCCCACTCATACCTGTTTTCACTGATGATTGCAATTCTGCCGTCCTTTAATCCCATGTCGATAAGCGCGGTACCAAGGGCATCCACCTCCGACTTGAACTGCCGGAAGGTAACAGGCTCGTATTTATCGCTGCCCTTCGGCTTGTAGAGGAATGCGGTTCTTTCGCTGTAGAGTGCGGCACTGGAATCCATTAATTCCTTGATGGATTTTATCTTTCTGACTTCGTACAATGGTATGTTCTTCATTAAACCACCTCGTATGTGTATTCGAACAAATTATGTTCAGATTTGACCGAACTATATACTATTATATATCATTTATTGCAACTATAAAAGGCAAGATGGAAATAAATGCGTTTTCAGCCTCGAAAGGTGTTTGAGTAAGCCTGGTTGTAATGAACTGGAAACAAAGAAAGAGAGTCTTTCGACTCTCTTTCCTGATTTGCGTTTTCAATGGTGAAGACTGCTGATGCTTACCATCTGCCGCCGCCGCCGTAATTGTTCCTTGACGCATTGTTGAAGCCGCCGCCGCTGTTGTTTCTTCTCTGAGCTTTTTTAGCCCTCCTGCAGTCGGGGCATCTCTGCGGTTCATTCTCGAATCCCTTTTCCTTGTAGAAAGCCTGTTCGCCTTCAGAAAATACGAATTCCTGATTGCAGTCCTTACAGTTCAATGTTTTGTCCGGCATTTCAAATTACCTCCTGATCGATTTGGATTTAACTGATCTAGACTTATTTCTCCACCGGATCCAAAAAGATAAGGAGGATTAGGTCTACAAACAAATTAAATCTTGCATTTTTTATATCATTTATATGATACACAGGTATTATACCACGCTTAGAAAAAACTTACAAGCGTTTATTGGAAATACTCGTTTTTGCTTACATATAAAGCATAAATATGATAAATATTTCCTGATGGCCTAGTAAATTACTCTCCTGACAACGATATCAGCCCTGATGGCAGGCCATAAGCCGGGATCCTCCATGCCAAGCCTCCATAGTGCTACACCGCCGATTCCCTGCTGCCATACCAGGCGCATTTTTGCTATTATGCTTTCGCTGTTTTCGAACCACACCTCATGGGAGTCTCCCTGATCATCAGTATATGAGAACATTGGGGTCAGTGTATCCTGGTCAAATATGATTTCTGCATTATATCGCTTGGCAAGCTCAGAAGCCATTTCATATGTAGCATAAGTATTTCTGCCTGTCGCAAGGTTAAAATCAAAGCCGAATACCGATATAGCTGCGACTATCTTGTCTGCCGGCATTTTTGTCAGGGTGTAGCTGATCACCTTGTTCATCCATCCGCTGGACACTACGGGGCCCGGACCGCTGCCCGGCCAGCCGTGCTCATTGTAGAGCATTACAACAAATTCGTCTACTGCAGCGCCAATGGCTGAATAGTCGAATGGATCGGAAAACGGGTTGAAGGGAGGGAAGTCCCTGATGCGGGATGGAACCGAGGCAGACAGGTAATAACCGCGGGCGTGCATGGCGCTGCCAAGCTCTGTGTAAAACTCCGACAGCCTGGTGCTGTCCTCCTGGAACACATCCTCTATATCGATGTTCACCCCGTCAAATCCGAACCTGTCGATCAATGCAATTATGTTGTCTATTGCCCGGCTTCTGGACTGCCGGGTCGCCACCATTTTCTGTACAACTGTTCTGCTGGCCTCCTGGCCGCCTGATTCATAAAGCAGGTTATGCACCACGGGCAGTATCATTAGATTATATCTAGGGGCAATGGCGACAAGAGTTTCAATCTCGTTGTCGGTGAACTCGCCGAATTTTATTATCGAACTCGGGTCGTCCTGGTCAAACCTGTACAGGAACAGCGGCAAAGAGGTCAGACTCGAAGTGTTGTCGACAAAGGACTGGAAGGAGCCGGGTAGGGCGGGACCTTCTGTTAATGTGTAAAAGCCCAGGATGTCGATTATCGGCTTTGATCCGTCGTAAGTCCTGAAGGTCGCCAGACCCCTGGATATCCAGCCTGTATTACCGTTGTGGAGCGAAACCCTCAGCCAGTCCCCGGAGGTTTCGATAATTGGCAGCTTTGCGCCTGATGTGACCGACTGGACCGTGCTGTAGTTTGTGCCGGGACCGCTGCGTATATTCGCTCTGTTAACGTTGACAATTGCTTCGGTATACTGGGGTATTACCAGGCGCTGCCCGACATCGAGCGCTGTTCCCTGGAGCCTGTTAAGCTGTATGATGCTTTCCACCAGTGTATCGTACTGTCTGGCTATACTGTAAAGTGAATCGCCGGGCTGTACTGTGTATGTTATGACCCTTGAGACCTGAATCGGTATAAAAATCCTCTGGCCGGGAGTTATCTCATCTCCATCGATCTGGTTCTGGACTGTAAGCTGCCGGGCCGATATGCCAAACCTTTGCGCAATCGAGTATATCGAATCACCGGATTGTACGGTATACCACATTAAACTCACCTTAATTCTTTATTGATACACCTATTATATTCAACACTGATGGGGACGGTTCTCACATTTATGCAAGGCAATGGGGACGGGGACGCTTCTTGGGGACGGGGACGCTTCTCAACTTTTCGCAATTGGGGACGCTTGTCACATTACGTTACGTCAGGTGTGGTCATTACTCAGATGCACATATATTAAGTAACAGCAGATCTCTGATAGAGCAGGAAGTATCACATATTGTTTCGTTAATGAATCTTTTGTGATGTCGAAAAAAAGGGACAAACTCTATGATGTCCGGTACGCAATCCATGAAGTAATCAGTAAAAACTGTTTACTAGTGATAGATTAGCATATTACAGACCTTATAGAACTGTCCCTATGTTGCATCAAATGCTATGTTCAACGATTACATCTAACATGGTGTAAAGTTGAGAAGCGTCCCCAACTACACAACTGCAGAAAGTTGAGAAGCGTCCCCAACTGCACAACTGCAGAAAGTTGAGAAGCGTCCCCATTATTTTTTAATGCTGATGTCACCGGAGGAGGAAGATATTGTTACGCTGCCGCTGCCGTCTCCAACCGTGCCGTTAAGCTTGTGCTCATTATCTTTGCCGGTCTTGGTTACGGTAACAGGGAAGTCGGAATAGACTGCACCCGAGCTGGACTGGCATTCCAGTATAAATCCGGCTGAATCAGGCAGCTTGAGTTTAGTTTCTCCGGAACTTGTCGTTATTTGTATTATCTGCGGCTTCTCCGAGGATGACAGTGATATATCGCCGCTGGTTGTTTTAACATCTATATTCGCAAGATTGCCTGATACTTTTATTGCACCTGAGCTGGATTCGAACTTAGTGGTTTCAGCTTCAACGGTGTCGGAGACAATATCACCTGAAGTTGACTTTATATCAAGCTCGGCAAACTTGCCATTGAAAGAGACTCTCCCGGAATTTGTATTAATTTGTGCTTTGTCTGCGCTTGCTGTCTCGGCCTTTATGTCGCCGCTGGTTGTTTTAACGCCCAAGTTTACAAGATCTCCTGATACACTTATTGTACCTGAATTGGATTCGAACTTCGAGGTTTCAGCATCAACAGTGTCAGAGATAATATCGCCTGAGGTGGACTTAACATTCAGCTCGGTAAACCTGCCCTTGAAACTGACCTTTCCCGAACTTGTATCAAACAGGGCCTTATCAGCATTCATTGCATCGGTGTTTATGTCGCCGGAGGATGTTTCTATTGAGAGCATTTTGACTGAAAACTCACCAGTGGAAACTTCACCCGATGCTGTTTTAACAGCGAATGACTCGGAATACTGTGAGGGAATATATACATCAAGCTTCAAATTGCTACTGAAAGAAAACACCATTCCATTAGTACTATCTTCGATTTTGATAAACAGCTTATCTCCGTCCTTTGTTACGACTAATTCGGGTTTAAAAGACTTGCTGCTAGAGGAATAGCCTCCATGAAAATGTGCCTTCACCTCATTGGAATCAGAACTGATCAGCGTTACATCCGTGCTTGCAGTTTCAACTCGAATCGTGTTGATTCCTTGCAGATCTGCTGTTTTTTCCACATCGACATTTTTTTCATAAGACGCTAAAACCTCAGGGTTGAAGCCTGATAATCCATATTGCATAAAAAATACCACACCGGAGATCAGTCCGGAAATTATAAAGACTATGCCCAGTATTGTAATGAGCTTTTTTGTATTAATATTACCCATCATATTCATCATTCTCCTTCTTATTGTTACCAATAATATTTATATTTGCTTTGATATATCCGGCAGTTGCCTTGAGACACCATCTGGTCAGCTGTATGGTCGCCACTCCAAACAGCAGTCCAAATGACGTTATGCTAATAGATCCAAAGATTAGGATCACCGGGTTTATGTCAGACAAGCTGATCCATGTTGGGAGCAGAGGCTTTAGTATTGTTGCCGCCAGTATTATTATTCCTGATAATGAAAGTGAAAATGCTACGGCAAAAAGTGCGACTATTACTGAAAAAATTACAGCGAAAATCGGGAGCATAAAAATGAGATTGAAAAATCCAAGACTGATTGCAGCGAAAATCGCCCTGAAGACATTAACTCCGGAACTTTTTTTATGAGCCTGCTGCACTATGTATTCAGCCTTATACTGCTTTGCATTTACTTTCGGGTCTCCCAGTGACTCAGAGATCTCTTCTTCTGTCTTCCCTTGTTCGAGGCCGACATCAAAGTGCTCAGTGAAGTCGTAAATAATTTCATCCTTTGTGTCAGCAGGAATATTGCCCAAAGCGCCTTTCAGTTTTGTAATATATTCGTTCCTGTTCATGCGATCATCTCCTTTCCGATGATGTTGTTGACGCCCTCGACAAGCATGAACCATTCCTTCACCAGTTCATTTTTTGTAATGATCCCAAGGCTTGTCAGCTTGTAATATTTTCGCGACGGACCTTCCTGGGACTCCTCAAGGTAAGTTGTCAGATAGCCTTCGTCCTTGAGCCGCTTGAGCAGGGGATATATTGTTCCTTCAGCAATCATTATATTCTTTGAGATCTCATTGACCAGCTCGTAGCCGTAACAATCCTTATTTGTCAGCATGCTTAGAACACATAGCTCAAGAACGCCTTTCTTTAGTTGGATATTCATAATTCCACGTCCTTTCCCATTAAGTGTAATTTCCTATCCGAGTACATAATATCACACACTACTAAACAATGCAAGGTACCAAATAAAATATTTTACTGCGCTTAATTTTTTGTGTGCATCTGATTTTGTGTTTGTAAATGGATAGCTTTTTCAGGCGAAATTTGGCATAATTCGGCAATGCGGTGAGCGAATATAGTGTTGCAAGCTGTTTTCAGCAAATCGGCAGATTATGATTAATGCTGGTTCTGCAGAATAAGAGCTATTAATAGATAATTTATTAGACAATTATTTTCTATATACGTACAATTCAATATAAAATGAAAAATGAGGTTGAGTATATGAAAAAAGTAATTTGTGCCTTAGCAATTTTATCTGTAATGACAACGCTTTTTTCCGGCTGCCGATATAGCTTTGATACCGATTTTAATTTTGGAGGATCAACCGGAAACAGCAGCCAGACAGGTGAGACAACCATTGATGCATCTGACCTGGAGGAACTCAAGGTGGATGTTGGTGTAGGTCAGGTCAGAATTTCAAAAAGCTCAGATAAAAATGCCGAAATAAAATACAAAAAGACCATTCGTGGAAAAAGTGAACATGTCAAGGAAGTTGCCGACAGGATTATGATCGTGACCGAAGCTGTTGGTGAAAAACTTGTTGTTGAAGTAAAGACAAATAATGGAGATGCGAAAGATTTTTGGGAGTGGCTGTCAAAAGAATATAACAACATAAATGTGTCAGTGGATATTGAGATAAAAATACCGGATAATATAGATGCCATTGACGTAAATGTTGGTGTTGGTGATATTAAAATAAATGACCTGAAGGGTAAATACAACTTAGCCAGCGGTGTCGGCAGTGTGAATATGAATAATGTGTCCATGAAGGATAAATGTGTTATCACCACCGGAACCGGCGATATAGATATGAACTGCGACATAGAAGATGCCGACGGACTGAGCGTACAGTCCGGCGTAGGCAGCATTACTGTTCGCCTGCCGCGAGATGCGCAATTTGATCTGGATGCCGCAGCAGGAGTCGGCAGAATCAAAGGCAGCCTTATAACACCGAACAAAGATACATTTGTTGGGGATACACTGAAGCAGAAGGTCAATGGAGGCAGCATCGATCTGGAAGCAACCACTGGTACGGGTGATATCATTATTAATAAGTAATTGAATGGGGACGCTTCTCAACTTTCTCCCATATCACATTAAAATGGCAGAAAGTTGAGAAGCGTCCCCAATAAATTTGATTAAGAGCTCATAAAGGTATAAAATATTACAGGCGATAATATGGATTAATATTTCTAGTAATTATTCTGTAAAGGGGATTTGAATATGGGGTTTTTTAAGAATAAATATAGTGAGCTCTGGGCAGGATGGAAAATATTAATTGTTTTAGCTGTATTTCTTATTGCGACGATTATTTTCAGCGTCATTTTTTCACTTGCATATGGAGTATTCGTGGTACTGACATCAGGGCCGATTGATCCGGTTACACTTACTCAAAGATTGACGAATGACAGTGTGTTTATCTCATTATTGGGGATATTACAAAATATTGCTGTAATAATTTCTGTAATAGTATTCTGGAAGGTCTTTGATAAGAAACCCTTTAAGGATATGGGGCTGTCAACATTCAAGAGTGGGTATAGAGATTTCATATACGGTTTGGTACTAGGAGCGGTTACTATTTCTGTTGTATTTTTTGTGTTTCTGTTTTCCGGTCAGATCAGTGTTGTAAACGATTTCCTGAAACCTAATTTTTCATGGATGCTGCTCCTTAATCTGGTATTAATGATATTTGTCGGATTTGGAGAGGAAATGTTTTCGAGAGGCTATTGCATGTCAGTCCTTAAGAAGTCAAATGTTATTCTGATCTTCGTCGTGCCCAACCTCATTTTTGCCCTGCTCCACATTCTGAACAATGAATTTAGCTTTATCCCGCTAATAAATATCTTTTTAGTCGGTGTGCTTTTTTCATTTATGTTCAACAGGCGGGGAAATATATGGATGCCCATCGGCTATCACATAACCTGGAACTATTTTCAGGGAAGCATATTCGGCTTGCCGGTAAGCGGCAATGATATCAGTGGACTGTACACTTCGAAGCTTTTAAGCGAAAACGTGTTCAACGGGGGTGGATTCGGTCCAGAGGGTGGTCTAATTGTAACTTTGATCATGGCCGTTAGCATAGCATTATTTTATCTATTATCGAGGAAAAAATCAGCGGTCACAACTGCAGACCTGCAGACTTAATTGGGGACGCTTCTCACATTTTATCATTTTATCCACAGTTCAAATTCTTGCAGGTATATTCGCAGGATTGGACTATTTATCATTATTATTTAAGTAAGAAGCACAAATTATGTAAATAGCATCATATCATATATAAGTAGATTGTTTTATGAGATGAAAAACATGTCGAATGTGCAGCCAAATATTTATAGGGCTGAGCCAAATAAATCAAACAAATTGGAAGCTGGTATAGTATATTCTGGTATAATGCAGCCCAATCCATTATTGTGTCCGATAAAGGCGATGATTGCCGTTGGTTGTAATAAATGTATTCTGAAGGTTGGCGGAAAGGGAACAATTAAGGCTGAACCTGATGGAGCTTCAGTAGTGTTGGGCGTTGTTACAGAAAACGTGCAACTTGAGAATGCGCAGAATGAAAACACCGGTAAAATGTCGAAATTAATTGACTCACTCATCAACAATGGTGTTCCAAGAGAAGATATCAGAACGCAAACTTATCAAATTCAGCCACAATATGATTTTATCAATGGTGAACAGATGTTTAGGGGCTACCGTGTTGTTCATGAGATCAAAGTTGAAATAAGCAACCTAAATTTGGCTGGCATGATTATTGATGAGGCCGTCATAGCAGGCGCCAATACCGTAGGCGACATTAACTTCTATGTATCAAACCCGCAAAAATACTACGAAATGGCTATAAATCAAGCATTGAGCGATGCGGTATCAAAAGCGGAATCTGTTGGGGCCAGGATGAAAGTTTATGTTAATCCAGTTCCGTTAAAAATAACAGAAATCACAACCCCTGTAACTGCTCCAATACCATATATGTCACTGCAGGCCGCCGGTGCTGCAACACCGATCCAGCCTGGAATGACCGAAATAACAGCAGTGTTGGAGGTCGAATTCGTGTATTCATGCAGCAGAGCATATTGATCTTTAATAAATGCTACAGGCTGATTTCAGCCATATGAATGTGTTAATCATGTTATAACATAAAAGTTGAGAAGCGTCCCCACAACAAAACCTCCCCGACGAAACGTCCCGCTGCAGCACAGCATGCTGAAAAGTTGAGAAGCGTCCCCATCATTCTCTGGTAAGTAGTTTGGTAGTGCGCTCGTTTTGCATTATTTCTTCTATGGAGTTTACACCTAGTTGCTTAAGGATCTTCATCACGTTCAAATTGTCAAAAGGAGTCATAATAAGTGAGTCTTCGGCATATTCATTCACGATTTTTGTGGCCGTGTCTGTCTCTATATTTGTCCTGGGGCCTCCGACACATCCTCCGCTGCAGCCCATACCCTCAATGAAATTTGCGTCGATTTCTCTGCCGGCTGAAAGTTCTTGTAACATTTCCTTGCAATTTTTTACACCATCGACCTTTTTTGACTTCAGCTTTATCAATCTTCGCGGTTCAAGCCTGTTTACAACAGTTTTTACTGAAAAACTGACACCGCCTGTTCTGGCATACAGGCGACCACCCATTGATGCCTGATCTTTTTCTTCTCCCTGCAGCTGCTCTGGATGAATATCCAGTGCATCGAATATTTCTGCCAGCTCTCTGAAATTTATAACAAAATCCACCGCACCTTTGACATCTGGCTCATTGATCTCTGATTTTTTTGCTATGCAGGGAGCAAAGAATACTACTTTTGCGTCTTTGTACAATTCCTTCAAAAACCTTCCGGATGCGATCATTGGCGAAACTGACGGAGACATGTGCTTGAACATATCGGGGAAGCCCTTTCTGGTGAGATTATACCAAACAGGGCAACAGCAGCTTGTCAGGAAAAAATCCTTTTCAGATTTGACCAGATGGCTGAATTCGAAAGCCTCGCGTATCGTTAATATGTCAGCGAACATTGCAACTTCGATCATGTCAGCAAAGCCCATTAGTTTGAAGGCAGTGCGAAGTTGGCCCAATGTGACATTATCTCCGAACTGTCCAGCTATTGCAGGCGCAACAGCTGCAAATACAGTCGTATTTTCATTCTTTAGTATATCTATTAGTGGAATAAATTCTATTTTGTCGGCCAATGCACCAAAATCGCAGCTGGTGACACACCCGCCACAACTCAGACACTTGTTATTGACTATGACAGGTCCTTCACTGCGCTTGTATATATGAGCTTCGTGTTTGCATATTTTGTCGCAATTCTCATTATCACAATATTCGCAAATACCGCTGATTTTTGCTACTATAGGTTCTCCAACTGCGTTTGATTTGCGGACTAAATCCAACTCGTCGGTAAAATCCTGATTACCTTTTGGGTCCAACCCCAGAGCTATCCTTATATGATCCTTTATAAACGGCTTATCTTCATCAATAAAGCCAAACTTATCCATAATATGATCGGTCAGCCTGTTCAGGTCATTGATATTGTTTAACTGACCATTCCAATACATTTTTACTACTTCTCCAAATATTTTCATTCTTTTTTCCTGAAAACCCTTAAATCTGCTTTCCATAAAAAGTTCCTCCGCTTATTTGATATCAATACAAATACTATTCAGTGATTATCAGCTATCTTATATTCAGCTATCCTATATACTGATGGAATATGTGTTGTATATCCCAGTACTAATTGTCGCATTATATATTACCCATCAATTTATTGCAATATTTAAGAAGTTCAACACGGGAGCTGACATTCATTTTCGTATATATCCTTCTGTTATGTGTCTTAAGAGTGTTGATACTGATGAAAAGCATATTGCATATTTCCTTTGCGTCATAGCCTTCAATATACAGATCAAAAATTCTTCTTTCCGCATTTGACAATTTTTGCAGCTGATCCTCGAACTTCTTATATTGCTCAGGTGACAGATCCACCGATGGGGACGGTTCTGAACAATCTGCATTTAAGTCGGACTGGAGTGAAGCAGGCGGCAGCTGGTTTGGCTGATTGTATGAGATCATTGGTTCTGAACGCATATTTAGGAATTCTATAAGGTCATCTATTTCAGTAATATTTGTTTTTCTTTGCGGTTCATTGGTTTTTATCATTTTTATTGCATCAAGTAATGGACGGATACAGTATTTGCTGGTGAAAAATGTTATTACGATGCTAATCGCCAGCAATAGCATCATAATGAACAATATTTGATATAAGCGGGTGGTTTTTGCGGTAACATCGCTTTTTGGCAAAAGAAGTGCAAGAGACCATTTTGTCTCATAAAATACTGATTTTTTCGGATATACTCTGACATTTATATCATACCCAAGGATGTGATCTGCAGATGGTTTTGTAAAATAGTAATCATTTAAATCGTCTCCCTTTGGATGGGGCGATATATGTAGAAATTTAGAATCACCGTTGAGCAACCATGAGGAATTCATTCCATATACCAATGCGTTATCCATATCGATACCGGTTCCGATCTGCGTTGAAAACAAGAGCACCTCACGCTCAAAATCATATGGAGATCTTTGGTGCAGAATTTTCTCGAAAACTGGCTTTGATATTTCCAGGCCGCATATGCCATAAGGATTTCCATCACTGTCCAAGAGAGGTACGGAATATGTTAAAACTTTATCTGTGTTATCTGCGGGTATAAACAGGGGATTCCAGTAACCAAGGTAATAAGTAGTCAACTTCGGATTGGATAGTGCTGCATCATACGGCATACGGAAAAGATCACGGCGGCGTTTAGCCACATCCGGTGAGATGTCGAACTCCAGCTCCCATTGTGTATGAAGATGGATGTTATTTTCTCTTGCCAGATTAACCGGTCCATACAGCATAAAAAGTTGTTGATTTTCGTAAGGAACGGGGTTGTGATTCATATTTTCTATATAAAAACCTGCTTTGCTGTCATTTGCACGGTCCAGGTAAGGGTTCACAGTAGCATCCAGGAACACAAAAACTCCTGTTACTCCGGCTTTTTCCATTGCAAAGCATGATTTTTCGATCTCATTTGACAATAAATTTTCAAGTATTTCTGGGTGCTGTTTGAGCTCGGAGTGCTTGATACCATTGATCTGCAATTGTTTGCTGATGCTTTTATTGATTTTTTCTGATAGTTCTATTGTAGTGTTGGATATAGTCAGGCATTTATTTGAAATCTCTGACTCAATATGTTGTAAATCGTGAATGACATCATAGTATGGATTTTCAGCCAAATCTGATATAACACCTGAAAAACCTGCAATAATAAAAATAACAGCAAGGATTACAAGTACGACAACAAGTTGAAAGAGCCAAAAGCGTTGAATAAGTGATAGATTTACGCTGGAATGAGTTTTATTTTGCTTTGAGGACTTCATGTCTCACCTCGGTAAGGAATTGGTCGTACATCTGGTCAGTAATATACTCTTCGGTACATGCAGAAAAGTCCTTCGACTCTTCCAGGCTTTTTTTGAATCCGTTTCTGGAGTTGGAAGTAAAAGCTATTAACTTATCCTCGAATGAATATCTTATGTCATCGCTGGCATCAAAGGGCTTATAAGTATAAAATTCATGTGTTTGCATCATTTTCAGTGTTGTTTCGATTACTTTTACAACATTTTCATTAAGTTCATTGAATTCACTCTCTGAAAGTTTATTTTCCAGCATTTCTCGAGCATTAACCGTTACCGGAAAGTAACCTGTTTTTAAGACAAAGTCAATATTTCGTTCTGGCTCAGTTAACCATTTGAGAAACACAATAGACGCATACTCCTTCTCTGGTGTCGACTTTGTAATTATAACTCCGGCACCTTGCTGTACTGTGACTTTTTCTCCACCATCAAATGAAGGGTAGGGGATAGCCTTTAATTCGACATCGAATTTTGTATTATCAGGATAGGTAACAGTGTTCGGGAAAAAACTTGCACCAGCAGTTGATCCCGTATACATAAGTAAATCACCTGTCTGTACATCCTCGGAACGGTAAAAACTATAGGCTCCATAATATCCTTTGACCGTGGGGGTGTAGTATGAGTCCCAGAATGTTTTCATTACAGGATTGTTCAAATCGATATCGCCAGAATTATCATTATTGGTAATGAAAAAATCAGCTCCCAGCTGCTTATAAGCGATAATCGCAAAATTACTGGCGGCATCACACCCAAAAAGCGCCTTGCCATCATTGAGAACATCCCGTGTTTTTGAGTCTGTCCAATTATAATATGCAGCAGATGTTTCCAGGATCCCGTCAAATGTGCTGAGCATATCTTCAGTAAGTTTCTTAGGAGGGTTGCTGTTGTTATACTCGTCCAGGAACTGTTTGTAAAATGTATAATTTATATACAAAACCTCTGTGGACTTGGCAATGGGGAATATCATAGTATCACTGTCTGCAGTAAGTTTACCTTCTTCAAGAAAGCTAGGTATATACTGATTCAATTCTTTTTTCGACATATATTTTTCCAGTGAGATCAATCTATCCATCTTGTACAATGTGTAAGCTGTGCTGGGATATGCTGTCGCCATTTGAGGGAATTCTGAACTTCCTGGTTCCATATTTGCTGCAGACAATAGTTTCGTGTGGATATCGCCTGTGTTATCCATACTATATGCCTTAACAGTAATACCTGACCCGGCGCCTACAGTGCGGTTAAACTCTTCAACAAGGTTATCGAAGCTGATTTTCTGTTCTCCGAGATAATGGTGCCAGATATCTATGTTTACCGGTTTGTTTTTACTGAACTTTGGGGTGTCTGAAGTACAGCAAGTAAGAGAAAACAACATTGCCGTTAATAGGAGGAGTGATAGAAATAAATGCTTAAGCTTTTTTGAACAGGCCTGTGTATATGTAATTGTGCTTATACATGATCTTTTTAGACAGGTATGTGTTAATTTATTCCCATATATGTATCTATTGAAATGAAAAAACATGATGTTCTCCCTTATGCAATAATTAACAGTCTCCTATTAATAATTTAACATAAATTAGACATTATGTATATGAGTAACATGCTTTTATACAATAATAACATTTTTTTCTTAGAAAGCGGACAACTATACAATGGAATTATGTAAGATTATTAAGAAATCACCCCTTATTTAGAAGAAATCATCCCGGAGTAGTAGTGATTCACCCTTATAGTGCGATATAAATATATTAACAACTGTCATATAATGTATCTGGAACAGAAAATTTATGCACCAACTACTGTTAGGATTAAAGTAAGTTGGATAAAAAGAATTGCTTTGGAGGTATAGTATGAAAAAATTGTTTACGGGTGTTCTTTTAATCTTAATTCTGGCCATACTTGCTGGTTGTGGCGGGATAAGCATCCCAACCGAGGACGGCGGTAAAATGCGTATTACTAAAGATGGATTTGCAGTCGAAGGGGCGGACGGAAGCAAAAGTCAAATTTCTACTGATGATAAAGGAGGTATGGTGTTTAAATCAGATGATGGGAGTGAGCTGCAAATTGGTGAAGATTTAGATCTTCCTGATGGCTATCCTAAAAAAACTCTTCCTCTCTATAAGGAAGATTCCATATTATCTACTTCATCATCTGAAGGAAGCTATTATGTGATGTTTAGATCAAAGGCATCCATTAAGGACAGTACTGAATATTATCAGGACCTTGTTGAGAGTTCGGAGGGGAAGACTGTTACTACCAGCGATACTGGCGCTATGATATTTGCCAACATTGATGGAAGAGAATGTGCGATACTGATTAACGAAGACAGTGAAAATAAGAAAAAGTCCAATATCAGCCTGACTATTGGTCCTGAGAAGTAGGGGACGCTTCTCACATAATAAACAAAATGATCGGTAGTCATGTGAAATAAAGGCAGGGTTCAGTGACTAATCAAATATTTTCGGATAATAAAAAAGCAGATAAAGTATTTTATCTGCTTTTTCTGCGGCTGTATGTGGCGACATTATTATATTATTTTTGTGTTTCTTAGTATTTTATAGAAGATAATCATAAAGGTTAAGTAGAGCATTCCGATTATTCCAAATGCTTTCAAGCCTATAAAAATAGCAACTAATGTCGTAACAGGATGTATACCAAGAGAAGTCGACACTATTTTTGGTTCAACAATCTGTCTTACGATACTTATCAACACAAATAGTATTAAAATACCAAAACCGGCAAAATAGTTACCTGAAATGATATATATTACGGCTAATGGCAGATAAATTAAACCAATTCCTAAAACAGGCAATATATCGGCAAATGCACAAATAACACTTAATAGTACAGAGTATTTAACTCCTAAAATTAAGAAACCTGTTAACGTTTGAATAAATGTAAGGAAGTATATAAAGAAATATGCCTTAACATACTTAGTGAGCATATTCAGGCCTTGGCTCCAGATTTTATTTATTTTATCTCTCCCACTGTCGGAGAAAATAGACATAAACCGTGTTTTTATGTTTGACATATCTCTTGTGAAAAAATATGTGGACAGTATAACAACAAAAACTATCGTTATCCACATTGGGATTGATAATGCTATAGACAAAAAAGCATTTAAGCTTTTTCCGACAATATTCAAACTGTTTTTTAGTAATTGTGTCAACTGGCTGCTATTATCCTGAATAAATGATGGATCGATGTTTTGAAAGTATTGGCTGACATCATTAAGTATATTTTGAATTGGTACTATTATCTTATCAAGGTTTAGAGCGGATATGTTTCTAACTAATTGCATTGCTTCTGAAATAATGCTGTAGAAAAGTAGTGCCAGCAGTGCAAATATTAGTATATAAATAACTGCAGAGGCCAACAGAGCTGGTATGTTGCGTTTGAATTTTAGTTTGACTCTAAAGAATTTTGATATTGGCTGAATAAGAAATGCTATGCAAAAAGCTACGATAAATGGGAATGTATAAGAGCTTGTAAAGTATACCAGAGCAAACAGACAAGTATATATTACAATATATATTATTGTTTTTTTCAGGGTTTTTATAAATTCGCTAGTAAACATAGATCACCTCGACAATACTATACTATGTATATTTTTTGTTTGTATTTATGACGTTACTATATAAAAAATTTTAAGTCAAGATATGACGAGCCTAGACAAAGCATGACAGCAAATTTTATAATTAATTCATATTACATTATTTACTATTTCGTTAAATACCTGCAAATGAAAATTATTTCTACATACAAGGTCATAGCCCTTACTACATAATCTTGAACAGCCTGTTACTGTAATGTTAAGTAGGTACTTGCAGATATTTTTATAGCTGAGATTGCATAAAACTCTTAATGTATATGCAATAAAAGCTCTGAATTCATTCAATTTTTGTCGGGATTTCAAACATAGTGTGGCTTGATGAATAGTCTCGAGCCGTTGTGATGCATAAGAGATGATATCGGCTGCAGCATTATCTCTGGCTAATACTGTTCTTCCGCTGACATATTCACATTCTTTTTCTTCAGGCACTATATCGGCCGCATCAATCATTTCAGTCATATCCAGGATATCAGAAATTTCAGAAGTATCAGGAATGTCCGATTTATCATTGCGAAGCCTGACAAATTCACGATATCGTTTAGCAAAGCTATTGTGCGTAACAGCGTTAAAAAAGCCTGCTATCAAACATTTATCAATAATCCCATAACAATCCGTCATAGTGCCCAGATATATGCCATAGGATGAATAGAGGTAGTCTTCCTCGTGCCCTGAGTAGTCCGGCATATCCTTCGGGTTGTTGTGTATATAAGCAGATACGGCCAGATTATATGCATCGCTGTCCAGGATTTTGCTTCCGAAACGATCCTGAAAAAGAGGTCCATGTCGATCATACTTTTTGTTGAAATAACGGACATATGCGGTATTTAGGCTGTGCATAAATGTTGAGATATCAAAACCCCTGGTGTCCAGTTGTAAATGAATATGGTTGCTCATGAGGCAATAGGCATACAAACTGCAGCGGTACCTATCCAAATATCTTTTAAGTAACTTGAGATAATACTCTTTATCTGCATTTTCAATGAAAAGCATTATCTCTGAAATGCTTCGGCACGTAACATGGTAGATCGCATATGTGCTTTTTACACGAGCCATCCTAGGCATTGGTACCTCTCCTTTCTATAAAAAATTGTACCAGACAGAACATATGTTTGTAAAGACACATGGGAAATAATCCCAGAATAGATATCGGTTATTCTGATACTTAATTGGTTTGTTTCGTGCTATAGAAGGGAATATATAAAAAATAAAACACGACAATGCTGGTATAGTTTTTATATAATGTGAGAAGCGTCCCCAAGAAAGGTGTGAGTTTTCTGCAGTCGAATGAATTGATGAATATTGCGTTGAAGGCCGGAGAGATAATGCTGACAAGCGGTGCAGAGATCTATCGTATAGAAGAGACGATAGTGAGGATCTGCAATAGCTATAATTTGAAGTGCGAAAGTTTTGTGCTGCCGACAGGTATTTTTATTTCAATAGAAAATGAGGATGGCAGCATGAATACTGGATTTAGGCGTATACGTAACAGAAAGGTCGACCTTAACCGTATCGACAGCGTAAACAATCTCTCACGCAGCCTTCAGACAGTTCAGCCTGATTATAAAACAGTACTTGAAAAATTGAATGAAATTGGCGCGGTCAGGCAATATGGTTTTCCCGCAAGAATAGCTGCAGCAGCACTTGGTGCATTTGCTTTTACATTGATTTTCCAGGGAGGCGTGTATGACGGCATTGCTGCTCTGAGCATCACACTCCTTTCATATTTGGTACGGGAAATACTGGTGAGGAAAGCATTCTTTCAATTCTTCGAAAACTTTATTGCCGGTATGCTTGCAGGATTTCTGAGTATTGCTGCATGTAATCTGTTTCCTTTCCTAAACGAGTATAAAATCATTATTGGCTCGATTATGCTGTATCTACCGGGGGTATCAATTACTAACGGAATCAAGGATGCGCTGTACGGCGATCTGGTGGCCAGCCTGACAAGATTGGGGGAAGCTGTGCTTCTGGTTGCTGTACTGGCGGCTGGTGTCGGTATTGCTTTGTCGATCGGCGCACGATAGGAGGACTATGATACTAAATTCTTTTCTTGCATTTATAGGCAGCTTAACTTCCGGTCTGGCCTTTAATATAAAGGGCCGAAAACTGTTGTTTGCCGGTTTCTCCGGCTTTTTCGGGTTTGTAGTTTTTTCAGTGTTATTTCGACTGTCAGGCCACTTGATATTTTCTATTTTCATGGGTGCTGTCGCAGTTGGTCTATATAGTGAATCTGCTGCCAGATTATTTAAAACACCGTCGACTGTGTTTTCAATACCAGGAATCCTGCCGCTGGTACCAGGTATCGCTGCATATGAAATGATGCAGAACGTGATGAGTAATCAACTAATCCCTGCTATCGGCAAGATGATCGATGTCGCAAGCGGTGCAGGAGCAATAGCATTTGGTATTCTGCTTGTCACAGCAATTTTCAGATTCATATCCAGAGCTAAAAAAGCAAGGACCAGACATTTCGAGAAATAACGAAATATGGAAATATATGTAAAACTCAATCTGGAACCCAATCGAGAAAACTAATCCAGAACCCAATCCAGAACCTAATCCGGAACTAGTTGTAGAGAACAGCAAAACAGACTGCATCGATATACGAATACAGTCTTGTTTTAGTATACTGACTCGAATTATGTTTTATACTTCTACAAAATAGCCAATAGTGTGCCAATCGTTTACATTGGCTTCATGAACTGCTGCGTCCAGTAGCAGACACCGCTTTTATTTTTTGCCAGACCAACTCCTATCTCTGTAAAGGAGCGGCTCATAATATTGTTCCTGTGTCCGGGAGAATTCATCCAATCCCTCATGACCTCGGCCGGAGTTCTCTGACCATAGGCAATGTTTTCGCCGGCTGCTGAAAAACGTAGACCAAAATTCTCCATCATCTGGAATGGCGTGCCGTATGTTGGCGAATTATGTGCAAAATAGCCTTTGTTTGCCATGTCTGCAGACTTGTATCTCGCGACCCTGCTGAGCTGCCAGTTGAGTTTTAATGCAGGCAGACCGGACTTTGCCCGCTCGACATTGACAAGCCTTGCTACTTCGCTTTCTTGCGAGTTCGTAGTAACAGAGGGTATTGTCAGTTTTTGGCCGGGATAGATCAGACTTGGGTTTTTAATCTGCGGATTGGCCGCTATGATCTCGCTCATTCCGACTTGGTGCTTTGCTGCTATTTTCCAGATGGAGTCTCCACTTTGAACAGTGTATGTTGACTGTGCAAAAACTGAGGCGGAAAACAGCATAATAAATATTAAAAACAAAAATGCTCTCTTTTTCATTTTATCACCTCAGACATATGATTTGATATAAGCAAATTAAAAATGCTGGCAATATCAATCTCACCTTCCAATTGATGCATGTTAATTTGTGATTGTTGAATTTTGGAGAATGGCAAAATTACTCTGCGTAAAATATGGTGAAAATGTAATCTGGGTCCTTTTTTAGTAAAAACAAAGGGGGCTTGATGGTTTTGATTCAATATGTGAGAAGCGTCCCCGCTTGACTTTAAAAAATCTTTATTGAATAATAATTACAGGTACAAATGATCAAAATGATCAAAATGATCTGGAGGATGGTCACAAATGACAAAGGGAAAGAAACCTGAGGTCTACGGAAATGAGAGCATATCATCGCTGAAAGGAGCGGACAGAGTTCGCTTGAGGCCAGGTGTCATATTCGGCTCAGATGGTATAGAAGGCTGTCAGCACTCCTTTTTTGAAATTTTGTCAAATTCTATTGACGAGGCTCGTGAAGGTTATGGTGATAAAATCGAGATTATTCGCCACAGCGACCGCTCTATTACCGTAAGGGATTATGGCAGAGGGATACCTGTTGATTTCAATCCAAAGGAAGATCGCTATAACTGGGAGCTGGTCTTTTGTGAGTTGTATGCGGGTGGGAAATATAAAAATAATTCCGGTGAGAATTATGAATTCAGCCTTGGACTGAACGGCCTTGGAAGCTGCGCAACACAGTACAGCTCCGAATATATGGACGTTACTGTGTTCAGGGATGGTTGCAGATTTGATCTGCATTTTGAAAAAGGTGAAAACATCGGAGGCCTCATAAAGGAAAAATGCAAATATCAGAGTACAGGTACGATCCAGAGATGGAAGCCTGATCTTGAAGTGTTTACCGATACTGATATTCCGCTTGAGTATTTTATTAATACACTTAAGAAACAGGCGGTCGTCAATGCGGGACTTCAGTTTATTCTGACAGACGAGGCTGCGGGAAATACATATGAATTCTTTTATAAAAACGGAATAATTGATTATATCAGCGAAATCAGCGGGGATAAGGGCTTCACAGGCATACAGTTCTATGAATCCACAGCCAGAGGGCGGGACCGCGAGGATAAACCGGAATACAGAGTCAAGATGCAGGTAGCTTTTTGCTTCAACAATGAAGTGAATCTATTGGAATACTACCATAATTCAAGTTATCTGGAACATGGTGGTTCACCTGACCGTGCAGTCAAGGCCGCGTTTGTCAATGAACTCGACAAATGCATCAGGAATAGAGGAAAATATAACAAGGATGAGGCGAAAATCATATTTTCCGACATTCAAGACAGTCTTATTCTTGTTACAAACTCATTTTCGACAGTGACAAGCTATGAGAATCAGACAAAAAAATCTATAACAAACAAGTTCATTCAGGAAGCAATGACTGACTTTATGCGACAGCAGCTTGAGATATATTTCATAGAGAATAAGATCGAAAGCGACAAAATCATAGAACAGATACTTGTGAACAAGCGAAGCCGTGAGACTGCAGAGAAAACCAGGATAAATATCAAGAAAAAGCTTGGCAGCGCTATCGACATCTCAAATAGAGTAAAGAAGTTTGTCGATTGCAGGACGAAGGATATCAGCAGAAGAGAGTTGTATATTGTCGAAGGAGATTCAGCACTGGGCTCTTGTAAAATGGGAAGAGATGCAGAATTCCAGGCGATTATGCCGGTTAGAGGAAAAATCCTTAATTGTCTTAAGGCCGAATACGACAGTATATTCAAAAATGAAATCATTGTCGATCTGCTTAAGGTTCTTGGGTGCGGTGTTGAAATCAAGTCAAAACACAACAAGGATCTGAATACTTTTGATCTGAATAATTTCAGATGGGCTAAAATCATCATATGCACTGATGCAGATGTTGACGGGTTCCAGATCAGGACACTGATCCTGGCAATGTTATACAGGCTGGTCCCGACGCTGATACAGGAGGGGAAGGTGTTTATAGCAGAGTCGCCGCTGTTTGAAATCACTTGTAAAGGCAAGACATATTTCGCATTTACAGAAAAGGAAAAGGTTCAGATACTGTCAAAGCTTGGAGACAATAAGTACACAATCCAGCGTTCTAAAGGCCTTGGCGAGAATGAACCTGAAATGATGTGGGAGACCACAATGAACCCGGAATCGAGAAGGCTTATCAAGATAATCCCCGATGATATCGAAAAAACAGAGGTGATGTTCGATTTGCTGCTGGGCGACAACCTCAAGGGCAGAAAAAGCTTTATCGAGGAAAACGGCATGCGATATATGGACATGATCGACGTAAGCTGATCGGATTTGGGAAAGTTCGCTAGTGGGGAAAGTTCGCTAGTGGGGACGGTTCGCTAGTGGGGACGGTTCTCAACTTTTCGATATGTACAAATAATTGTAGTTGATATTTTGCCATAAATACCTGATAGGATAGATAATCTATATAGATTTGCCATAAATTTAGTTTATCAATGGATTTTTTTCATTAAGAATGTATTAACCAAGAAGCAGAAAACGGAAGAGAAGAATGTTTAAGCGTTTTGTTCTATAACTAAAGAGTAGAAATGTGAGAAGCGTCCCCAAAGGAGGTACTATGTCAGACAAGAATTTGGTGCTGCAAAAAATACCGGATACAATCGAGCAGAATTTTATGCCGTATGCGATGAGTGTCATAGTTTCGCGTGCGATACCAGAAATCGACGGTTTCAAACCATCCCACAGGAAACTGCTGTACACGATGTACAAAATGGGCCTGCTGACAGGAAACAGGACGAAGTCGGCAAATGTCGTTGGTCAGACCATGAAACTGAATCCCCATGGCGATCAGGCCATTTATGAGACAATGGTCAGACTTACCAGAGGAAATGGAGCATTGCTCCATGCGTACATCGATTCAAAGGGCAATATGGGCCGTCAGTACTCCAGAGATATGAGGTTTGCGGCTCCCCGTTATACGGAGGTCAAGCTGGAGAAACTATGTGAGGAGATTTTTCGCGACCTGGACAAGAATACAGTGGATTTTGTCGATAATTACGACGGCACAATGAAGGAACCGACACTGCTGCCTGCCACTTTCCCAAGCGTTCTAGTCAATGCTAATCAGGGGATTGCAGTCAGTATGGCCAGTAATCTCTGCAGCTTTAATCTTAAGGAGATATGTGAAGCGACAATAGCTTATATTAATGATGAAAATGTCGATTTGCTTCAGTATATAAAAGCTCCTGATTTTTCGACCGGAGGCAGCCTTATATACAGTGAGCAGGAAATGCGGGAAATATTTGAAACTGGCCGGGGAGGCTTCAAGGTTAGGGCAAAATACAAATATGACAAGCAAAACAGCTGTATCGAAATATATGAAATACCATACACGACGACTTCTGAGGCAATTATTGATGACATAATCGAGCTTGTGAAAAATGGAAAGATAAAAGATATTGTCGATGTACGCGATGAGACTGATTTGGATGGACTAAAAATTACAATAGACATCAAAAAAAGTGCTGATCCTGAATCAATAATGAACAGGCTCTATAAACTGACAACATTGCAGGACACCTTCAGTTGCAACTTCAACATATTGATTGCCAGTGCTCCGAAGGTCCTGGGAATCCGATCAATACTGAGAGAGTGGGTTGACTTCCGAATAGGCTGCATCAAGCGGCAGACCGCGTTTGACATAGCGAAAAAGGAAGAGAAACTGCACCTGTTGTTCGGCTTACGAAAAATTTTACTGGACATAGATAAGGCAATTGCAATAATAAGGAATACCGAGAATGATGCCAAGGTCGTGCCAAACCTTATGGAAGGCTTTGAAATCGACCGCGTACAGGCTGATTTCATTGCTGAGATCAAGCTTAGGAACCTGAATCGTGAATACATTCTCGACAAGGTTGGGGAAGTCGATTCTTTGCAAAAGGAGATTGCTGACCTGAAGGATGTGCTGGCAAGTGAAAAAAGAATAAAGAAAATAATAGTCAAACAACTGGGAGAAGTAGCAAAAAAACATGGACAACCGAGAAAAACCGAGATTATTCTCGAAACTCATGTTGAGGAAATAACTCAGGAGCATATGATAGAGGACTACAACCTGAAACTATTTCTTACTGAACAGAATTATCTCAAAAAGATCCCGCTTGTTTCGTTGAGGGCAAATCCGGAACATAAGCTTAAAGATGATGATGTTATTGCATTAGAGGTCGAAACTCACAATAAAGCTGAATTGCTGCTGTTCTCTGACAAGCAGACGGTTTATAAGCTAAGGATATATGATATTCCTGATTGCAAGGCAAGTTCTCTTGGAGAATACCTTACAAATCTGCTCCAATTGGAGAACGGCGAAAAAATAATATATATGACAGCAACGGACAATTATTCTGGATATATGTTGTTTTCCTATGAAAACGGGAAATGTGCGAAGATTGATCTGGAGAGCTATGCCACAAAAACAAACCGGAAAAAGCTTGCTAATGCATATTCAGACTTTTCGCCACTTGTTGATATAAGGTTCATTAATGAAGATGTCGAGCTGGTTGCTTTCAGCAGTATAAACAAGGTATTGGTCTTCAATACCGGCAGTATCAACTCTAAAACGACACGCAATTCACAAGGCATACAAGTGATGAAGGAAAAGAAGGGGAGTAGGTTGTGTTATGTCAAGACGATCCAGGAGTCAGGCATAAAAAATCCCGAATATTACAGGACTCGCAGCATACCGGCAGTAGGCTGCTATTTCAGAGAAGAGGATGCTGAAGACAAACAAATATCACTGGATATCGAAAAATAGCACCAGCAAAGATCGTAAAGATTTGATTGAGGGACAAAAAATTACAACATTTGTTTGAGAGTCAAAATTACAACAGATGTGCTAATATGGCATAATAACTGATGTAGTAGCTCAAACAGAATAAATGTGACGTGATTTGTAAAAATATAGGATGTGTTGCACCAAGAGCATTTTGTTTCGGGACACCGATTACAGAAACAACTGATTGTATTTGACTGACAAGATATTACTTGACAGAGGTAGAAGTTTGGAAAGAAGTAAAAAACAAAGACTTATTCTTTACATATTTCTAATAGTAGTGTTTCTATGCTTGCTTGTTTATTTGGGGATCAGGTTTGGTCCCCGTATTACTGAACTCGCCAGTAAACCTGAGGAACTGAAGGATATGCTCAACTCATTCGGTTGGAAAGGGATACTTATTTTTATTGGTTTCCAGGTACTGCAGGTGGTTGTAGCGGCGATTCCGGGTGAATTTGTCCAAATTGCTGGAGGATACGTATACGGCACAATCGCGGGGACATTATACTCGCTTGCAGGAATTGTGACAGGATCTGTATTTGTTTTCGCTATAGCCCGGCTTATAGGGTACCCTGTGGTAAAGCTCTTTGTAACACCAAAACAGCTTGAGAAGTTCAGCTTCATGATGAACAGCAATAAATCCGAGGCTGCCATGTTCATACTCTTTCTGATACCGGGCATCCCCAAGGACATTTTGACATATATCGCAGGGTTAACGCCTGTGAAACCGCTCAAGTTTTTCGTGATAATAACAATCGGAAGGCTTCCGGCCTTGTTGGGGTCGTCATTTATAGGTCATAACACGCAAAAGGGCAATTATGGAATTGTAATCGCAGTTTCAGTAGTTGCAGTTGTTTTATTTGCGGTTGGCCTGATTTTTAGAGACAGAATAATTGACTGGACACATAAGCTGATAAAAAATAAAGAGAAAATTGGCGACACAGAAAAAGGTCAATAATATCTCATATTAGTACAAAAAAACAGGCGGGGATTTTTTCCTTCGCCTGTTTTGTACAGCGCTACATAAATGTGATTATCTTACTTGAAGAATTCTTCGTACAATGCTCTTATTGCATTGTCTCGTTCGTGGTCCTTGATTCCAAAAATCATACTGACTTCTGACGGACCCTGGCTGATCATATCAAGATTAATATGGTTTCTTGACAACGCGCCGGACGCTCTTGCAGTTATTCCTACAGTATTACGCATCCCCTCGCCGACTATCATGACAAGAGCAAGGTTTTTCTGAACGGAAATATCATCTACTGCGAGTTCTGTCCTGATGCGCTCAACTATCCTTTTCTCCTTATTTTCATCCAAATGAATCTGTTTTAAAATTATTGTAATGTTATCTATACCTGACGGCATATGCTCAAAGGGTATATGCTCCTCCTCCAGTATTTGCAGCAGCTTGCGTCCAAAGCCTATTTCACGGTTCATAAGATATTTGCTAAGGTAAATAAAGCAAAATCCTATATCTCCAGCTATACCGACAACGGGCTCTGATATATTATGACGTTCCTTGACAATTGTCGTACCTGGAGCCGTAGGGTTGTTGGTATTTTTGATCCTTACAGGAATACCTCTCTGAAATACAGGAACCAATGCCTCTTCGTGGAATACACTGAAGCCTGCGTAGGAAAGTTCTCGCATTTCTCTGTAGGTAGCTTCATAAATGGGCTTTGGAGACACAATCAGGTTTGGATTAGCAGAGTACACATTATCAACATCTGTAAAATTCTCATAAAGGTCAGCTTTAACAGCAGCAGCAAGTATGGAGCCTGTAATGTCAGAACCTCCTCTTGGAAGCGTTACAACTTCACCATTTGTCGAATATCCAAAAAAGCCGGGGAATATTGTGATGCCCGCATAATTTGACAGCGACATCAAGTTTTCATAGGATTGCGGCAAAACCTGAGCATTTCCGAATTCATCGCTTAAAAATAACCCGGCATCCTTTGGGTTCACATAACGAGCGTCTTTGCCAATGCTGCACAAATAAGCAGCGACAAGCTTTGCACTGTTGTCCTCTCCGGCTGCCTTCAGATTGTCCAGATATCTGTCCTTATTTGTTTTATCGCTGTTTACACGTGCCTTGAGATCCTCAGCAATGATGTTGACTATATCATCAGATAACCCGAGCTCAGATGCTATTTCTGCATATCTTGTTACGATTGCCTGCAGTTCCGGATCTGCGTTTCCCTTTTCAAGACCGGCCTTTGCACAGGAAATGAGCATATCAGTAACCTTGACATCATTACTGTTTCGTTTGCCGGGCGCTGAAACCACAACGATCCTGCGTTCCGGATCAGATGTTACGATTGAACATACTTTCTTTATCTGACTGGCGGATGCAAGAGAAGTTCCGCCGAATTTTGCAACTTTCATTTGACAAGCCCCCAAAATCGTTTATTTCATCCTATTATCACACCATGCAAAAGGGTATGTCAATAAGAAAATAGCATAGTTTCTGCATATTATGATATATTTTGCGAACACTTGTTTGAAGTGTAATTCATTTGTGCTATAATGTGTGGGGACGGTTCTCACATTTTTACAAGTTGCGAAATGTGAGAAGCGTCCCCAAAGTAAAAAGTTGAGAAGCGTCCCCAAGTTAGCATCCCCGAAAGGAGATTGGATATGGCGGAGTTTAAGATCGTGTCTGACTATAAGATGTGCGGTGACCAGCCGGAGGCGGTGGATCAGCTGGTGCAGGGCCTGAACAGGGGCTACAGGCACCAGACGCTGCTGGGCGTCACCGGGTCGGGTAAGACATTTACCATGGCAAATGTAATAGAACGGGTCCAGCGGCCAACATTGGTCATCGCACACAACAAGACGCTGGCGGCGCAGCTGTGCAGCGAGTTTAAGGAGTTTTTTCCGAATAATGCAGTGGAATACTTTGTGAGCTATTATGATTACTATCAGCCCGAGGCATATATCGCCTCAACGGATACTTATATAGAAAAGGATTCATCTATAAATGATGAGATCGATCAGCTCAGGCACTCGGCAACTGCCGCACTTTTTGAGAGGCGTGATGTAATAATTGTAGCAAGCGTGTCGTGCATCTACGGCCTGGGTGACCCGGAGGACTATACGGAACTGATGATATCATTAAGGCCGGGAATGAAAAAAGACAGGGATGAAGTTATCAGAAGGCTGGTTGATATACAATATGAAAGAAATGAAATAGACTTCAAGAGAGGGAAGTTCAGGGCAAGGGGAGATGTGCTGGAAGTGTTCCCCCCCGATTCAAAGGAGCAGGTCCTGAGGATCGAGTTTTTTGGAGATGAGATCGAAAAATTATCAGTGGTGAATTATCTTACCGGTGAGATACTTGGTGTAAAGCCGCATGTAGCAATATTTCCTGCGAACCACTATGCGACTACCAGGCCCAAGATGCTCAGATCCATTGCAACTATTGAGCAGGAACTCGAAGAAAGGCTGAAGGAGCTGAGGGATCAGGAAAAGCTGCTGGAGGCACAGAGACTGGAGCAAAGAACAAGGTACGATCTTGAAATGCTTCAGGAGATAGGCTTTTGCCAGGGGATAGAGAATTATTCGAGGCACATCAGCGGCAGGGAGCCGGGAAGTCCGCCTTATACGCTGATAGATTATTTCCCGGAGGACCTGCTGGTAATAATCGATGAGTCCCATGTATCTGTGCCGCAGATCAGCAGCATGTACAACGGTGACCGCTCCAGGAAGGAATCACTGGTGGAATACGGTTTCAGGCTGCCTTCAGCATATGACAACAGACCGCTGAGGTTCGAAGAGTTCGAAAAGAAGGTCAAACAGGCTGTATATGTGAGTGCGACACCGGGACAGTATGAAAAACGCCATTCACAGCAAACTGCCGAGCAGATTATCAGGCCCACCGGTCTGATCGATCCGGAGGTCATTGTAAGGCCTGTAAAAGGCCAGATCGACGACTTGATCGGCGAGATCTCAAAGCGTGTTGACAAGAAACAGAGAGTTCTTGTAACGACGTTGACCAAAAAAATGGCAGAGGATCTGACAACATATTTAAAGGATCTGGATTTCAAGGTCGAATACCTGCATTCCGATGTCGAAACACTTGACAGAATCGAGCTTATCAGGAACCTGAGGCTTGGTGTGTTCGATGTGCTGGTGGGAATAAACCTTCTGAGGGAAGGGCTTGATCTTCCCGAGGTCACCCTTGTTGCGATCCTTGATGCGGACAAGGAGGGCTTCCTGCGTTCGGAGACATCGCTTATCCAGACCATTGGCAGGGCCGCGAGAAATGTTGAAGGAACTGTAATCATGTATGCGGATACGATTACAGACTCCATGCAAAAGGCGATAAGTGAAACAAACAGAAGAAGGAAGATCCAGATGGATTACAACCTTGAGCATGGTATTACTCCGACAACTATTCAAAAGGATGTCAGAGACACATTCGAGACTATAAGAATGGCAGAATCCGACACAAAATACTCATATTCACCGGATATTGAACATATGGACGAGGAAGATCTGCAGAAGCTTATGAACAAGATAGAAAAAGAAATGAAGGAAGCGGCCAGAGAGCTCCAGTTTGAAAGGGCAGCCGCACTGAGGGACAGGCTGAAGGAATTGCAGGATAAAGTCAAGGGTAAGGGCTAAAGGTGTAAAGCCAAAGGTGTAAAGGCTAAGGGAGTTTCCTGAAATTTTCAGGTTATGAATTTGCGGCAATAGGCGGTAGCATAGCGATAATATAGAGCATTGCCGGATATATTTGAAAAATGACTTAAGGAGAGAATTCTCATGATGAAACTGAGTCAGGCAGACTTTCGGGAAATAAGGGACTGGGTGTACCGTAACGCACGGAACTTGGAATTATCATTATGGAAGTACCATTTTGAAAACGGCAGCGGGGAAGATGTACTTACAGCTTTAGCTTTTTATCAGAATGAAGATGGAGGATTTGGAAACACTCTGGAGGCGGACAACTGGAATCCCGAGTCGACACCATATACTACACTCAGAGCAATAGATATTTTGTTAGGCATTGATTTTAGCGACATGAAGCACCCTATTATGCGCGGTATATTCAAATATCTGGAGAGCTATAAATATATGACAGAGAATGGCTGGATATTCAGCATTCCTTCAAATGATAATTATCCGCATGCTCCATGGTGGTCATATGACGCAGAAGCCAACAGGTTCGAGAGCATCGGAGTTACGGCAGGGCTGGCCGCGTTCATCCTGCGGTTTGCAGAAAACGATTCTGAATTATACAGAAGAGCTTTTACATTCTCAAAACTGCTTATAGGAGATCTGAAGACAGTGGATAAGTTCGGAGATATGGGCATCGGAGGGTATTGCATACTTTTGGATGCTGTAAAGCATTGCGGATTAGAGACGGAATTTGACTATGATAATTCTTTGAGTACAGTAAGAAAGCTTGTTTACGACAGCATAGAAAGAGATACATCAAAGTGGGAATTCTACGGGAAGCGGCCATCGAACTATATTGATTCACCAGATAATGTGTTTTTTAAAGAAAATGAGGATATAGTTATGAAAGAACTGGACTATCTGATAGAAAGAAGACCTGAAAAAAGTGTCTGGCCTATTACGTGGAGCTGGTTTGACAATAATGAAAAATATGCAAAGGAATTCGCTATCAGCGAGAATTGGTGGAAGGCAGTTGTTGCCATTCAGAATTTGATGCAGCTCAAGAGATTTAACAGATTTTGACAAGATGGCTGGATAAGCAAGATGGCCGGATAGGCAAGATGGCTGGATAGGCCGCGGTGCACAAATTTTTGATTTCTGGGCGAAATTATACCTGCGAGGTCAACATAATTGGTCTATATACAGGTTATGTAATCCAATCATTGTAAATTGGAAATAATCTTAACGTTATTTATGCCCATAACTAGAAAATTTGTGCAGTCGAGTGGCTAGGTGCGAATTGAAACAGTATATTTGATTGGCTGAATGACCAGGTGCGACTTGAACCGGTATAATTGATCGGCTGAATGACCAGGTGCGAATTAAATAAGCAAACTTGAGCAAACGACGTTAAGTAGATTGTATCGTTTATCGAAATGCTTACAACAAACAATCTGTTATTACAACAATATGCGTGCGCTTTTACTAAGAGAAACCTTACGCCATAGTGGGTTTCTTTTTTGATTTCATTAAGAAGTGATGACGAAAAAGACATGCAGGGTGAATTGGTTGGTATCAATTTCTTTGAATTGGATGTTTAACTATCATAATACGGGTGTATAATGGTATATAATCTAGATTGGATGGTACCATTTTGAAAAGGTTGGGTTGCTTATGGATATCAGAATTGACCGAGATAGTGTGATACCGATTTACATGCAGATATACAACAGTATAAGGGCAATGATTCTTTCGGGTGCCATGCCGGCCGGATATAAACTGCCGCCCGAGAGAAAACTGGCACAGAGGCTTGAGGTAAACAGGAGTACTGTTCTAAATGCGTACAGAGAGCTCAAAGCTATTGGATTAATTGAATCTCATATTGGACAGGGCACAATTGCAGTTGATTTCAAATCAGGAGAGGTGCTTGGTGATGATGGCGGCTATATGATCGGCGTGAGGAAGCCAGGGTATGATTACAGTAATGGAACAACTGATAGAGGTGGTTCACAAGGAGAGGGCATAAGCAGCAGGACACCAATGCCCGGCAGGAAGCCCCAAATGACAGAAGCCATGTATGACACAGGGTATGGCAGAAGGCCGCTGACAGCAGGAGCCATGTATGACAAAGAGTCCGGCGGCAGGCCGCCAATGGGTGAAGACATATACGGCAGAATATCTGGCGGGGGTGTGACAATAGCCGATTATAATAAAGATATTTCAAGAGGCGTGGGACACGGCAACTCCCCCATGCCGCCAATGCCCTGGGATCAGTTATTCAGTGAAAGCTCTTTGCGTATGCAGGATACAACAGTCAGGGATCTCCTTAAGCTGTCAGGCAGGAAGGATATGATACTGTTCGCTGCCGGAGTAACTGTACCGGGAATAGATTCACTGGAAGCACTAAAACGCATCCAGACAGATGTGGTCAAAAGTCATGGCCACACTGCAGTACAGCATATGCCGGCAGATGGATTTTATCCACTCAGGGAGAGCATCACGAAATTGATGAGCGAAAGAGGCATAAATGCAACCGCTGCAGAAACAATGGTGCTGTCCGGATCTCAGCAGGGCCTTGACCTGGCGGCCAGAGCATTCATTGATCCCGGCGATGTTGTATTTGTAGAAGAGCCGACATTTTTCAGCGCTACTCACATTTTCAGAGCAGCAGGTGCAAGAGTTGTCGGAGTTCCGACAGATAGCGACGGAATGCGCACAGATGTGCTCTCAATGCTGCTGAAAAGGTTCAAGCCCAAACTGATTTATACCATACCTGACTTTCAGAATCCGTCAGGTGCAGTAATGAGCCTTGATCGGCGAAATGAGCTCCTGTCGCTGGCTTATAGAAATCAGATAATAATTCTGGAGGATGATCCATACGGAATGCTGAGATATGAGGGGAATGCCTTGCCTGCTCTCAAGGCAATGGATGTGCATGATAACGTATTATATCTCAGCACGTTTTCCAAGCTATTGTTCCCTGGTTTCAGAGTAGGCTGGATATCAGGCCCGCCGCAGGTGTTGCACCGCCTTACCCTGCTGAAGCAGATGGCTGATCTGCATACCAGCAGTCTGCCGCAGCTGATATTTGACCGTTTTTTGCGGGAAGGTCTCATGAAAGGCCATCTGGAAAAGGCAATTGAGGAGAATTGCAGAAGAAGGGATGTAATGCAGGAAGAGCTTGTGGCAGCAAAGCTTGAAGGTCTGAGTTGGAACAGGCCTGAGGGCGGCTTGTACCTTTGGTGCAGGATACCTGACTCAATGCCCCAGTCCAGACTTCTTTCCCGTTCCGTGGACAACGGTGTGTCGTTTGTTCCGGGAAATACATTTTATCCCGGTAATGCTGATGGAAACTATATCAGACTCAATTATACTTATCCCGCGCCGGAGCAGATCAAAGAAGGAGTCAGAAGGCTGGCAAGTGCATATAATGGTGTTTTGCTCGAACATAGAAATGATGTTGCAGATATGAATACCGCACTGGGGCCGATACTATAACAATTTATGTCCACTATAGATTAGCGGGGCAGGTTCATTAGCATATAAAATGGGTCTGCCTGCAAACGTACCGGGGCGGGTTCATTAGCATATAAAATGGGTCTGCTCAAATAACACATAACATAAAAAGACATATCTCTTTTAGAAGGGGTGTTGTAAAATGGTGAAATATGCAAACCGAATGGATAATGTAAAGGCTTCCGATATAAGAGAGCTTCTGAAAATAACAGACAGACCTGGTATGATATCATTTGCAGGAGGACTGCCGGCACCGGAGCTGTTTCCTGTGGAGAGGCTGAAGGATGTGACGCTGAGGGTCCTTGAATCATCGGGGGCAGAGGCGCTTCAATATGCCGCCACAGAAGGTTACACGCCATTGAGGAGGAAAATTGCGGAGCGGATGAATACAAGATACGACACGCAGCTTACTGAGAAAAATATTCTCATAACCTGCGGTTCACAGCAGGGTCTCGACTTTACCGGCAAGATATTTATCAATGAAGGTGATGTCGTACTGTGTGAGAGTCCGACCTACCTTGGAGCCATAAATGCCTTTAACGCATATAAACCCAAAATGCTTGAAGTGCCGACAGATAATGACGGCATGCTCCTTGATAAGCTGGCACATATTCTGGATACAGTCAAAAACATCAAGCTCGTGTACACGATACCGGATTTTCAGAACCCCAGCGGCAGATCCTGGTCAATGGAGCGAAGGCGCGGTTTTATGGAACTGATGGCCGGAAGAGATATCCCGGTACTCGAAGATTCACCGTACAGTGAGCTGCGTTTCGAGGGCGAAATGCTGCCGTCGCTGAAGTCCTTCGATAAAGAGGGGAATGTTATTTACCTCGGCACCTTTTCAAAGGTGTTCTGCCCCGGCATGAGGCTTGGGTGGGTGGCTGCAGATGAAAGGATACTGGAGAAGTATGTGCTCATCAAGCAGGGCGCTGATCTTCACTCGGCAGGGATCACCCAGCGAAATTTGTCGATGTATATGGATACATATGATTTGGATGAGGATATACAAAAAATACGGTCGGTTTACCGGAACAGAAGAGATGCCATGCACAATGCGATTTCTGCAGAATTCCCCGACGGAACAAAATTTACGCATCCGGAGGGAGGGCTCTTTACATGGGTCGAATTGGATGGCAGGATCGATACAAGGGAGCTTCTTGCCGAGTGTATCGAACACAATGTGGCATTTGTGCCGGGCGATTCCTTCTTCCCCAATGGAGGCGGCAGGAACACAATGAGGCTGAATTACTCAAATATGGATGAGGACAAGATTAAAGAAGGCATTAAGCTGATAGCCGGAATAATAAGGAAAAAAATAATTTGAATTATCGAACAAATGTTTGCAATTTTTATCCGGATTGGATATAATAGTTGAGGAGCAAATGAGGTGGTTCTATCATCAATATTTCCATTGATATGGGAGTGCTCATTTGATATCATATTAGGCTGAAACACAGCGATGTGAAGAAGAGCATAACAGCCGCTGAAACTATTAGAAAAGGTGCAGTCATGGATAAGAACAGCATTTATATCAAAGGCGCTAAAGAACACAATCTGAAGAACATTGACGTTACGATACCCAGGGAGAAGTTTGTAGTTATAACAGGCCTGAGCGGTTCTGGGAAATCCTCGCTGGCATTCGACACCATATATGCCGAGGGCCAGAGGAGATATGTCGAATCGCTTTCTGCGTATGCCAGACAATTCCTTGGTCAGATGGAAAAGCCGGATGTGGACTATATTGATGGATTATCTCCGGCCATATCGATAGATCAGAAAACGACCAGTAAAAACCCAAGGTCCACTGTAGGCACAGTAACCGAGATATATGATTACCTAAGGCTCCTTTATGCCACCATTGGAGTACCGCATTGTCATATCTGCGGAAAGGAGATTTCCCAACAGACGGTGGATCAAATGGTGGACACCGTAGCAAATCTCCCGGAGGGCACCAGGATCCAGCTTCTGGCGCCTGTTGTCAGAGGCAGGAAGGGCGAGTATCACAAGCTTATTGATGATGCACGCAAAAATGGCTATGTAAGGATACGAATAGATGGAGAAGTACGTGACATAAATGAAGAAATCACTCTGGACAAAAATAAAAAGCACACTATAGAGATAGTTGTCGACAGGCTTGTAGTCAGGCCGGACATGGAAAAAAGGCTCACCGATTCTGTCGAAACAGTGCTGCACCTAAGCGGCGGCCTGCTGGTGGTGGATGTGATAGACGGGCAGGAACTGCTTTTCAGCCAGAATTTTGCATGCAGCGACTGCGGTGTGAGTATTGAGGAACTGGCGCCGAGAATGTTCTCCTTCAACAATCCGTTCGGGGCATGCCCCACATGCAGCGGTCTTGGGACGCTGATGAAAATGGACCCTGACCTGGTAATGCCGGACCGGAACAAATCGCTTGTGGAAGGTGCTATCAAGGTTGGAGGCTGGAACTTCGAAAATGGCGACAGCTATTCCAGAATGTATCTGAATGCTCTCGCAAAGCATTACGGCTTTAAAACATCTACTCCTGTCAAAAAGCTGCCGGAGCATATAATCGATATCATCCTTTACGGCACTAAGGGCGAGAAGATAAAGATCGAGTACGAAAAGGATTATGGAAGCGGGACCTTCACTGCCGCATTTGAAGGCGTCATCAACAGTATGGAGAGGCGTTATAAAGAGACTCAGTCCGATGGGATGAAGCAGTATTATGAAGAATTCATGAGCAGCAATCCATGTCCCGACTGCCATGGGGCAAGGCTCAAAAAGGAAAGCCTGGCGGTCACTGTCGGCGGGATGAATATATACAATCTGACCAGTATGCCTGTTGAAAATATCAATGATTTTTTCAGCAATCTTGATCTGTCAGAAAGAGACAGGATGATATCGCATCAGATATTGAAGGAAATAAAGGCAAGGATAGGGTTCCTTGTGGATGTGGGCTTGGATTATCTCACGCTCTCAAGATCGGCATATACACTGTCGGGCGGAGAGGCACAAAGGATCAGGCTTGCCACACAGATCGGCTCAGGACTCATGGGAGTACTTTATATTCTCGATGAGCCCAGCATTGGACTGCATCAGCGTGATAACGAGAGGCTTATAAAGACATTGAGGAAGCTGAAGGATCTGGGAAATACGCTGATCGTTGTAGAGCATGATGAGGATACGATGTATGCCGCCGACCATATCATCGACATGGGCCCTGGCCCCGGCATCCACGGCGGATATGTGGTAGCTGAAGGGACGATCGAGGAAATAAAAAAATGTGAAGAGTCACAGACGGGACTTTATCTCAGCGGAAAAAAGAGGATCGAGATACCGGAAAAAAGAAGAAAACCCAATGGCAAATGGGTAAGAGTGACGGGAGCACGGGAAAACAACCTCAAAGATATAGACACAGGTATACCCCTTGGCGTATTCACTGCAGTTACCGGTGTTTCCGGCTCAGGGAAGAGCTCACTGATAAATGAGATATTGTACAAGAAGCTTGCTGCTGAACTGAACAACGCAAGGACCAAGGCTGGCGACCATGATCAGATCCTGGGCATCGAGCATCTCGACAAGGTCATCAACATAGACCAGTCACCCATTGGTAGAACACCCAGGTCAAACCCTGCGACGTACACGGGAGTTTTTGACCTGATCAGGGAAGTGTTTGCCGGGACTTCGGAAGCTAAAATGAGAGGCTACAAGACAGGAAGGTTCAGCTTCAATGTAAAGGGAGGACGCTGCGAAGCGTGTTCGGGGGATGGTATCATAAAGATCGAGATGCATTTTCTGCCGGATGTTTATGTGCCTTGCGAGGTGTGCAAGGGAAAACGTTACAACAGAGAGACTCTGGAGGTCAAATTCAAGGGAAAGAGCATCGCCGATGTACTTGACATGACTGTTGAGGATGCATTGGAGTATTTCAAGAATATACCCAGGATACAGAAAAAAATAGAAACACTGTTTGATGTGGGCCTGGGCTATATCAAGCTGGGACAGCCCTCCACCACTTTGTCGGGCGGTGAGGCACAGAGGGTCAAGCTTGCCACCGAACTGTCAAAAAGGGCGACGGGAAGAACGCTTTATATACTCGATGAGCCTACTACCGGGCTTCATGTAGCAGACGTGCATCGATTGGTAGATATACTGCATCGACTTGTAGATGCCGGAAATTCAGTGGTTGTCATAGAACACAACCTGGATGTTATCAAAACGGCCGACTATATTATAGATCTGGGGCCGGAGGGAGGAAACAAAGGCGGCATGGTCATTGCCAGCGGCACACCGGAGGAAGTGGCGGAAAATAAAGATTCGTATACGGGACATTTCCTGAAAACAATACTGGCGCGTTAAAGGATCATGGATCAGCTTTACTGAAGTCAAAATATGATAAAATTTGAATAAAAGCTCGATAACTCGAGCTTTTATTCGTGATATATAGCATGGAGTCTCTATTCTTTACCAACACATCCCGTACGTCTCTCCAGCCTACTTGGGGTCTGCAAATCCGAAGCCGCGCGGGCTTACGAATAAAAACAGGAAAACAAGGATAAAGAATAAAATGGCGCAATCATCTCTAAAGAAATCGCCGAGAATACCTCCTCTGTCTGCCATCAAAAAACACCTCCTCATGTTATTGCGCAATCATGATAAGCTTTTGCTTATTGCTACTATAAATATATTCCTCAGACGGTGAATAGGTTACAAAATCAGTGTGAAAAGGTAATACTCACAAGTAGACCATGGACGGGGAAATGTGCTATACTATTTTATTGGATTCGTCAGCCATATACAGCGGACGAGGGGCGCCGGACGGACGGGAAGATATTTGCAATAGACATATTCGCAGTTGAATGCGTATTATAAGGTATATGATATGGAACCTGAAAACAGGGTATAAAATGAGCAGTATGATATTTGAAGCATCGGGCAATATCGTGGAAAAAGAATGAATGAAGAGCAATAAATATAGAGCATTATACGACATTGAAAGGAGTTGATCGACTGTGACCATGTGCTCAATTTGCAAGGAAAACTATGCAGTGGTTTTCATAACAAAAATAGTGGAAGGCAGACAGACTCAGGAAGGACTTTGTTTGTCCTGTGCAAAAAAGCAGGGTATTCAGCCTGTCAACCAGCTGATCGAACAGACGGGGATGACTGAAGAGGATATAGACAATCTGAACAAGCAGATGAGCAGTCTATTTGAAAATATGGATCCTGATCTTGGCAGCAGTACGGCAATGCCTATTGAGCCAACAGGCGGCAACAAGCAAAATCCGTTTTTCAATTTTTTGAACCGTGCATTTCCCAGAAACGAGGATGCCGGTGATAACAGCGAACCCAAGGACCCGCCGGATGAGAGGGAAAATAAGAGCGGCACCCGTACCAAGACACAGGAAAAGAAAAGTCTGAAAAAAAAGAAATATCTTGACCAGTACGGTACGAATCTGACTGATATGGCAAAAGACGACAAGATAGACAGGGTTATCGGCAGAAACAGAGAAATTGACAGAGTAGTTCAGATTCTGAACAGGAGGACAAAAAACAATCCTGTTCTGATCGGGGAACCCGGCGTCGGTAAAACAGCCATCGCAGAAGGGCTGGCAGTCAGAATAGCAAAACGCCAGGTCCCGGCAAAGCTCTTTAATGCCGAGGTATACCTGCTGGACATGACCGGTATCGTTGCGGGCACCCAGTTCAGAGGCCAGTTTGAAAGCCGCATGAAGGGTATTATTGAAGAGGCCAAGGCCCTTGGGAATGTCATCCTTATTATCGATGAGCTGCACAACATAATGGGAGCCGGCGAGGCAGAGGGGGCAATGAATGCCGCCAACATACTCAAACCCGCGCTTTCAAGAGGTGAGATACAGATAATAGGCGCCACCACCCTCAATGAATACCGCAAGCATATTGAAAAGGATTCCGCGCTGGAGAGAAGATTCCAGCCTGTTTTGGTGGATGAGCCCTCGGTCGAGGATACCATCGAGATACTGAAGGGTATCAGAGATTATTATGAAAATTATCACAGGGTAAAAATAACCGATGAAGTTATCGAGACGGCAGTACGCCTGTCTGAGCGATATATCACCGACAGATTCATGCCTGATAAGGCTATAGATGTCATCGACGAGGCCGGATCCAGAGCAAACCTGAAAAATACGGGTCTTGTGGAGCTGGAAGCATTAAAGGACGAACTCAAGAAGGTGCAGGAGGAAAAGGAAAGCGCCATTTCGGCTGATTCCATCGAGGATTATCAGAAGGCGGCGGACCTGAAGGTGCGTGAATGCAAGCTGTTGCAGGAGATCAAGGACTTTGAGGAGAAGAATAAGGAAGATGTTTTAACAGTTGAAGATATTGCATATGTCATAGAATCCTGGACGAAAATACCTGTTCAGAAACTGACCGAGATAGAAGCCGAAAAGCTGATGAACCTCGAGGAAAGGCTTCACAAGAGGGTAATTGGCCAGCATGATGCAGTTGTGAGCGTTTCTAAAGCCATCAGAAGAAACCGGGCCGGCTTCAGGAAAAAGAAAAAGCCCGCGTCATTTGTATTCGTAGGCCCTACCGGCGTAGGCAAAACAGAGCTGGTAAGAGCTCTTGCGGTAGAGCTCTTTGAGACGGAAGAGGCGCTGATAAGGCTGGATATGTCGGAATACATGGAAAAGCACACGGTTTCCAAGCTGATCGGTTCACCTCCGGGCTATGTAGGGTATGATGATGGAGGACAGCTGACTGAAAAAATCAGGAGAAAGCCTTTTTCGGTCATACTGATGGATGAGATAGAAAAAGCTCATCCCGATGTTTTCAATATGCTGCTTCAAATACTCGAGGACGGACGGCTGACTGACAGCCACGGTAAAGTCGTCAGTTTTGAAAACACCATTCTCATTATGACATCAAATGCCGGTACGACATTGAAGGCCAATGGACTTGGATTTGCCAGCGACGGGTACAAAGCTCTGGAAAGCAGGGTCAGGGATGTGATGAAGGAGACCTTCAGACCTGAATTTCTCAACAGACTTGACGAAATCATTGTATTCACTGAGTTGAGCAAGGATGAACTCAAGCAGATAGTAAACCTGATGTTCGAGGAAGTGAAGTCGGAAGCTATGCAAAAGGGCATCGACATGAGCTTCTCAGATGCGGCCGGTGAATTCGTTCTGGAAAAGGGTTATGATCCGAAATATGGAGCAAGACCTTTGAGAAGGACGATACAGAAGTATATAGAGGATGAGCTGACCGAGCAGTTTTTTGTCGGCAAAATCAAGCCCGGCAACGTTATTACGGTAGATGCGGCAGACGGATCCATCGTATTCAGGAATAACTAACCAGGGCAAACGAGTATAAAAGAATAACAGTGAACAATATGGGTGTCTGTCTTCAGGCACCCGTTTTTTTTGTATTTGGAAATCTTCATCCGGACTACATTTTTTTAATGTAATGTTGCTAAACGGCATGAGTCAATGGTATATTAATATCGGAGTTGGTTTGCCATATGCTGCAGTTCTTGGGCAGGAACGGCAAAAAGCTGAATTGGACAGCGATGGCAATGGACGACAGGATAATAGATAAAAGATAGTGTAATGGAGGGACATGATGAAATACGGTTATTTTGATGACGCAAACAGGGAATATGTAATTACCACGCCTGAAACGCCAAGCCCGTGGATCAACTATTCGGGCAATCAGGAATTTTTCTCGCTCATTTCCAATACTGCAGGCGGATACTGCTTTTATAAGGATGCAAGGCTGAGACGTATCACCAGATACAGGTACAACAACGTGCCTATCGATAACGGCGGAAGGTATTTCTATATCCGCGAGGAGAACGGCGATTTCTGGGCTCCCGGTTGGGCGCCGGTCAGAAAGACCCTGGACAAGTATGAATGCAGGCATGGATTGGGTTACACCAGGATATATGGAGAACGCAACGGGATCGGTGCGGAAGTTCTGCTTTTCGTTCCCCAGGATTTCAACGGCGAGGTCCATAAGGTCAGCATAGTCAACAACAGCAGCGAGACAAAGAACATCAAGCTGTTTTCATTCATCGAATGGTGCCTCTGGAACGCTAACGACGATATGACAAATTTCCAGAGAAATTTCAGTACCGGTGAAGTGGAGTTTGAAAACAATACGATATATCATAAAACCGAGTACAGGGAAAGGCGCAATCATTACGCATTCTATTCGTCAAATACCGACGTGACAGGTTTTGATACCGACAGATACGAGTTCGTGGGCAGATATAATGGCTTTGAAGCGCCAAAGGCTGTCATTGAAGGCAAGTCCCTGAATACACTGACCGACGGATGGTCACCCATTGCATCCCATGGCTTCGATATTTCCCTGAAGGCGGGAGAGAAGAAGGAAATCGTATTCGTTCTCGGATACGTTGAGAACGAGATCAGTGAAAAATGGGCAGCGCCGGGCATTGTCAACAAGAAAAATGCAAAAGCAATGATAGATAGATTTGCAACAGTACAGCAGGTCGAGGAAGCATTGGCTGAATTGAGGGAATACTGGGATGGCCTGCTGTCCAAGTACTCGATCAGCAGCGGAGATGAGAAGCTCAACCGTATGGTTAACATATGGAACCAGTACCAGTGCATGGTCACATTCAACATGTCCAGGAGCGCATCCTATTTTGAATCCGGCATTGGCCGCGGCATGGGCTTCAGAGATTCCAACCAGGATATTCTGGGCTTTGTACATCAGATACCCAACAGAGCAAAGGAAAGACTGCTGGATCTGGCTGCAACACAGCTCGAGGATGGTGGTGCATATCATCAGTACCAGCCCCTCACCAAGAAGGGAAATAATGAGATAGGCGGCAACTTCAATGATGACCCGCTGTGGCTGATTGCTGCAACAGCGGCATATATCAAGGAGACCGGTGATTTCAGTATCCTTGACGAAATGGTACCGTATGACAACGACGTTTCCAAGGCTGCGAACATGCTCGATCACCTGAGCAGGTCCTTCTATCACGTCGTCAACAACCTTGGACCTCACGGATTGCCTCTTATCGGCCGCGCCGACTGGAATGACTGCCTTAACCTGAACTGCTTCTCAACCGAGCCGGATGAGTCCTATCAGACTACTACCAGCAAGGATGGCAAGGTTGCCGAATCGGTACTGATTGCCGGAATGTTCGTGTTTATTGGCGAGGAGTTTGTCAAGATTTGTGAAAATATCGGACTGGCTGAAGAAGCAAAGACAGCTGCCGGTCATATTGAAAAAATGAAAGAAACCGTCATGAAATACGGATTTGACGGCGAGTGGTTCCTGCGTGCCTATGACGACTTCGGAAACAAGATCGGCAGCAAGGAAAACGAAGAAGGAAAGATCTACATTGAAACACAGGGCTTCTGTTCCATGGCCGGCATAGGAATGGAGAGCGGAGCCGTTGAAAAAGCGCTGGATTCCGCCTGGAAATACCTTGGAACCAAGCATGGTCTGGTTCTGGTGAATCCCGCATATTCCAAGTATCATGTCGAATTGGGAGAAATCTCATCATATCCGCCGGGATACAAGGAGAATGCAGGTATTTTCTGTCACAACAACCCGTGGATTATGTGTGGAGAGGCCGTTCTGGGCAGGGGAGACAAGGCGTTTGAATGCTATTCCACTATAGCTCCGGCATACAGGGAAGAAATCAGTGACCTCCACAGGATGGAGCCCTATGTGTATTCACAGATGATCGCGGGCAAGGATGCCAAGAGGCATGGAGAAGCCAAGAATTCATGGCTTACAGGTACGGCAGCCTGGAATTTCGTGGCCATTTCCCAGTTTATCCTCGGTATCAAGCCCGATTACCATGGCCTTGCAATTGATCCGTGCATACCGAAATCCTGGGATGGCTTCAGTGTAACCAGAAGCTTCAGGGGCGCCGTATATGAAATAAATATTACTAATCCTCAGCACGTAAGCAAGGGAATCAAAAAGCTCACTGTTGACGGAAAAGAATGCAGCGGAAACGTACTGCCAATATTCGGTGACGGACAGGTTCACATAGTCGAAGCAGTAATGGGATAATAAAACGAGCTTAACGAGAGCGGTGGTCTGTAAAGATCACCGCTTTTTTGTTGGGGACACTTTTGGGGACACTTTTGGGGACGCTTCTCACATTTCTTTATATTTGGGGACGCTTCTCACATTTCTTCAGAAGAGTAGGAGGAGCGTCCTCGAGATAAGTAAGAAAGTTGAGAAGCGTCCCCAAAGAAAAGGATCGTTCCTTTCAGAAAGTTGAGAAGCGTCCCCAAAAGTGTCCTCACAATCTGTGTACGGGAAAAAGTACATAAGATTGTGAAATATATGTTTTTTCGGGTTGAAATATTTGGTAACTGGTGTTAAAATGTATTTGTATCAATACAGTTAAAAAATTAACAATACGATCACATCAGGAATACAATAACAGCACATCGGGTACACGAATAAGATCCGCTTCAGGATCGGCATTTCAAGCAGCCAGCGTCAGTTGACCAGCAGAGGCATATGGCGTAAAGGATTGTTAAAAAATACTCAAAGTGACAACTTAATAAATGATCAACTAGCCGGTACACATTTATCAAAGTGCGTAAAGGAGGTCTTTATGAGCGTTCAAACAAAAACTTGTACTTGCGGTAATGAAACCGAGCAGGAAAAGTACGACAGGATCGCCGAGGTGATCGAGGAATACAGGGACAGGGAGGGAAGCCTTATCCAGATCCTCCACATGGCACAGGGGATATATGGCTGTCTTCCGCTCCAGATGCAGCAGTTCATTGCTGAAAGGCTCGGAAAGCCGCTATCCGAAGTCAGCGGGGTCGTTTCGTTCTATTCCTTTTTCACGACTGTTCCAAGAGGTGAAAACACGATAAGGGTCTGTCTTGGGACAGCATGTTATGTGCGCGGAGGGAAAAAAATCATCGAGAAACTGAGGGAGATATTGAATATCGAAGTAGGGGGAACGACCGATGACGGCAAGTTCACCCTGGAGGTCATGCGATGTATCGGCGCATGCGGGCTGGCACCTGCCATAACCATAAATGACAGGGTCTATAAGCAGGTTAATCCCGACAAGCTGCGCAGCATTATAGATAGTTATTGAAAAGGAGGGAGAGCATGCGGGATCATTTAGTAACCATAAAAAGCAACAGCGACCTTCTTGCGGTCAGGGAAGAGTACCTTAAAAGGCAGGAAGGCAGGAAATACAGGATTCAGGTCTGCTCCGGAGCCGGGTGCATATCCTCCAACTGCCATGCTGTCAGGGATGCGCTGACGGCGTGCCTGGATGAAAAAGGGCTGAGCGGCAGCGTGGATGTGATCGAAACCGGATGCATCGGCACCTGCGATCTGGGGCCGGTCGTAGTTATTACCGGGACCGGGGACGCTTCTCACAGTGTATTCTACATCAAACTCACGCCTCAGGATATACCGGCGATTATCGAGTCACATCTGGTACAGGGAAGTATATTAATCGACAAAACATATTTCGACAGCAAAAAGAATAAGCATATCCCATTTATTGACGAGATCGAATATTTTAAAAATCAGACAAAAATCGCATTGAGAAACTGCGGCACCATCGATTATGGATCATTGGAGGACTACATCGCCCATGACGGGTATATGGCCATTGCCAAGGTGCTGGAGGGATACACGCCGCAAATGGCAGTCGACGAGATCAAGAAAGCCGGACTCAGAGGAAGGGGCGGCGCCGGTTTTCCTACGGGCATCAAGCTCGAATCGGGCATGAAGGCCCGGGACGATGTGAAGTATCTGGTCTGCAATGCGGACGAGGGAGATCCGGGAGCATTCATGGACAGAAGCATACTGGAGGGAGACCCCCACAGCGTCATAGAAGGAATGATGATCGGCGGTTATATTATGGGGGCCAAAAAGGGATATGTGTATGTCAGGGCTGAATACCCGCTGGCCGTCGAAAGACTGGATATGGCGATCAAGATAGCAAGGAAGGCCGGTCTGCTGGGCCGGAACATACTTGGAAAAGGCTTTGACTTCGATCTGGAGATCAGAATCGGAGCCGGAGCATTTGTCTGCGGTGAGGAAACAGCGCTGATGGCCTCGATAGAGGGGCAGAGGGGCGAGCCCAGGCAAAAACCGCCTTTCCCTTTCCAGAAGGGCCTTTTCGGCAAACCGACCATTATCAGCAATGTTGAGACATATGCAAATATTGCCCCGATCATATTGAAGGGCAGTGAATGGTTCTCAGGCATTGGAACCGAAAAAAGCAAGGGCACAAAGGTGTTTGCCCTGGCCGGAGCAATAAACAATACCGGGATCGTGGAAGTGCCGATGGGCACCACCCTGGGAGACATCATTTTCAACATTGGAGGAGGTGTCAGAAAGAACAGGGAATTCAAGGCGGCTCAGACCGGAGGGCCGTCCGGGGGCTGCATTAAAAGCGAGAATCTCAATACACCAATGGATTATGAGTCACTGACGAAGCTCGGCGCCATCATGGGCTCCGGAGGCCTTATCACGATGGATGAGGACACCTGCATGGTGGATATGGCAAGGTATTTCATGGAGTTCATACAGGAGGAATCCTGCGGCAAATGCGTTCCGTGCAGGCTTGGCACCAAGCGGATGCTGGAGATTCTCGAAAGGATCACCAGGGGTCAGGGCGAGGAAGGCGATATAGAAGAACTGGAAGAACTGGGGGCAATGATAAGGGAGACTGCCGTTTGCGGTCTCGGCCAGACTGCGCCTAATCCGGTAATCAGTATGATAAACAATTTCAGGGAGGAATATGAGGAGCATATCAGGTACAAGTACTGCAGAGCAGGAGTGTGTGCGGATATGTTCATTTCACCATGCCAGAACGCCTGTCCCGCAGGTGTGAATGTTCCGGGGTATGTGGCATTGGTGGCGGCGGGAAGGCTCAGAGACGCATATAACCTGATAAGGAAGGAGAATCCGTTCCCGGCTGTCTGCGGCAGGGTTTGCACCCACGAATGCGAAAGCAAATGCCGCAGGGGCCAGCTGGATGAGCCTGTTGCCATTGCTGATCTCAAGAGATACGTGGCCGATTATGTTTTGAAAAATGAGCAGCCGTATATGGACCTTGTTTTCCCAAAGAAGGGCAAAAGCGTTGGGATCATCGGGGCCGGTCCGTCGGGGCTCACATGTGGCTATTATCTTGCAAGGCTGGGCTATGATGTGGACGTATACGAATCTCAGCCGGTAGCAGGAGGCATACTTGCCTTCGGAATACCCGAGTACAGGCTGCCGTCGGATGTTTTGCAGCATGAGATAAAACAAATAGAGCAGGTTGGCGTCAACATCCATCTGGACATGGAGGTCGGCTCCGATATCACGTTCTATCAGCTGAAAAACAAACACGATGCTCTGTATATCTCAACCGGCACACAATTTTCAAACAAAATAAATATCCCTGGAGAGGACCTGAAGGGCGTCTACCATGGACTGGATTTCCTGAGGGATGTGAACCTTGGGAAGGAAGTGAAAATCAGCGGAAGGGTCGCGGTCATAGGCGGCGGCAATACTGCCATCGATGCGGCAAGGACCGCAGTGAGGCTTGGAGCCTCGGAGGTCACCATACTTTACAGACGCCAGATCGACGATATGCCTGCTGATGCAAGGGAGATCAGGGACGCCATAGAAGAGGGCATCAGCATTATTCCTCTTGTAGCGCCTGTCAAATTCATCGGCAGGGAAAAGGTAAGGGAGATAGAATGTATCCGCATGGAGCTCGGAGGCTTTGACCCTAGCGGGAGAAGGAAGCCAAAGCCTGCTCCCGGCACTGAATTTTCCATAAAGGTCGATTATGTCATTCCCGCAGTCAGCCAATACTCAGACCTGCCGTTCATCAACAGGGACGAGGTCGAGGTCACTCAGTGGGGCACATTTGTCACTGACCGCGACACCCTGATGACAAAAATGAAGGGCGTATTCGCCGGCGGAGATGTGGCCCGCGGCTCGGACACTGTTATCAGGGCCATCGCAGATGGCAAGACTGCTGCAAAATCGATAGACAAATATCTGGGCGGAGGTGGAGAGCTCAATACCGGTGAGGATATTGAGATACCCAAGGCAGTGGATGAAAAGGAAATCGTGGAGCACGAGAGGTTCCCGATGAAATACCTGCCGCCCAGGGATCGCAGCCGCAATTTTGACGAGGTTGCCGTGGGCTTCCACAAGCTGAATGCGATAGCTGAAGCAATGAGATGTCTGAGATGCGACAGGAGGTGCTGATATGATCAATCTTACGATCAATGATAAAAAAGTGACGGCAGCGGAGGGCGACACAATAATTGAAGCCGCCAGGAAAAATAACATCACCATACCGAGTCTGTGCTACCTGAAGGATGTGCACCATGTCGGTTCCTGCAGGATTTGCGTCGTAGAGGTCGAGGGGGCCAAGACACTGCAGGCCTCCTGTATCGTACCGGTTCAGGAGGGTATGGTGGTGCGCACCAATACATCCAAGGTGAGAAAGACCAGAAAGCTGCTTTATGAGCTCATGCTTTCCGACCATCCAAAGGAATGCCTCAGCTGTGCCAGAAACCAGAGCTGTGAATTTCAAAAGCTCGGTGAGATGATAGGCATTGATGCTCCAAGATTCGAAGGCGAGCGGTCAAAAGCATATGTCGACGACGGATCGCCGTCAGTTATAAGGGATCTTTCGAAATGCATACTCTGCAGACGCTGCGTTACTGTATGCAATGAGATACAGGGAGTGGGTGTACTGAATGTACAGAACAGGGGATTCAAAACAGTTATTGGGCCTGCTGCCGGACTCGCCCTGAATACAGTCAATTGCACGAACTGCGGACAGTGTACGACAGTGTGCCCGGTAGGAGCTCTGCAGGAGAAGGATTCAACCAGGGCTGTGTGGGATGCGCTGTCTGACAGCAAAAAACGAGTCGTTGTCCAGACTGCACCGGCAGTTCGTGCCGCTCTAGGAGAGGAATTCGGATATGAACCCGGCACGCTGGTGACTGGGAAAATGGCGGCAGCATTGAAGGAATTGGGGTTTGATGATATATTCGACACTAATTTCACAGCAGATTTGACAATAATCGAGGAGGGCAGCGAATTGCTTGAACGGCTCGCAGCTGCAGCAACGGCAGCAACGGCGGCGACTGCAGCATCAACGACGGCAACAGCAGCGACTGCAGCAGGAGGGCCGGCACTGCCTATGATCACCAGCTGCAGCCCAGGCTGGATTAAATATGTAGAGCATACCTGGCCGGAGGAGCTTGACCACTTATCCAGCTGCAAATCGCCGCATATGATGCTCGGCGCACTGGTGAAGTCATACTATGCCCAGAAGATCGGCGTAAATCCGAAGGACATATTTGTTGTTTCGGTAATGCCCTGCACAGCAAAGAAATATGAGATCACAAGGCCGGAAATGGTAAACGGCGGCCTGCCAAACGTCGATGCGGTGCTTACGACAAGAGAGCTGGCACGCATGATAAAGGAAGCCGGCATAGATTTTGACAGCCTGGAGGATCGCGCATTCGACAGCCCGCTGGGGTTGTCCTCCGGTGCGGCGGATATTTTCGGCACGACAGGCGGCGTTATGGAAGCGGCATTGAGAACGGTATATGAGCTGGTAACAGGTCATGAGCTGCCGTTTGAAGAACTGCATGTCACTCCGATCATGGGCCTTGATAGGATAAAGACAGCTGAAATAACGATCCGCAATGCACTGCCCAAATACAGGCATCTCGAGGGCGTAACAGTGAAGGTAGCTGTTACCAGCGGGCTCAGCGGGGCAGCCAGGCTTATGAAGGAGATCGCCGCCGGCACCTCGCCGTATCATTTCATTGAGGTAATGGGATGCCCTGGCGGCTGCATAAGCGGCGGCGGACAGCCAAGGCCTGTGGATGACGCCATAAGGAAAAAGAGGCTCGACGCGATTTACAGGGAGGATGAGGGGAAGGAACTGAGGAAGTCACATGAAAACAAGGATATAAACAGACTTTACGAAGAATTCCTTGGCATGCCTCTTGGCCATAGATCCCATGAACTGCTTCATACCCATTACACAAGGAGAGGCATATTCAATCAGTTTGTGGAATAATACCAGATTTTGAACATGGCTGTCCTGATTTTTTCGGGACAGCTTTATTTTACAGCGTTGTGCATGTATAATAGTAAAAAGACGGTGCGACATGATCTAAACAAGTTGAGGACAACAGGTGATTGACAGAAATTAACAATTATGGTACAATAGTACATGCATTTTACTTATAAGGAGATTCAGAATGAAAAAGCTATTTGTGTTGATGACTGCTGTCATTATTTTGCTGACTGTAATGACCGGGACTGCGTTTGGCGCTGATGCGGCAGCCATTAAAGAGGCTCCGGATATTAAGATCGTAATGGACGGCTCTCTTACTACATATAAAAATGTTCCGGTGTCAGTCAACGGAAGCAATCTGCTCCCGCTCAGAGAGATGCTTGTGAACCTCGGTGTGCCCAATGACGACGACCATATAATATATGACAGCAAAGAAAAAAGTATAACCATTGTGATGGAGCAGACAACGATCCTGTTAAAAATAGGCGATGCCACGGCCTACGTCAATGACAGCCCGCTGACGCTCAACGCAGCACCGGTGCTGTACAATAATTCGACATATATACCTGTAAGATTCGTAGCTGAAGCTCTTGACAAAAAAGTGGCCTGGGACGGCACGACACGTACAGTATTTGTCAGTGATCGGGCTAACTATGAGAGTATAGAGAAGCTGATGAACAAGTCAAATGAAGCAGCCTCCCAAACAGACAAATACAGGGTAAAAATGGATATCAATGCAGTCTCGGGTACCGGAGCCTTGAAATTCGCTATAGTTATAAAGGCCGATGCAGCTGTTGACAAGACCGGTAAAAAAATGTACATGGATATGCTGACCAATATGCTTGGCACAGAAATAAGAGCCGATTCATATTTTGCCGACAATAAAGCATATGCCATCAATCCCATTACCGGAGAATGGGAAAAGAAAACGTATTCAGATAAGGAATATGAGCAATTGTTCCAGACACAGGCAGAAACAGGCCAGATAAAGGTCGAAGAGATCCTGTGTGCCGGACTCGTCCAAAAGGAAAGCGCAAACCCGGATGAAATAGTGCTAAGAGGAGATGTGTATCTGGCCGATGTGTTTAAAAGCGCGCTCGCTCAGCAAAAGAGTGTAACGGGGACCAACGACATTGAAAGTCTGCCCGGATTCGATAAATGCAATCTCCAGTTGGTGTACGACAAGAATACTTCCCTCCTCAGGAGCCTCGATATGAAGGTGTCGGCCGAAGAGATCAAAAACGGTCAGAAGGTAACGACCGAAATTACAGTATCGAGGACTTACAGAGACTATAATGGCGACTTCAAAATCAGTGTTCCCGAAGAGATCCTGCAAGGGGCTGTAGAGGCTAAGCCCGATGAGGGCAGTGGAGGCTCAGGCAAATTCTGATCCGTGCTGCGAACATTTTATGAATAATGTAAAAGGACACATTGTTTTAAAGCAGTGTGTCCTTTTTTGCGAGTCATGATAGACATAATATAGTTTATTCGTTATAGATATATGTTATAATGGACAGGAATGCACATTAAGAGTCTCCGTCTGTAAAACAGCGGACAAACGCAGAAATAACGAAAGGGCAATCGTATGAAGTTAAGTGAAATAACAAAAATACTGGGAGCTGAAATACTGGCAGGCGGCCAAATGGACCTGGAAATCGAATCCGCCTGCGGCTCGGATCTGATGAGCGATGTCATGGCTTATGTAAAGGAACATGTATTACTGCTGACCGGGCTTGTGACGCCGCAGGTCATAAGGACTGCAGAAATGATGGACATAAAGGCGATCGTATTTGTAAGGGGCAAGAACCCCGGGCAAAACGTTCTGGAACTGGCAGACGAGAAGGGCATATCTGTTCTCAGGACCTGTGATCCTATGTTTATCGCCTGCGGTAAACTATACAGCGCAGGAATTACCGGAAAGGGTGTTTGGTGAATTGGGAGACGGCCTGATGAAACTTCATTATGAAATCCCGGCAGATGACCTTACCTATGCGGGAGAAGCGTCCAGCAATGTTAAAAAGGTGCTTGCACAATTGGGCATCGATCCTGTCCAGATCAAAAAAGCTGCTGTCTCGATGTATGAGGCTGAAATTAATGCTGTGATCCACGGACATGGCGGAGCTGCTGATATAGAGATCGGGAACGGCAGGATCCTTATATGCATAGAAGACAAAGGTCCCGGTATACCCGATCTGGAGCTGGCAATGCAGGAGGGCTGGTCGACTGCCTCCGACGAAGTCAGGGAAATGGGCTTTGGCGCCGGCATGGGGCTTCCCAACATAAAGCGGTATGCCGATAAGCTCGATATTGAGACAGAAGCGGGCAAGGGCACAAAGGTCATGATAACAGTCATGTATTCCAGCTGAGCTTTTATGACCGGATATGAGACTTACTATGTAGACTGAAGAGGTGGGATAATGGAAAAATATTTTCATTCTGTTACACTCGACGAAGAAAAATGCATGGGGTGTACCAACTGTATAAAAAGATGCCCTACCGAAGCCATCAGAGTACGCAGCGGCAAGGCGCGTATCATAAATGAAAGATGCATCGACTGCGGAGAATGCATCAGGATATGTCCGTATCATGCAAAAAAGGCAATTACAGATGATTTTTCGTGTATAGATAAATTCAAATATAAAATCGCAATACCGGCGCCGACCATATATGGTCAATTCAAGCCTGAAATCAGCCGGAACAGGATACTGAACACGCTTAAGGCCATCGGCTTTGATGATGTTTACGAGGTGGCAAGAGCCGCCGAATATGTCACCGAAGCCACGAGGAAGCTGGTTATGGATGATGCTTCCCGCAAGCCGCTGATTTCATCTGCATGTCCTGCTGTAGTAAGGCTGATTCAGGTCAGGTTCCCAAATCTGATCGACAATCTTGTAAAGCTGGAATCTCCCATGGAGGTTGCCGCAAAGATAATCAAAAAGCAAACGGCAGAGAAAAAGGGGATCGACCCGTCCGAAATAGGCGCTTTTTTCATAACGCCCTGCGCAGCCAAAGCCACCAGTGTCAAAGCGCCATACGAAAGTAAAAAGTCTTCAGTCGACGGTGTCATATCTATTAAAGACATTTATCTTAAGCTGATAGCTGCCCTGGAAAGGTCAGATGAGTCAGAACTGCTTGTAAAGGCCGGATTTGAAGGGATACGATGGGCCAATTCAGGAGGCGAGGGCCTGGCTGTCGGCACCGACAGGTTTCTTGCGGTGGATGGCATACATAATGTTATTTCCATTCTTGAAGAAGTAGAAAATGACAAGATCGAAAATGTCGACTTCATTGAAGCTCTTGCATGTACTGGCGGATGTCTCGGCGGCCCGCTGGTCGTTGAAAATCTTTATGTGGCAAAGACAAGGATAAAAAAGCATGTCGACGATGCCAAGGCTGCAAAGGATGACAGGCTGCCGCTTGAGACCTATGGCGAGAACATGGTATGGACTGAGGAAATAGCATATAAGCCCGTCCTGAAGCTCGACAACGATATCGGAAAGGCAATGAGGAAGCTGGAGGCTCTGCAGATAATAAACAGAGGCCTGCCCGGACTGGACTGCGGCGCCTGCGGAGCTCCAAGCTGCCGTGCGCTTGCAGAGGATATCGTAAGAGGGATAGCAGTAGAAACAGACTGCATATTCAAGCTCAGGGAGAAGGTCAGGGATCTGGCAACACAGATGAAGGAACTGGAAGAAAGGCGGCCGCCTATTATGGGCAGGGATAAGTGACAGGCAAAGGCGACATGAATGGAGGACAAAAGAAATGAACGTATCAGAGTTATCAGAAAAACTGGGAGGAAAGATTCTTACCGGGGAAAGCAATTGTGAGAGGCAGGTTAACGGGGTCTATTGCTGCGATCTGCTAAGCTGGGTCATGTCTCATGCAGCTAAAGATTTTGCATGGATAACTGTACATAACCATATGAATATAGTTGCTGTGGCAACGCTTACGGAGCTGTCCTGCGTCATTATACCTGAAGGGATCGAGGCTGAAGAAGCGACCTTGAAAAAAGCAGCTGCTGAAGGCGTAACCATAATTAGTACCAGCCTCAGCGCATATGAAATATGCTGTATAGCTCATGACAACGGCATCTGATATAGAATTTGATATGGCATTTGGCACTGTAATTGAAATTACAGCTTACACGGCGACTCATACATGCGGAGCATGATTTTTGACGGAGCGGTATTTTTTTATGAAATATGCAGTGGATCTTCACATACATTCGGCGCTCTCACCTTGTGCAGATAAGGACATGACGCCAAATAACATAATAAATATGGCTCTGATCAAAGGACTCGACGCTATCGCTGTAACGGATCACAACACAGGTGCGAATCTCAGGGCATTGGATATCTGTGCTAAAAAGGCAGGGCTGGTATTTGTACCGGGCATCGAAGTGGAATCCTCGGAGGAGGTCCACATGATATGTCTTCTGCCTGATATTGAAAGGGCGCAGGAGCTTCACCTCATAGTACAGGCTGCTCTGCCCGATATCATGAACAGGGCTGATATTTTCGGAAACCAGCTTATAATGGATGAAAACGATATGACCATAGGCGAGGAACAGAGAATGCTGCTTACAGCCACGAGTCTCTCCATAGATGACATATGCGCTGCGGTCCGTAAACTTGGAGGCGCTGTTATCCCCGCCCATGTTGACAGAACCTCATACAGCATTGTTTCAAATCTGGGCTTTATACCGGAGGAGCTTGGTTTCAAATATCTTGAGATATCAAAGCAATGCGACAGATTCGAATACAGAGCTTCACGGCCGGAGCTGGACAGGTACCGGCTTGTAAAATCTTCGGATGCACATTATCTGGGAGATATTCTGGAGAGAACCAGCATGCTGGAAATAGAAGGGTTAAGTGCCGATGCGATTGTACATTCTCTTGCATAATGTATACAAAAAAATAGTTAAATTTATTGATAATGATGTTGAATTGCAGTTTTATATTTGCTATAATGAAGTGGATTTTGTTAAATACTTAACAACCTAACAATAAATAATTCAGATGACTGGGGGGCTTGAAAAATGAGCAGTAATAACTGCTGCTGCGGCTGCGTTGATGAAAATGCACGCAAATTGCAGGAAATCATTGAAAAACACAAGGGTCAAAAGGGTGCATTGATACCTGTTCTTCATGAGGCTCAGGATGTATATGGTTATCTTCCTATGAGCGTACAGAAGACGATATCTGAGGGTCTGGGCGTTCCACTGTCCGAGGTATACGGTGTAGTGACATTCTATACCCAGTTTTCCCTCAAGCCCAAGGGAAGATTTAAAATCAACACATGTATGGGAACGGCCTGCTACGTTAAGGGCTCGAACCTCATTCTTGAGAAGCTTCAGGAAAAGCTTGGGATCCATGTGGGCGACTGCACTGAAGACGGAAAGTTCTCGCTGGATGCATGCCGTTGTATCGGAGCATGCGGTCTTGCTCCTGTTATCATGATCAACGATGATGTTTATGGCAGACTCACCGCTGATGATGTGGAGAAGGTCCTGGAGAAATACAAGGATCTGTAAATTATCCGGCACTTCGGAGACAGCAGAACTTCGGAGACAGAAATACTTCGGAGAAAGCAGTACTTCGGAGAAAGCAGTACTTCAGCCGGAGTGATATATTACACGGAGCGGAGGGAGCCTGATTGAGAGAGATTGCGCTGCATATTCTGGACATAATGCAAAACTCCACAGCAGCACAAGCAAATATGATCAGGGTGTCGCTGACAGCAGATCCGAAAGCTGACACGCTTACGGTGATCATCGAGGATAATGGCTGCGGAATGGACAGTGAATTTCTTGCTTCAGTAACAGATCCGTTCTCAACAACCAGAAAAACCAGAAGAGTCGGTCTGGGAATACCGTTGTTGAAGGCATCCTGCGAAAGAACAGGCGGCAGATTCGACATAACCTCTCAAAGAGGGACCGGCACGACAGTGACTGCCGTATACGGAATGCAGAATATCGACAGGCCGGTGCTGGGGGATCTTGCCGGTGTCATCACAGACATGGCAGCCTCGTGGCCGGGAGCGGATATCCGCCTGCAGCTCCTGTGCGGAGAAGGACAGTTTGAATTCAGTTCCAATGAGGCTGCGCGGATGCTGGGAGACGTTCCTCTATCGGAGTTTTCAGTAATCAAATGGCTGAGGGAATATATCAATGAAGGAATAATCGAAATTTTTGGAGGTGTTTTAAGTGAAATCATTGGCTGAACTCGAAGCGATAAGAAACAATACACTGGATCAGATAAAGATGAGAAAGAACAAGGACGGAATACGTGTAGTTGTCGGTATGGCAACTTGCGGTATAGCAGCAGGCGCAAGACCAGTCATGAATGCATTGGTTGAAGAGCTTGGAAAGAGAAAGCTCAGCGATGTATCGGTCACAATGACAGGATGTATCGGTGTTTGCAGGTTGGAGCCCATCGTTGAAATATTTGACGCTGACGGCTCAAAGGTCACATATGTGAAAATGGATGCAGAAAAGGCAGCAAGAGTTGTTGCCGAGCATATAGTCAACGGCAGGGTATGCCAGGATCTTACCATAGGTGCTGCGGAGGCGGCTGGTAAATAAACTTTATTTTACAGCAGAATTGCAGGGAGGGAGCAAAATGGAATTTTACAGGGCTCATGTGCTGGTTTGCGGGGGTACCGGATGTACTTCTTCAAATTCTGAAAAAATCAGACAGGAGTTTGCAGCTCAGTTAGATAAAAACAAGCTGGACAAGGAAGTAAAAATCGTAGTAACAGGCTGTTTCGGCCTTTGTGCTCAGGGACCGATAGTTATTGTCTATCCTGAAGGCGCAATGTACACCATGGTAAGAGTGGAAGATGTTCAGGAGATCGTAGAGGAGCATCTTATAAAGGGAAGACTTGTCAAAAGGCTTATGGCCGGTGACAAGGAGGCCGAGGATCCATCAAAATCACTTGAAAACGTAGACTTTTTCAAGCGCCAGGTGAGAATAGCACTGAGAAACTGCGGTGTTATAAATCCTGAAAACATTGACGAATATATAGCATATGACGGCTATAAGGCGCTGGCAAAGGCATTGACCGAGATGAAGCCCGAGGAAGTCATTGCTGAGATCAAGAAGTCAGGACTCAGAGGCAGAGGCGGCGCAGGCTTCCCGACAGGCCTCAAATGGGAGCTGACCTCAAAGTCAAAGAACGAACAGAAGTATGTGGCATGTAATGCTGACGAAGGCGATCCAGGAGCATTTATGGACAGAAGTATCCTGGAAGGCGACCCCCACAGCATTATAGAAGCTATGATAATCGCCGGTTACGCAATCGGAGCAAATCAGGGCTACATTTATGTAAGAGCTGAGTATCCTATAGCTGTAAAGAGGCTGGAGATAGCAATCAATCAGGCCAAGGAATATGGACTGCTGGGAAATAATATCTTCGGCACAGACTTCTGCTTTGATCTTGAGCTGAGACTCGGAGCCGGCGCTTTCGTGTGCGGTGAGGAAACAGCTCTGATAACTTCTATCGAAGGCCACAGGGGCGAGCCTAAGCCGAAGCCGCCGTTCCCTGCAGTCAGCGGTATCTGGCAGAAGCCGACCCTTCTCAACAACGTTGAGACCTATGCAAACATTCCGATCATACTGACAAAGGGCGCTGACTGGTTTACATCCATAGGTACGGAAAAGAGCAAGGGAACAAAGGTGTTTGCAGTGGGCGGAAAGATAAACAACACCGGCCTTGTTGAAATACCGATCGGCACTACCTTGAGAGAGATCATATACGATATAGGCGGCGGTATCCCCAACGGAAAGAAATTCAAGGCGGCCCAGACGGGCGGACCTTCCGGCGGATGTATACCTGCAAGCCACATCGATACTCCGATAGATTACGAGACTCTGAAGGAACTGGGCTCCATGATGGGCTCCGGCGGTCTCATCGTCATGGATGAAGACAACTGTATGGTCGACATAGCAAAGTTCTTCCTCGAGTTCACAGTTGACGAATCCTGCGGTAAATGTCCTCCATGCCGTATAGGCACAAAGAGGATGCTGGAGATCCTTGAGAGGATCACAGGCGGCAAGGGTGAAATGGAGGATATCGAGAAGCTCGAGGTCCTGTCAAAGAACATCATTTCCTCTGCGCTCTGCGGTCTGGGACAGTCCGCTCCTCAGCCGGTACTCAGCACGCTGAGATATTTCAGGGATGAATATATTGCCCATGTAAAGGACAAGAAATGTCCGGCAGGCGTATGTAAGTCGATGATGAGCTACGTTATCGCAGCAGATCACTGCAAGAGCTGCGGCATATGTGCAAGGAACTGTCCTGTCAGCGCGATCAGCGGTGAAAAGAAGGTTCCGTATGTTATCGATCAGGAAAAATGTATCAAGTGCGGCGTCTGTATGACAAAATGTCCGTTCAAGGCAATATTCAAGAATGCGTAACGAGGAAAGGAGAGTGTGAAAGATATGGAAATGGTAAATATTACGATAGATACGCGAAAAATTCAGGTACCTAAGGACTATACCGTCCTGGAGGCTGCCAGATATGCAAACATCGATATCCCGACGCTTTGCTTTCTGAAGGATATCAACGAGATCGGCGCATGCAGGATGTGTGTCGTCGAGATCAAAGGCGCAAGAAGCCTCCAGGCTGCATGCGTGTATCCTGTATCCGAGGGTCTTGAAATATACACACAGACACCGAAGGTCAGAGAATCCAGAAAGGTGACGTTGGAGCTGATCCTTTCAAACCACGATAAAAAGTGTCTCACCTGCGTTAGAAGCAGAAACTGCGAATTGCAGAAGTTGGCTGAAGAACTGAATATAAAGGATATCAGGTTTGAAGGCGAGATGTCCCATCATGATATCGACGACCTTTCACCTTCAATAGTAAGAGATCCTAACAAATGCGTGCTCTGCAGACGTTGTGTCAATATGTGCAAAAATGTACAGAAGGTTGCAGTAATCGACACAAATGAGAGAGGCTTCAAGACCATAGTTGGCTCTGCTTTTGAAAAGCCGTTGGCAGAAGTGCCATGTATCAATTGCGGACAGTGTATAAACGTTTGTCCTGTCGGCGCATTGAGAGAAAAGGACGACACCGATCTTGTCTGGGCAGCATTGGCTAATCCGGATCTGCATGTAGTTGTACAGACAGCTCCTGCAGTCAGGGTAGCTCTTGGTGAAGAATTTGGAATGCCGATAGGCACCAGATGCACCAGCAATATGATCGCATCCCTCAGACGCCTTGGCTTCAAGAAGGTGTTCGATACTAATACGGCAGCCGACCTCACAATCATGGAGGAAGTCACCGAATTGGTCAACAGGATAAAGAACGGCGGCAAGCTGCCGGTCATAACCTCCTGCAGCCCAGGATGGATCAAGTTCTGTGAGCACAATTATCCTGAGTTCCTGGAGAACCTTTCAAGCTGCAAATCACCTCACGAAATGTTTGGTGCGGTTCTCAAATCATATTATGCTGAAAAAATGGGCTTGGATCCGGCAAAGGTATTCGTCGTATCGATCATGCCCTGTACGGCAAAGAAATTCGAAGCAAAGCGTCCTGAGCTCTCAGCCAATGGCTATCAGGATGTAGATGTTGTCCTGACCACAAGGGAGTTGGCAAGGATGATAAGGGAAGCCGGTATCGATTTCAATGAACTGCCCGAAAGGCACTTTGATGATCCGATGGGCGAAGCAACAGGCGCGGCAGTCATATTCGGCGCAACAGGCGGCGTTATGGAAGCAGCACTGAGATACCTCGTAGAGCTCCTGGAAGGCAAGCCGCTTGAAAAAGTCGAGTTTGAGGCTGTCAGAGGTGTTGACGGTGTCAAGGAAGCAACTCTTGAGATCGCAGGCATGACGGTAAAAGCAGCTGTTGCTCATGGTACAGGAAATGCAAGGAAGCTTCTCGACAAGATGAAGAGCGGCGAAGCACAGTACCACTTCGTAGAAGTCATGGCATGCCCCGGCGGCTGCGTAACCGGCGGCGGACAGCCCATACAGCCTTCACAGGTCAGAAGCTGGATCGATCTGCGTACCGAAAGGGCGAAGGCAATTTATGAAGAGGATGAAAGCCTGCCATTGAGAAAGTCTCAGGACAATCCTTTCATAAAGAAGCTTTATGAGGAATACTTCGAGCATCCCGGAAGCCACAAGGCTCACGAACTGCTCCATACGCACTATACAGCAAGGGAAAATTACCCGGAAGATAAATAATACTGTTTATTGATTTGCTATGATGAGAGGCTGTGACAGATAAATCTGCTGCAGCCTCTTTCAATGCCCGGGGCGTCAGTTGTCCGTGACACCAATTGATCAGGGCGTCAGTGCCGTATATGCCGGTCATGTTATCATGTACAGAACGTTTGTAACTTTTTTTTAATATGTAAATATTTGAAAATACTTTAAAACGACATTATAATATAAGAGGTATACGAAGAAAATAGATAAAAAATGTAATATACGTCAGAAAAAATGTACGCTCTTGCGCAGCGACAATGATCTATGGGGGATTGCTGATGAGCAGTAACAGGACTATACTTATTTGGATCGGAATATTGGCACTGATAGGAATTGTACTGCTAATGGTTGCATGTGAGACAGGGGTACTACTGCCTGACGAACAGCTGGATACTGTGCCGCAGGACACGAACGCTAATGATGTTCCTATAACAAATACACAGGGCAATGTACCGGATACCACCTCTTATCAAACAGGACCGCAGGAACCGGTCGACGAGGGACCAAAGACATTGACTGTAGGCAAGCCATATTCCGGTAAACTGGTCGAGGAAGGCTCTAAGAACATTCTCATTATCGGTGAAGACAAGGTGAACAATCTGTATGATACTATCGGGATCGCCAGTATTGACAAAAAAAATAAAACGGTCAAACTGATAATGATACCCAGGGACACATATATCGAGTACAACAGCGATATTAAAGCGGTTCTCGAAGAGGCGAACCTTCTCCACTCACCAGGCATCCTTAAGATCAACTATACCCATCATGTCGGCACCAAGATTAATTATGAAGGTGAATTTGATTCGGGGTCTATCAGTTTTCTTGCCGATGTCATTGAAGAAAAATTCAAAGTCGAAATTCACGATTATGTGAAAATAAACACCAAGGGCTTTATCGAACTTGTTGATTGTCTTGGCGGGGTCGATATCACAGTGCCTTATCTTATGGATTACAAGGATCCGACACAGGACCTCTACATTTACATACCTGCAGGTAAACAGCATCTTGATGGCTATAATGCAGAAGGCTATGTAAGATTCAGACAGGGATACAAGGAGGATGGTTCGTTTTTTGAGATCGGCGATTCTGGCAGAAAGAAGAATCAGCTGAATTTTCTTCGTCAAATGATCAAACAAAAGGGAACTATCAAAAACGTCGGAAAAATCCCCGAGATAATGAAGGTACTTGGCAGAAACGTCAAACACAGCGTTGGACTGGGTGATGTTCTGCAGACCTACATGGGAATGGCAACAGACATAATAAAGGATGAATATGAGATAACCACTGAAAATCTGAACAGCGAAAAAATGATCAGGATTGACGGCTCGTCGTATCTGGTGCTGGAATAGCCGCGTTTTCTGTAATGAGCAGCGCGTGGAACACGCATGTGGGACAGGCATGTGGGACAGGCATGTGGGACAGGCATGTACGAAAATCGTGTCTTCTAGGCGCTGTTTTTCAGTAAGAGCGTTGTTTTTCTGTAGTGGTGAAGCGGACTGTGCAAAAACCGAGACTTCTGGGCACTGAATTACTGTAATGATAGACATAATTCTTTTTAATCCGAGTTATGTTCCCTTGCTGTCCCCGAGATTCTGATATTTCTTTAAAAAACTGCCCAGAAGTGGCCAAAATTGCACAGTGCGCTTGAATAAACTTTATTAATGATTGAATTCTAGGTGCGGTGAATGGATCTTCAGATGCTTCAACTGTATTTGAACATAAATCAGGTCTTTTTGGCGTTGATTATCTTCAATGGTGAAGCGGACTGTGCAAAAACCGAGACTTCTGGGCACTGAATTACTGTAATGATAGACATAATTCTTTTTTAATCCGAGTTATGTTCCCTTGCTGTCCTCGAGATTCTGAGATTTCTTTAAAAAACTGCCCAGAAGTGGCCAAAATTGCACAGTGCGCTTGAATAACCTTTTTAAAAGATAGAATTCTAGGTGCGAGGAATGGGCCTTCATTTGCTTCAACTGCAGGTGCAGGAAAACTTTATTAGAAAAGAACCGTATACTGTAAGGAAATACTCTATTATGATAATATAGTATGCAGCAGGCTAACGGATTTCTATATATTCCGCAATGTGCCAATTACTGCAGGAGGTAGCATCATGATCGATATACGCAACATATCAAAAAGCTATAACAAGGGCTCCGTCAAAGCTGTTGACAGCCTGGACCTGAAAGTCAACAAGGGCGAGATATTCGGCTTTCTTGGACCCAACGGAGCCGGCAAGACAACTACGATAAAGATGATCATCGGCTTATTGAACCCGGACAGCGGCAATATACTGATCGACGGAACGGACATTTCAAAAGACCCGATCACAGCAAAGCAAAAGCTGGGATATGTGCCTGACAATCCGAATCTGTATGACCGCCTCACGGGTATGGAATACCTCAATTTTATGGCGGATGTATATCATGTATCAGCGGAAGAGCGAAAGGAAAGGATAGAGCATTATCTGAAAATGTTCGACCTCAAGGATGCCGCTGCCGATCTGATTAAAAGCTACTCCCATGGAATGAAACAAAAAACTGCGCTGACCGGCGCGCTCATACACGACCCGAAGCTGTGGATTCTCGATGAGCCGATGGTCGGACTCGACCCGAAATCGGCCCATCTGCTGAAAATTCAGATGAGGGAGCACTGCGACAAGGGCAATACGGTGTTTTTCTCGACACATGTATTGGAGGTTGCTGAGAAGCTGTGCGACAGGGTCGGCATCATCCACAAGGGCAGATTGATAGCTATCGGGACTATTGATGAGCTGAAACACGGTGACAACAAGGATTCTCTCGAGAATATTTTCCTGGAGTTGACTGAACAATGAAACCATTTCTTTCATTTTTAAAACTTCAGCTGAATGTCAATTATGGTCTCTCGGCGCTGAAATACAGATTTACGAGAGAGAAAAAGAAGCTGTGGGAGCCTGTGCTCATCGCCGCTGTTATCCTGCTATCTTTTCTCCCTCTGATGGCGCTGTACATCGGGCTTATGATATCGATGTTTGCCGCCGGGAATGTAATTGGCCAGCCTGAAATGATACTTGCAGTATCCTTTGTGTTCGCACAGATCATGATACTGGTATTCGGTCTGTTTTACATAATGGGCACTTTCTATTTTTCAAAGGATCTAGAGACTTTTGTGCCGTTGCCGCTGAAACCTTATGAGGTCATCGGCGGTAAATTTGCCGTCATCATGGTGAACGAGTACCTTACATCAATACCAATTCTGCTGCCTCCTATCATTATTTACGGAGCGGGGACGGCACAGGGTATACTTTATTGGCTTAAAAGCCTGGTATTGATGGCAGTGACTCCTGTGATACCTCTTTCTATAGCGGCACTTATCATCATACTCATGATGAGGGTGGTCAATCTCAGACGATACAAGGATATGTTCGCTATTGTTGGCGGTCTGTTCGCTATAGTGATAGGAATGGGTTCCAGCATGTTCTTTCAAAACGTGCCAGAAAACCCCGAAGATTTACAAAATTTCTTTACAAGCCAGAACGGACTTGTTGATATGATAGGCAGCAGGTTCCCGCCGAGTATCTGGGCTACCCGTGGGCTGTCTGACAACGGAATTGCTGGATGGGGGTATTTCCTGCTGTATCTTGCGGTATGTGTCGCTTTGATGCTGCTTCTGCTGTGGGTTTCGAATCTTGTATTTTATAAGGCGCTTCTTGCCGGGCAGGAAGTTAGCAGGAAGAGAAAGAATATTACAAAAAGCCAGATCGGCAAGCAGCTTGGCAGGATGAGCAGCCCGGTGGCAGCGATAGCAAAACGTGAGTGGAGGCTGCTGATGAGAACTCCTCTTTACGTGCTCAACGGCCTTGTAGGTTCAGTAGCTGGCCCGATCATTATGGTGATGATGCTCACGCTTAAAAATGAGCCTGAGCTTGCAGAGTTAGTGGGCAGTATAAGCGATCCGGGAGTGATCCCGTATGCGGCGCTGGTATGCCTCGGGCTTATGCTTTTTACAGCAGGAATGAACATGGTGGCATCAACAGCGTTGTCAAGAGAAGGCCAGACGATATGGATAGCCAAGATGCTGCCTGTATCAGCAAAACAGCAGGTGGCTGGCAAACTTGTAGTAAGTTATATCATCTCAGCTATAGGTGTTCTGACGACTAGTTTGATAATGATCATATTACTTAAGATCCCAATACTATGGACTGTAGGTGCAACGATCGTTGGATTGATTGGATCAGTACCAATGGCTTCGCTCAATCTTTTACTTGATGTTTTTCATCCAAAGCTGGTGTGGAACAGCGAGCAGGAGGCTATGAAGCAGAATATGAATGGCGGGATCGGGATGCTGCTTTCGCTGCTTGTGTTGCTCATACTTGGCGCAGCAGCAGTTCCGATGGTGCTCGCAGGTATACCCATACAGTATGTGTTCATAGTAATCGGTGCAGTAGCGGCCATCCTTGGAGTGCTTGCAATACTGGCACTGTTCGCCATCGCTGAAAAGAAGTACCGTGACATCGAGGCCTGAGAAGGCGGGGGATGTAGGTGGGAGCCGGGACATGAAGCAGAGACATGAATCAGAGGGAGCAGGAAAGAAAACGATGCGGGCATATCTCACGGCTTGTTGAAATACTGCTGAGAAAGAGCCGAAATGTTATAATTAAGTAAGTTATAAATTCTTTTATACAGTTTTATTGAATTTGATGAGGAGGTATGGATAATGGCAAAACAAATATGGAAACCGTCAACAATGCTCAATCCTGTACCGATTGTGATGGTAACATGCGCGGATGCTGAGGGAAAACCCAATATAATAACCATTGGCTGGGCGGGAACAGTGAATTCCGAGCCCCCGATGCTGTCTATTTCTGTGAGAAAGGAAAGGTATTCATATAATCTCATCAAGGATAAGGGACAGTTTGCCGTCAATCTTGCAACTCAAAAGCTGGCATATGCCACAGACCTGTGCGGAGTCAAATCGGGGAGGGACGTCAACAAGTTTGAACTGACTGGACTGACAGCGCAGAAGGCTTCGGTTATCGATGTGCCGATAATAAAGGAATGCCCGGTCTCGCTGGAGTGTGTTGTGAAAAATGTGCTGGAGCTTGGGAGCCATGATATGTTCGTAGCAGAGATAGTGGCAGTACAGGCGGATGAATCGCTGTTGGATGAAAAGGGGAAGCTTGTGCTGGAAAAGGCGGATCTCATTTGCTATTCCCACGGCAAGTATTGGACTTTGGGAAAGGAACTGGGCTTCTTCGGATATTCCGTAGCAAAGAAAAAGGATATTGTACGATAACAAAAAGATATAGAGCGGTAACGTAAGATATAAAGCGGAATCAAAAAGATATAAAGCGATAACTAAAAAGATATAGAGTTGTAACTAAAAGATATAGAACACGTTAAATAAATATATAGAGCGGTAAAGCATGGAGCAGGAGGGGCGTTTCCATCGACAGGGGTAATAGCCGGGAGCGCCCTTTTTTGTTTGTCTGGAGATAGACAACTAATCAACTGTCTCTGTACATTATACGGCTGAGTGGAAGGTACGGGCGATGACCTCCTCCTGCTGCTTGCGGCTCAGACGGATAAAGTTGACGGCATAGCCGGAGACTCTTATTGTGAGCTGCGGATAGTTGTATGGGTCCTGCATCGCCTGTTCCAGCACGATACGTTCAAGCACATTGATATTTATATGATGCCCACCTTGGGCAAAGTACCCGTCCAACAGTGCAGCAAGGTTTGTGAGACGCGACTGTGTATCTCTGCCAAGCGATCTGGGGACAAGCGTCATTGTCAATGATATACCGTCCCTGCAATACTCATATGGAATCTTGGCAACAGAATTCAATGCAGCCAGCGCGCCCATCTTGTCCCTGCCGTGCATGGGATTGGCACCCGGGGCGAAGGGCTCGCCAAGCTTGCGCCCGTCCGGTGTGGAGCCGGTCTTTTTGCCGTATACCACATTGGACGTTATGGTCAGTATCGAAAGAGTATGGATAGCATTTCTGTATGTTTTATGTTTTCTCAGATCAGAAATGAAGCTTTTGACTATTTCCACGGCAATACTGTCGACTCTGTCATCGCCATTGCCGAATTGGGGGTAGGAGCCCTTTATCTCAAAATCGGTGATAAGTCCTCTTTCATCCCTGATCGCTCTTACATAGGTATACTTCATTGCACTGAGCGAATCGGCCAGCACGGACAGGCCTGCGATCCCAAATGCCATGAACCGCCTGGGGTCAGTGTCATGCAGCGCCATCATGAGGCGTTCATACGCATATTTGTCATGCATGTAATGAATTGCATTCATTGTATTGACATAAAGCCCGGCAAGCCATTTCTGATAATGCTTGAGCCTCTCGGCAACCTTCTTGTAGTCAAGATATTCATCCTTGTAAGGCTCGCTTTCAGGAGCCACCTGATCCCCAGAAATCTCATCCCGGCCGCCATTGAGCGCCAGCAGCAGAAGTTTGGGCAGATTGCAGCGGGCTCCGAAAAATTGCATGTCCTTGCCGGTCTGCATTGCGGAAACACAGCAGGAAATACTATAATCATCATGAAACTCGGGCCGCATCAAGTCATCATTTTCGTACTGTATTGCGCTCGTTACCATGGAAACCTTGGCACAATACCGTTTGAAGGCCGCCGGAAGATTTACTGACCATAGGACTGTCAGGTTAGGTTCAGGCGCAGGGCCCAGGTTGAAAAGAGTATGGAGTATGCGGTAGGACGTTTTTGTGACCATATGTCTGCCATCGCTGCATATTCCGCCGATCGATTCAGTTATCCATACGGGGTCACCGGCAAACAGCTCATCATAATCAGGAGTCCGAAGGTGCCTAATCAGCCTTAGCTTAATTACAAACTGATCTATAAGCTCCTGGGCGCCGGCTTCATCCAGAAGGCCTGAGGCCAGGTCTCTTTCTATATATATGTCAAAGAATGTAGATACCCTGCCGAGCGAATTCGCAGCGCCATTTGTCTCTTTCATAGAGGCAAGGAACGCGAAATATGTCCACTGGACTGCTTCAAGCGCATTCTGTGCTGGCCTCGACAGGTCGTACCCGTACTGTGAGGCCATTAAAGTCAGCTCCTTGAGCGCTTCGATCTGTTCATGCACCTCTTCACAGAGCCTGATCGTATCCTCATTCATTCCGCTTTTTTGCAATTCATTCTGATCAAGCGCTTTCTGTTTTATCAGATATTCAGTGCCATATAGTGCAACTCTTCTGTAATCACCGATAATACGGCCTCTGCCATATGCATCGGGCAGGCCTGTTATCACTCCGGATTTACGCGCCTTCCTCATTTCAGGGGTGTAGACGCTGAAAACTCCGTCATTATGCGTTTTGCGGTATTTGTGGAATATTTCATCGAACTTTGCGGGCAGCTTATAGCCGTATGCTTCGCAGGACTGCCTGGCCATGCGGATACCGCCGTAGGGCATGACAGCACGTTTTAATGGCTTGTCGGTCTGCAGTCCTTTTATGACCTCAAATTGCTCGTCAATAAAGCCGGGCGCATAGCTGTTGATGCCGGAAACTGTTTTAGTGTCCACATTCAGGACACCACCTTTTGTGAGCTCATCGCGAAGCAGCTTTTTGCATTTGCTCCACAGCTTTTTTGTTTTAATTGTGGCTTCCCGGAGAAAGGTCTCGTCGCCGTCGTAGGGAGTGTAGTTGTTGGCGATAAAGTCCCGGACATTAATATTGTCAGTCCATACCCCCGGTATAAAGCTGTTCCATGCATCTTCAACAAACATAATCCAACACCTCTGCTATGCACAGTTCTTATACCCAGGCGGTCGGCTGACAATCCATGAACCGTGCTCCCATGTGGTTAATTCCACTTCCGCCAGTAACACGGTTTTTATATTTTTCGACCTGATTTGCACTATATTTTAAGTATAGCTTTGCATCGAAATTATGTCAATAACTACGAAACATCCATAAAATGGGGAAGGCCTTGGCTATACAACCAGAACCTGACAGGGCAGTACAAACGTCACACAGAGCAAAGAAAATATCCCACCGGAGCAAAAACCCTACTGGAGAAAAACCCAACCGGAGCAAATAAAAACCTCATCGGAAAAAAACCCAACCGGAGTAAATAAAAACCTCATCAGAGAAAAAACCTCACCAGAGCAAATAAAAACCTCACCAGACTTTAATCCGGCGAGGTCAACTTGTTTTTGTCATTACTCTTTTTTTGAGCAATATGCTGATATGAAGATGTTCTGTTGCTGTACTATTTTGTAGCCAGAACCTTCTTGAGCTTTGCGAATCTGGGTAAACCGTTTTCCAGCGGAGGAGTGGAAACTCCCTGGATCAGCGGAAGTGCATAGTCAATGTATTCCTGCTTCAGGCCGTTGCCAGCTTCATTGATCCATTCTCTCGGGATCTTCTTCTCAGTGTTGGCAACATCTGTGAGGTTGATCAGCTTGATACCGCACTTGTACTCAGGACCAGCTTCTCTTTCAAATGCAACCATGTAGTCAGTCTTTCCTTCAACTGCATACCTGACAGCCATCTGGCCTGCCATATAAGCTTCGTTGACATCGTTCAGAGAACCAACATGTGCTGCGCATCTCTGAAGCAGGCTGAATTCGATGCCGCGTACCTTTGCACCGGTCTTCTCCTGCAGGATGTTGGCAAGTGTGGATGCGAGACCGCCCAACTGAGCATGTCCGAAAGCATCCTTGTTCTTTGCCAGGTCTGAGCCATATTCTGAAATGTATGTTCCATCCTTATCCCTGATACCCTCGGAAACAGCGATAATGACATTGTTCTGCTTTTTATAAACTTCCATAGTCTCAGCAATGAATTTATCCATATCAAAGGGGATCTCCGGCAGATAGATCAGGTCGGGTCCGAAGCCTGCATGAGCAGCCAAAGCAGCTGATGCTGTGAGCCATCCGGCGTTCCTTCCCATGATTTCGAGTACTGTGATCATTCCTTTGTCATAAACTCTTGCATCGTGATAAACTTCCATAGTGGAAGTAGCGATATATTTGGCTGCGCTGCCGTAGCCCGGGCAGTGGTCTGTTCCCCAGAGATCGTTGTCGATTGTCTTCGGCACACCCATTACTCTGCATTCATAGCCTGACTTCTGCATGAACTTGCTGATTTTGTTGCAGGTGTCCATTGAATCGTTTCCGCCGTTGTAGAAGAAATACCTAATATCGTACTTTTTGAAGACTTCCAGCAGCCTTTTGTAATCTGTATCGTCGACATCAGCACTTTTCAGCTTGTAACGAACAGATCCCAAAGCGGAGGAAGGAGTTGTCTTTAAAAGATCCAATTCATACTGGTCTTCCTTGCTCATATCGTAAAATTTCTCTTCGAGGATACCTTTAATACCGTGTGCCGCTCCATAAACGGCGGTGATAGCTCCCTGCTTCAATGCTTCCTGAAATACGCCTGCAGCACTTGCGTTTATAACCGAGGTCGGTCCGCCCGACTGGCCGAATATTGCTGCTCCCTTAAGTTCGCTCATAATCATACCTCCTGATAGAAATCAAAATAAAATATAACACAAGATGTACCAAATTGCAAATAAAGATGGACATTTTTTTAACATATAAATTGTTAGGGCAACTTTGATGAATTTTCTAATAGGGGCAACGCAGGCTCGCCCACATGGATGAAATTTCAATTAGGGGAAGTGCAGGCTTGCCTACACGGATGAAATTTCAATTAGGGGCAGCATGGGCTTGTCCAGGTGGATGAAATTTCAACTAGGGGCAGCATGGACTTATCTACTTGGATGAAATTTCAATTAGGGGCAGCAATTTTGTTGTGTTAGGGTGACATAACACAGTCAAACACGATTTATGTCTCCTTAATATGGAATACTAACAATAAAACATGGAGTTTCCCTGCCCCTAGTTGAAAAATCATCCAAGTAGACTGAGGCGAGCTGCTTCTAGTTGAAAAATCATCCAAGTAGACTGAGGTGAGCTGCTTCTAGTTGAAAAATCATCCAAGTAGACTGAGGTGAGCGGCCCCTAGTTGCAAAATCATCCAGAATGCGAGGATATTCCGAACATCCCCTCATTATAATACATCCTACGGAGAGTTATTCGCTGTTTGGGTAAAATTAACTTGATTTATAGTCGAAATCTGGTAGAATTAATATGATAAATTTGTAACAAGGTTACAATACATATTATATCGTCGTTTTGCAATATTATATTATAAAGTAAAGGAGTTGTTTTTATGCCATTAGTTACATCAACTGAAATGTTCAAGAAGGCTTACGAAGGCGGATACGCCATAGGTGCTTTCAACGTAAACAACATGGAGATCGTACAGGGGATCACAGAAGCCGCTAAGGAAGTCAACGCTCCGCTGATTCTGCAGGTTTCCTCGGGAGCCAGGAAATATGCCAATCACACATACCTTATGAAATTAGTCGAAGCAGCAATAATCGAGACCGGACTGCCGATCTGCCTGCACCTCGACCACGGCGACACGTTTGAACTCTGCAAATCCTGTATTGACGGTGGATTCACATCAGTAATGATAGACGGCTCACATCATTCATTTGAAGATAACATCAAGCTGACAAAGCAGGTCGTTGAATACGCACACGCTCACGGCGTAGTGGTAGAAGGCGAACTCGGCAGACTTGCCGGCGTTGAGGATGATGTAAATGTATCCGATGAAGATTCATCCTACACAAGACCTGAAGAAGTTGAAGAATTCGTATCAAAGACCGGCGTTGATTCGCTGGCTATCGCTATAGGCACAAGCCATGGCGCATTCAAATTCAAAGGCGAAGCAAAACTCAGATTTGATATACTTGATGAAGTTTCAAAGAGACTTCCCGGATTCCCGATAGTTCTCCACGGCGCTTCCTCAGTAATACCCGAACTGGTTGATAAGATAAACAATAACGGCGGAAACATGCCTGGCGCAAAGGGAGTTCCGGAAGAAATGCTCAGACAGGCAGCAAGGTCTGCAGTCTGCAAGATCAACATAGATTCCGACCTCAGGCTTGCCATGACTGCTACAATAAGAGAGTATTTCAATCAGCATCCTGAGCACTTCGATCCCAGACAGTACCTCGGACCAGCAAGACTGGCTATCAAGGATCTCGTGAAGAACAAGATCATAAACGTTCTGGGCAGCGACGGCAAGGCTTGATAGATGCAGTTGGACGGCTCGTTTATCTTAAATGAAACAGGAGACAAAACTTTTGTTTCCATTTAAATTGATAGGAAGTTCTCTGAATACTATTACCAGAAACACGATCCGGTATCTAAAAAAGGATACCGGATTTTTTATGTGGTTAAATTCTGTGGCACAAGATAATCATCTGTTCTGCCGACCGACAAGAAAATGCCGCCTTTGTTTTTCGAAATTTGCGGGATACGGGTGCGGTGTATAAACCTTTCATGTTTGTCAATAATACGTTAAGATGAACAAACATTCTATAATATCTTGAGGGGTGTTGAACTTTTGTGTGTGAAAATAGGAATACCACGGAGCCTGTTTTATTATAAATTCATATCGTTCTGGGAAAAGTTTTTTGCCGAGTTGGGTGCAGAAGTCGTAGTATCCGAGCAAACCAACAAACGTATCCTCGATGATGGGGTGAGAGCATGTGTGGATGAAGCATGCCTTCCCATTAAGATTTTTTATGGCCACGTCATCAACCTCAAGAACAGGGTCGACTATATTCTCGTACCGAGGTTCACCAGTATTTCAAAAAAGGAGTACATCTGCCCTGAGTTTGGGGGCTTGCCCGATATGATAAGGCATACGCTTAAGGACCTGCCGTGCCTGATCGATACGGAAGTCAATCTGAGGAACTCAAAAAGGGGAGGGCTGAAAGCCGCCATTCAAACCGGAGCCATCCTTGGAGTCGACAGACGGACTGCAGTCAGGGCTTATAAGTCAGCTCTGGAATTTGGGGACGGTTCTCACAAATCTGCAGTCGGAGGCAGTTCGATAAGTGGGGACGGTTCTCACAAATCTGCAGGTGGGGGCAGTTTAATCAGTGGGGACGGTTCTCACATATCTACAGTCGGAGGTAATTCAAATCAAAGCGAGAAAGTTGAGAAGCGTCCCCAAAGCGAGAAAGTTGAGAAGCGTCCCCAAAGTGAGAAAGTTGAGAAGCGTCCCCAAGGGTGTCATAGGGTAGCGGTGATTGGGCATCCGTACAATATATATGATAGGTATATCAGCATGGATCTGCTGGGGAAGCTGAGTAAATATGGGGTTGAGGCAAGGACCATAGAGATGGTGGAGGAGGCTGAGATAAATGCACAGGCGGCGGCGCTTGAAAAGCCGATGTTCTGGAATTATGGCAGGATGGCCTATGGCGCGGCGCTACATATGGCTAAGGCAGGCATGATCGAAGGGTTTATATGCGTCACCAGCTTCGGCTGCGGGATAGACTCATTTGTGAATGATCTGATAGAAAGAAGTATCAGGAGAAAATACAATATACCGTTTATTACTATGACAATAGACGAGCATACGGGCGAGGCCGGCTTCAATACACGGCTCGAGGCCTTTGTCGACATGCTCCGCTGGAGAAGCAGGAATGAAAATCACATTTCCGCATTTGGGTAATACATATATTTGCGTCAAGTCAATATTGGATGATCTGGGCATTGATTATGTCATTCCGCCATTTAACAATAAAAAAGCCCTTGAACTCGGGACGAGACATGTGCCTGAAATGGTGTGCCTGCCGCTGAAAATAAACATCGGCAACTATTTGCAGGCATACGAAATGGGCGCGGATACGATCCTTATGGCCGGCGGCTGCGGCCCTTGCCGATTCGGTTACTATTCCCAGCTGCACAGGGAAATACTGAAAGATGCTGGCTATGACATGGAGATAATAACCTTTGAGGCGACAAATGGCATAAAGGATCTGATAGAAAGAATCCGCAGGATAGTTCCGGGAAATGCAGCCATGATCAGCTTGCCGTCGATCTTGAGAAGAGCTGTTAAAATCGCGAAACGCACAGATGAAATAGAAATGTTGTCCTTCAGGACAAGGGCCTGTGAATTGGATGCCGGCTCTACTGACAGGATATATAAAGGCTTTCGGGATAAAGCCCTTGCGACAAAGGGCACAAGGGAGATAATGCGCCTTATCGACAGCACAGAGACTGAATTAAAGGCAATAAAGCTTGATCCAAATGCGCACCCACTGAAGGTGGGAATCGTTGGAGAAATATACACCGGCATTGAGCATTTTGCCAGCTTTGAGATACAAGAGAGGCTGGGCAGGCTTGGTGTCGAAGTGGATAGGAAAGTGACAGTAAGCAATTGGATAATAGAGCACATGATAAAAAAGGGCCTTCACCTTCCCAGAGACATGCAATTTGCGGAAGCGGCCAAACCCTGGCTTGGCGCTATGATAGGCGGCCATGCGCAGGAGACTGTGGGAAATACGGCATTATATGCCCATAACGGATATGATGGAGTGATACAGATATTCCCGTTCTCATGCATGCCGGAGATAGTAGCCGAGAGTCTTCTGCCGTCGGTAGAAAATGAACTGGGGATACCTGTGCTGTCGCTGATCATAGATGAAATGACAGGCGAAGCCGGGTATATGACCAGAGTAGAGGCTTTTATCGACATGCTGGAAAAGAGAAGGGAGAGTAGAAAATATGAAGGCGGATGGCAATTATCTTGGAATTGATGTAGGTTCAGTCAGCACTAATCTTGTGGTCATAAACCGGGAAGGGCAGATAACCGCAAAATTGTACAGGCGCACAAGCGGCAAGCCGATACAGTCCATGCTCGATGGAATGAAGGAAATCGCAGAGGAATGCGGCTATCCTGTGATATCCGGCGTGGGAGTGACCGGAAGCGGCCGTGAACTGGCAGGTGTCATTGTCGGAGCGGACATAATAAAAAATGAGATCACGACACATGCAATAGCGGCACAGTCAATCGTCCCCGGAGTCAGAACGATACTTGAAATAGGAGGACAGGACTCCAAGATAATAATCCTGAAAAACGGCGTAGTCTATGACTTTGCCATGAACACTGTCTGTGCGGCCGGAACTGGGTCGTTTCTGGACAGACAGGCGGCAAGACTTGGAGTGCCGATTGAGGAATTCGGCGAGATGGCGCTGCGCTCGTCGTCGCCAGTGAGGATCGCAGGCAGATGTGCAGTGTTCGCTGAGTCTGATATGATACATAAGCAGCAATCGGGTCATAGCAATGAAGACATCGTAAACGGCCTTTGTGAAGCACTGGTAAGAAATTATCTCAATAACCTTGCGAAGGGCAAGGAAATCTGTGAGCCCGTTGTATTTCAAGGCGGTGTTGCAGCAAACAAGGGGATAGCGGCTGCGTTTGAAAGGGCTCTGGGAGTAAAGGTCGTAATACCTGAGGAGCATGCTGTAATGGGTGCTCTGGGAGCAGCCCTGTATGCAAGACAGAAAACAATGAGCGAGAAGATCCTACAGACAAAATTCAACGGCTTTGGTGTCATGAAGAGGGATTACAGCACTAAGAGCTTCGAATGCGATGGCTGTACAGGCATGTGTGAAATAGTTGAGCTGATGATTGATGGTGTCGTCCAGGCCAGGTGGGGGGACAGGTGCGGCAAGTGGTCGTCATCGGTCCAATACGAACACCGGACAATATCCTGACAACCGCCGTGTCACAGAGGGAACATTTATATGGCATGTACGTCTAATCCAATATAGGAAACGGCATTTTAATTGATTCCGTTTATCGCAAACCGTTTAATTTATTGGAGGTGTAATCATGACACAGATATTTTCAACAAAAAACAAAGTAATGATGGCTGTACTTATACTTACAGCAGCTGCACTTCTCACTGCAGCATTCGGCGTTTTCGCAAACGCACCTGTACAGGCAGCAGATGAGGATGCGGCGCCCAAGAAGACAATCAATGTATCAGGCCAGTCCAAAGTCAGTGCCTCGCCTGATTTCGCTACTATAAACCTGGGTGTGGTGACCGAGGGCAAGGATGCAAAAGCTGCCCAGGAGGCCAATGCTAAATCGATGGACAAAGTCATATCATCCATAAAGGCACTGGGAATCAGTAAAGACGATATCATAACAGTGAACTATTCGATCAATCCAAAGTACGATTACAACAAGGAATCCGGCATCAGCAGCATAGTTGGATATACTGTAAACAATAGTGTGAACGTTACTGTAAGGGATATCGACCTGACAGGGCGCGTAATAGATGCAGCAGCTGACAGTGGAGTCAACACAAGCAGCAGCATCAGCTTTGGATTAAGCAACTACGAGGATTACTACAACACAGCGTTGAAAAATGCAGTACTGGCGGCCAAGAAAAAGGCTAATACTATGGCAGATGCACTGGGAGTAAAGCTGAAAGCTCCTATAACGGTGAACGAAGGAGGCAGCTACTATCCTATCACTAACTATGCTGTATATGATATGAAAGCAGAAGGGATCAATGCCGCTACACCAATACAGGCAGGTTCGATCGAAATTACCGCATCGGTAAGCATAGTCTACGAATATTAAGGAAAATTCAGTATCCGACAGTTAACGCCGACTATGCAAAGATTAGTTATATTGATATACTTCTGGAAATAATATATAATAAACAACGAACGAGTGAAACCTAATCAAATAGTAATTGAATAGATCGATATTGCGCTTAATCAAAAAAGAGCGGGGGAACCAAAACCGGCCATAGCGTGTCGCTGTATAAGCAGACTCAAGGTGTGGCCGGGAGGCAGGGCGTCAAGCCGCCAGGCCTTGTTACAGGGGTGAATCCGGCCGTGTCAAACCGGCTGGTAGGGTCAACTCTATCCGATCCGAATCCGTCAGCTAACCTCGTAAGCGTTGGAGGAGAAGGTGATAATATGCTTTCATCCGCATAGCGGTAAAAGTTGCAGACTTCTCTGCAACTTTTTTTATTCTAGCCATTTGTGAAGCAAATCAGCTAAAATCGAGAGGGGCTCGAAGCCCTGGGATTTTATTCTCAAAATTTCTAGGAAATGGGGTTCCATTATGATTCGTGTATGTCTTATTGGTTTAGGCAAAACAGGAAGAGAGGTTGCAAAGGTTTTGCTGGAACAGGAGAACATAAAGCTTGTAGCTGCCGTATGCCGCCCGGGTGGTGAGAAGGTGGGTAAAGATCTTGGTGAAGTAATCGGAAGCAGGGACACCGGCATTATTGTCGTTGGCTCCGATAAATTAGAGGAGATGGTGTTCAGGGCCAAACCGGACATTGCTGTTGATTTTTCTTCGCCGACGGCAACAATAAAAAATGCTGTTGTTTTATCAAAACTGAAAGTTAGCATGGTCATCGCAACAACAGGTTTCTCGAAGATTTCACTTCAAAAAATGTTTATACTTACAAAAAAGTACCACAATGGGATCGTGTATGCACCGAATATTACGATGGGTGTAAATGTAATGATGCTTCTGACAGGAATTGCTTCAAGTATTTTAAACAATTATGATTTTCAGGTAAATGAGGAGCATCATAGCAAAAAAAAGGATATCCCCTCCGGAACAGCAATGAAAATTGCCGGTGAAATTGAGAAAGCCCTTGAAAGCTCGGGCGGAGATGAACAGCATGGTTCTGTGCCAATAAATGCGGTCCGTGCCGGAGGGATTGTTGGAAAGCATGAAGTCATTATTGCAGGAGAAGAAGACATGCTGGAAATCGCTCATCAATCCTTTTCACGAAAGGCATTTGCATCGGGCGCAGTACACGCTATTAAATTTCTTTACAAAAAGCCCGGATACTATGAAATGTCCGATGTACTTGGACTTACGCGCGTGCTCTCGGAATATATTGAGAAAGATAAGATACGTCAGGCAAAAAAGAAGAGCTATAAGCTAAGAAAAAATACAATACAACCTGAGACAGTCACAAATTAAGCATCTGTATAGTCACAAGCAAAGCCTTTATTCGATTTCTCTTTGTTGTTTGATTCGCTTCATTACAAAGCTGAACAACTTTCCCAATAGACGCCCCAGATTGAACAGAAGCAGGATTACCTCTATTGCAATCAACACAATAACGACCATGAATATATCTCTGTTCTCAGCGATTTTCTTCCGGATGGCGGTCCATGTGTCATCCGGCGGAACGATCTCAGTCTCCGGATAAAGGCTTATGCCGACTTCGGTACCATCTTCAAGTACATAGCTGGCACTGCCGGCAGGGATACTCGTCTTCAGAGGAGGAGTTAAGTTAGCGTTTGCGATAAATTCCTTGATGTAGTTTTCGCCGATAGGATGCATATACATGATGTCACTTTGACTGATCAAGTTGATTGGTTTTCCATCAAACTCTGCCATTTTTAAAACATCGCCCTTTTTTACCAATGTGCTTTTCCAGAAATTAGTGAAGCCGTAATCAAAAAGGACTGATGCATCATTGTATACCGTTTCTTCTGGTGCATCAAGAACGACGCAGATTAGTTGAATATTTGTCCGAACCGCCGTACATATAATAGTTTGCCGGCTCTTATCATTGTATCCGGTTTTACCGCCTTCAATGCCATTATAGGACCAGAATAGTTGATTACCGCTTGTCAATATCTTTATTTCGTTACTGGTTCCGTACCATGGTCGCGATCTGGAAGAGAACAGCTTACTGAAGGTGGGATTTTTCATTGCATATTTTATTAATAGAGATATATCGCCGGCTGTTGTATATTGATTAATATCATACAGGCCGGTTGCATTTGAAAAGTGTGTCTTTGTCATATGCAGCTTCTCTGCCATTTCATTCATTTTATCAATGAATTTTTCGATGTTGCCTGAAGAGACATGTTCTGCAATAGCTATGGCTGCATCGTTTGCGGATGTCAACATGGTAGCATACAAAAGGTCAAGCAGCGGGTACTTTGCACCAACTTCAAGGTTAAGTGCAGAGCCTTCAACCTTTGAGGTATCAGCGCTGATAGTTACATTAGAATACAAATCGGCATTTTCAATTGCGACGAGTATTGTCATGAGCTTACATGCGGAAGAAATGTGAAGGAATTCATCACTATCCTTATAATATAGAACCTGGCCGGTCTCTGCTTCCACTAAAATGGCGGAAGGCGCACTAATCTCAGGTGCCGGGATCTTACTTGCAGCACCAGCAGCAACCTGCTCTGTATCAGCAAAACCGGCACATGGAATTGCCAGAATCAGTACGAGTGTAAACAGAATCAGAAAAACTCTCTTGTGCATTACTTCCTCCTGATAAAGCCGCTTTTTACCAGACTCAACCGCAGCATTAATTGTCAGCCCATTTTACGAGTCTCATATCGAATTTGTCTGCCAGCAGCGGATGCACCGGTAATACCCGGAAGCTGTAATTGTATTCACCGCTGTCAGTAAGATGTAATTCCCCCTTGTATCTGTAAGTGCCCGGCTTGATTTCCTCCTGAAGCTGCAGAGGAAGGAATTTGCCATTGACAGTCTCTGTACCGTTATCTTCACTGGTGTAGTATAATTCAACGTTCACATCTTCGGGATTCAGTCCACCAAGGGATATCACCGCCTCGGGAGATACAATTTCTCCTACATCTGCGGGAAATCTTCCGGCAATACTTCCGGATTCTATATTTACTGTGTACCAGTTGTCGAAAATCCTTGACTTCCATTGGACAAGCTGTTTCAGTAATTGGTAATCCTTTTGACCTGCCCCTGAAACCTCTGCAGTCCTTATCATCGAAGGGACATACAGATTCGAGGAGTAATCCTGGAGCATCCTTTGTGTGCTGAATTGGGCAGCAAGGGATTTGATTGATTCCTTCATTACCTTGACCCATTTTACCGGGACTCCATTAACATCTCTGTCATAGTAAAGTGGAATGAGGCTTTGCTCAAGAATTTCATACAGGGAATCACTATCGGCGCTGTCTTGGTACTCTTCATTACTATAAACCGTTTCCGATCCGATAGCCCATCCGTTATTCCCATTATATCCCTCTCTCCACCATCCGTCGAGCACACTGAGATTGATAACGCCATTCAAACCGGCCTTCTGACCGCTGGTGCCGCTGGCTTCCAACGGCATACGGGGGTTGTTAAGCCATACGTCCACGCTTTGAACAAGGCGGCGGGCAAGCGCAATATTGTAATTCTCGAGTAATACTACCTTACCTTCAAAGCCCTCCTGTTCTGATATATTGTTGATGTATTTTATGACATCCTGTGCCGGTATGTCAGCCGGGTGAGCCTTTCCTGCAAAAATAAGCTGAACCGGCTTGTTCTCCATATTAAGTATTTTCCTGATGCGGTTAATATTCCTGAATATAAGCGCAGCACGTTTATATGTTGCAAATCGTCTGGAAAAACCAATTGTAAGTACTTCAGGATTGATCATACCGCATGAACTGCTCCCGGTACCGGATAAGGCGCCGAGCCGTATACGGTTATTGACATAGCGGGCCATTTCATCTTTTAGACGCATATGTTCCTTCCAGAGTTCCTCATCCGGGATGTTGTCAATTGCACGCCAGTATTCATGCTGTTCTATATGGTCATTCCAAGTGCTTTCAAGATATTTGTCAAACAGCTTCCTGTAAGGCTTTGAAAGCCAGGTCATCGTATGTATTCCGTTCGTTACATGAGTAACAGGAACCTCATTCTCAGGGACACCGGGCCACAGGTTTCGGAACATGCGGCGTGTTACAGCTCCATGGAGCTTACTGACGCCGTTCCTCACAGAAGTCATTTTCATTGCCATAGATGCCATGTTGAACCCATACGGATTGCCGCTGTCAGAACCTAATGCCAGAAACTCCTCACGGCTGATACCGAAAATCTCTCTATACTGTGAAAAATACATATCGATGGAATCATGAGAGAATACATCAATTCCTGCCGGAACAGGCGTATGAATGGTAAACACGCAGGATGCAGCGACCATTTCCAGAGCTTCTTTGTAACTTAAATGATCATTTTGCATCAGCTTCCTGATCAGTTCAAATGTAAGGAAGCCGGAATGCCCTTCATTCATATGATATACAGACGGGTGAATGCCAAGAGCTTCCAATGCTCTTACTCCTCCGATGCCCAACAGTATTTCCTGTTGGATCCTGGTATCGCCGTCACCGCCGTACAGTCTTGCTGTTATACCTCTGTCGTGGTCACTGTTCTGAGGAACATCCGAATCGAGCAGGTAAAGATTATTGCGACCGACTTTAACAAGCCATATTGCGGCATGAACAACTCTGCCGGGCAGATCGATGCTTATAAGCACTTTTTCTCCATTGCCGTCAACAACTTGTTTGATCCCAAGTTCATTAATGTTGAGCGTGCTGTAGGCCGTTTGCTGTGTGCCGTCGCTGCTGATAACCTGATTGAAATAGCCCTGTCTGTAAAACAGACCAATTGCAGTAAAAGGAAGACCGAGATCGCTTGCAGATTTGCAATGGTCTCCTGACAATACCCCAAGACCGCCTGAATAAATGGGCAGCGTCTCATTCAAGCCATACTCTGCTGAGAAGTAGGCAATTGACTGGTCCTTCTGATCCGGGTATGTACTGTTAAACCATGTATTTTGCTCATTCATATAGTCATCATACTTCTTGATGACTGTGTCATATTCGTTTAAAAAATCTTGATTATTTGCCATCTTATCTAGCTTTCGACTGCCAACCCTTCGCAGAAAGGCAACAGGATTTGCACCGACCTCGTCCCAAAGGGAGGAGTCAATTGAACTAAACAGATCCGTAGCTTCTGCATTCCAGGTCCACCAGAAGTTATATGCTATATCTGAAAGCTTTTTAAGTCTCTCCGGAATTATTGTTGGTATTATAATTTTGCCAATTGGTTTCATATTTTTGCCCTCCGTGTAGTTAGTTTTTTTTGTAAACTACAGTATATTCATTATTATTATCCACTTTTAGTATCATGCAATCATGTATTGCGTATAAAGCATAAATTATAATAACACATTTTTCAAATTATTGTATTAAATATTTGTTAAAGATTTCTACAAATGCTCCAACAAGTAATAACATTTCATAAAAATTTTACCACCTTTAATTTAACGATATTTGATTACAATAGAGATATTAAGTAAGGGGAGGCTTTCCCCTTTGTTGCAAAGGCTGCAGGAGAAATGGAATCAGGATATGATGAAAAGATTTTTCTTATACGGAATAGCCGGTTGGGGTATTGAGATCATCTGGACCGGAATCGGCTCGTTTATAAGTGGGGATTTGACGCTGCTTGGGCACTCAAACCTTTGGATGTTATTTATTTATGGATGTGCTATTTTTCTGGAACCCATCCATCATGCTATTGCTCACAGGAACTGGTTTGTCAGGGGAGTTGTATGGGTTTTGCTCATTTGGAGTATCGAGTATACAAGCGGATTTCTGCTCCATAAGATCCTTGGCGTCTATCCATGGTACTATACTGACAGGTTGGCTGTGAACGGTCTGATTACACTTGCGTATGCGCCTGCATGGTTTGTCGCGGGAATAGCCTTTGAAAGGCTGCATAGAGCACTAGATAATTATGGCATTGCATGAAACGTCATAATGTATTAAAATTCAATGGAACCTGGGGAGTGAGAGAAACGTCCCTTATTCTATAGACGGCTGAAAATTGTCTAGTGGGAGAAACGTCCCCCTGTATTTTAACGGCTGAAAGGGGTCATATGGAGACCGTAAAGAAACAGGCGCCTAAATCGGGTTATAAGCGCCTTTTAAAATTTGTCATATTTCAATTTATATTTGCGTGCATTACTATGCCTTTTTATGTATTCTACGGTCCTTTTGATGAAGTTAAAAGGACCATTGTTGGAGCGTCCTTGAATACGCTGCGCCACCAGTATATAGCTCGTTTTTTTCTATCTGATGCCGCAATTGCCGATATAATTGGCGGTTCTTTCGCAATCGACCCGACAGATAAGGGAGAAGAGCTTGAAATGTTGAAGATCGGTAATGATCACAGCAGCAAAATTGAAGTTTTTAACATAGATGGCGGAGATTACGAAGGAAAACTTATTGTGGTGCATGATCCGACACGTGTCATTGCTGGGTATTCTTCGCGGCTGCCGGATTCGGGTGAAACCACCAGTCAAATTGCCAAAAATAACGGCGGGATAGCCGGGATAAACGCAGGAGGATTCCTGGACAGGGGATGGACAGGCACCGGAGGTAGTCCGCTTGGGTTTATCGTACACGATGGTAAGGTTGTCTACAACCAGTACAAGGACGAGAATAAAAAGCAGGAAACCGTCGCGTTTACAAAGGAAGGTATGCTGATTGTCGGGAAGCATTCGATGGCACAGCTTAAGAAGCTTGGCATTAAGGAAGGCGTCAGCTTCGGGCCTCCATTGATCGTAAATGGAAAACCTACTATAAAAAAAGGTGACGGAGGCTGGGGAATTGCCCCCAGAACAGCCATTGGCCAAAAAGAAACAGGCGAGGTGTTGCTGCTTGTTATAGATGGAAGATCTCTGGAATCGTTAGGTGCAACATTGCGCGATGTCCAGGATATTTTACTGGACTATGGAGCAGTTAATGCGGCAAATCTTGACGGCGGTTCCTCTGCAACGATGTATTTTAACGGCAAGGTAATCAATAAACCCTCTGACAAGCTTGGTGAAAGAACTGTCCCCACAGCCTTTATCGTAACCTCTGAGGGAGGTGGCGGTAATTGAAAACGTTGAAAAGGATCTATGGATGGATACTGATTTCCGTATTACTTCAGACGACGGCGCTGGCATATGTCAATTATGTTTATCTTCCGGGAAGAGGCGCTTTTAGAGCTACAGCATACGAAGCGCAGGCAGTTGCCGTAAAAAACAGGAATTTTAAGCTGCCGGACGATGCAAGCGGAATTAAGGTATCATTTAATGGTCTGCATATTGCATATATGCTTAACGACCGTTTGGAAATAGTTGACACTGACAGTAAGAAAATCATAAAAAAACTAAATCCGTCAGGTGGAACCTTCAGCTATTATCGGTGGCTTCCTGATAGGGAGATGCTGATTTATACAATAAAAGAACCCGAGGGCAAAGACGGCCGTGTTCGAATTTCCACCTATGATATCGGGCCCGGATTGGACAGAAGTTACCCTGACATTAAGAATCTGCCCAATGATAGCGCAGTTATTGATCTGCAGCTATCGCCGCTTACAAATATTGTGTATCCCATGATCCAAACCAGCGATACAAGGGTAAGGATCTATCAGTTTGATATAATGGATAATCTGGAATTGATAATGAAAGCAGATCTTGGAATGATTATCAGAGAGACAATGTATGATGACAATCTTATCTATCAGCCGGCGGGAGAAAAAATCATTGTCAGAAGCGGCAGAACAGGAAAGAAGACAGGCCTTCCTGTAAAGGAGGCTGCGTTACTGTTGGCAGTGGATGATATGGATTTCATCTATGCCGCAGCGACAGATGAAGCCGGGAAGGTGACAGCAATCCATTACGGTAAACTCGGTCAGAAGGCAGAAGAATGGACGAGCGTCAAACCATCAAAACCGGCGGCTGCACAGGATATTTTTGTTACACCGCTCGGTGATGTTTATCTCGCAGACAGGCATGAGAAAACCATTCGGGATTTGAAGGGCGGCAGAGCCATGGAATACCAGGGAGAATTGCTGACCGTGACCGACAACTATGTAGTAGCAAAAGACGGGAATAAACTAGTACTCAAGGTACTGAGAAAGTAATGGTTTACAAAGCTTGGATTCACGAAATAATTGATTTATTTAAAGGGAATGTTTCATTTATTGAAAGTAGGGTAAGAATAATACAATATAGAATTCAGTAGATAATATGGGAGGTAAACTTATGGCAACTAATAAAATTGTTGAATTTACAAAAAATAATTTCGATCAAATTGTAACAAATTCTGATAAACCGGTGCTGGTTGATTTTTGGGCATCCTGGTGCGGCCCTTGCAGAGCTGTAGCGCCTGTTATGGAACAGCTTGCTGAGGAATATGACGGAAAGGCTGTTATTGGCAAGGTTAATGTGGATGATGAAAATGAGATTTCAGCAAAATTCAGGATTATGAGCATACCTACAGTCATGCTGTTCAAAGGCGGTCAGGTAGTTGACAAGATAGTAGGATCCAGACCAAAGGCTGACTTTGAAAACTTGTTGAATAAAAACATTTAATAACATGCAATAGCAAAACAGCAGAGGTTGGAGCTTTTGCTTCCTCTGTTAATATAGTTCGGCGCTTGCGCCGAACTTTTTATTGTATGACAGGTATTTGCGAAGTATATGACGAGGTCAACGACTCAACCCCTGAGATTATAATTATTGCAGATTTTGATGCATATTATTTTTTCAAGCAGGATTTTGAAGAAATTTATTGAATATAGATAATTAGAAAGTATCATTTTTACAGAAGGGAGATTTCCATGCCTGGAGAAAAACGTTTTAGGACCTCGTTTATGGGCGGCTTCAAAAAGACAGATGTCAATGCATATATAGAAAAGATACTTGGCGAATTTGACATTAAGCTGAAGGAAAAAGATGATGAGATCAGCCAACTGAAGAGCCAGAATAAAGATGTCAGGACAAGATATGAGGAGCTTTTAACAAAGGCTGATCAGATTAACGAAGACAGGGCAAAAATTTCTGAAGTGCTAATCAAGGCTCAGGAAAAGGCAGATATGATGATGGAGACTGCCCGGCAGGAAGCCCTTGAGGAAAAGAGGCTGCTTGAGGACGCTATTGAGCAGGATAAGGAGAAACTCGTTGATATTCGTCAGGAAATTAAGAGCCTGAAGGGTGAAATCGTAAGCACACTGAAGAAATATGAGGCACAGCTTGTAACGATTGTTCAGGACAATGAAGAAGATGAGGAAGCGGGCTAATAATTATTATATCGCTTGATTTACTTATATGTGAGTGATATAATATATTGCAATTATATAATTCATGCAATGATTAGGAAGAGTAACCCTGCAAATTTTCAAGAGAGCCGGAGGTTGGTGCGATTCGGTAAATGAGCAGGAAGAAGGCAGCCTATGAGCATCACCTTGAGAAACCGGAGCGGCTAATTGCTCTGTGGATAAAGGTTGACGTGATCCTCACGTTACAGAGGATGGGTATGAATGTACCCGTAAAGAGAACGCCAAATGCGTTAATCAGGGTGGTACCGCGGATAACTCCTTCGTCCCTATATAGGGATTGAGGAGTTTTTATATTTTTTGCAAAGAATAAGAGATATGATTATGAATGAAAAGGAGTGGATTTGTATGGAAGAGATTTTGGAAATACTGGCAAGAAACGCCAGAGCAAGCGTGGAGGAAATAGCCCTTATGCTTGACAAGAGTGTGGAAGAAGTACAGGAGACCATCAGGAAACTGGAGGATGACAATGTCATCGTTGGCTACAATACTCTCATCAACTGGGACAAATCCAACAAAGATAGTGTAGTTGCACTCATTGAGGTCAAGGTCAGCCCCCAAAGAGGCCAGGGTTTTGACAAGGTTGCGGAGCGCATATACAGATACCCTCAGGTAAAGGCATGTTATCTTATGTCAGGCGGGTTTGATTTAACGGTCATTATTGAAGGTAAAACAATGAAGGAAGTGGCTTTATTCGTTGCAGAAAAACTTGCTCCTCTGGAATCGGTACTTAGTACTGCTACACATTTTGTATAAAAAAAATACAAGGAAGAGGATGTTATTTTTGATGAGAACGGCAAAGACGACAGGGAGGCGCTAATACTATGAACATGACGGATATGATTAAGCCAAATGTGAGAAACATGCCTCCATCCGGAATCCGGAAATACTTCGATCTGCTCAACGAGATGAAGGATGCAATATCTCTTGGCATTGGGGAGCCGGACTTCGTAACACCCTGGAGCATCAGGGAGGCTGGAATTTACTCGTTGGAGAAGGGTCATACCCACTATTCCTCCAACCTCGGCTTCATTGAACTTAGACGACAAATTGCAAATTATGTGGAACGGAAATATGACGTGAGTTACGACCCTGCAAAGGAGGTCGTGGTTACAGTCGGCGCCAGTGAAGGACTTGATATAGCACTCAGAGCGCTTGCCGGTCCGGGTGACGAGGTTATCATACCCGAGCCCAGCTTTGTGGCATATAAAGGCTGCACGACTTTTACCGGCGCGACACCTGTCGTAATCGAACTGAAGGCTGAAGATGACTTCAAACTCAGGCCGGAGCAGCTCGAGAAGGCATTGTCACCAAGAACGAAGGTTGTCATCCTGCCTTTCCCGAACAATCCTACAGGCGCCATCATGACTGTTGAGGAACAGCGTGGAATCGTAGATGTGCTCAAGGACAAGGATGTCATAATTATTTCTGATGAGATATATGCGGAATTGACCTATGGTACAAAGCATGTCTCCTTTGCAAGCTATCCTGAGATCAAGGAAAAGACAATTCTCATTAACGGATTTTCCAAAGCCTTTGCAATGACAGGCTGGAGAATAGGCTATGCATGCGGACATCCGGAATTAATCGGTGCTATGAATAAAATACACCAGTACGCAATCATGTGTTCCCCGACCACAGCTCAATATGCTGCTTCTGAAGCGCTCAGCAACTGTGATGACGAGGTGGAGGCAATGGTGCGTGAATACAACAGGAGAAGGCGTGTAATGGTAGACGGCTTCAGGAAGGCCGGTCTGGATTGCTTTGAGCCAAAGGGAGCTTTTTATGTATTCCCGAGTATCAAAGCAACCGGGTTAACCTCAGATGAATTCTGCGAGAGACTGCTTACGGAGGAAAAAGTGCTCACAGTGCCCGGTTCTGCGTTTGGAGATTGTGGTGAGGGCTTTATCAGGGCAACATATGCCAACTCCTATGAAAATATCCTAGAAGCTATGAAGAGAATCCAAAGATTTGTCGCCACTTTACTTAAATGATGTTTTAAAGTAAAATAGCATAGTACTATATTATAAGAGGGATGTGGGTTTTATGAGAAGATATATAGCATTTTTATTGTTGGTTGTGGCAGTTGCAGCAGTAGTCTTTACAGGTTGTTCTTCAACGGGAGGCGCCGATAAATCATGGGAAAAGGTCAAAGATAAGGGCGAATTGATAATGGGCCTGGATGACAGTTTTCCTCCGATGGGTTTCAGGGATGAAAACAATGAGATCACAGGGTTTGATGTTGACGTGGCAAAAGAAGTTTGCAGCCGTTTAGGCATAAAGCTTACTCTACAGCAGATTGTATGGGAAACAAAAGAGAAGGAGCTTAATGCAGGGAAAATCGATTGTATCTGGAACGGCTTTACCATCACGGATGCACGTAAGGAGCAGGTTCTTTTCTCAAAGCCGTATATGGGCAACCGCCAGGTTTTGGTTGTAGCAGGCGATTCAGCTCTGGCAGAGCTTGCAGATTTTGAAGGTAAAAAGCTGGCACTTCAGGCAGGATCAAGTGCGGCCGAGGCTTTATCAGCTTCAGCAGACTTTAAATCAAAACTGGGTGAAGTAGTTGAATTTGATGATAACATGATGGCTCTGATGGATCTGGAAAAGGGCGGAGTAGATGCAGTTCTGATGGATGAAGTTGTTGCAAATTATAACATCCAGGCCAGAAAAATAAATGCAAAGGTTCTGGATGAAGCTCTTGCACCGGAAGAATACGGGATTGGGTTCCGTTTGACAGATAGTGCCCTTATGACAAAAGTTCAGGAAACACTGGATGCAATGGCGAAAGATGGCAAGCTTGCTCAGATTTCCAATAAGTGGTTTGGCAAGGATGTAACATAAGAAAAATTATTAGCAGTGAATTATTAAACGGATTGCAGCAGAGTAATCGATAGAGTAATTAATAGAGTAATTAATAAACAGGCTACAGATAGCTGCTATTGGAATATGAGGGGGTAAGATCTGTTTGAAGTTCATGGGATTTCTTCTGGAAGGTACATTAGTCACGCTGCAGATTTTCTTTTTGACACTCGTGCTGTCGCTGCCGCTTGGCCTGCTGATCTCTTTTGGAAGGATGTCGAAGAACAGATTTCTTAGCGAAATCATAAAAATATATATCGACATCATACGCGGAACGCCGTTAATCCTGCAACTGATCGTGGTATATTTTGCGCCGGACGACTTGTTTGGACTGAATATTGACAGGTTTGTCGCAGCAATTATTGCTTTTGTGCTTAATTATTCAGCCTACTTTGCAGAAATTTTCCGGGGCGGAATACAGTCAATGCCTAAAGGACAGTACGAAGCAGCAGAGGTTCTTGGGTTTACCAGGATACAGACTTTTACTGGAATTATTTTACCTCAGGTGATTAAAAGAATATTGCCCCCTATCAGCAATGAAGTTATTACATTGGTTAAGGACACGGCACTGGTGCAGACACTGGGTGTTTCCGAGCTTTACAGAGTCGCAAAGAATGAAGCTTCCAGAGTTTCAACTACCACGCCGCTGTTCATTGCCGGTGTATTTTATTTTGTAATGAATTGGGTCGTGACAAGAGTGTTCCATTTTACGGAGAAAAAGCTGGACTATTACAAGTGAGGAGGGGTATGCCATGCAAATGCTTAAAGTTGAAAACCTGTATAAGACCTTTGATGGAAATGAAGTACTTTCTGGCATTTCCCTTGAAATCCACAAGGGTGAGATAATTGCTGTAATAGGGCCGTCCGGTTCGGGTAAGAGTACGCTTTTACGGTGTATTAATCTGCTTGAGAGGGCTGATGGCGGAACAATTACCGTAGCAGGGGACGCACTATTTG
>JAEYRV010000022.1 GCA_023435305.1 Bacillota bacterium
CGGGGTCAGGCTTGAAAAATTCCTTTATTCATAAAATGAATAAAGGAATTTTTCAAGCCTGACCCCGATTTAAAAAATCAAGCCTGACCCCGATTTATGACCCCGGTTTCTTAAAGTCGCTTCTCTAGCCTGGCCTTTTCTTCTTCATAGCCGGGCTTTCCAAGCAGGGCGAACATGTTCTTCTTGTAAGCCTCTACGCCGGGCTGGTCGAACGGGTTTACGCCAAGCAGGTAGCCGCTGATGCCGCAGGCTTTTTCAAAGAAGTATACAACATTTCCGAACCAGTAGCTGTTCATCTCCGGTATATTTAATATGAGATTAGGCACTCCTCCGTCGGTATGCGCCAATACGGTGCCCTGCATAGCCTTTTTGTTGACAAAATCCACATCCTTGCCTGCCAGGAAGTTCAGGCCGTCGATGTTATCCTTGTCCGCCTTGATGGTCATATTCTTCTTTGGAGTCTCGATATTGAGCACCGTTTCAAATATGTTCCGGAGACCATCCTGCACATACTGCCCCATTGAATGCAGATCGGTGGTGAAGTCGACTCCCGCTGGGAAAATGCCCTTGTTGTCCTTTCCTTCGCTTTCGCCGTACAACTGCTTCCACCATTCTGTGAAGAAGTGCATCGAGGGCTCATAGTTGACCATTATCTCGGTAGTTTTTCCCTTTCTGTACAATGCGTTACGGACAGCCGCATACTGATAGCAATCATTTGATGCCACATCAGCATTGTTGTAAAGCTCCAGTGCATCAGCCGCACCCTTCATCATCTCATCTATATCGATACCGGCAACAGCTATAGGCAGCAGGCCTACGGGTGTCAGAACAGAGTATCTTCCGCCCACATCGTCTGGTATTACAAAGCTCTCGTATTTCTCCTCGTCAGCCAGCTTCTTAAGCGCGCCCCTGGCCTTGTCAGTGGTGGCATAGATCCTCTTTGCCGCCTCTTCCTTGCCGTATTTGTTTTCCATGTATTCCTTGAATACTCTGAACGCAAGTGCAGGCTCAGTAGTAGTGCCGGATTTAGAAATGACATTGACCGATATTTCCTTGCCCTTGAGCAGTTCGAACAGCTCTGTAATATATGTCGAGCTAATGCTGTTTCCGACGAAATATATCTCCGGCGTGCCGCGTTCAGCCTTGGGCAGCAGATTGTAGAACGAATGTGAAAGAGCTTCAATTGCAGCCCTTGCGCCCAGGTATGAGCCACCGATGCCGATTACCACCAGCGCTTCCGAATCGGACTTGATTTTTTCGGCTGCCGCCTTTATCCTTGCAAACTCGGCCTTGTCATAAGCCTTCGGCAGGTCGACCCAGCCTGTGTAATCATTGCCGGCTCCGGTTTTATTGTGGAGCATTCCATGCGCAGCTTTAATAAATTCCGACAGACAGCTGATCTCGCTTTCATTTATAAAGGACAACGCATTCGAGTAATCCAGATTCAATTTCTTCATGTAAATGCCTCCTGTACTTGTATTAATATTCACCGTTGTATTGTGACAATATGCATCGCAAGCTTCGGCGAAATCTGCCGTGTTGCTAAATATTTCATAGCAAATTTCTCACACATTATACCAGATTGTTAATTTTTCAGCAATAATCGGTTTTTCATCCCGCTGTATGCCGCTGCATGTATAATCTTACAGCGTAATATAAATAAATTCGCTAAAAATAGATATGGGCAACATAAATACTATCACAATATCAGAAAAGAGGTGATTTAAATGTCAAGACCGAAAACTCCGCTTGTTCCCGATAAGAGGGAGGCGCTGAACAGGTTCAAGATGGAATGTGCAAAGGAAATAGGCCATGAGCAGTTCGTCAAGGAAAACAACGATCATTACAAGGGCGACCTGACCGCCGCTCAGAACGGTCACGAAGGTGGTCCCATTGGAGGTCAGATGGTCAAAAAGATGATCGCATATGCCGAACAGCAGATGAAATAGCAGTAAAAGTCAAACCTTAGCTTCAGGATAACACATTTAAAAAACGATGACGGCAACACGCCGCCATCGTTTTTAAATGTGTACTCATCACCAAATCTTATTTAACACGCGAGGCCGAAAATGCATCTCACTACACTCTCAACTGAGCTCCCAGTTTGTCGGAAAGCGCCTTGATGATATCATTCATAGCCTTTCCGACCTCATCATCCGTCAGTGTCCTGTCGGAAGCTCTGAAGGTAATATTATAAGCTATACTCTTCTTGCCCTCCGGCACCTGCTTACCCTTATATACGTCAAACAGCTTGACTTCCTCAAGTATCTTCCCTGCCTTGGAGGTAATGAGCCTCTCAATTTGCTTGACCAGGATCTCATCATCCACAAGCACTGCAATATCTCTGGATACTGCCGGGAACTTGGGCAGCGGCTTGTATTCAGGCTTCAGAGAGGTATTCTTCACCAGCGGCTCTATGTCGATCAATGCCACATAATTTCTCTCCGCCGCATCGAATTTTTCCGCAACAGACGGGTGTATCTCTCCCAGGATACCGCAGCTCCTGCCATTGATAATCAGACTTGCTGCTCTTCCCGGATGGAATGCCGGATTATCCTTCACCGGCTCCAGGCTGTATTTCTTTATACCGAGAGAAACCATCAGCTCCTCTATAGCACCGGAAAGATCATAGAAGTCAACATTTCCGTACATACCGAGGGTGAGTACCGGTTTTTCCTCCGGCAGTTCGGTGATCGGCAGGCTCTTTGGCAGATATACATAGGATATCTCAAACAGCCTGGCCTCCTCTACCCTTCTGTTATAGTTGACGGCAAGCACCTTCAGCATATCAGGCAGTGTCGTTGTCCTCATGATGCTGTAATCCTCTCCCAGAGGGTTCGATATCACTACAGCGCGTCTGAGCTCACTGTCCTTGGGAGCGTTTATCATGTCAAATACCTTCGGGCTTGTGAAGGAGTAGGTGTATGTCTCCGACAGGCCGCAGGACTGCATGGTTCGTCCGATGAGATCCACTATGTTCTGCGCGGGAGTCTTTCCACCGACGGTTGCAGCCTTGCCTTCAAGCAATGTTGCTTTTATATTATTGTAATCATAGAATCTGGCAACCTCTTCTGCAAGATCTGCCTCGCACTCCAGGTCAGGCCTGAAGGTAGGTGCCATCACCGTAGCTGCCGCATCTTCAACATCGATTTCCAGACGTTTGAAAATCTCCTTCATGGTGCCGGTATCAATATTGGTTCCCAGCAATTCGTTAATGCGGTCGGGATCAAAAGCAATTTTACGTTTCTCTGCCTTTACAGGATAGCAGTCAATAATACCCTTGCAGACAGTGCCGGCGCCAAGCTCTTCAACAAGCTGCACGGCTCTGTTTAAGGCGTTTATAACATTTTCGGGATCCAGGCCCTTTTCAAAGCGGCCCGACGCTTCCGTCCTCATGCCAAGCTTCTTTGCAGTCAGGCGGACAGATATTCCATTGAAGGTCGCAGATTCAAACAGCAGTGTTTTTGTATCCGGTTTAATTTCGCTGTTTTCTCCTCCCATAACTCCTGCCACAGCCACCGGCCTTTCGGCATCGGCTATGACCAGCATGGAGGCCTCCAGCTCCCTGTCCTGTCCGTCCAGTGTACGCATCTTTTCACCCTGCTCTGCATTCCTGACGATTATGCTGTGGCCCTTCAGGTTTTCCAGATCGAATGCGTGCATCGGCTGGCCGTATTCCAGCATGACATAGTTGGTTATGTCAACTATGTTGTTTATAGGCCTTATGCCTGCAGCCTTGAGCCTTTCCTGCATCCAGCGGGGCGAGGGCGCTATCGTAACATTCTCCACTATCCTTGCAGCGTATCTGGAGCAGAGGTTCGGCGCTTTTATTTCCACTGACGCCCTGCCTTCAATAGATCCGCCCTGCTCCCTGACAGTGACTGCAGGTATGCTGAACGGCGTCTTGAATGTGGCAGCTGATTCCCTGGCCAGTCCGATGATGCTGAAGCAGTCGGGCCTGTTGGAGGTTATCTCGAACTCGACGACAGTATCATTCAGTCCCAGATACTCTTTTATGTCAGTACCGGGCGCAGGTTCGCCCTCAAGTATGAATATACCGTCCTCCACGGCATTCGGGAAGTCCTCCCTGGTCACGTTCAGCTCGGCTATCGAGCACATCATGCCCTCGGATTCCACACCGCGGAGCTTTCCCTTCTTGATTTTCTTGCCCCCTGGCAGACTTGAACCATCCAATGCTACCGGGATCAGGTCGTTAACCTTTATATTATTCGCACCCGTAACGATCTGTATCGTTCCGTTTCCTGCATCGACCTGTGCTACCTGTAGCCGGTCGGCATCAGGGTGCTTTTCTATGGCAAGTATCCTTCCGACTACGACCCTGTCTATCTCGGCGCCGAGCACCTCAAAGCCCTCGACTTTCGAACCCGACAGCGTCAGTGCATCTGCGAACTCCTTCGGACTTGCATTTATATTTGTATAATCTTTTAACCATTTTAACGGCAGTTTCATTTTACCGATCTCCCTTCATGCTTATATTGATCATGCTTTGAATCCGGACCGACTCCGAACTGACTCCGGACCGACTCCGAACTGACTCCGGACCGACTCTGGACCGACTCCGAACTGACTCCGGACCGGCTCCGAACTGGCTCAGGACCGAATCAGAGTTGACTCAGAACTGAATCAGAACTGCTTAAGGAAACGCATGTCGTTCTCATAAAGCAGTCTCATGTCATCTATGTTGAACCTGCCCATTGCAGTCCTTTCAACGCCGAGTCCGAATGCAAAGCCGCTATACTCCTTGGGGTCGATACCGCAATTCTGCAGCACCTTCGGGTGTACCATTCCGGCTCCGAGTATCTCTATCCAGCCCTCGTTCTTGCATATCCTGCAGCCCTTTCCTCCGCAGGCCCAACATGAAACATCGACCTCTGCACTTGGTTCTGTGAACTGGAAGTGATGCGGTCTGAGTCTGATCTTTGTCTCCTCACCGAACAGGCTCCTCGCAAACAATTGAAGTGTGCCGATCAGATCGCCCATAGTCACTCCGCGGTCCACCACAAGGCCCTCCACCTGATTGAATATCGGTGAATGGGTCGCATCCACCGCATCAGACCTGTAGACCCTGCCGGGGCAGATTATCTTTATCGGCGGCTTTTTCTGCTCCATTACCCTGATCTGGACCGGTGAGGTCTGGCTTCTGAGCAGGAAATCGTCATTTATATAGAAGGTGTCCTGTGAGTCCCTTGCCGGATGCCCTGCAGGAATATTCAGCGCTTCGAAATTGTAATAGTCCAGCTCGATCTCGGGTCCCTCGGCTATCTCATAGCCGAGAGATATGAAAACGTTTTTGATCTCATCGAGCACGATGCTCAGCGGATGCTTTTTGCCAACAAAGCGCCTCTTACCAGGAATGGTCACATCGATTGCTTCCTTCTCCAGCCTGAGCAGGCGCTCCTTGTTCTGAAGGCTTTCCGTCATCTCTTCGAGCTTGCCCTCGATAAAACTTCTGACATCATTGGCCAACTGGCCTATTATAGGTCTTTCTTCTGCAGAAAGTCCTCCCATCCCTCTGAGTACGGCGGTCAGTTCGCCTTTCTTGCCAAGATACGCAAGCCGCAGGTTCTCCAGCTCCGCCAGCGATCCGGCTTCATTGAGCTTCTTTTCAGCTTCCAGCTTTATGTTGTTCAACTGCTCTCTCATTTCAAATCCTCCTTTTATAGAATGAGATCAGGGACTTATCATGTCCCGCCTTTTATGTTCGTAATTTGCTTTCCCACAGGGCATAAATAAAGCCTCCATCCCCATGCAAGGGACGAAGGCTAAAACTCCGCGGTACCACCCAAATTTCCGCCGATAAAAACGGACTCTCAAATGCAGCTTCCGCCACCTGCAAATATTCACAGCATGGTCCGAGTCAACTGCAGCCCTGTCTGATAACGGTCAGGTTCCGGCATCTCCTACTGATTTTTCAGGATGCAGCTCCGGAGGGAACTTCACCGGTGTGTCCATTGAAGCCGCTTTCAGCCGCAGGCAGCTCCTCTCTTTAAAGTCCGTTCCGGTTACTTTCCTCTTTCATAGCCTTAAACATAATATTGCAATATATTATACTACAACAATGATATAATATACAATATGAATTTTTTATGTGTCGTTAGTAGGGTACAATTCTGAATTGCAGAAATAATACAGGACTGTACCTGCAAAATCGTCCACCCGCCATACATGAGTGGACTGAATTTCAAGTAAAGTCCTACTTTTTTTAGCTCAGTGGACTGAATTTCAAGTAAAGTCCTACTTTGTTTAGCTCAGTGGACTGAATTTCAAGTAAAGTCCTACTTTGTTTACATAACGCGAAATCGCCTGCCATTTTTCATATATAAACCGATTTTACTTGAATAATCTGGACTTTACTTGAATAATGGACCACCCACGTGCTCAAAGTGGACAGAAATTCAAGTATAGTCCTACTTTGTTTGCATAACGTACAACTTCTTGACACCCGGAACTTCTTGACACCCGAAACTTCGTGACATCCGGAACTACTTGACACGCGGAACTTCGTGCCACGCGGCCTAAAAACCTTTCTTTACTGTGAAAATTTGCACTATCGGCAGCTCTTGGTTTATAATTGAACTGGCTGCCAAAGTTCAGCCTATTCCCGACAGTCTGCAGCCTCGCTACAAATGAAGTGATCGCGCGAATCGGCTTGATTTGGAAGTTGCAATGATAAGGTCAGTAAATGGCGATTTATAAGTCATCAGCTTTGTCATCCTGACATTGCGGATGAATCGGAAATAATAAGGATTCCATGCCCGAAGAAATATGATAAATCGGAGGTTTGATATGAATAAAACGACAAAGGGTCTGATTTACTTCTTACTGCCTGTTGCTATAATCATTGTTGCGATGATGGTGAACAAGTGGCTCGGCATTGCTGCGCTGCTGGTGTATATAGCTGTGCTGATTTATTTACTTAGGCCTGCTATCTATACATTTATAGGCACCAGAAAATATGCTCAGGGCAATACCGAACAGGCGACACATTTGTTCGGGCGGGCATATGCGACCGGGCGTGCAAGTGTCAGGGCTGCTGTTTCATATGCATATATACTTCTCAAAAACGAGGATCTGAAAAAGTCAGAAGAAATTTTACAGAAGCTCATTAAAGACAATCAGCGCAGTCCGCAGCTGCCTTATATCAAATCCATCATGGCCCTCGTTTTATGGAAGAAAGGCAATTTGGACGAGGCTGCTATCATGCAGGAAGAAGTGGTCAAGACATATAAAACCACCTCCGTATATGGCAGTTTAGGATATCTGCTCATTTTGCAGGGTGATCTTGAGAAAGCTCTGAAAGTGAATCTTGAGGCATACGAATTCAATTCATCAGACAATATCATAAATGATAATCTCGGGCAAAACTATCTGCTGCTTGGAATGTACGACAAGGCAACGGAGATATATGAACCGCTGCTGGCAAAAGCGCCGACCTTCCCTGAGCCGTATTACAATTACGCATTGGTGCTCGATAAGCTCGGAGACAGGGAGAAGGCACTTGAAACAATGAAAAAGGCACTTGACTGCAAGTTCTCTTACCTTAGCACCATAACAAAGGAAGATGTCGAGGCGAAAATAATCGAGCTGTCATAATGACCCATTGTTTATGCTCTCACGGCTTCATTCTTCAATTTTCTATAGATGACAGAAGAAGAGGTGCTGAAAAAAGTCAGATTGGAAAGGTTAAGCATGGTCGGCGCCGCATATCCGCCGACCGGAGACGGTATGGCAATCAGGATGAGAATAACAGCTGCCACAATAACCGCCGGATTCAGAACTGCCATCCATTTCGGGAACAAGGACTTTCCCCTCAGTACAGTAACGACATACAGAATCGAAAGCAATATTAGCTCAGTCACCATTATGACGATAATCAATTTCCAGTAAAATTCAAAATCCCTCATCATTACAGATGGGCCGGTGGATTCAGCCACGGCAGCCAGATTGCCTGATGATCCAGCAATGGGGTTGGCGGATTCAGCCACGGCTGCCAGATTTCCTGATGATCCAGCAATAGGACTGGCGGATTCGGTCAAGGCAACGAGAACGCCTGATGACCCGACAGTGGTGCTTCCGGCTCCAGTTTCGGCTCCAGTCCCAGCTGAAAGCCCCGTTTGAAGCCCGGCTGAATGGAAAAGCTTCCAGCCGCCCGCCAAAAAGGCATATGTAGTATGGAATGAAACACCCATCACCAGACCATGGGCGCCAGTCAGGCCTGCCACGGCCGGGACGGTCTTTCCCGCAGGCCGCAGGCCGATATATAACGGTACCAGGCCGGCAATCTGAAACGGAAGCATGAAGACGCCTAAAAACGTTCCAAGAGTTATCCTCCAGCCAGGTATCCAGGTCATACACTCTGTCGGCAGCAGAAAAAACGAGTATCCGCTTTCGGGCCTTCCAAGCAGAATCAGGTCGCTTATAATCGTAAAAATTACGCCTATGATCCCGACCGTACCTGATATCAATACTATTTTTGCCTTCTTCGCGTTATCTGTCATATTTCGCCCCCACACATCACTGGATTCCATTATACCCTACTTATTATTTTATGGAAACCCATTCACGAATATGTACAGGCGTAACACTCACAAACACTCGCAAGCACTCACAAACACTTACAAACACTCACAAACACTCACAAACACTCACAAAATGAAATCATATTCCGAAGATATGTGATTGGGCGAACGCCAAATTACAAACCTTTCTCATTCATAAGCTTGTTGAACCGACCTTCCGACAGGATCTCATTGGTAACGAACCGACCATTGTAAAAAAGGCTGTACGTAGTGAATGCAGAAGGAGCATTGCGTGCCTGTTCCTTTGTGCATATCCTGATAGACTTGAATCCGACACCTCTGTCAGCAGCAGCTTTTTCAATGACAGGCACATACTTCACAGTGTGGGGACAGTGGTTGGAATAGTACAAAACAAAGCCCTTATCATGATCGGTAGTACCGGCCCTGCAGCAATCCCTGAACCTCGGCATCGATTCCTGTTCTCCGGAGCGTGCTTCATTGAATTGATACACAAGCAGCTCAAAATGCGGAGCCGCAGTGTCACAAACCTTGAACCCCCTGTGCTTGTAGTACCCGGGATCGGATAAAAACGGCATTTTCTTTTTTGAGGACAATGCCACCAAACCCTTTTTCCCAAGCCGCTTCGATTCCTCGATACAGGCATCAAGCAGCTTGTTGGCATATCCCTGATCCTTGAACTGGCCTGATACCCAGAAGCAGTCGACAAACATATATCCTTCGGCCTCGACAGGGCACCATGCATTCTCTGCAGGTATATACTCAATAAGCACCTTTCCGCGGGTATTCAGCTTCTTGAAAACCAGGCCGTCATCAAAGCAGCCTTTCATCCATTCCTTTTTTGATTCGACACAGCTTTCGCCTTTTTTATCAGATATGGCACAGCATATGTGTTCGGTATCGATATTGCTTCTGTCTACATCGATGATTTCCATACTCATGCACCTCTCATTCCGCCCGTTCCGTCTGGAATCTGAGCACAGTTTTCAACTTGTTCGGCTCAGTCTTCTGAGGATTCGTCAAATATATTTCTCTGTGACATAATGAAGACCTCCTGCAGCCGTTATCGGCGCAATACTTCTCCATCAGCGCAAAGCTGGCAGGTTCATCATCATAGCTGCCCAGATGCAGCATCTGACAGCACATACCCTCTGTTATACTTTTGAATGAAGCGCTTTCAAGATACGGGTTTGGTTTTTTCTTTTTTGCTGCAATCAAAAAATACTCAAACAAATCATTTGTAAGAAAATCCGGCTGGCGTATCATTATCTCATATTTGTAGTTGCTCTTGTCTGTTGAAGGTTTTGATTTATCAACAATATCCCAGACTCCTTCGAGTGGAAAAACAGCATATTCATAATATCCCTCCGGCACCGTGCCGCTCTTATATGACATTTTAACTGCATAGGTCAGACTGTACAATGCCTCGACCGCCTTTGAAAATCCCCCGGCGTTTGGATCGCCCTCTCCTGCTACTGTTATGTAGCTGATTGGCGGCACCTGAATTAAAACGGGAGCAGTCTTCGGGAGGTATAGCTCCTTCATGTCCTTTTTATAATCGATCTTTTTCATATCCATCCTCCTTTACATATGAATAGTATATTACATGAAACATGACAATAGCGTGTCATATATGAAATTGGCCGGATGGATGGTTTGGATTGGGAAATGATTTGGCCGGATAGATGGTTTGGATTGGGAAATGATTTGGCTGGATGAATTGGTTTGGATTGGGAAACGGTTCAGATTAATGGTTTAATGTATTCACTCAAATAAATTCCATGGATAAATAGATGGCGGAGTTGAACTAAAGGATACTTGTTCCTTTAAAACCGGATGGATGAAACCGACCTCCACTGACCATAATGCCAGCTGCATTCCCGGTTTGTTTGCCGATGGCCCGTACTTCTGGTCTCCATACAATGGGTGGCCGATGGCGGCAAACTGTACGCGTATCTGGTGAGGCCTGCCTGTATGTAATCTAATATGTACAAGCGAATATCCTTCGCAGGTATCCTTTACGGTATAGTCAAGTATCGCCTTCTTTGCAGTGTCAGCTCGCCCAGCAGAACCTGATGAGCGCGATGGGTGCGATAAGTCGGGATGATCGGCGCTCTCTGGGTTTGGAACGATTCTGACCGTGTTGGTCCTTTCATCTTTTACAAGATAATGCACCAGAGTATCCGACAGCTTTTCAGGCACACCATGTATGACTGCCATATAGGATTTATCAAATTCCCTTGTCCTGATCTGTTCCGACAGCCTTGACGCGGCCTTGGAGGTTTTCGCAAAAACCATTGCGCCGCCGACCGGGCGGTCGAGTCTGTGTACAAGGCCAAGATATACATTGCCAGGTTTGCTGTACCTTACCTTGATGTCCTCCTTCAAAGCCGTCAGCAAATCATCATCACCTGTTTGATCGCCCTGAGTCAGCATGTTTACCGGCTTTTCAACCACAAGGAGATGATTGTCCTCATAAATTATTTTTATCTTACCGCTAATATTCATTTACATCTCCTCAGGCTTCCCATCGACCCGCAGCGCCGCACGGCAGCACAAGTCCGGTTGCGCTGGCCGGCAATCCTACTTCGTCTGCCGTCACGTTTCCACCGTACCTTCGCTGCATCGACAGTCTCAGCATGTTTCCGATAACTGTAGGCGATAACCCTGTCGTGTAAGAGTTGACAAGGAAGAATAACGGTTCGTCTGTCAGTATCTCCATGCACTGGCTTATCAGCGGGTATATCTCATCCTCTATCTTCCACAGCTCGCCGTTGGGGCCCCTGCCGTATGACGGCGGGTCCATGATGACTGCGTCATATTTGCGGCCGCGCCTGCTTTCGCGTGCCACGAACTTCACCACATCGTCCACGATGAATCTGACAGGCCTGTCCCCCAGCTTCGACAAGGCCAGGTTCTCCTTCGCCCTGGCGACCATGCCCTTGGAGGCATCCACATGGCACACCTCAGCCCCGGCATGCGCCGCAGCCACAGTGGCACCGCCTGTATATGCAAACAGGTTTAGCACGCTTATTTTTCTGCCGGCGCCGTTTATCAGGCCTTCGATCCATTTCCAGTTGACGGCCTGCTCGGGAAACAATCCGGTATGTTTGAAGCCCGTAGGCTCCACATGGAATTCAAGTTCTCCGTATTTAATTGTCCATTGGGGCGGCAGCTTCCTCAGGTATTCCCAGTTTCCGCCGCCGCTGCTGCTCCTGTGGTAGTGAGCATCAACGTTCCTCCATGCTTTTTCATCACCGGCTATCGGCCAAATGGCCTGCGGGTCCGGCCTTCTGAGAGTGTATTTCCCCCAGCGCTCGAGTTTCTCTCCTCCGCCCGAATCTATCAGTTCATAATCCTTCCAATCATCTGCAAGCAGCATCGTCATTCCTCCGGAATAAAACTCTTAACCTTATTATTCTATATCCATACAGCTATATTCCATACCTGTGCAATATCTGCATTCAGCATCAATAGCAGATATGATTTTACCATAATATTCTGCAATATTTAAGACTGATGACTATTTGCTTTCACCTGTTTCAAACGAGGATTTCCCTGCCGCCGTCGCCAACCTCACTGACATAAAACGCCGGCACCAGCCCGGTTCTGGCTGTATAGCCCTTGCCCACTTCATTTATGAATCCGTCGACAGCTTCTTCCCTGACTATACTTACGGTACAGCCTCCAAAACCGGCGCCCGTCATTCTTGAACCCGCAACTCCACTGATCTTCAGTGCTTCTTCAACCAAAGTATCCAGCTCATTGCCTGTTACCTCATAAAGGTCCCTCAGCGAATCGTGGGATGCGATCATATACTGTCCGAAGAGTTCGATTTCATCATTGTTCAACGCCTCGACTGACCTGAGCACTCTGTCGTCTTCTGCAATAATATGTTCTGCTCTTTTTCGTATGGTTTCATCCTTTATTTCATGCTTGAACCTGTTGAACTCCTCCATAGAGATATCGCCGAGGCATGTTGCTTCAGGCAGGAATCCTTTTAATATTTCGAAGGCTGCTTCACATTGGCTTCTGCGTTCATTATATTTCGAGTCTGCAAGGCCTCGTTTTTTATTGGTATTTGCAATAACTATTTTATAGCCCTTCAGATTCAATGGCACATGCTTATAGCTCAGATCCCTGCAGTTGAGGAAAATTGCGTGGTCGGCTTTGCCCATTGCGGAGGCGAACTGATCCATTATCCCGCAGTTGACTCCAACATAGCTGTTCTCGGCCTTCTGGCTGATCAGAGCCATTTTTATCATATCGACAGGCTGATCTTGTCCATGGAAAGCATTTCCGAGGGACACCAGGGTTATCGCAGTAGCAACCTCGATTGCCGCCGACGACGAAAGGCCCGCTCCCAGCGGTACCGTGTCGTGATAGAGCAAATCACAGCCGGTCAGCTTGTATCCCGCCTTCTGAAGCTCATCAGCCACGCCCAGCTGATAATTGCCCCACTTGAGCGACTTATATTCCTCAAGCGTATCAAGCGAAGCCTGCACCTGTATTCCCAGGTCAGTAGCTATAAGGTTCATCATCCTGTCAGTCCGCGGTCTGGCCACAACAGTAGAGCTCAGCGTAAGCGCTGCCGGAAATACATATCCGCCGTTATAATCGGTATGCTCTCCAATCAGATTGACACGTCCCGGAGATGTGAAAACCCTGATGCCTTCTTCACTTCCATGATATATGTCCAGAAAACGTTTTTTCAGTTCAGTTATGTTCATATATGTACTCTCCTATCTATACAATATGCTCCTGTCCCGCATGGTTCCTGTATGGCTCCCGTATGGCTCCCGTATGGTTCCCGCATGGCTCCCGTATGGTTCCCGCATGGCTCCCGTATGGCCAGGTCCTTATGGCCCCTATCTCCGGGTTATTTTACGCTCGCCGAATTTCCCTCCAAAAACCTTCTATGCGCCTGCCTCAACTCCTCGGCCTTCTCCTCCGGCTTGGTGGGGTTGGCATGAGCCCAGGCCCCTGTCTCGCTGGAAGCATTGAATTTCTGCTTGTCTTTTGCCCTCATCGGCGGAAAGAATTCGATGTGGAAATGGTAATACTCACTTATATCCTCGCTGTTGACCGGCTCCTGATGCATGCACATCATATACGGGAAAGGAAATCCAAAAAGTGAATCCAACGTGCCCGTAGCTTCCTTCAACGCTCTTGCCAGGTTCGTTTTCTCCCTTTCATCGAACTGTGTCAGATTTTGCTTATGACCTTTGCTCACTATATAAATTCCGTATGGATACTCTGAAAAAAACGGAAGAAAAACAACGAAATCCTCATTTTCGAAAATGACTCTGTCGCCGCTTTTTGTCTCATCCCTCACCATGTCGCACAGCAGGCATGCACCATTTGCTTCATGATGCTCACGGCAGGCCTCCAGCTCAAGTTCCAGCTTTTTAGGAATGAAGGGATAACCGTAGATCTGTCCGTGGGGATGGGGCATTGTCACGCCCACCATCTCTCCCCTGTTTTCAAATATGAAAATATACTTGATTTTCTCATCTTTCTTAAGTTCGGTAAACCGCTCTGTCCAAAGATCGATGATCTTCTCTATATGCTCAACCGAAAACTGATGCAATGAGGATGTATGCTCGGGAGAGTAGAGTATGACCTCGCATTTGCCATATGCTTCGGCCATCCTGTAAAGCTCTGTCGGAACATCGTCAGGCACCGGCGGGTCCTGTGACAGCGCAGGGAAATCATTGTCATATTTATATACAATATAATCATCCGGCACTCTTCCCGAACCGGGGCAGAAGGGACACCAGTCCTTGGGCATCTGTGGCCTGTTCTGCCTGTGGGATGCGATCATGACCCAGTCCTTTATCAGCGGATGCCATCGCAATTCAGCCATTGGTTTTCCTCCTAAACGTCTCAATAATAATGGTTGATAGTAATCCATGGTTATAGGCTGTACTAATTTATCTATATGATATCACATTCACTGAATAATCTTCCACCGCTTCCATCATGAATCTTTTTATGAATATGTATTGACATATAATATTATACATTGTATAGTATTATACATAGCAAGCTATTTACAATTAATATTCTGCAGGAAAGCTGAAACAGTTTATAAAAACCTGTTTTGAAGGGGTGGTAGAAATGAAATCAATGGTATTTATAACCGGTGCTGCCGGCGGACTCGGCAAGGCCTTTGCGGTGGAATGTGCAAGCCGCGGCTGGGATCTTTTTCTTACGGACATCTCAGATGCCTCATTGAGCAGGCTATCCATGAGCCTGGCCAACACCTATAACATAAATGTAAATCACTTTTGCTGCGACCTTACAGATTTCGATTCAAGAACCGGCCTTTTTGAACACTTGCACGAGAAAGGCTATAATTTCAGCTTCCTGATAAACGTAGCAGGGCTTGATTACGAAGGTCCTTTTGCAGAAAGGACCCGCAATCAGATACGCACCATACTCAGGCTGAACATTGAAGCCAATCTGGAGATGACCCACGAATTAATAAAGCTCCGCGACCCGGCAAGAACCTTCAGGATCATAAACGTAGCCAGCCTTGCGGCATTTTACCCGATGCCTGTCAAAGCGATGTATTCATCCTCCAAACGTTTTCTGCTCAATTTTTCAAGAGCACTTGGAGAAGAACTCCGTTGCCAGGATATTACCGTCACAGCGCTCTGCCCTGCAGGAATGCCAACAACTTCCGCCTGCATAGAGGCAATTGAGGCACAGGGCTTCGCAGGAAGGATCACGACCTGCAATGTCGGCTATGTCGCAGCCGGGACAATAAACAGAGCGTTGAAAGGAAAAAGCGTCTATATACCGGGTACTCTAAACAGAATACTTAGGGCGGTAAGCTCACTTGTACCGGACGGATTGGTCGCGCGCGCCGTCGGCTCCCGTTGGAACACCGCACATAGCAAGCGTTCGGCAGGTGCTTTAGCCGGCTGCTCAAATCAACGAGTGTAGGCAAGAAAAGTATTGGTTTAGGCTAAATTGTATAGCCGGCTGCTCAAATCAACGAGTGTAGGCGCAAATAGTATTGGTTCAAGCTAGATCATCAGTCCGCTGCTCAAATTTGCAAGTCTAGGCTAAAGATAATAAGCTGGTTGCTCAAAAAATACAAGTCTAGGCTGGCGATTACAAAGCTGATGCTCGGAAAGCAAGTTTAGAAGTAGATAATGCTGTAAATAATCAATGAATTATGTTGTTCATTGTCCAAATTCAGTGCAAGTGAGCCTATAAATTACTTCTAACATACCCCATCAATCGAAAATTTGAGCATATGGCTGGAAAAGCTAATTCAGATAACGCAAAGAACTTTCGGTAAGGAGGAAATCATGGAATCAGAAAGCATAACAAACAATCCAGGCTGCACTGAAGCTATCACTGAGCCGAAGATGAAATGCCACTCAGCACGCTCAGCACATTCAGCACATTCAGCGCGCTCAGCAAATGATGAAAAAGTAATAGTCATAACAGGCGCTACCTCCGGAATTGGGCTGGCAACAGTCAAGGAACTGGCTGGCAGGAAATCATATATAATCGGTGTAGGACGTTCGGAGGAAAGGTGCAGGAATGCAGAGCAGGAAGTCAGGAAACTGTTTCCTGATGCATCAGTAACATATATAAAGGCTGACCTCTCCTCCCTGGCCGAGGTTTCCTCACTTGCAGCAAATATCCGCAGCAGACTGTCACAGGATGGTAAATCGGCTATAGACGCATTGATCAATAATGCAGGCACTGTTTCAAGCTGGTATGTTTCAACTGTCGATAGCTTTGAACTGCAATTTGCAGTCAACCATCTGGCGCCCTTTCTTCTGACGCATGAATTACTGCCGCTTTTGGAACAATCTCAGGACGGTACAGTAATTTGCATAAGTTCGGGATCACACTATAGGACCAGACTGCGTTGGAATGATATAATGTTAAGAAAGCATTATAATACATTGCTGGCCTACAAGCAGACAAAGCTGGCAAACGTGTTATTCGTAACTGAATTGAACAGACGGCTTTCAGCATCAGAAAGCAGGGTCAGGGCATTTGCAGTTGACCCGGGACTGGTTAACACAGATATTGGACTGAAAGGAACCGGCGGTATAGTTAAAAAGGTATGGCAGCTCCGAAGCAAAGGCGGAACACCGCCGGAGCAGCCGGCACGCTCAGTGGCCTTCCTTTTAGAGGGCCCGGCGCCGAGACACACCGGTGAGGTCTATTGGAAGGATTGCAGACCGCTCAAGCCAAGCTCATACTCACAAAAGCCGGATGCTGCAAAAAGGCTGTGGGAGTTATCCGAAAGGATGTGCGGTATTAAAAGGAGGTAGTATTATTGGATGCCCAGATGAAAAAGGGCCTGTTGGATGCATGCGTACTGCATGTGCTGACAGAAGGTGACACATATGGCTATAAATTGACTCAGGAAATAATGACGCTGATGGATGCATCCGAATCCTCTCTTTATCCTGTGCTTCGGAGGCTTGAGGTACAAGGCTGCGTTGAAACATACTCTGCAGAGCATTCCGGCCGGTTGAGGCGGTATTACAAGATAACAGAAGCTGGTGTCAGACGGCTGATCGAATACAGAAAAGAACTCTCCGAGTTAAAAAGGATCATTGATTTTGTAACAGGCGGTGATAAAAATGGATGGTAGAATCGAAAAATATCTGAAAGAGCTTGAACAACATCTGGCGGGCCTTCCCGAACTCGAACGGAAGGAAGCGGTGGATTACTATACTGAATACGTGAACGATGCACTGGATGAAGGTGTAAGCCCAGAGGAACTGCTTTCAAGGCTCGACTCTGCGGAAAAGGCGGTAGCGGCCATCAAGGCTGAAACCGGATTAAAAAATGTCCGAAGCAACCCCGGACTCAAGAATTATTCCAAGCTGGTCAGATATGCCCGTATAGGTTTTACGACGCCATTGACAATTTTGATGTTCTCGCTGCTTATCTTTACTACCTACAGCATCGCAATACTGCTATTCCTGGGAACTGTCGTTTCAGCTGCCGCAGGATGCCTGATACTGCCTGTATTGGTTAATGAAGCACTAAAAATACCTTCCGGATATACGGCCGAAATCATAGGTACGATTGGGATGGGCATATTTCTCGCAGGTTTGATGTTATTGACCGCATATGGATTTTACGTGTTGTGCAGGCCGATATTCAGGCTGTCGGCAAATCTGATCTCAAACATGATGAAAAAGGACAAAAGTCCAATGCTGTCCACCGATTCCTCCATCGACACTCCTGTCTCCGGTGGCAGAGAACGGACTTCGGGCAAAGAAAGGACTTCGGGCAGTAAAATGTCATCGGGCAGAATGCTCAAAGCAGGGCTCATCATCATCGCAGCCAGCCTCCTGCTTATGATCGTTACCGGTCTGCCGATCAAAATGTTCATGATATTCAACAGTATGAAGCCAGGCAATATTGATGTACAATCCCGGGAGTTCACTGCCGGCGATGTCTCAAGGATCAATATAAGCACGACCCATTCGGTCATCAGGCTGAAGGAAGGCAGTTCGGATAAAATCGAGCTGGTATATGAGCAATCTGATTGGCTGGAGTCTGATATATCATTGAATAACGGCGAGCTGGTCTTCAAGGAAGCTTCAAACGGCAGAATGCCGCTGTTCCCCCTGGTATCGATGCACGAAAACCGTGCGGAGCTTACAGTCTCGCTGCCGGCGGGCTGCCATCCTGACAATATCAGTCTGGAAAGCAGAGGCGGATTCATATATATCGAGACCGTACCAGGCGCTGTCGAGGCAAAAACCTATACAGGTTCGATATTTATGGAATCCCCCGTCAAACCCGCTGCCCAGCACTTGTCCGGCACCATCATAGCCAGGACTTCGAGCGGATTCATACAGGTCGGAGGAAACAAATCCGGCACGAAACCCGAGAATGGAAAAGGATATGAATTATCTGCAGAGAGCACTGAAAACATTGTGCTTGAAACAGAAAGAGGAAACATTGTCATCCAACAATAACAAACAACAGGCAGGTGAGCTTAAAAAATAACTCCCCTGCCTGTTTAACTATTGGCTGTCTTGCTACATGGCTGCCTTGCTACTTTGCTCTCTTGCTGCCTGGCTATTCTGCCGCCTGGCTGTCTTGCTACATGGCTGCGTTGCTGCCTATCTGTCGTGGGTGGCACCTGGAGTTACATTCAGAACATCCTTAAAAACCTTGAAGAAGTAAGTGTAATTGTTAAAACCCACCCTTCTGGCAACATCCTTCAGCTTCAGTCCCTCTGTTTCAATTAACCTCTTGGCATAGCCGACGCGGACATTATTCAGGTATTCCACAAAACCCATGCCGCAGTCTTCCTTAAAAACCCTGCTCAAATAGGAACTGTTGATGCCTATGTACTCAGCTACTTCATTGAGCGACACATTTTTTGTGTAATTGCTTTGAATATAGCTGATAGCCTTCCTGGTGTATTCGGAATAATTGGAGTTCGCATTGATCTCACCAATAATATCAGCCAGCTTGGTATAGGATTTTAGTATCCATTCCTTTATCTCGATCAATGTCTCCATTTTTTTCATACTATCGTATGGGATATCTTTATCACTATACACTCTCTTTATGTCTATGCCTGTCTCTCGGGCTACTCTGTTTGCTATGTTGATAAGCTCGGCACAAATCATCTGCACAGAATTATAGCTGAGTCTGTTATCAATAAATTTGGAGAAAACATTATCGATGCATTCCTCGATTTTTTTATGATCCTGGGCCTTTAAAGCTTCGATCATGCTCTTTTCCTCAGAGAGCTCAAGACTGACGTACTCAACATATGGAGCGTTACATGAGGATTTATCCATTATCCGGTCCTTGCCCCTGAAGAACCTGTCCTGAAGTACGACCTCAGCTTCCTTGAAATATTTATTTATATCTGCGATATCATTGAAAATCTTGCTGTAGCTAAAGCAGGCAGTTATGTTCAGATATCTTTTAATGCTTGATTTGATCCTGCTGATAGTCGTGATAATGATATTATGCATGCATAAATCACTTCGCAGATTTCCAAATGAAATTATTACTGCAAACTTCCCATCCTGAAGATGTGATACCACTGCTTTTGCGTTTTCCTTCAGTATTTCAGCAGATATACTCTCTACTGAGGATATCAATTTATTTATTTCAGCGGACGAGAATTTCTCGCAGACAGCATTGTAATCGTCTATTTCAAATAAAATCACAGAAAGGCTTTTACATTCGATATCAAGCTTCAAATCAGCTACCTTCCGCACTATTTCATCCCTATCACTGATGGCTCCCTGCACCAGCTGCTTTATGAATTTCTGCCTCAGTAAGGTCTTGCTTTCGTTGATCTGCTCTTCGAGCATGACTTTCCGGGATTGCTCCGAGAGCTCTTCCATCAACATATCTTTCATGGTTTTCAACATTTCCAACATGATATGCGGATTAAGGCTGTGCTTTAAAACATAGTCCACTGCTCCATACTTCATACTTTTTCTGACATAATCAAACTCCTGGTATCCGCTCAGCACCAGCACCTTTATCTGAGGATGATTTTTGCACAGGTACTCGATGAGAGTTATTCCGTCCATGACCGGCATACTCATGTCTGTTATCACGATCTGCGGCTTGGTTTCATTTATAAGCTGTATTGCCTCTTCTCCATTCGTTGCTTCTGCGCATATCTCGTATCCATATTTCTCCCAATCGATCAGTATCTTGATATTCGTTCTGGCAATATTGTCATCATCGACGATCAGTACCTTTATCATCAGCACATTTCCTCCTGGACAATTATTGGAACAGATAATTCGACAGTAGTATAAAGGTTCGGCACGCTTTCGATCTGCAATCCATAGGAAGATCCGAAATTCATCCTGATCCTGTCATTGACATTATTGATCCCAATGCCGCTGAAGCTTTGCTTTCTGTCCTCCTGGCCGACTGCCAGCAATTTGCTCAACTTATCCTTCGGTATGCCCACGCCATTGTCAGTAACCGTGATCTTTAGTACATTTTCATATCTGAAGCCCTTTATAACGATCAGTTCCTGCTCCAGCTTTGATTTCGTGCCGTGTATGATCGAGTTTTCGACGATCGGCTGTATCAGAAATTTCAGGATCTTATAGTTGAGTATATCCTCCTCGATCTCGAACACCACCTTGAATTTATCATAATAGCGGTATTCCTGGATAATGATATAGCTCTTTATGTACTCGATCTCCTGTCGGATCGTTATGAATTCTTCTCCCTTGCCCATGCTCACGCTTAACAGTTGGATCAGTGAAGATACGATGGCCTCAATATTATCTGCCTTCTGTGCACTTGCCAGCCATTTGACGGTAGTGAGGGTATTTGAAAGAAAATGTGGGTTTATCTGCGCCTGAAGCGTCTCTATTTCGGCCTTTCTCTTTTGAGTCTCCTGGTTTTTCACATCCTCCATGAGCTTTTTGATCTCATTGAGCATTTTATTGAAATTATCCGTGACCTCACCAATTTCATCTTTTCTCTTATCGAGAATACCAACTGACAGATTGCCCTTTTTGACCTCATTCATGGCCGATACCAATCTTTTTAACGGCTTCGATATCGTAAGTGTAAAAATATATGATAATAATACCGCCAATATTGAACACGCAAGGCTAAGGAGCAGTATGGTCCTTCGGATCTCCCTGGCTTCCGAATCTATGAATGAATAAGGTATTGTACTCACCACAAACCAACCGGCGCTTTTGATGGGTGCGTATGCTACCAGATAGGATTTTTCATCCATATCAAAGCTGAATGTTTTGCTGTCGTTTTCATCTCTGGTCAAGAGCTCTCTCATCAGCTGCGGATCCCTGTAATTTTTTGCAACAGGTATTTGGGTATTTCGGCTTGATACGACAATTCCCTCCGAATCGATCACAAAGATGTCGGCACCGGCGCCCATATTTGTGTCTCTGTAAATATTGGAAAAATATCTCTCGTTTGTGCGGATGATCAGAGTGCCGATGATTTCCCTGGTATCCACCGAAAGTATCGCTCTTCCCAGCAGAATACAATCACTTTTATTCATCTGCTCCGGGCTCGTGGCAAACTGCACAAGTATTCCCTCAGCATCGTGATTGGCGCCTTTCCAGACCGGGGTACCCTTCTTGTCGAACAGCTGCTGTAAATATGCATCCAGAAAATCCTCTTTGAAGTTCAGCTTAAAGCTCCTGTCCCCATATGCGATTATCCTTCTGCCGCTGTTGCTGTACAACAACACGTCCGAAACATCGTGCAGGATAGAGAACTTTTTAACCAGATTGTCTTTAAGGGAAGACTCGATGTTGTATACTTCCCTCTCAGTCATATTTTCAATATTTATCAAAACATTTTGTGTCAGCTCTGAAAGAGATATATCTACGCTGTCGTTTTCCAGTCTGTCAAGCTCTGTTTTAATATTCACCGCTATCTGGCTCATTACCTGAGCAGAATATGTGCTGGTTTTACTTGTAATGGCTGCGGCGGACTCTTTATATGAAAAGAAACTGGTTATTGCAAGGGGTATTACTGATAGAACAATAAACAGCACTGTCAGCCTCAGTTGTATTTTTGTGTTCATAATAAAAGCTATACTCCTGGCAAAAGTGCTGCTGCATACTTCAAGAAGCTTTTTGGGAAATGACATGGACAATTTCACAAAAATCCTTCCTCCGTAATAAATCCTTGATACCCACATATCTGATACAATCACAATATCAGTATAGCAGATTCAAGCCCTCACTACCATTATTTTCCACAATCACCTCTTGTTTCCCATATCTATTGTTCCAAGGCCCATCCATTGGCCCCTCCTTGGCCCTCCCTCGGCTCAGCCTTTGACGCCGCCTACTGTAAGGCCGGATATAAATGCCTTCTGGTTGCACCAGAACACTATCATTATCGGGATTATTGACATAACAACGCCGGACAAAAGCAGATCGTAATTATTCCCATAGGGAGTGATCAGCGACTGCAGGCCTATCGGCAATGTGAGCATTTCATTTGAGCGCAGCACGATCAATGGCCATACGAAGGCATTCCAATTGCTCATTGCCTGTAATATGGTCATTGCCCCAAAGGCAGGCAGCATCAATGGCATCATTATCCTGAAATATATGCCGAACTCCGAGCATCCGTCTATCCTTCCAGCATCCATGAATTCCTTTGAGAGCTTGCTGGCATATTGCCGGAAAAAGAATACTGCAAAAGGAGATACTGCAAAGGGTAAAATTACACCCTGGTATGTGTCGATGAACTTGATGGCGATAGAGAGCTTATATAAGGGCAGGATCAATATTTCGATCGGGGTCATCATAACGATCAAAATAAGCACGAAAAGAAAATTCCTGCCTTTGAATTTATATAATGCCAGACCGTACCCAACCAAAGACGAAAGGATCAGCGATAAAACCGTGCCAAGGAAGGTAATGACAACACTGTTCCTGTACCAGTACAGGTATATACCATCCTTCCCCTCCCATAGCAGCCTGTAATTGTTCAGGTTCATTTTCCCGATATCCAGCTTCAGAGTGATTCCGTTTCTGATCATCTCAGAGCCGGGCTTGAAGGATGAAGACAGCAGAAAGAACAACGGTCCGAGGCAAAATACAGCTATTGCTGTCATCAGAACAAGCAGCGCCAGAGATATCAGCCCTCTCTTGAATCTGTTCGATACCATATCAGTCACTCTCCTTTTTGAAAAAACCTGTCAGGGTAAGCTGGACCATGTTTATCAGCATAACGATAAAAAGCAGGGTTATACCAACCGCCGAACCAGCGCCAAGGTTATTCTCAAAAAACCCAAGCTGATAAATCAGGCTCACCAGGGTCAAACCTATATCACCCGGTGATCTTGGACCAAACAGAAGATACGATTCTGAAAACATCGCATATCCGCCGTACACACTGATGGTGATAACATAAATAATGACCGGCTTAAGGCCCGGTACAGTGATCCTCAGGAATTTCTGCCATTCATTCGCGCCATCGATCGATGCTGATTCATACTGCTCCACCGGTATGCTTTGAAGCCCCGATAAAAAGTATATTATATTAACACCCAGCCATCTCCATGTGCACACGATGACCATTACCATCATCGCAGTACTGCCTTCCTGCAGCCATGTTCTTTTTGGGATCCCGAACACCCCCAGTATCATGTTGACCAGCGTCGTATCCTGTTCACCGAAAGCCAGACGGAAAAACAGTCCCGCGACAATGACGGAGGTAAGTGCCGGAATAAAGAATGCTGAGCGGAAAAAATTTCTGCCTATTGTTTTACTTCGGTTCAAAAGCACTGCAAGTACCATTGGCAGCGGCACCAAAACCAATATGGTCAGGAATGTATATCTGGTCGTGACCCAGATCGCATTGAAAAAGTGTTCATTTACCATGTTCCTGTAATTTTTCAGTCCGATGAACGTAATATCCCTGGGTCCGAGTATCTCCTGAAAGCTCATGATCACAGTTGATATTATCGGGTACAGGAAAAAAGCCGAAAATGAAATGATAAACGGCAGGACAAAAATGTACGGTGCAATCTGCTGTTGTTTAAGATGCATCTTCTTACCAGCTTTCTCGGGTAAAGGTTCTGTGTTTTTTACTGTGCCGGCATCCATCTTAAACCCTCCTAACTGTAATAAACTAAATCTCCTCCTTTCAATTTGCAAATTGTCCGGAGGAGATTTTACCCTGCTATCGATCAGGAAACCTGCCCAGAGCATCGATTTTTTAGCTGTTTACTTCTTCAGCAGCTCGGCGTTTGCTTCCTTCAAGGCCTCTTCAGGAGTCTGGCTCTGTTCCTTCAGTACTTTGAACATTACATTTTTCTGCACGAGCGATAATGCCGTCGGATACAAATCGCCATAATGTATCGGTCCTATATCTGATACTACACTCTGAAGCGTGCTGAATATATCATTCCCGAAATACATTGTATACTCATTGTCAGCCTCCATTGCCGGGTCTGACCACGCATCCTTTCTGATAGGATCAAAACCGAGGATGGTCCATGTCTTGATGCTGCCCTCCAGCGAAAGCTTTGAATCCGCCAGGAAATCCACGGCCAGATCAGCATTCTTGCTCTGGATCGTGACAGCCGTTCCTGTGCCGCCCATACCGGCTGATTTCATCCCGTCCTGGAACACCGGCATCGGACGGATGATCATTTTGCCCTTCAAGTCGGGCATGTACTGCGTAAATCTGCCCATATACCACATAGGCATCCAAACCGAAGCAGCGTTGCCCTGATTCATCCATGCCCAATATTCTTCTGCATGATGCCATCCGCCGGGAGCCAGGATAGCGATCTTATCTTTATACAGCATATCCGACAGGAGCTGCAGCGATCTGATATTTGCTTCATTATCAAGCTGGGGAGTACCGTCTGCCGTCAGGTAGTCAGAGTTCTGCATGGTGATCAAAGGATAATAGGTCCAGTGATCGGTCACTTCCAGCGTAGTCATTGGCTTGCCGGTTTTCTCCAGAATTATTTTCCCGGCAGCGATATAGTCGTCCCAGGTCCTGATATCGTCTGCATTGACCCCTGCCTGATCAAGTACTTCCTTATTGTAGTAAATGACCTGTGCGCCGACATGGTAATCGATACCGTAATACTTCCCATCCTTTGCATAGTTGTCCATTCTGCCCATGATCAATTTGTCCTTTAGCGGTTCGACTACTCTGTTGAGTTCAGACAATGCCGGTGTGCCCTTTAAGAATGTCGGGAAACGGCCGCATTCGATATCTGCGATATCGGGAGCGCCGGTACCGGACTGCAGTGCGATCAAAAGCTTGTTATGCATGTCGTCAACTGGATAAACATCGACCTTCAGCTCTATCGGCTTATCCGCATGTGCCTTATTCCAGGTTTCAACAGCATCGTCCATAAAGCTCTTATGCAGTTCCTGGAATGTCCAGAAGTTCAAAGTCGTCGGTTTTGGAGGCTCCGGCTCTGTTTTAGCCGGTGCTGCCGGTTCAGTCTTGGGCGGCGGTGCCGATTCTGTTGCAGGTGGCGGCGCCGGTACATCAGTTTGGTTCGTGTTGCCCTGGGATCCGCATCCTGTCAAGAGCAGCGATGCGCACATGATAATTGCCAGTCCGAGAGAAATGAGTCTTTTCACTAACAATACCCCCTTTTAAACACTCTGGATCTCGTTTGGTATGCGCTTACTTTATATGTATTTTTTGGTATCTTTCTATATATTATAAATCCTTCCAGGATAATTAGGATTCAAAAATTTTTACTTTTATTCAATTATTTTTACAAGGGCTGTCTGGAGGTCATCCCTCCAAGACAGCCCTCTGCGGTATTGCCTTTTAGTTTTCGAGTATTCTCATTGCTATGAATGCCAGTTCATAAAGTCCGATCTCACCGTCGCCATTGATGTCGGCATGCTTGATCGCATCCCAGCCCGGGTCTCCATCCTTTATTCCATAGTTGCTGGCTATGATCGCAAGGTCACCTATGTCTACTCCGGCGGTGTCGTTCAGCTCTCCTGTGGAGCTTGTGATCACAAGGCTCTGGAAGATACTCACTGCCTCGTTCAGGTCAGCTGCTGCCTGTACAACCTGTTCTTCAGTTGCAGCTGAATCATCTCTGACAGCTATAGCCGCTGCTATTGCAGTATTGAGACGAGCTTTCGCTCCTGTAGGATACTGTCCTGCAGCATTTCCTTCAACAGCGCTGTCATAGATTGCCTGTGCATTGGCAATGGCCTCCTCCAATTCTGCTTTGTTGATCTGTGCTGCAACTTCTATGGATATACCTGAGACTGCTGCGTTTTTCACTTCACCGCTGCCTGTACCGAGAGCCGCACGGGTGATCGCTATATTGCCGACTCCCTCAGCTTTAGAAGCGAAATCCAGCTTGAGTATGTCTGCGCTTCCGCTAATTGCGTTCTGTGCCCCTGCGCTGACAACTATAAATCTCACTGTTCCATCCTCGGCACTATTTACAGTATGCTGGATCCATGTTTCTTCAGGTAATGCCTCGGCTCCTGTGAATTCAAACCTATCCTTGTCGTAGCTTATGGTAACATCCTGTGCGGATATGCCCTGTACACCGGCCAGGTTGTAGATGACGTTGAACGGATCTCCCATATCTATCGGACCGGGTCCTTTCAAAGAAGCCACTTCTGAGCTTGTGACCGTTACAATGGCTTTGGCCTTCAAAGTAGTGCCTTCCACTGTCCCCTGTACTTCAAAGGTCCCTGCAGCCGCGTAACTCGAAGGATCGATTTCAGCCCATACTACATCTGCCAGTGAGGTCGTCTGGTCATTCCAATTCACAGTCACCTGTCCCGGAAGCACAGGAGCTTCTCCCACTGCTGTTGTGACTGCGGTGTCCTGAACACTCATAATGCATCGGAATGCGCTCGGTTTCCATAAATAATCTCTGGCATACAGTGCGAACAGCTGGCACCAGGTGTTGAAATCATGGCCTCCTGCCACCACAACGTATTTGTAATTTGCTTTACCGTCAAATGCAGCTACCTGTGACGCACTCGGCAGCCCGAAATCATATCGTCCTCCGGCAAAGAGAATATATGGCACATCCAGATTTGCCGCAGTGTTGCGGGCTGACACACCCCCGCTCCATACACCATAATAGCCGAACTTCGTTGCGTCATAGTTTATGATGTTTCCGGTGATCATACCGCCCATTGACAAACCGGCAAAGGACCTGTCAGCAGCATTCGTTGACACATTGTAGTTCTCTTCGATAAACGGCAGGATGATATTGAACAGATTTGGATACCCTTCCGACGAGCTACCAAGGTATGTAGAGTCAGTCGTTACGACAATGGCAGGCTCGGTAAGGTCATCCGCAAGCAGGTTATCCATAATATTGGGCACGCTGCCGATGTTCATCCAGTCAGATGCATCCTGGCTGCCGCCATGCTGCATATAGATCGTCTTGTACGGCTCCTCCCTGTCAGGATCATATCCGTAGGGCAGGTACACGCCCAGATAACGGGTTCTGCCGCCGATCTGAGTCGGTATCGCTACATAATCCCATGTACCGGTCCTGCCGTCAGTTCTTGGATTCTCGATAATACGAGCTCCCATGACTTCGTCCTGTTTCTCGGGATCATACGGCAGATATACCGCATTGAAGGCACGCCTGGATGTCCCTGTCAGACCATCCGGTGCATATCTCGGAGAATTTGCGGGATCGGTCACCCACAGGCTGGTATTCCCGTCCACGTAGAACCAATACTGGTTGGCGCCGGCTGCAAGCGGTACCTCGATCACCCAATAGCCGCCGTCGCGCTTTTCCATTTCCGCCTCATACGCACCGCCGCCGCGCATTAAGCCGGGCCTGTACTCAGAGGGCTGGTATACCGTTGCATCAGTGGGATCGGCCCAATTCCTGAGCAGTATGTCAGCAACAAATTTCACGCTTGTTGCAGTTTCATTCTGAAAAACAAACCGGACAGTGTACCCGGTGGGTGAATTGGGGTCTTTTATTACAGTCGGCCCAGGGACCAAAACATCACTGGAAACGTTAACTGCTGCTTTTGCCTTCAATGTAGTGCCTTCCACGGTTCCCAGTACTTCAAATGTCCCTTCTGCTGCATAATTCGCCGGATCTATTTCATTCCAAACCACATCCACCAGCGAAGCAATTTGGTCATTCCAATTAACAGTAACCTGCCCCGGAAGTACAGGCGCTGCTCCTACTGATGTTGTGACTGCTGTGTCCTGGATACTCATAATGCACCGGAATGCGCTCGGTTTCCATAAGTAGTCCCTTGCATATATCGCAAAAAGCTGGCACCAGGTGTTAAAATCATGCGCACCGGCCACTACGATATTCTTATAGTTCGCTTTGCCATCCAATACTGCTACCTGAGCCGCAGTTGGCAGTCCAAAATCATATTGTCCTGCACCGACGAGAATGTATGGTACATCCAGATTAGGCGTGGTATTGCGCACGCCCATACCGGCGCTAAATATACCATAGTATCCGAACTTTGTGGCGTCATAGTTGATAATGTTTGATGTGATACCGCCGCCCATTGACAGTCCGGCAAAGGACCTGTCAGCCACTTCCTTGGACACATTGTAGTTCTCTTCGATAAATGGCAGGATGATATTGAACAGATTTGGATACCCCTCCGACGAGCTCCCAAGGTATGTAGAGTCAGTCGACACGACGATGGCGGGCTCAGTAAGGCCGTCTGCCAGCAGGTTATCCATAATATTCGGCACGCTGCCGATGTTCATCCAGTCGGAAGCATCCTGACTTGCGCCATGCTGCATGAAGATCGTCTTATACGGCTCTGCCCTGTCCGGATCATATCCGTACGGCAGATATACGCCCAAATAACGGGTCTTGCCGCCGATCTGAGTCGGTATCGCCACATAGTCCCAGGTGCCTGTCTTTTCGTCGGTTCTTGGGTTTTCTATAAGGCGGGCCTTCATAAGATCGTCCTGCTTCTCCGGATCATGCGGCAGATAAACCACATTGAAGGCACGTCTGGAGGTCCCTGTGAGGCCATCCGGCGCATATCTCGGCGGATTTGCAGGGTCGGTCACCCACAGGTTGGTATTGCCGTCCACATAGAACCAGTACTGGTTTGCGCCGGCTGCAAGCGGTACATCGATGACCCAATAGCCTCCGTCACGCTTTTCCATATCCGCCTGATATGCTCCGCCCCCGCGCATTAAGCCGGGTTTGTACTCAGACGGCTGGTATACCTTTGTATCGGCGGGGTCGGCCCAGTTCCTCAAAAGTATATCACCGACAAATTTCACATTGGTTGCTGTTTCATTCTGGTAAACAAACCGGACAGTATATCCGGTAGGTGAATTAGGGTCCTTGATTATGGTCGGCCCCGGGACCAGTTCTGTTTCCTCTGCGCTGGCAAAGCTAAACAAGCCGACCAATAAAACAATGCCCAAAATTACAGAAGTAATTTTCATGAAATTTTTTCTTTTCATAACTATTCTCCTTTATAAATTTTTCCTTCCGGTAAATCCACCGTCCTGCATATAAGCTCATAGTTAACCAACGGAACCATCTCCCCTCTTTCAATACACCAAAAGAATCCATTCCTCCGGCAGCTATTCAGTGTGTGATAATGTGATTTTTGATAAAGATTTGATTATATTATATCGCCTCTACATTTTGCTATAGCTTAAATATTTTTACATTTATTCAATTATTTTTACATGTGATAAAGCTCCGGAAGCTCCCTAAAGAAATGCATAAAAAAGCACCTGCCGAAAAATCATTTATCGATAGGCGCCTGCTTAGTTTGCTGTTTTATTGCTTGCTGCGATATGGGTTATCCGCGTATGGGTTATCTGCGTATGGGTTATCCGCGTATAGGTTATCTGCGTATAGGTTATCTGCGTATGGGTTATCTGCGTATAGGTTATCTGCGATATGTGCTATTGTGCAGCTTTTTATGTTGACTATATCAGGCTTTTTTTCTACTGTACAGCACTTTGGCTGAAATTCAGGCCCGAAAGCTCTTCGTTGACTTTTTTCAAATTCTCAGCAATGCCTTCAATCGTTTCAAAAGATGCCGTGATCTCCTGCATCGTTGCTGCCTGTTCCTGTGTCGCACCAGCTATGCTCTGGATCTCTTCCAGCGAGCTTTCCACCAGATCGCTTATCTTAGCCATTACCTCAGTCAGGTATTTACTGTGTGAAGACGAGCTTATTGATGCGGTCTCTATTTCTCCGACTTTAGCCTTCAGCACGTCCTGATGATGCTTTAATTCATCAAATTTTTCAGCGGTATTTGCCGCCCTCTCCATTGAATTCTTAATTGCGTCGGCCCCATCATCCACTTTTTCATATACGGAGTTTGTTCTTTCCTGCAGCTGCGATACCAGCTTGCTTATTTGCGCGGTTGCTTTACCTGACTGCTCCGCAAGCTTTCTTATCTCGTCTGCGACCACTGCAAAACCTTTCCCTGCCTCACCGGCTCTGGCTGATTCAATGGATGCGTTGAGCGCCAGAAGATTGGTCTGCCTGGAGATATCGCCAATTATATCCAAAATATTATTGATTTCATTCGACGTTTCCATCAATGAGGTCATTACCTGCATTGTATCAGTAGTGGTCTTATTGATAATATCCATGTCCTGGATCATGGCGTCCATATATTCTTTGCTCTGTTGAGTCGCCATATAGCTGGATTTGAACACATCGGCCATCTCGGATGACTTCACAGATACTATTTCCATATCTTTCGAGATACTCACTATCGATTTCGAAGATTCCTGCACATAATTCAGATTATCCCTGCCGCTGTTAACAGCAGAAACAGCATTATCGGCAATTTCTGTATTCGATTTAGCGGTCTGGTCTATTGCTGCTGCAAACTGATTGACAGAATCATAAAGCATCCTTGAGGAATCACTGGAGTTTTGCGATGCTGTGGCCAGCCCGTCAAGTATCTGCTTTTGCTGTTCAGAATCCGCAAGAGAGTTGAACATCTTGTTCAAGCGGCGCATAAGCAGGTTGAACAGCAGGAACAGTGAAACAAATTCCAAAACATAACCCAGCATCTTGGGTATGAATTCATCCATCAACCCTTCGGCCTCCAGCCTGACACGCTGACTTAATGCAATACAGATAAATCCCATGATAAATGCTGAAAACGAGGCTTTTTTGTCATAATAAAGGCAGCTGAGCAGCAGCGGGAAGATATATGTAAGATGTATTCCGATATTGGGGTTGGTCGCAAGCATTCCGACAATCACCGCGCTTACGAGTAAACTTAAGTATTTTACAACATCCGGATTATTTAATATCTTTTCCAGTATGAAATTTAATATTGCCAGCGAAAAGCTTACTGCGGCAAATAGAATCAGCTGTTTCATATCTATTTTAAAGAAACCTGCAACTGTAAATATCCCCAGAGTGGGATAAACTACGATGCATATAATCAATAATAATCTGGAGATAAGCTTGTTAACCTGTTTGTCATTGGAGAGAATAAATGTTTTCTTCTTCATATGCATCTTCCTTCATCGTATATTTTGAAGCCTTCATTTACCGAGACAATAAACTATCTATTGAAATTATAACATAAAGTAGGAAGTTTACAATAATTATGTAGCAAATGTGCCGGTCACGAAAACACGAGGGCCAGTGCGGTACGAGGGTCCTTCGGCACGAGGCCTTTTCAGCACGAGGCGTTTCGGTACGAGACCATTTCATCACGAAGTCCTTTCAGTACGAGGCGTTTTCATCGCGAAGTCCTTTCAGCACGAGGCCTTACAGCACGAGGCCTTTTCATCGCGAAGCCCTTTCAGTACGAGGCCCTACAGCACGAGGTCTTTTCATCGCGAAGCCCTTTCAGTACGAGGCCTTACAGCACGAGGCCTTTTCATCGCGAAGCCCTTTCAGTACGAGGCGTTTTCATCGAGAAGTCCTTTCAGCACGAGGCCCTTCGCCTCACTTACGTTCCTGCTCGATCACAACGGCCATTCCGGACATAGTTCATCAAGCGTAACTATTAGTTTCGTGTCGTAATCCAGCATGATCCTGATCTCTTTCGGATCAACGCCAAGCTGCATCATGAATTCTCTGCATGCCCCGCAAGGCGCGCCGCACGATCCATTCGGCATGATAGCAAGCACCTTTCTTATCTCACTTTCTCCATTGGTGATCATATTTGCCAGAGCATTTCGCTCGGCACACATACCAAGAGAGCAGCTCATATCTATACAGACGCCAACATAAATATTTCCCTTCGCAGTCATTATGGCAGCAGAAACACATCCGGCCTCCATAGAATCAGAAATCCGTCTGTCATTCCGCACATGCCTTGCCCTGGAATACAGCTCCTCCCATTGCTTGTCTTCATCAGCATCATTCCACTGCTTCACCCCAAACACAAGCTGTCTTCCATCTATGTCCTGAATAATAAACTCCTTATTGCCGTAATCGGTCATCGAGACCTCTTTTACCACAGTCACTCCCTTGGATCTGAATTCCTCCTGCAGACTCTCCTGCTCTGATGTAATAATATACGCATCCTCGCCATATCCATATCTTATCCTGTTTGGAACGACTTCCCCTTCAGCCCTGGTCAATATGATCTCAATAGCATCCCGATATAGACAAACATGTGGTTCCGCGACATCAAGATACTTGACGCATCGAAACCCCATCTTATTTACATAGAAATCAGCTGTCTTATCCATATCATTAACCGGAAAAATTATAAGCGCATCCACTATCTTCACAAAATCACCTTCTTTTATAATTTAAGTAGCCATGTGCATAAACCAAACCCGTTGATGTATGCGGGTTCTATGCACATAAAATTTGTTTACCACTCAATATATGATAGGATTTCCTCCCATAAATGTCGAATTAAGTAATCACCACAATCAATAATCCGCAAAAACAGGAGGAACCCCTATGCATCAACAATTAATAATGAACATC